>NZ_CP080413.1:0-688941 GCF_019457475.1 Shewanella acanthi
GTGGCGGTTTCACTTTGGCAGCAATGTATCGGACGACTGCAAGATGAGCTTTCTGCTCAGCAGTTCAGTATGTGGATCAGACCGTTACAAGCCGAAATGGATGGGGATACTTTGGTGCTCTATGCGCCTAACCGCTTCGTACTCGATTGGGTTAGAGATAAGTACATCAACATCATTAATCAGTTTTTCACTGAGCAAATGGGAAGTGATGCCCCAAAGTTACGCTTCGATATTGGTAGTCGTCCATCGGCTAAAAAGCCTGAGCCTGCCCCAATGGCGACTGCGCGTGTGCCAAATCCACAAACTAAAGCGTCTGTAGGCACGGCTTTTAATACAAATGAGCCAGCTGCTACCGCAAATCATCGCAGCAATATTAATCCAACCTATCAGTTTGATAATTTCGTCGAAGGTAAGTCGAACCAACTTGGTAAAGCTGCCGCGCTGCAAGTGGCTGAAAATCCTGGTGGTGCCTATAACCCGCTGTTCCTTTACGGTGGAACAGGTTTAGGTAAAACGCATCTATTACATGCGGTAGGTAATGGCATCATTAAAAACAAGCCCGATGCTAAAGTCGTCTATATGCACTCAGAGCGTTTTGTGCAGGACATGGTTAAAGCCCTGCAAAACAACGCGATTGAAGAGTTCAAACGCTACTACCGCAGTGTTGATGCCCTGTTTATCGACGATATTCAATTCTTTGCTAACAAAGACAGATCTCAAGAAGAATTCTTCCATACCTTTAACGCCTTGCTTGAAGGTAATCATCAGATCATCCTGACATCGGATCGTTATCCGAAGGAGATCGACGGCGTTGAAGATCGTCTAAAGTCGCGTTTCGGTTGGGGCTTAACGGTTGCCATTGAGCCGCCGGAGCTTGAGACCCGAGTTGCTATTCTTATGCGCAAGGCGCAGGAGAGTGGAATCAACCTGCCAGATGAAGTGGCCTTCTTTATTGCTAAGCGTTTACGTTCAAACGTACGTGAGCTGGAAGGGGCGTTAAACCGCGTTATTGCTAACGCAAACTTCACAGGACGTCCGATCACTATTGATTTTGTTCGCGAAGCCTTACGTGACCTCTTGGCACTGCAGGAAAAATTAGTCACTATAGACAATATTCAGAAAACCGTAGCTGAATATTACAAAATTAAAATGGCAGACATGTTGTCTAAGCGCCGCTCGCGCAGTGTTGCCCGCCCAAGACAAGTCGCCATGGCATTAGCGAAAGAATTAACTAACCAAAGTTTGCCTGAAATTGGTGATGCCTTTGGTGGTCGAGATCACACCACAGTGTTACATGCCTGTCGTAAAATTGCTCAGCTACGGGAAGAGAGCCACGACATCAAGGAAGATTACGCTAACTTGATTAGAACTTTATCTTCTTAAAAATCAGGGAACTTGGACACTATGAAATTTTCAATTGATAGGGATGCCCTATTAAAGCCGCTTCAGCTGGTTTGTGGTGCGGTAGAAAGACGCCATAATTTGCCTATTCTGGCAAACCTCCTTGTAGAAGTAAGTGGTCACTCACTCAAATTAACTGGTACCGATCTTGAGGTCGAACTGGTGGGGCAGGCTGTCGTTCATGGTGAGATTGAAGAAGGTAGAACCACGGTTCCAGCAAAAAAGCTGTTAGATATCGTTAAATCCTTGCCTGAGCAAAGTGAATTAAAAGTAGAGCAGCAAGACAACAAATGGTTACTGCGATCTGGCCGTAGTCGTTTTTCATTAGCGACGCTGCCTGCGGAAGAATATCCCAATGTGGAAGCGTTCCGTGCTGAAATCGAATTTACCTTAAAGCAGGGCGTGCTTAAGTCACTTATCGATGCCACGCAATTTTCAATGGCTAACCAAGATGTGCGTTATTACCTCAATGGTTTACTCATCGAAACCGAGGGTAATATGTTGCGCGCAATTGCAACTGACGGCCATCGTTTAGCCTTAAGTCACAGAGTGATTGATGCTCAATTGCCTGAAAAGCAAGTGATTGTTCCTCGTAAAGGCGTGATGGAAATGGCGCGTTTACTGGAATCCGACGATTTAGATATCGTGATTGCGATCGGTGATAATGCGATTCGTGCGACAACCAGCACGACAGTATTTACCAGTAAGTTGGTTGATGGTCGCTTCCCTGATTATCGCCGCGTACTGCCTAAGGGTGGTGATAAAATCGTTATCGCAAGCCGTAATCACTTTAAGCAAGCACTGACCCGCGCTTCTATTCTTTCCAATGAGAAGTTTCGTGGTGTGCGTATTCAGTTAGAAGCGGGGTTACTAAAAATCACCGCCAATAACCCTGAGCAGGAAGAAGCGGAAGAAATCATCGACGTGGATTATCAAAACCAGCCACTCGAAATCGGTTTTAACGTTAGTTATCTGCTTGATGTATTAAACAACCTCAAGTCTGAGGATGTTCGCATCACCTTAATCGATGGCAACTCGAGCGCATTACTCGAAAACCACTTGGAAGAAGATTCCATGTACGTGGTTATGCCAATGCGTCTATAGACTTCTGATTTCCTACTTTGTGCAATACGCCGCTATTTAGCGGCGTATATGTATTCAAACTTTGCTCGTCATCAATGCTTTAAGCACCCCAATGGACATTTATTGCGGTATGATAACAGCTCAGAGTTTTTACCTATTTCGCCTGTTCGGTTCACTGAGTAAACCATGAGTCTTGTTCGTCTTAATATTGAGTCTTTTCGCAATATTCAATTGGCGCAGTTAAGCCCAGGTGCTGGGATTAATCTTATTTACGGCCAAAACGGTAGCGGTAAAACCAGTATTCTTGAGGCGATATATTTCCTTGGGATGGGGCGCTCGTTTCGAAGCCATTTATCCCAGCGGGTAATCAATAATGAGCATGAACAGTTAACCCTATTCGCCAACTTAGCCTTACCTCGGGGTGAGAGCAAAATAGGTTTACGGCGGTATCGCAGCGGTGAAACTGAGGTCAAAATCGATGGCGAAAAGGTCAAACGCTTATCGACCTTAGCTGAGACGTTACCCATTCAAGTGATCACCCCAGAGAGCTTTTCGTTATTGTTTGAGGGACCAAAATCTCGCAGGCAGTTTATTGATTGGGGGGCGTTTCATTCCGACCCACAGTTCTATGTAGCGTGGATGAATGTAAGACGTGTTTTAAAGCAACGAAATCAGCTTCTTAAGAACAATACACCCTATAGCCATATCCAGTATTGGGATAGGGAGTTTGTGCGTTATAGTGAGCAGGTGACAGAAATACGAAACCGTTATGTAGACTCGTTAAATGAGCTACTTAAGGGTATAATCGGGGAGTTTTTACCGCGGGTCGATGTTAAGGTTTCTTTCACCCGTGGCTGGGATAGCAAAACGGAGTTTGCG
The DNA here is from genome assembly GCF_019457475.1 of Shewanella acanthi. NCBI lineage: Bacteria > Pseudomonadati > Pseudomonadota > Gammaproteobacteria > Alteromonadales > Shewanellaceae > Shewanella > Shewanella acanthi. The sequence goes on from NZ_CP080413.1 coordinate 3,364, forward strand.
CAGCTTCTCGAATCACAATATCCCAGAGATTTGGCCACAGGACATACTGTCAGCGGTCCCCATAAAGCTGACCTCAGACTTCGTGTTGGTAGTTTACCGGTGCAGGATGCCCTGTCCCGTGGTCAATTGAAATTATTAGTCTGTGCATTGCGTATTGCACAGGGAAAGTTGCTCAAACAACAGATAGATAAAAACAGTATTTATCTAGTGGATGATCTTCCATCCGAGTTGGATGCACAGCATAGGCAACTATTGCTGAAACAGTTGGCAGAAACCGGTGCACAGGTATTTGTGACCGCGATTGAGCCTGCGGCAATAGTCGATTCGTTACACACGCCTCCCGATAGGATGTTTCAGGTGGAGCAGGGACGTGTAACGGTAATTGAATAACCATTGAGAGAATAATATGTCAGAGAATAGTTACGATTCTTCGAGTATTAAGGTCCTAAAGGGCCTTGATGCAGTGCGTAAGAGACCTGGGATGTATATCGGTGACACCGACGACGGTACGGGTCTACATCATATGGTGTTCGAAGTTGTCGATAACTCTATCGATGAAGCCTTAGCCGGCCATTGTACTGATATCACTATTACCATCCATGTGGATGGATCTGTCTCTGTAAGGGACGATGGTCGCGGTATTCCTGTTGCGATTCACCCTGAGGAAGGCGTTTCTGCCGCCGAGGTGATCATGACGGTATTGCACGCCGGTGGTAAGTTCGACGATAACTCCTATAAAGTGTCAGGTGGTCTACATGGCGTGGGTGTATCGGTTGTAAACGCCCTGTCTAAAAAGCTGCAATTAACCATTCGCCGTGAAGGCCAAGTTCACGAACAGTTCTATACCCATGGTGTGCCAGATGCACCTATCAAAGTGATTGGTGATGCGACTAAGACGGGTACCGAAATCCGTTTCTGGCCAAGTGAAGAGACTTTCAGCGACGTTGAGTTTCACTTCGAAATTCTGGCAAAACGCGTCCGTGAATTGTCATTCTTAAACTCAGGCGTTGGTATTCGCCTCGTTGACGAACGTGACAATAAGAATGAATTCTTTAAATACGAAGGCGGTATCAGCGCATTCGTAGATTATTTAAACCGCAATAAAACGCCGGTAAACAAAGACGTATTCCACTTTATGCAAGAGCGCGATGACGGTATTACCGTTGAAGTGGCCATGCAGTGGAACGACGGTTACCAAGAAAATATCTTCTGTTTTACCAACAACATTCCACAGCGTGACGGTGGTACTCACTTAGCCGGTTTCCGTAGTGCGCTGACGCGTAACCTCAACAACTACATGGAAAACGAAGGCTATAACAAGAAAGGCAAAACCAACGCGACTGGCGATGATGCCCGCGAAGGTTTAACTGCAGTTATTTCAGTTAAAGTGCCAGATCCTAAGTTCAGCTCGCAAACCAAAGACAAGTTAGTCTCTAGCGAAGTGAAAGCCGCGGTTGAACAAACCATGGGTGAGAAGCTGAACGACTATCTATTGGAAAACCCAGCCGATGCTAAGTTAATCGTCGGTAAGATTGTCGATGCGGCTCGTGCCCGTGAAGCGGCGCGTAAAGCCCGCGAAATGACCCGCCGTAAAGGTGCTCTCGATTTAGGTGGTTTACCAGGTAAGCTGGCCGATTGCCAAGAGAAAGACCCTGGTCTTTCAGAAATCTACATAGTGGAAGGGGACTCTGCTGGCGGTAGCGCTAAGCAGGGACGTAATCGTAAGAACCAAGCGATTCTGCCACTTAAGGGTAAAATCTTAAACGTTGAGAAGGCACGTTTTGATAAAATGCTTTCTTCTCAAGAGGTTGCAACACTGATCACTGCGCTTGGCTGTGGCATTGGTCGTGATGAATACAACCCAGATAAGACCCGTTACCACAACATCATCATCATGACGGATGCTGACGTCGACGGCTCGCACATTCGTACCTTGCTGTTGACCTTCTTCTTCCGTCAAATGCCTGAACTGATTGAACGTGGTTATGTATATATTGCTCAGCCGCCTTTATTTAAAGTGAAGAAAGGTAAGCAAGAACAATACCTGAAAGACGAAGCGGCATTAACGCAGTATCTCACCACTCAAGCATTGGATGGTACAAGCATTTATCCTTCTCAAGGCGCACCAGGTATGTCCGGTGAGCCATTGGAACGTTTAGTGACGCAATATCGCGAAGTGGAAGCGATTGTTGCTCGTTTAGAGCAACGCTATCCAACGCATATTACCAATCGTATGCTTTACCACCCAATGATCAGTAATGAGATGTTGGCTGATGAAGGTAAGATGAAAGAATGGATTGATGCCTTTATTCATGAGTTAGTTGAATTAGAGAGCAGCGGTGTACTGTACTCGGGCGAGCCCGTATTGGATCCTGAGCGTAAAGTGTACCTGCCGAAGATTACGATTCGTAAACACGGTATCGATACTCACTACTTGTTTAGCTACGACTTCTTCCAATCAACTGACTACCAACGCATTGGTAAGTTAGGTGCTGCCCTTGAAGGCCTAATTGAAGTCGGTGGTTATGTTCAACGTGGCGACCGCGTGAAGGAAGTGGGTAGCTTCATCGAAGCCTTAGATTGGACTATCTCAGAAGCGAAACGTGGTCTCTATATCCAACGTTATAAAGGTTTGGGTGAGATGAACCCTGAGCAATTGTGGGAAACCACAATGGATCCAGAGTCTCGTCGCATGCTGCAAGTCACCATTGATGATGCTGTGGGTGCTGACCAATTGTTTACCTGTTTGATGGGTGACCAAGTTGAACCGCGCCGTGACTTTATCGAGGCAAACGCGCTTAACGTGGCGAACTTAGACGTATAATCGATAACGGTTGTTTCTAATGGATATTGAAAGGGAAGGCTTAGGCCTTCCTTTTTTATTTCTTTTTTCGCAGTAGAAGTTATTCGTATGTCTTAAAAACTCACCCATTAAGCCGCGTTTCACGTGGAACAGTCGCCTTTGAAATGGAATTGCTACCCTGATCAAATAACAAAAACAATGGAGAATTATTGATGCGAAAAAAGCCGATGAAAGGATGAGATAGCATATAAACTTCAGAGATTGACGGGAAATTTATTAAGACTCAAAAAGGGTAGCCTATTTTGATAAAGTCCATATTTAATAAGATTTTCAATGTTCGAGAGGGTGCTGTTGTTCAGCGACCAAAGAGTTTTACTCAGACCGATTTGGGTAAGCCCGTCGCACCTAAACCCAAACAATTACCCGCCGAAGAAACCAGTACCATTCTCAGCGTCGATCTTGCCGCACTCTTCTACAGTCTGTTGTTTTCCGTGCGAGCTAAGGATGTTGGTGGCGTGGCTAACAATCTTGAGCGGCGTGTGATTCGGGAAGTTGAATCTGCGCTTACATCCCCCGATGTGATAGCAGAAACCGTCTTGAAACTGCCGTCCAAGGTGTTGGAATTAGATAAAAAGCTCGCAGATCCAGCCTTCGATATCAAAGAGTTATTGGCCTTAATTGAGCGTGATCCAGTACTAAGTGTGGAGGTACTTAAACTCTGTAATTCGCCCGCGTTTAAGCGTGGTGATAGGGATGTGACTAGCCTACAGCAGGCATTGATTCAGCTGGGTAGGGAGCAGCTCAGGCGTTTTGTGACGAGCTGTCTAGTTCGCGAGATGCTCGACATTAAACCTATATACTTTCGCCGTTTTGGGGCAGAGATTTGGCGCCATTCGATGCAGGTTGCCTATCTAGCCAGTGAGTTAAGCGAAGAAGATAGTGATACGGCATTTTTACTTGGCTTACTCCACGATGTAGGGAAGTTGGCGATTTTTAAAATGCTGCTTGATGCGTTTGTTCAAGCTGAACCGGGTGAACAACCAAATTCCTGGCTATTTCGGCAGGTGATGACATCTAAGTCGTTAACCTTAAGTGCTTTATTAGCAAAACATTGGCAATTACCTAAGGCATTTGAAATAGAGCTCGATAGGCTCGCTAATGTGACTCAACGCCCTATGGATGGTTTAGCGCCGGTAGTATGGCAGGCAAATATCATCAGTGAGATTTCAATGTTACTGCAGGCCGAAAGACTCTCTCCAGAACTGCTGAATAAGTTATTAGAACAAGTAATGTTAGATAGAGATGAGTTCGAGCAGTTACATCAAAAATTGCAGCAATTCTAAGTTTAAAAATTGCAAGTAAAAAACGCGCCAATTGGCGCGTTTTTTAATTTAATGACTCATTACTGTAGTAATGAAATGTCCGCAACATGCAGGAACTGCTCACGCAGGTTGTTCAGCAGAGCTAAGCGGTTATTACGCAGCGCTTCATCATCTGCCATTACCATGACGTCTTCGAAGAACTGGTCAACACTTTCACGTAAGTTCGCCAGCAGGGTTAGTGCCTGTTGGTAATCGGCGTTTGCAAACAGTGGTGCAAGCAGAGGTTGTAGTTCGGTAAGCTTAGCCGCTAATGCCTGTTCAGCCGCTTCCGCTAACAGAGTGGCATTAATCGCAGTCGGTAATTCACCTTCCACTTTCGCCAGAATGTTAGACACACGCTTATTCGCCGCAGCCAGTGCACTAGAAGCTTCTAAGCTTCTGAAGTGAGATACCGCATTGATACGGCTATCAAAATCAGCAGGGCGAGTTGGACGGCGCGCTAAAACGGCAAGAATCACGTCAACATCGATACCTTTATCTTGGTACCAAGCACGGAAACGAGCCATTAAGAACTCCAGTACTTCATCCGCAGCATTTGCATTGCTAAGATTGCTACCGTGTAGTTCTTGAGCCTTAGCAATCAGAGTCACTAAGTCCAGTGGCAACTTGTTTTCAACGATAATACGTAGCACACCAATAGCAGCACGGCGAAGTGCGAATGGGTCTGCTGCGCCTTTTGGAGCCTGACCAATACCGAAAATACCCACTAAGGTATCAAGCTTGTCGGCTAGGGCAACAGCGCAAGAAACGGCAGCAGTAGGAACTGTATCGCCAGAGAACTTAGGCTTGTATTGTTCTTCCATCGCCAGCGCTACGGCTTCGGTTTCACCGTCTAGACGGGCATAGTGCATACCCATAGTGCCTTGGGTATCGGTAAATTCCATTACCATGTTGGTCATTAAGTCTGTTTTAGACAATAAACCTGCTCGGGCAGCATCAATTGCATTGGCGCCAGTTTGCTCAGCAATAAAGGCGGCTAGGGCAGAGATGCGAGTGACTTTGTCTTTGAGGGTGCCGAGTTGTTTTTGGAACAACACAGTCTCAAGGCTCGGTAAACGCGATTCCAACGTGTGCTTTTTGTCGGTATTAAAGAAGAACTCAGCGTCTGCTAAGCGTGGGCGAACCACTTTCTCGTTACCGGCAATAATTTGTGCAGGATCTTTAGATTCGATGTTAGCAACGAAGATGAAGTTTGGCAGTAACTTGCCCGCTGCATCAAATACTGGGAAGTATTTTTGGTCACCCTTCATGGTGTAAACCAATGCTTCTGAAGGAACGCTTAAAAACTTCTCTTCAAAGCTCGCGGTTAACACGACTGGCCATTCAACCAGAGAGGTGACTTCTTCTAGGAGATCATCTTCGATGTCGGCAGTGCCGCCAATCAAAGCTGCCGCTTTTTCAGCATCCGCTTTGATTAAGGTTTTACGACTTTCGTAATCCGCAATGACTTTACCTGTTTCTTTCAGCAGAGTTAGGTAGTTGTCAGCATGGTCAAGCTCGAAGCCAGTACCCATAAAGCGATGGCCGCGAACATTACGTGCCGATTTAATACCTAGCAATTCGCCTTCAATTAACTCACTGCCTAACAGCATAGTGGCAGTGTGAACAGGGCGAATGAATTGCGTTTTGCTGCTGCCCCAGCGCATTGGTTTTGGAATTGGCAGTTTATCCAGAGCGCGCTGCGCCATATCAGCTACTAGGCTCTTGGTTTCAACGCCTTCAACCTTAGCGTTATAAACTAGCCATTCACCTTTGTCGGTAACTAAACGCTCGGCTTGGTCAACGGTAATACCGTTACCACGTGCCCAACCTTCAGCCGCTTTAGTTGGCTTACCTTCACCGTCGAAAGCAGAACTCACAGCAGGGCCGCGTTTTTCAACGACTTTATCAGCTTGAGCAAGTGCCAGTTCGGTAACGTTAATCGCTAGACGACGTGGCGCTGCGTACCAAACGGCAGATTTAAATGCTAAATCGGCTTTAGTCAGTTCTTCAGTAAAGTTCGCGAGGAAAGACTCTGCTAATTTACGCAGTGCCTTTGGCGGCAGTTCTTCAGTGCCTAACTCGATGAGTAAGTTTTCAAAATTCATGTAATTACCTCTACTTACACATTGGGAAGCCAAGCGCTTCGCGTGCCTGATAATAGGATTCAGCAACGGCTTTAGCCATAGTACGAACGCGCAAGATATAACGTTGACGTTCAGTCACAGAAATGGCGTGGCGTGCATCGAGCAGGTTGAATGCGTGTGAGGCTTTCATCACTTGCTCATAGGCGGGCAGAGGTAATGGTTTTTCAAGCGATAATAAGTGCTGGCACATTTTTTCGCATTGGTCGAACAGGGCAAACATAAAGTCTACGTCGGCGTGTTCAAAGTTATAGGTTGATTGCTCAACTTCGTTTTGGTGGAACACATCACCATAGGTGATGCGACCCATAGGGCCGTCGGTCCAAACAAGATCGTAAACGCTATCAACACCTTGAATGTACATAGCAAGACGTTCTAAACCGTAGGTGATCTCACCCGTTACAGGGCTACATTCTAAGCCACCGACTTGTTGGAAATACGTAAACTGAGTCACTTCCATGCCGTTTAACCAGACTTCCCAGCCTAGACCCCAAGCGCCTAATGTAGGTGATTCCCAGTTGTCTTCCACAAAGCGAATGTCGTGGATTTGAGTATCAATACCAAGAGCTTGCAGTGAACCTAAGTAGAGTTCTTGGATGTTATCAGGAGAAGGCTTTAACACGACTTGGAATTGGTAGTAGTGCTGCAGACGGTTAGGGTTTTCACCGTAACGACCGTCGGTAGGGCGGCGCGATGGCTGCACATAGGCGCTGCTCATTGGCTCAGGCCCTAAAGAGCGTAGGAAGGTTTGCGGGTGGAATGTACCAGCGCCCACTTCCATATCTAAAGGTTGAACAATTGCACAGCCTTGCTGCGCCCAATATTCCTGCAGGGTTAGGATGAAACCCTGAAATGTTTTTACGTCGTGTTTCGTCGTCATGTCTACTTGTCTACTGCCGTCAGCTGTAATAGAAAATGGTTTCGATTATACCTTGTAGATCTCTGCTTATGTAGGTTATTTTTTACCTTCATTGTTAAAACTTGAGATGAGTAAGCCATGGAAGAAGTTCGTTGTAATTGGGTAAGCAACGACCCGCTATATCGTGAATATCACGATCATGTCTGGGGCAGACCGGTTTACGACCCCAAGGAGTTGTTCGCCAAGTTGTGTTTGGATGGACAACAGGCAGGGCTATCTTGGATTACCATCCTAAAAAAGCAGAAGAATTACGAAGAGGCCTTCGCGAATTTTGAGCCTGAAATTATTGCGACCTTTGATGATGCTAAGGTAGAGGAGTTGATGGCAAATACGGGCATAGTGCGTAACCGCCTTAAAATTCAATCGATCATCCGCAATGCAAAAGGGTATTTAGCCTACACTCAAGAGGGTAAGGATTTCTCGGCGTTCCTTTGGAGTTTTGTGGGTGGTAAACCTTTAGTGAATAGTTTTACGTCAATGACTGAAGTACCAGCACAAACCCCAGAGTCTGAAGCTATGTCGAAAGCGCTCAAAAAGCTAGGTTTTAATTTTGTTGGACCGACTATTTGTTATGCCTTTATGCAGGCGGTGGGTATGGTGAACGACCATTTAGTCGATTGTATTGCCTATGATGCCTGTTGTGTTAAATAGCACTCCTTAAGATTATTGTTACACGATCTTCAAAATTACCACTAAAAAATTAAGGCATGTTCCACGTGAAACATGCCTTATTTGGTTACTTATTTAGCACTACATTTTCGTCGTTTTTTCGAAGAAAAATGGTTTGCGTTGGCGTTTATCACCATTGAGTTGATTCATGGTCTCGGAGTCAAACAGTTTGCCATTAACCATAGTGTAGGAGACCTTATCTGTCACTCTGATATCAGCTAGTGGATCACCATCAATTACGATTAAATCAGCAAGTTTGCCTGTCTTAATTGAACCAAGCTGGTGGTCTAAGCCGAAGGTGGTGGCTGGGTTAATTGTTGCTGTTTTCAGCGCTTCCATATTACTCATCCCACCTTGCGCAAACATCCACATTTCCCAATGTGCGGCTAAACCTTCACGCTGACCATGGGCGCCGATGTTGGGATGAATACCTAAGTTATTAAACTCATTGGCAACCTTAGCCACATTAAAGTGATTATAATGACCATCGGGCGCGTGGGGACGTCGCATTGAGCGTGCCTGCAGAATATCGTTCGGTACATACATTGATAAACGTGGATGTGCCCAGACATCGGTTTTATCGTACCAATAGTTCTCACCTGAAATACCACCGTAGGCGACCACTAATGTGGGCGTGTAACCGACCTTTGTCTGGCTCCAAAACTGCTTAATATCATTGTAGATACTGGCGACAGGTAAGGAGTGTTCTACCGTTGTATGGCCATCAGCCACCATACTGAGGTTATGTTGCAGTAAGCTGCCGCCCTCTGGCACGACCATCATTTCTAGCTCGCGAGCGGCAGCTATGACTTGTTGGCGTTGGTTACGGCGCGGCTGGTTATAACTCTTAACACTGAACGCGCCGACTTTTTTTAACCTTTCCAGATGGAATTTTGCATCGTCAAGTGAATCAATATGCGAGGTATAACCTGGAGCATTCGCACCATAGAGAATTGTGCCAGTTGAGAAAATGCGAGGGCCAACGATATTTCCCGCCTTTTGCTGTTCAGACGCGGCGAAGATTTCGGTGGTATCATTCGATGGATCATGGATGGTTGTCACCCCCAAAGATAGCCCTGAGTAGAGAGCCCAGTTTTGTTGAGGCACGATTTCATCATCGGCTTGAGGACCGTGAGCGTGTGCATCAAACAGTCCTGGCATTATTGTCTTACCTGTAATATCGATGATCTGAGCACCCTTGGGGATTTCAATAATATTATCGCCAACAGCCACAATGTGATTGTCTTTAACGATGACCACACCATTATCAATGACTTTATCATCTTCCATGGTTATGACTTTGCCACCGACAAAGGCGACAGTTCCACGTGGAACATCAGATTTTTCAGTGAAACCAATATTGATGATATTGGGGGTACTGGATTCAGTAACTTTGCTGTATTGCGTGTCTACATTGGCCTGATAAAGCTCAGGGCCTAGGGTCCAATAAAGTTGGTCACTGTTATTGTTCCAGCTAATACTTTCACCCGCGCGAACACTTAATTGAGTAACTGGTAAGTTGCTGGCATTGGGGCCAATCTCAACGGTTTCACCATGCTTAGCGAATGGCGTTACCCAAACCTTGAAACGTTCCGCGAAGGCGAGCTGTTTACCATCGGGTGATACTCTAAATTCAGTTGCGTGTTTGCTGCTGTAATGAACGCGTTTATCAAATCCATCAAGATTGATGGACGAGAGTTGTGGGGTTTCAGATTCACCGGTTTCCATAAAATAGATACGGTCAGTGGTTGCACCAAACTGGGGTTGATAACCATCTGCGGTGATCTTGGTATTTAGTTTGGTTTTGATATCGACTTTATATAGGCCGGGTTCTTGTGACCAAGAACGTGGCGTCAGATTACCGCCTTTAGTCTTGCGATACACAACTAGTTCACCTTCGGGTGAAAAGGTAGGTTCGATATATTTACCCGGTTCAGATGTCAGTTGTTTTTGTTTACCACCTTTAGCACTAATGATTTGTACCGCGCCTTGGCTTTGGTCATTCCAAGTGGTGAAAACGATATTTTTGCCGTCACGTGACCATTGTGGGTAAAGTTCTTCTATATCATCTCCAAGTTCAGTCAGACGAGACATCTTTCCATCGGGTAGTGATTTAAGCCAAATTTTTCCTAAGGCTTCAAAGGCAACTTTGCTGCCATCGGGAGACACCTGCGCCATCCGCAGCATTTTGACATCAAATACTTCTTTATCTATGTCTTGCTTGAAACGTACCGAAGGTTGAACATCTAATTCAGTTTTAACGCTGAAGGGAACTGTAGCTACGGTTTTTGCTGCTACATTGAGTCGGTTGATCTTTCCCTTAGCCCAGAAAAAAATATCTTGGTTATCGGGAGTCCAAGCCATCGTCGGATAGACACCGTGAATGGCCCAAGTTTCTTGCATGTCGCGGTCGAGGTCGCCGTAAAGTTTGCTGCTTTCGCCCGACTTTAAATCGAGTAGATACAGTGATGACTGAAAATCATCACGCTTAATATAGGCAAGCTTGCTGCCATCGGGGCTCGGTGTCGGACGAATTGCGCCACCCGTGCCTTGGATTAGGATTTCAATTTTGCCTGTTTGGGTATCATAGCGTTTGATCTTGTAGATACCGTTTACTGAGTCCTTCGAGTAGTGGAAGGTTTTGCCTGGGGTGTCGTCTTGGCTGAAGTATATGTAACGGCCATCGGGTGAATAGGCGGGTTCGCCTAGGTCTTTCTCTTCATTCGGACGTTCGGTAAGTTTTACGCCTTCGCCACCGGCTACATGGTAAAGCCAAACCTCCCCAGCGCCTAAGCTACGACTGGCAGTAAAGTGTTTACGACCGATCAGATATTGCGAATCTGGGCTCCAAGCTGGGCTGTTGAGCAACCTGAAGGTTTCGGTGGTGACGGTACGTGGATTGCTACCATCGGCATCCATGATCCAGATGTTATCACCTCCATCGGCGTCTGAAGTAAAGGCAATGTGTTTGCCATCTGAGCTATAGACGGGCTGCATTTGCCAAGCAATACCTTTAGCAAGAGGTTTAGCTTCACCGCCGCTTACTGGCATTTGATAGATATCACCGAGCAAATCAAATACCAGCTGCTTACCATCGGGGCTGATACTTAGGTTCATCCAAGTACCTTCGGTGACATCAATTTTTACTTTTTCTAGCGGTGCATTTGCTGGAGCATTCACATCCCAAGTTGGTTTTTGTGCATTTGCTGTGTCAGCGTGAGCGCTGTTAATCCCTAAAAGCAGGGCAATATAAAGTGGAGATAATTTGGGTCTCAGCATGGACAATCCTGTTTTTTTCTTGGCGTAATCGATTTGGATTAACTTCTGTTAATGCTGAGACAAGTTATCGCAATATTGATGTAGATGAAAACGAAATACTGTTTCAATTAATGACGAACAGTTTCGTTATCGAAAGATATATATCGGTATTGAAAATTGCTTCGACGTGATTAGCCTATAAGGATAACGGAGTCGCCCTGATGGATCATGGCGTCATTGAGTACTCGGCAGGTAACGCCGCCACGCCAATCAGGGGTGAGTGCAGCTTCAAGTCCTGGGCAGGCCATCTCCATTTTGTCACAGGGGTCTGTCTCTCCTGTGATTTCCAAACACAACTCGCCAATATGTAATTGCTTACCAACGTCTTTAGCACTGAATGTAATTCCGTCAATAAGGAGATTTGCTCGGCGGGTTGTCCAAGGAAGGTCAGTCTTAACTTCCTCACAGGCGATAAGCCATTGCGGCTTAGATAACACCGTGATTTGACGTTTGCCAGGTCTACCAAGAACGTCTTTTTCAATGCCACTGCGCTGAGTCACATTAGCACAAAGCACTTCTTTCATGGGACCGCGTTTAACGGTTTTGTAAGCGATAGCGACAAGATTAGGCATAACTGAACATCCTTAGGTTGTTATTTAAGTTGTGCCCATAGGCTCAACTAGAGTCCTTTTTTTATCAAAAACTGATATGGGGTTTGGCTAGTATCACTTGCAATTAGCGTGTGATCCATAAACTCGCAAAAACTGGGTATATCTCGGGTTGTGGCTGGGTCATCTGCAATGATTAGCAAGGTTTCACCCTGCGCCATTTGCCTAACTGTTTTACGCACCATCATTACAGGTTCTGGACAGCGTAACCCTAGCGCATCAAGTTTATGGTGGGCATTTGAAAAAACGTCGTTCATATAACCTCAAAGGAACGATTAAACAGTGTTGGCTAATGTTACTGCAGTAGGATTTATAAACCAAGCCGGTGGGATTAATCTGTGATGGGATTATTAATATATCAGACTAAATACGGGGATACGGAGTATTGGTGTTCCACGTGAAACAAATCGGAGTCATTGTCATAGGACCACGAGCTTAGTTGGTACTTGCATTTAAATTAGCACTCGAACACGAACTAATAGTACCTGAATCATCGGTTGCTATGTTAGGTTCATGGGTTTCTCCATCAGGCTTATGTAGCTTTTGTTTAGCGGCACGTTTGAAGCTATACATACGTTGATCAGCCTTATGAATAAGGGTATTAGCATCGTCGTAATCGTATGGTCCAGTGTCGACAATACCGTAGCTTAAAGAGATATCGAGAAGGTTTTGTTTGATGCTTTGATTGAAGCGGACAATAAAGTTGTCTCTTGCTTGATCCTCGCGGCAATTTGGCATAATGATACAAAACTCATCGCCGCCATAACGGAAACTGTGATCTTCACCCCGAGAGCTGCTCTTAATGGCATCGGCAACAGCGCAGAGAACTTCGTCGCCGGATTTATGCCCCTGAGTATCGTTAAAGGCTTTGAAATTATCGACATCAAGGTAGATAACACTCACGGGTTCGGCGCGGCGCTGTGCTGATCTCAATATCCTTGTGGCAATTTCTTGTAGATGCCTAACATTTAACAGCCCAGTTAATGGGTCAGTCTGGGAGAGCTCCTCCAATTGCTGAGTACGTTCTTTAACTTTGCTTTCCATGCTTTGTGCATATCTTTCAGCCTTATCTTTGGCATTTTCAATTTCGGATACCAAGCTTCGGATATAAGTGTCAAACACTAACGTCACGTCGAAAAGGACGAGTTTATCGATTGCGACACGGATACGTTCACCCTGAGCAGGGTCTTTTACTGTGCTATTTATTTCAGTGTAAATCAGTTCCTTGAGGGTATGAACGGCAGATAGATACAACTTAGGTTCCACACCAATACGTTTGTGCACTAAACCAATTCTGAGTCGGTTGTTGACATATTCGAGGTCATACACGCCATTAAATAAATCAAGTACATAACGCCGCTGCGCAGTGCGAAGGCGTGCTAGCGTGTCGGAGTCGCCAATCAAGAGAGCAATTTCGGATACGCTGGTTTGTAGGCCATAAAAATCATCAACGATACGGTCGATATTTTCTTCTATCGTGGGCTTAAAGGACTGCAAGGCTTTGACGTCGGCGGGCGAAAACGAAAATAGGGATTTACGGAAATCAATCTCCAACTCGGTAATCCGCATTTGTTCAAAAAGTGTTTGTTCTGTTTGAAGCATATGACATCCCCAATAGCGAATAAATGAAATGCGCTTTGTCAGTTGGTTTTCAACGCATTCCAAGCTATTTAAAAGCAGCAGTGCTAACAAAAGTTAAGTAGATAGAGCTGTAAATAGCAACTCAGAAGAGAGGGATTTCATATGCTAACGTCTAATGTCTATTCAAATTTTACCAACAAAAAAGCCGGAACGGAGTCCGGCTTTTTGCATAGGTTAATCTGCTATTAAACGCGTTCGAAAACGGTTGCGATACCTTGGCCTAAACCGATACACATAGTGGCTAGACCTAAAGTCGCATCTTTGTGTTCCATTAGGTTAATTAGCGTCGTTGAAATACGCGCGCCAGAACAACCCAGTGGGTGACCTAGGGCAATCGCACCACCGTTCAGGTTAATCTTGTCTTCAACAACGTCCATTAGGCCTAAATCTTTAACGCATGGTAAAGACTGAGCTGCGAACGCTTCGTTCAGCTCGATAACATCTAAATCGTTGATGCTGATGCCTGCACGTGCAAGGGCTTTTTGAGTCGCAGGAACTGGACCGTAACCCATGATAGCTGCATCGCAACCTGCAACTGCCATAGAGCGAATACGAGCACGGATTGGCAGACCTAAAGCGCGAGCTTTAGATTCTTCCATTACCAACATGGCAGAAGCACCATCAGATAATGCAGAAGAGGTACCTGCAGTTACCGTGCCGTTCGCTGGGTCGAATACTGGACGTAGTGCGGCCAATGATTCCATAGAGGTTTCTGGGCGGATTACTTCGTCGTGCAGCACCTTGATCAGCGCACCGCTAGCGTCATGGCCTTCGATACCATAAATTTCTTTAGCGAAACGGCCTTCAATAGTGGCAGCATGAGCACGTTGGTGTGAACGCACAGCAAACGCATCCTGTTGCTCACGGGTAATACCGTGCAGTTTACCCAGCATTTCAGCGGTTAAGCCCATCATGCCAGAAGCCTTCGCAACGTTGTTAGCTAGCCCTGGGTGGAAGTCTACACCGTGATTCATTGGAACGTGACCCATATGCTCAACACCACCCACGATGAAGGTGTCGCCCATGCCTGTCATGATGGCGCGTGCTGCTTGGTGGATAGCTTCCATTGAAGAACCACACAGACGGTTAACCGTTACTGCGCCAGCGGTTTTTGGAATGCCAGCGAGTAATGATGCGTTACGGGCAATGTTAAAGCCTTGTTCTAGCGTTTGTTGTACACAACCCCAGATAACATCTTCGATAGTGTTAGGGTCTAATTGCGGGTTACGCAGTAACAGACCTTTCATTAGTTCAGCAGACAGAGATTCTGCACGTACATTACGGAATACCCCAGCCTTAGAACGGCCCATCGGAGTACGAATGCAGTCTACGATAACAGCTTGTTTCATAATTAAATTCCTTTTCCGCTGATTAGGCTTGGTAGTAGCTGCCGTTATTGGCTGCTAGGGCACGCATTGCGTCGGTTACTTGATACAGACCACCTAAGTGAACGTATTTGTCTGCTAGTGCGACAAAGTTAGCTACACCCATTGTGTCTAAGTAACGGAACACGCCGCCACGGAATGGAGGGAAGCCTAAGCCATACACAAGACCCATATCCGCTTCAGCAGGAGTAGCAATAATGCCTTCTTCTAAGCAGCGTACGGTTTCGATAATCATTGGGATCATAGTGCGAGCGATGATTTCATCGGCGTCGAATGACTTGAGTTCACCAAAGGCTTCTTTTAATAGGCCATAGCTTACTGCATCAACGTCTTTCTTCGGCTTACCGCGGCTATCAACTGAATAGGCGTAGAAACCTTTACCGTTCTTCTGACCTAGACGTTTGTTCTCAAACATCACGTCAATGGCGTCTTGGCCGTTTTTGCCCATACGATCAGGGAAGCCTTCAGCCATTACTGCTTGCGCGTGGTGACCAGTGTCTAAGCCAACAACGTCTAGCAGGTAAGCTGGGCCCATTGGCCAGCCGAATTGTTTTTCCATTACTTTGTCGATAGCTGCGAAGTCACCGCCTTCAGCTAATAGACCGTTAAAGCCCGCGAAGTAGGGGAAGAGTACGCGGTTTACGAAGAAGCCTGGGCAATCGTTAACAACGATAGGGGTTTTACCCATTTTGCTTGCGTAAGCAACCACAGAAGCGATGGTTTCTTCTGAGCTGTGCTCGCCACGGATAACTTCAACTAATGGCATTTTGTGCACAGGGTTGAAGAAGTGCATACCGCAGAAACGCTCAGGTTTCTTCATGCTCTTAGCGAGTAGGTTAATTGAAATAGTCGAGGTGTTAGAGGCGATGATCGCATCTTCACTCACGTATTGTTCAACTTCAGCCAGCACTTGAGCCTTTACTTTTGGATGCTCAACAACAGCTTCTACAACCACATCAGCGTTTTTCACTGGGGCGTAGTCTAAAGCTGGCGTGATGTTGTTCAGTACTTTTGCCATTTTGTCTGGCGTTGAGCGGCCGCGGGCAACTTGAGCAGACAGAAGTTTAGCAGCTTCATTCAGGCCTAAGTCCAGCGCTGGCTGAGCGATATCCTTCATAACGATAGGAGTGCCTTTGCTCGCGCTTTGGTAAGCGATACCGCCGCCCATGATACCAGCACCTAAAACGGCTGCGCTGTTTACGTCTTTAGCCAGTTTGCCCGCTTTCTTCGCTTTGCCTTTCACTAGTTGGTCGTTTAAGAAGATACCAATAAGGGCTTTAGCAACATCAGTTTTAGCAAGCTTGATAAATGCTTGGTGCTCAACTTGCAGCGCTTCTGCGCGGCCAAAGCCCGCAGCTTGCTCAACAACGTTAACAACTGCCATTGGTGCTGGGTAGTGTTTACCCGCAACCGCAAACACCATGCCTTTAGCCGTAGTGAAAGACATCATGGCTTCTAGTTTTGGCAGTGCAAGTGGCGAAAGTTTACGTTGACGGCGAGCTTGCCAATCCAGTTTCTCTGCAATTGCATCTTTTAGCATTTGAATCGCAGCAACTTCCAGAGCTTCTGGCGCAACAACAGCGTCGATTGCACCCACTTTAAGAGCGTCTTCTGGGCGCTGATCTTTACCTGAGGTGATCCACTCTAGTGCGTTGTCGGCACCGATAACGCGCGGTAAACGGACTGTACCACCGAAACCAGGGATGATACCCAGTTTGGTTTCTGGTAAGCCGATTTTGGCTGTAGTGTCAGCAATACGGAAGTCGGTTGCAAGAATGGTTTCGCAGCCACCGCCCAGCGCAAAGCCTTTGATGGCAGAAGCGGTTGGGAACGGTAAGTCTTCAAGCTTGTTGAATACGGCGTTAGCCTGTTCAACCCAAGATTGCAGAACGGCATCATCCTGCGCGAACAGGCCGAGGAATTCGGTGATGTCAGCGCCAACGATAAAGGTATCTTTACCTGAGGTTAGCACTAAGGCTTGAATGTTAGATTGTTGCTTGATGCTATCTAACGCGGCATCAAGTGAGGATAGGGTTTCTCTATCGAATTTGTTTACCGAGCCAGGTGCATTGAAACACAGCTTGGCAATATTATCCTCGAGTAACTCAACCTGAATTGTAGGACTTTGGTAGATCATTGCTTGCTTCCTTTTGGCTTAAAAGTGGTACTCACCATTATTTTTGGCGCTAGTACGACTCTCTATCTCACAGCAGCTTCGGCCATCATTTGACCAGTTGTATGCCAGTTTGCTTCTAAATTCGATAAATTACAACACCCAATTAAAACGAGTGTTTAATTTCTTGTCGGCTAGAGTGAAATTTCACCTTTGTGATACACTGCACACAGTGATAAAGACCCTAGATACCGCTCAAAATCCTGTATAAAGACTTTGTTTTTTGTCCATCGAGATTGGGCTTCTCACTATATGTGGGTGTAGGCTTTTTGTCTGTTTAATTCTTAAAATCAATAAGCTAGTTTTTAATTGTATACTTAAGCGGCGGTTATGCGGCAATGGTGTGGATGAGCTGCAGGCTAAGCTTGGCTATTTCACCAGCGTTTAATCACGCTTGGATTATTTTTAACTAATGTTCAACACAGGATATGACAAATGGAACTCTTGGCTCAGCATTATCACGCCCATATCGCCGAGTTAAATCGTCGAGTCGCTGAAATCTTATCGCGGGAAGCCTTAGCGGGATTAGTGATCCACTCGGGCCAACCCCACAGAATGTTCCTTGATGACATCGATTATCCGTTTAAAGCCAATCCGCATTTCAAGGCTTGGCTGCCTGTACTAGATAACCCCAATTGCTGGCTGGTGGTGAATGGCCGCGATAAGCCGCAATTGATTTTCTACCGCCCTGTGGATTTTTGGCACAAGGTCTCTGATGTGCCGGAGATGTTCTGGACAGAACACTTCGATATCAAGCTTTTGACTAAGGCTGATAAAGTCGCTGAGTTATTACCATCGGACATCAGTAACTGGGCTTATATAGGTGAGCATTTGGATGTGGCCGATGTGCTGGGCATAAGTAATCGTAATCCAGTGGCGGTGATGAACTACCTGCATTTCCATCGCACAACAAAAACTGAGTACGAGCTAGAATGCATGCGTCGTGCTAACTTGCTTGCTATCGAAGGGCATTTAGCGGCTAAGAATGCCTTTTATAACGGTGCTAGCGAGTTTGAGATCCAGCAGCAATATTTATCTGCCGTAGGACAGAGCGAGAACGAAGTGCCCTATAGCAATATCATTGCGTTAAATCAAAATGCGGCGATTTTGCATTACACCGCACTCGAACATCAAAAACCTGCTCGACGAAACTCCTTTTTGATCGATGCGGGGGCTAACTATTTTGGTTATGCCGCCGACATCACCCGTACCTATGCGTTTGAAAAGAATCGTTTCGATGAACTCATTACGGCAATGAATAAGACCCAGCTTGAGCTTATCGATATGATGCGCCCAGGTGTGCGTTACTTGGATTTACATTTAGCGACCCACGATAAGGTTGCGCAGCTATTGCTGGATTTTGAGTTGGCAACAGGTGATGCTAAGGGCTTGGTTGAGCAGGGCATTACCAGTGCATTCTTTCCCCATGGACTAGGCCACATGCTTGGCTTGCAAGTGCACGATGTGGGCGGGTTTTCCTACGATGAGCGCGGCACTCATATCGCTGCACCAGAAGCACATCCTTTCCTGCGATGTACTCGTATTTTGGCACCCAATCAGGTGCTAACCATGGAGCCTGGTCTGTACATTATCGATACCTTGCTGGATGAGTTGAAACAGGATAGCCGAGGCAAGCAAATCAATTGGCAGACAATTGACGAGCTTCGCCCCTTCGGCGGGATTCGTATCGAAGATAATGTCATCGTGCATCAAGATCGTATTGAAAATATGACCCGCGAACTGGGTCTTGCTTAAGTGTTAGGATATATGCGTGCTTGAATGTTATCGGATCCCGAGTGGAAACCTGATGATAGAAGAAGAGATAAAACACAGTCGTTTTATCTCTTTTCTGTTTCATTGCAATAGTTTGGATGATTTGAAGTTGGTACTCACTAACATTAAGCGAGATTATCCTGGTGCTAGTCATTACTGTTATGCCTACGTGTCAGGGGCTCCCAATGATGGCGTACAGATGGGTTCGAGTGATGATGGCGAACCCGCTGGCAGTGCAGGGCGTCCTATGTTGGCTGTATTGCAGGGAGCCAATATCGGTGAGATAGGTGCAGTTGTGGTGCGTTATTATGGTGGCACTAAGCTGGGCGTTGGTGGGCTAGTGCGAGCCTATACTTCTGGTTTAAGGCAAGGATTGAATCAGTTGACGACTGAGATTAAGCAAATTCGCTATCCTGCCAGATTACAATGCGATTACACTCAACTTAGGGATGTTGAGCATCTATTAACGCAGCTCGATGCCGTGATTACAGACAAGCAGTTTACCGAGGTAATTGATGTACAGTTTCAAATTGGTAAACAGCAAAGGGAGCTATTAGTCGAGTGGTTGGCCACCTTAAGTCAGGGCAGTTTACGCGCAGAGTTTGATCTGTGATACCCGTACAAATTGTGCCAAAATAACTACAATGCTGAAAATACCTTTGCAGCCAATGGAATAATCGAACCCGCTTAATGCAATATAAAACCATCATCCGAATCATTGGCCTGTTAATCGGCCTGTTTTCCACCACTATGCTTCCGCCTGCTTTGATTGCCATTTGGTATAACGATGGTGGCGGTACAGCGTTTATCCAGGCATTTTTTGTCAGCCTTTTCATTGGTTTTTGGCTTTGGTATCCCAACCGTCGGTGCAAGGAAGACTTACGGACACGGGAAGGTTTTTTGATTGTGGTGTTGTTTTGGACGGTACTGGGTTCAATAGGTGCCTTGCCATTTATCTTTTCTAAGCAGCCTGATTTAAGTTGGACAGATAGTTTCTTCGAATCCTTCTCCGCATTAACGACCACTGGAGCCACGGTAATTGTCGGCCTCGATTATCTACCTAAGGCGATTTTGTTCTATCGCCATATGCTGCAATGGCTAGGCGGCATGGGGATTATCGTACTTGCTGTGGCCATCTTGCCCGTGTTGGGGATTGGGGGGATGCAGCTCTATCGCGCCGAAATCCCTGGGCCAGTTAAGGACAGTAAGATGACGCCCAGAATTGCCGAAACGGCAAAGGCGTTATGGTATATCTATTTACTGCTCACCATAGCTTGTGCTGGAGCTTATTGGCTTGCAGGCATGAGTGTGTTTGATGCCATTTGTCACTCATTTTCAACTATTGCTATTGGTGGATTCTCGACCCATGACGCCAGTATGGGTTACTTTGATAGTTCGCTTATCAATCTGATTTGTGTGTTCTTCTTATTAGTTTCAGCGGTGAACTTTAGCGTGCATTTTGCCGCATTTTCACGACGGGGCATTAATTTAAAAGTTTATTTTAAAGACGCCGAATTTAAGATGCTGGTGCTTATCCAGTTGGTATTAACTGGGATTTGTTTTATCACTCTCTATCACTCGGGCATCTATGATTCCCCCGAGGAAACCTTAGATCATGCATTATTCCAAGCCGTTTCGGTTTCTACCACTGCGGGATTTGGCACTGAGAGTTTCCATGTCTGGCCGCTGTTTTTACCCATTCTGTTAATTTTTTCTAGCTTTATTGGGGGCTGTGGTGGCTCGACAGCGGGTGGGATCAAGGTGATTCGCGTCATTCTATTGTTGCTGCAGGGTTCACGCGAATTGAAGCGTTTGGTTCACCCTAAAGCGATGTTCTCTATTCGTATTGGCTCTAAAGCGCTGCCTGACCGCGTCGTCGATGCCGTATGGGGTTTTTTCTCTGCCTACGCTTTAGTGTTCGTGATTTGCATGTTGGCGCTGATGGCGATGGGATTAGATGATATAACCGCCTTTAGTGCGACTGCGGCTTGCCTAAACAATCTTGGCCCCGGCTTGGGCGAAGTGGCCAGTAATTACGCTAGCATTGGCGATGGCGCTAAATGGGTGCTCGTGGTTGCGATGTTGTTTGGCCGGTTGGAAATTTTCACCCTGTTGATTCTGTTTACACCTACGTTCTGGAAGGACTGATATGCAGACGTTAATAATCTATTCGACCATTGACGGTCAAACCCTGCAGATTTGCCGTAGGTTGCAGTTAATTGCCGAACAGGCGGGTGAGACAGTGACGCTAGTGACCTTGGAGCAAGCCGAGGCGTTAAATTTATCGGATTTCGATAAAGTATTGATTGGCGCGAGCATTCGTTATGGTAAGCATCGTCCAAAGCTGTATGAGTTTGTGAACCAACATCAGGCGGTTTTAGACACAAAGGTAAACGGCTTCTTTACCGTGAATGTGGTCGCGCGTAAGCCGCTTAAAAATACTCCCGACACTAATCCTTACATGCAGAAGTTCCTTAAGCTTTCGCTTTGGCAGCCCCAGCAACTCGGGGTATTTGCAGGCAAAATTGACTACCCTAAATATGGCTTGTTTGATCGCACTATGATTAGGTTTATCATGTGGATGACCAAGGGGCCGACGGATCTTAAGGGAACCTTTGAGTTTACCGATTGGGCTAAGGTTGATGACTTTGGCCGCGCGTTTACTCGGCGCTAAATATTTGCCTTCGTAAAAATGACAAAGCCAGAATCGTGCTATCGACTCTGGCTTTTGATTTAGAAAGCTAAATTACACAGCGCAGTATCGGCTATGCAGAATCGAAATAACTTGGGTCACCTGCTCATTTTTGAGTTTGTAGTAAACAATTTGCGAACTCTTACGGGTATCGACTAAATCCTCAGAGCGTAATACCGCCAAGTGTTGCGATAAGGCCGATTGACTCAAAGGTACTGTCTCGTTCAGCTCGGTCACACTTAATTCTTTATCCAATAGCAGGCATAGAATCATTAGGCGATAAGGATTCGCGATGGCTTTTAGCCATTTAGCTGCACTTTCCGCATTAGTTACCATTGCATTCACATCGATATCATTTTGCATAAGGTCACTCACTTTATCGCTTTGATTAGATTATTCTAATTGATGGTGTTTCTATACGCAATCATACTGCCCGAGTATAAATATCTCAATTTTTGAGTCCAAGAATATGAGATAACGCTGAATTGTGATCCTATCAGAGGTTTATTTAACAAAAGCTTGCCACAATGCAAATATGATTAAGATGGAGCGAGGACTGCCCATGACACGTGTTTTGGTGCTTTATTTTAGCCGTGGTGGCCATACGGCCAAGATTGCCGCAGCAATTGCGGATCAATTAGCGCTGCGCGGCACAAAAGTGGATTTGGTTGATATTAACAGTGCTGCAGCCACGCGAATCAATTGGCCTGACTATCAGCTGGTGGCCTTTGGTGCCTGCGTGCTCTATGGTACCTACGATAAGTCGGTATTCCGATTTGTCGAACAACATGCCAAGGCGTTGAGTTCGTTGCCAAACAGTTTCTTCTGCGTGAACGTGGTAGCACGAAACCCTGAAAAGCGAATCCCTGAGAATAATAAATATCTACAGAAATTTATTACCCTGTCACCTTGGACACCCAGTGATTTGAAAATAATAGCCGGCAAGGTGGATTATCCCTCATGGCCTTGGTATGACAGATTGATGATACAGCTGATTATGAAAATCACTAAGGGGCCAACGGATCCTAAATCAGTGATTGACTTCACTGACTGGGAGGATGTTAAAGCCTATGCTGATCATTTACTTGAGTTGGTTAGCGAGCCTGAAAATGCCTAATAAAAATGCGCTCAGCGAGTGCATTTTTTCTTTGTCATCAATGTCAGCTGATTAGTACTTCCAGAAGCTGGGGTGAAATAGCACCGCCACGGTCAAGATTTCCAATCGTCCTAACAGCATGCCAAGGGATAATGCCCATTTGGCAACATCCGGCAGCGTCGCAAAATTACCCGCTGGGCCAATGATTGGGCCAAGCCCTGGCCCCACGTTAGTCACCGCTGTAATGGCGCCGGTAAAACTGGTCATAGGGTCTAAACCTGTTAGTACTAACACTAACGATAAGCCGACAATCACAAACATAAACAGCAGTACGAAGGTGATCAGCGAGCGAACAATATCTTCACTAATCACGCGGTTGTTATAACGTTCTCTAAATAGCCCGTTAGGGTGGCATTGCTGTTTTAATTGTTCGCGCATGATGGCGCCAGCAATTTGAAAACGGAAAATTTTAATCCCGCCTGATGTTGAACCCGAGCAGCTACCAACAAACATCAGAAATAAAAATGCGATATTGGCAAAGGCGCCCCAAGCACCGTAATCGGTAAGTCCATATCCGGTTGTCGTGACGACTGAAACCACGTTAAAACTTGATAATCGCATGGCATCAACAAGAGCGATATCTCGAGTAAACCACAGCCACAAACCAATAAACCAAGATGTGCAGAAAAGGAAGACTAAAAAGCCCTTAACCTGGGCATCATTCCAAATAGTAAAGTCACGTTGTTGGACAGTTTGCACAAACATTAACAGCGGCAAACCGCCCGCGGCCATAAATATAACGCCCACCCAATGGGCCGAATTAGAGAAAGCCGCCATCGAGCTATCGGAAGTGGAATAGCCACCAGTCGACAGTGTTGTCATCGCGTGGTTAATGGCCTGAAACCAGTTCATTCCTGCTAGATGATATGAAACACCGCAAGCAATAGTTAGCAGAATATAAATAAAGAACAGATGCTTAGCCATATTCTGAGTGCGGGGAACCGCTTTGTCGCTCCAATCCGAAGATTCGGTACGAAATAGCCGCATACCACCGACGTTGAGGAAGGGCAGAATCGCTACCGCCATTACGATAAAGCCAATACCACCAAGCCATTGCAGCAATGAGCGCCAAATAAGAATACTGTGATCCATATTATCCAGCCCCGACAGTACGGTGGAGCCGGTGGTGGTAATACCCGACATGGTCTCGAAGAAGGCATCGGTATAACCTATGCCGTGGTAAAGCGTGAAAGGCATGGCCGCAAATAAACTCACGATCAGCCAAGTCAGACTAGTGAGCAGAAACATATCGCGGATATTGAGATTAATGGATTTACTTTGACCGTTATGTAGGCACAAACTCGCAGTGATGCCAGAGACGAATGCCGATAACATAAATGCACCGACCGTCTCTTCGCCGTTGAAGACTGCAAAGAGCAGGGGAACCAACATAAAGGCTGTTAGCATCGAAAGAAACAGCCCTAAGATAAACAACAGCGGTCTGAAGTTCAGCATAAGATGATGACTTAGAAGAAGAATGCGCTCGGTTGGAAAAGCTTCTCGACTTCGCCGACAAACTTTTTATTCACGAGGAATAAGATTACGTGATCTCCTTGTTCGATAACAGTCTTATCATGGGCCATTAACACTTCTTCATCTCGCACAATCGCGCCAATGGTTGTGCCGGGTGGTAACTTGATGTCACCAATGGCTTTCCCGACCACTTTAGAGGTGCTTGAGTCACCATGGGCAATCGCCTCAATGGCTTCGGCAGCGCCGCGGCGCAGGGAGTACACGTTACAGATATCACCCTGACGAATATGGGTCAGCAGCGCTGAAATCGTCGCCTGTTGCGGCGAAATCGCGATATCGATATTGGCTTCTTGAACTATGTCCACGTAGGCTTCACGTTGGATTAACACCATCACCTTTTTAGCCCCCATGCGTTTAGCCAGCAGGGCAGACATGATGTTAGCTTCATCGTCGTTGGTCACTGCGATAAACACGTCGGTTTGGTCGATGTGTTCTTCGAGCAAAAGCTCCTGATCAGAAGCATCACCACAGAAAACGGTGGTATTTTCGAGTTGCTCAGAAAGTGTTTCTGCACGCTCGAATTTATGTTCGATAAGTTTTACTGAGTGGCTGCGCTCGAGTCGTTTTGCAAGACCCAGTCCGATGTTTCCACCACCTGCAATCATGATATTGCGGTAGGAGTTATCAAGCTTTTGCATCTCACTCATCACCGCGCGGATATGGCGGCTGTCGGCGACGAAGAAGACTTCATCGTCGGCCTCGATAATGGTTGTGCCGCGGGGCATGATAGGGCGACCCTGACGGAAAATGGCTGCCACCCGGGTATCAATATTTGGCATATGTTCACGCAGTGCCGCTAGGGCATTACCCACAAGCGGGCCACCATAGTAGGCGCGAACGGCAACCAGACTTAGGCGACCCTCTGCAAACTCAAGCACTTGGAGTGCACCAGGATATTCCACTAAGCGCTGGATGTAAGCGGTCACTAACTGTTCTGGAGCAATCAACTCATCAATCACGAAACCACCACGAGGTCGGCCCTCGCTGTTTTTGGTTTCACTGTCGATAAACAGCTTGTCACGCATCGCCAGATAAGGCTCTGAACGGATACGCGCAATCTTAGTCGGAGTTCCAAACAAGCTATAGGCCATTTGGCAGGCAACCATGTTGCACTCATCGCTGTTCGTTACCGCGATGAGCATATCAGCATCTTCGGCGCCGGCCTCTTTTAGTACGTCAGGGTGGGCACCATGGCCCACTACAACGCGAAGGTCATATTTATCCTGCAGGGCGCGCAATCTGGACTTGTCGCTATCGACAATGGTGATATCGTTATTTTCACCGACCAAATTTTCGGCCAAGGTTCCCCCGACTTGACCTGCTCCTAATATGATAATTTTCATGGCCTTGCTTACTTCCTAAAGGGTCGCTTTCACTAAACGGGCGTAATAAAACCCATCCATGTTGTCCTGTCCCGGCGTGATTTGCCATCCAATGTCTTGTGGCGAAGCCTGCTGGTCGAGTGTGTCGAGCTTAGCATCTGCGGTGCGGCTTAAGAATGCGCTAATTTGGTCGCGATTCTCCTGCGGTAAAATCGAGCAGGTTGCATACAAGAGTGTGCCACCAGGCTTGAGCCACTTCCAGCAGTGATCGAGAATTTGTCTTTGCAGCTCAGCCAGTTCTTCTATGTCGTGGTTTTTTCTGAGCCATTTGATATCGGGGTGACGCCGAATTACACCCGTTGCCGAGCAGGGCGCATCAAGCAGGATGCGATCGAATTTATCGCCCTGCCACCAAGAATCAATATTGGCTGCATCGCCATGAATAACTTCTGCATTTAATGATAAACGGTCAAGGTTTTGTTGCACGCGCTCGAGACGCTTGGCATCAAAATCCACCGCAACTAACTTAATGCTGGGTTCAAGCTCGAGCAGATGACAGCTTTTACCGCCTGGCGCGGCGCAGGCATCGAGTACTAATTCGTTCGCCTTTGGGGCAAGCAGGGTTGCTGCCCATTGGGCTGCACCGTCTTGAACGGATGCAGCGCCTTCATGGAAGCGCGGCAGGGTAGAGACATCCTTAGGATGGGCAAGCAAGATGGCATCGTTACTCGTGCCTGGGCTGGCTTCAATTTCTAGCGCGTTTAGCGCTGCTAGGTATTCTGTTCGGCCTTGGGATAGACGATTGTTACGCAGCCACATCGGTGGACGTTCATGGCTTTGCTGGATAATCTCCTGCCAGTTGTCAGGATATGCCGCCTTTAAGCGTTTGATTAACCAGCCCGGCGTATTGTATGCCAGCGTGTCTGACTCGGTGCTCAATGGGGTCAGTTGGCGCTGAATATTACGCAGTACGCCGTTAACCACCTTGACCATACCTTCGAACTTTAACTGCCTGCAAGCCTCAGCCGTTTCTGAAATCGCTGCATGACTCGGAATACGGGTGAAATACAACTGGTAACAACCAACGATCAACAGCTGGTGAATAATGCGCTGCTTGCCCTTAAGGGGTTTAGCGAGGCACTCACTGATCCGTTTTTCAACCTGAGGCAGGGTGCGCATCACGCCGTAACACAGTTCGGCTAATAGCGCTTTATCTTTGCCGCTGGCGAGGTGTTTTTGCTGCTCTGGCAAAGCAACAGAAAGCGATACGCCTTTTTCTAAGACTTCGAAGATGGCTTTGGCTGCCAGTGCGCGCAGGTTCATTGTGATTCTGCCTCATTGCTTAGGCGGGTATTAGGTGTAAACCATTCACCGCGGGCGTTGAGAATATCGGCGACACTCAATGGTTTTTTACCTGGCAGTTGCATACTTAGCAGGGTTAACACACCATCGGCAGTCGCGACTTCAATGCCTTTTTTACTGGCGCTGATAATAGTACCTGGTGCAGCATTGCTGGTGGTTGCGCTCACTTGAGTTTGCCACACTTTAATGGTGTTGCCTTGATGCTCAAAGTAACTCACAGGCCATGGATTAAAAGCACGAACCTCTTGCCACAACTGTTTGGCTGATTTGCTCCAGTCGAGTCTTGCCTCTTCCTTACTGAGTTTTTCGGCATAATTCGCTAGCGACTCATCCTGCTTTTCGGCACTTAAGGCCCCAGCTGCTACCCCTTGGAGGGCTTGCAAAAGAGCCTGCGGACCTTGCTGAGCGAGTTTTTCGTAAAGTGTCGCAGAAGTGTCATCATCTTCGATGGGTAAATAGGTTTTTAGCAGCATGTCGCCGGTATCGAGACCTACATCCATCTGCATAATAGTGACACCAGTTTCTTTATCACCCGCCCAAAGCGCTCTTTGGATAGGGGCTGCACCGCGCCAGCGTGGCAGAATTGAACCGTGCACGTTAATACAACCCAGTCGCGGTGTATCGAGCACCACCTTCGGCAGGATCAGACCATAGGCAACTACCACCATAATATCGGCATTGAGCGAAGCAAGTTCCTGTTGGGCGGCTTCTTTACGAAGTGACCCCGGCTGATAAACTGGAATGTTGTTAGCTAGCGCGAGTTCTTTTACTGGGCTGGCGGTGAGCTTTTTGCCTCGACCTGCAGGTCTATCTGGCTGAGTGTAAACCCCAATAACATTGTGCTCTGAGTTAATCAAAGCTTGTAAATGGCGAGAGGCAAAATCCGGTGTTCCGGCGAAGATGATATTCAATGGTTTCAAATCTAATCCTAGTGCTTATTTGGCGTCCAGACGGGCCGCTTTCTCAAGTTTCTGTTTGATCCGTTGACGCTTCAATGGCGACAGGTAGTCGACAAACAACTTACCTTTAAGATGGTCCATTTCATGCTGAATACAAATCGCAAATAGCTCATCTGCTTCGACAATAAATTCATTACCGTGTCTATCGAGGGCTTTAACCGTAATAAACTCGGCACGGTCGACTTTGGCATAAATGCCTGGAACCGACAGACAGCCCTCTTCATTACAAAAATCACCACTGCTGGCGATAATTTCTGGATTGATGAAAACCTTAGGGCGCTCGATATCGTCCTGCAAATCCATAACGATCAGTTGTTTATGGTAATCAACTTGGGTTGCGGCCAGACCAATACCCTTTTCTTGGTACATAGTCTCGAACATATCGTCGATTTGCGTTTGTAACTCAGCATTAAACTCGGAAATCGGTTGCGCTTGAGTACGTAATCTTTCGTCTGGGAAACGTAAAACTTTTAGTAATGCCATACATAAACTCTTAACAAGTCTGTCAAATCTCAATCAGTTGGTTATACTGACTGAGGCTAATGGACTAATTTTAATCTTTAGTGCCAATCAATAACAGTAAAAGCTCGATTTAAGGGCCAAACAACATGGACAGCACCATGAAACGGTTAATTTTACTCGCGTTAATGACGTTTAGTAGCACAATGGTTTCAGCCGATACATTGACGTTGAAGGCCGGCCACCCAGAATCCTATGTCGTTAAAAAAGGCGATACCCTCTGGGACATTTCTGGCACTTTTTTAAGTGACCCATGGAGATGGCCTCAACTATGGGATGTTAATCCACAGATTGCCAATCCCCATTTGATTTACCCTGGTGATTTACTCACCTTAGTCTTCGTCAATGGTCAACCAAGATTAGTCCGTAATGGCGAAGGTAAGCCACATATTAAAAAGACCCCAGAGGGGCGCATCGTACAGAAGGGTGATGCCGTTCCTACAGTGGATCTGTCACTCATTCAAAACTACTTAGTGCAAAACCGAGTTGTCGATGCCGATTGGTTAGCCGAACAGCCTATGATGCTTGCGGGTGAAAAACCTGGACGTCGCCATGTCACTGGCGATGTGATTTATATTGGTCACGAATATCCCGTAGGTCAAAAGTTGGCTATGTATGATAGTGGCCGTGAGTTCTTTGATAAGGAAACGGGCGAGTCTCTTGGGCAAGAGGCTATCTTGGCATCAACCGGACAGGTGATTAAATCAGGAAAGGTTTCTGAGGTAAAATTACTGAGTAACTTCCAAGAAACTAAAGCAGGTTTTAGGGCTCTTCCGATGGAAGATGAATCCTTAATGTCGGCCTATTTTACGTTAAAGCCCTCTGACTTACAGGTGCCTGCGCATGTTGTGGCAACTGCGACTAAATTGCGTGAAGCGGGTAAATTACACGCGGTTTACCTAGATAAAGGTAAAGCAGATGGAGTAGAGCCTGGTGAAGTCTTTTCTATCTACCGCGAAGGTGAGCAAATCGTCGTAGATAACGATGGTGTACCTGTACTTGCCACTGAGCGTACAGCCTATGATAGCTTGATGGCTTCGCTCTCCACAGATAGTTCTCTGCAGATGCCTGATATTTATCACGGTAAACTTATGGTCTTTAAAGTGTTTGATAAGACCAGTCTAGCGTTAATCATGACATCCGAGCGCCCCGTTCGGGTCGATGATAAGTTGATCACACCAGAGACATTAGCCCTAAGAGGTCAATAATCTCCAAACACTTGGTCGATTGGTTAGTTGTTAGTGCTGTATCTGGGCTAGGACCCGCTCGGACACAACAATTACTACAACACATGGATGTGGATGACCTCAGACAAAGGTTAGAGCATGAAAGAGAAGCGCTACCTTTGTCTGGGCAACTGCTCCAAAACCTGACTATTGATTATCAAAAAGTCGATTTAGCCCTTGAGTGGCAACAAGCTTCCCCAAGCAATACCCTAATTGATTTCTCCGATCCCCTCTATCCGCCGCTGCTTAAACAAATCCCTGATCCTCCGAGCATCCTTTTTATTAAGGGTCCTGTAGAGGCCCTAGCTTATCCATCCTTGGCCATTGTCGGCAGCCGCAATGCATCTCCTAGCGGATTACAAGTGGCCTATCAGCTTGCAACGGAAGTCTCTGCGCTAGGTATAAGTATTTGTAGTGGCATGGCATTAGGAATCGATGGTGCGGCCCATAGGGCCTGTGTTGAGCACAATAGACCAACCTTTGCGGTGCTCGGTACTGGTATTGATATTGTATACCCAAGGCGACATCGACAGCTTTATGAGGATATTCAGCAGCAAGGCTGTATAATAAGCGAGTTTTGG
Organism: Shewanella acanthi; assembly: GCF_019457475.1. Classification (NCBI taxonomy): domain Bacteria; kingdom Pseudomonadati; phylum Pseudomonadota; class Gammaproteobacteria; order Alteromonadales; family Shewanellaceae; genus Shewanella; species Shewanella acanthi. The sequence continues at coordinate 33,508 of NZ_CP080413.1, forward strand.
CCTGATGTGGGTCCATTTGCAGGCAATTTTCCGAAACGAAACCGCATTATCAGCGGTCTATCTTTAGGGACGTTAGTCGTTGAAGCTTGCAGAAAAAGTGGCTCACTCATTACCGCAAGATTGGCCATGGAGCAGGGGCGTGAGGTGTTTGCCGTGCCTGGTTCAATCCTCGGTGGTTACCACCAAGGTTGCCATGATTTATTACGCGATGGGGCAAAACTTGTGGAAACTGCGGCCGATATAGTAGAAGAGCTGGCAAGTTTAACCGCCTTTCATCTTGAAGAGTTAAACTCCTGCCACCATATACAGCAGAGGGAAATTTGTAGTTTGCCATTTTCATCGCTGTTAGCTAGTGTAGGTTATGAAACTACATCAATTGATGCTGTAGTCGAACATAGTGGGAAAACGATAGATCTGGTGTTAGAACAAATGCTTGAACTTGAGTTGCAAGGTTGGGTGGAAGCGGTACCCGGTGGTTACGTTAGAGTTAAGAGGAGCTAGCCATGTTTGATATACTCATGTATCTATTTGAAAACTATGTTCATAGTGAAGTTGAGTTGCTGGTCGATGAAGACGAGTTAACAAAAGAACTGACTCGGGCAGGATTTCATCAATCTGAGATATTAAAAGCACTTACTTGGTTGGAGCGCCTCGCAGAGTTACAGGAAAGTGATAAGCCCTATCTTTGCAATCATGATCAGCATTCATTTCGTATTTATACCCAAGACGAAATGGAAAAGTTGGATGTGGAATGCCGTGGCTTTTTACTGTTTCTTGAACAGGTTAAAGTACTTAATGTCGAAACCCGTGAAATGGTTATCGACAGAGTCATGGAGCTGGACGAGCCAGCATTAATCCTTGAAGACCTGAAATGGGTTATTCTAATGGTGCTGTTTAATGCACCTGGCCACGAATCGGCCTATGAGCAAATGGAAGATTTAATATTTGAGCAGCCCGACGGCCGCTTGCATTCTTAAATGTTGCGATACGATAGAATAATAGGAAAGGAGGCTAAGTCCTCCTTTTTTGATGCCATGTGTTTTTGTAAACATACACAGTGAGTTATATGCGATAGCGCAATGACTGGTGGTAATTAATTATGTCTAAGATCGACGAACAACTCTTTAGTGCCCATGCGCACGCGCTGGAAAAAGAATTTGAACTCTGTCCCGAGTGTGGCAGTGAGCTATCGGTAAAACACAGTAAACATGGCAGTTTTATTGGTTGTAATAATTACCCCCACTGTGAATACACTCGCCCTTTAGTGCAGCACGAATCGATTGATACTCAAGTGATTGAGGGTTCAAAGTGCCCCGAATGTGGCCATGAGCTGGCAGTTAAATCGGGTCGATTTGGGATCTTTATTGGCTGTACTCAATACCCGAGTTGTACCCATATCGAAAAGTCTGCACAGGATACAGATAAGCCGGAAGTAGCTTGTCCAGAATGTCATACCGGTAAGTTAGAGCACAGAACTAGCCGTTTTGGTAAAAGCTTTTATGCTTGTAATGCCTACCCTAAGTGCAAGTTTATCGTTAATTTTCCACCTGTTGCGCAAACATGCCCAAGCTGCGGCTATGGGATTTTAGTTGAACGTAAAGGCGCGGGTGGGTTACGGTTAGAGTGTCCGCAGAAGAGTTGTAAATACAAGCAAGCTCTCTAGGGCGTGTTGACGTTTCAGGGTTATTTTTGCAGCATTTTGGCTGGTGTTTATGCAAGGCAAAGTCCGTGCCGTGTAGTTATTCTACATAAACGGACGATAACGTAGCAGAAACGTCAGCCAAACGCTGCCCGAAGGGTTCGTCTGGCAAGCACTTACTCTTGCTCTTTTACACAAGAGCCGCTCGTCATTTGAGTAGAATAACTACACGTCATTTCTCGTTTCGCGAGTACGAGCTTGCCAGAACGAACAAAATTTAATCTCAAAACGTCAACGCGCCCTAGTGCCAAACCGTTGGCCGAGGTGTCTTGTGTGGGTATAATTCAAATTCTCCATGGATGGGACTATCAATAGTTGATATTTACTTGTTGAACTCATCAAACGCTAAAAGGTAATTGTTAAGATGTTGCAGCTACACCCATCAGAAATTAACGATGTTGTACTTAATGGTGGCGTGATCGCCTATCCAACCGAAGCCGTTTATGGTTTAGGTTGTGATCCCGATAATGATGAGGCAATTCAAAAGCTTTTGGCCGTAAAGCAGCGTCCATGGCAAAAAGGGCTGATTCTGGTTGCCAGTGATTTTAAGCAGCTCCTTGCCTATGTTGATGACTCACAGCTAACCGCAGAGCAACTCGAGTTTGCATTTTCTAAGTGGCCGGGCCCCTTTACCTTTGTGATGCCGATTAAATCCCATGTCTCACGTTTTTTATGCGGAGAGTTTGATTCGATTGCGGTTCGGGTGTCCGCGCACGAAGGCGTAAGATCTATGTGTGAGGCTTTGGGCAAACCCTTAGTTTCGACCAGCGCTAACTTGGCGGGGGAAAATCCCGCATTGAGTGGTGAGCAAATCCTGAAGGATTTCGACAATAAAATCGATGCTTTAGTGCTGGGCTCTTTAGGTCAGCAGCGCCAGCCTTCAACGATTATCGATGCCCGCAGCGGCAAAATTTTTCGTAATGGACAATAACTGAACCCTAGTAAGGATGATAAACAGATGAGTTTGCCAGATGCGTCAGTCGTAAAAGCGTTTCTTCTCAACCTGCAACAACGAATTTGTGTTGGGTTGGAGCAATTAGATGGTAAAGCCACCTTTGCTGCAGATTCTTGGACACGCGCTGAAGGCGGCGGTGGTACAAGCCGCGTGTTAACTCAAGGTGCGGTTTTCGAGCAAGCTGGGGTGAACTTCTCCCATGTGACTGGCGCAGCAATGCCCGCATCGGCGACTGCACATCGCCCAGAATTGGCTGGCCGAAGCTTTGAGGCTATGGGGGTGTCTTTGGTTATTCATCCAAATAATCCCTACATCCCAACCACCCACGCTAACGTACGCTTCTTCATTGCCCATAAAGAGGGCGCTGATCCGGTTTGGTGGTTCGGTGGTGGTTTCGATTTAACACCTTACTATCCCTTTGAAGAGGATGTTAGAGAGTGGCACCAAACTGCTAAGAACCTGTGCTTGCCCTTTGGTGATGATGTTTATCCAAAATATAAAAAGTGGTGTGATGATTATTTCTTCCTACCACATCGCAATGAAACCCGCGGTGTGGGTGGTCTGTTTTTCGACGACCTTAACCAAGCAGGCTTTGATAGCAGTTTTGCATTTATGCAGGCGGTGGGGAATGGCTTTCTAAAAGCCTATACGCCAATTGTTGAGCGCCGTAAAGACGTAGTCTATGGCGAGCGTGAGCGTGAATTCCAACTCTACCGCCGTGGTCGTTACGTGGAATTTAACTTGGTCTATGATCGTGGAACACTATTTGGCCTACAAACGGGTGGTCGTACTGAATCCATTCTGATGTCGATGCCGCCCTTAGTGCGTTGGCAGTATGCCTATACACCTGAGGCAGGGAGTCCTGAGGCAGATTTGTACGATAACTACCTCAAACCTCGCGACTGGGTATAAGCACTGAATGTCAGCGTTGACTTCGTAATTAAATCCTATTGATTACGCATATGATCGGCCAGAGTAGAAATCGCCTCAAAAATGGCGGCACGATGCTCTGGCTTTTTTATATGTTCATCAATGGCAAATTTCATGCAGAATAGCCATTGATCCCGCATCGCTTCATCGACGGCAAAGGGCATATGGCGAGCGCGCAGTGCAGGGTGCCCATACTTTTGCTGGTACAACTGCGGTCCACCGAGCCAACCACTTAAAAACTCATATAGCTTTTGTTCTGACTCCGCGATAGGGGCTCTATGCAGGGCAAACAATGCTTGGGTTTCGTCGGAAGAAGCCATCTTCTGGTAAAAACTCTTTGCAATCGCCTTAATGACTTTGTCGCCACCAATCAAATCGTAAGCATTGGATTGCGTTGGGTCTCGGTCATCTTGAGGTGTTGCATGTTTAGTAAAAATCTTTTTTAGCCAATTCATCTTATCTATCGTCTATGAAGCAATGGTGCATTATAGCTTGAAACAGGCGTTCGGATAATTGCTGTTGCGCAGAGCCAAAAGCGCGGTAGACTGCCAAATCAGCCCAGTCACTACAAAGCATTCATGGCAGGAAAGCATTAATGACAGCAAGATCGGTTAAGACAGACAAATACGCCGTTTTCGGTAACCCCATTAACCACAGTAAATCGCCATTCATCCACGGCCAATTTGCCGCCATGACGCATCAAGCCATGACCTATGAGGCTATCCTTGCTCCCGTTGATGGCTTTGAAGAATCGCTCCGTCACTTCTTTAGCAGCGGTGGTAAAGGGGCGAATGTGACTGTGCCATTTAAGGAGCAGGCATTTGCGCTTTGCCAAAGTTTGAGTGCGGAAGCTGAGATAGCGGGTGCGGTAAACACGCTGATCTTGCAGGATGATGGCACTATTCGGGGAGATAACACTGATGGCTTAGGCTTGGTTGCCGATCTCACGGCAAACCTTGGCGGTCTGCATCATCAAAAAGTGTTGTTGGTCGGTGCGGGTGGTGCGGCGAGGGGTTGTATCTTGCCTTTGCTCGGGGCGGGGATAGGGCAACTTGTCATCACTAATCGTACCCAATGTAAAGCGCAGCAGTTAGTTGATATCTTTAGCGAGGTTGAGGCTGTTCTTTATCGCGATAAGTTGAGTGCAGTCGCAACCCATGAATTATCAGGCGAGTATGATGTGGTGATCAATTCGACCTCCGCTAGTCTTGTGGGCGAATTACCTGCAATTTCACCATCTGTAATCGGGACTCATACGGTCTGCTACGACATGATGTATGGCGCCGAGCTAACCACATTTAATCAATGGGCCTTATCCCAAGGTGCAGCAAAGGTGATTGATGGCCTCGGAATGCTCGTTGGTCAGGCGGCGAAAAGCTTTGCTTTGTGGCGGGGTATTGAGCCAGATAGCCAAAGGGTGCTTAACTTATTAAGAGAGCAACTTGGTAAAGTCAGCAAATAGGCAAGTGTAATGAATCAAAGTGTCCTGTTCCCCGATCTGCAATATTGGGACGATAACAACAAACAAATCTGTTTTATCGCTCAACTTCAAGGGATGAATATCAAATGTTATATCAGTGCAGAAAAGCTGGCGCAGTTAAATGATTTCTCGCCACAGCCTAGGGCAGACGAAGCGGCAGCAATGTTAGCGCTGTTCGATGCGGTGAGATTTGATGCTGAAGAAATGGCAGAAGAGCTAATCGAAGCAGAAGAGTTTGATGAGTTTGGTGCGGTGCACTTAGGTTAAACGCAGATTCAAACATAGGGATGGCTGAGACTAATAAGGTTATTCAGCCATCCCATAGATCCTAAATCATTACTCTGATTTAGGCTCTGCCAGATATTCGTTTTTCAGACGCACGTAGTTATCTGCTGATTCAGGTAAGAACTTAAGCTCCGCTTCAGTTAACGGTCTAGCTTGCTTGACAGGGCTGCCCACATATAAGTAGCCACTTTGTAAAACTTTGCCTGGTGGGACTAAAGAACCCGCACCTAAAATCACATCATCTTCTAAAACCGCGCCATCGAGAATAATTGCGCCCATGCCTACTAATACGCGGTTACCAACCTTGCAGCCGTGTAACATTGCCTTATGACCAATCGTTACATCATCGCCAATGAGCAACGGATGACCATCTGGACGAGAAGCTGATTTGCGAGTCACATGCAATACGCTACCGTCTTGCACATTTGAACGCTTACCGATACGGATGTGGTTTACGTCACCACGCGCAGCCACCATAGGCCAAATACTGGCGTCATTATCTAAGGCAATATCTCCAACGAGTACACAAGACTCATCTATATATACGTTATCTGCTAATTGTGGCCGAATTCCTTGATAAGATCTGAGTGACGCTGACATAAAAAAGTCCCTAATTGAGTGTTTTATCACATTATAAAGGTTAAAAACTGACAGGTCAGGTCAAATTTCCAACGAACAGCGCGAAAATAGCAATTATCTTTAAATTAAGGGTTGCGCAAAAACTCAGGCTCCCTATAATGCGCATCCACTGACACGGCAGAGCGCGAAAGCGAATGCTGATTCAGCTTGAATCGAACAGCTTTTAAGCGAACGATTCAAGTGCGAAAAGAAGTTGAAAAAACTCCTTGACGCGAAATGGGAAATGCGTAGAATACGCAGCCCTGACCCGCTGAGCGGTAACGCGAAGCTTGAGGTCAAATGCTCTTTAACAATCTAAACAAGAAATCTGTGTGGACACTCACAGGTGTTGAGTTAATCGAAATTACTCTGCCGTTTGGCGAGTAATCAAAGAATTAAATCAATGAATGAGTGTTCATAGCAATATGTACAGTTTGTTTTGACTTTCGAGTCGAAGCAGCAAATCAGAATTCATTGAGTCGTTTAACGCGAGTTAAACAAAAAAACTTTTAATTGAAGAGTTTGATCATGGCTCAGATTGAACGCTGGCGGCAGGCCTAACACATGCAAGTCGAGCGGCAGCACAAGGGAACTTGTTCCTGAGGTGGCGAGCGGCGGACGGGTGAGTAATGCCTAGGGATCTGCCCAGTCGTGGGGGATAACAGTTGGAAACGACTGCTAATACCGCATACGCCCTACGGGGGAAAGGAGGGGACCTTCGGGCCTTCCGCGATTGGATGAACCTAGGTGGGATTAGCTAGTTGGTGAGGTAATGGCTCACCAAGGCGACGATCCCTAGCTGTTCTGAGAGGATGATCAGCCACACTGGGACTGAGACACGGCCCAGACTCCTACGGGAGGCAGCAGTGGGGAATATTGCACAATGGGGGAAACCCTGATGCAGCCATGCCGCGTGTGTGAAGAAGGCCTTCGGGTTGTAAAGCACTTTCAGTAGGGAGGAAAGGTTGTAAGTTAATACCTTGCAGCTGTGACGTTACCTACAGAAGAAGGACCGGCTAACTCCGTGCCAGCAGCCGCGGTAATACGGAGGGTCCAAGCGTTAATCGGAATTACTGGGCGTAAAGCGTGCGCAGGCGGTTGATTAAGCGAGATGTGAAAGCCCCGGGCTCAACCTGGGAATTGCATTTCGAACTGGTCGACTAGAGTCTTGTAGAGGGGGGTAGAATTCCAGGTGTAGCGGTGAAATGCGTAGAGATCTGGAGGAATACCGGTGGCGAAGGCGGCCCCCTGGACAAAGACTGACGCTCAGGCACGAAAGCGTGGGGAGCAAACAGGATTAGATACCCTGGTAGTCCACGCCGTAAACGATGTCTACTCGGAGTTTGGTGTCTTGAACACTGGGCTCTCAAGCTAACGCATTAAGTAGACCGCCTGGGGAGTACGGCCGCAAGGTTAAAACTCAAATGAATTGACGGGGGCCCGCACAAGCGGTGGAGCATGTGGTTTAATTCGATGCAACGCGAAGAACCTTACCTACTCTTGACATCCAGAGAATTCGCTAGAGATAGCTTAGTGCCTTCGGGAACTCTGAGACAGGTGCTGCATGGCTGTCGTCAGCTCGTGTTGTGAAATGTTGGGTTAAGTCCCGCAACGAGCGCAACCCCTATCCTTATTTGCCAGCGCGTAATGGCGGGAACTCTAGGGAGACTGCCGGTGATAAACCGGAGGAAGGTGGGGACGACGTCAAGTCATCATGGCCCTTACGAGTAGGGCTACACACGTGCTACAATGGCGAGTACAGAGGGTTGCAAAGCCGCGAGGTGGAGCTAATCTCACAAAGCTCGTCGTAGTCCGGATTGGAGTCTGCAACTCGACTCCATGAAGTCGGAATCGCTAGTAATCGTGAATCAGAATGTCACGGTGAATACGTTCCCGGGCCTTGTACACACCGCCCGTCACACCATGGGAGTGGGCTGCAAAAGAAGTGGGTAGCTTAACCTTCGGGAGGGCGCTCACCACTTTGTGGTTCATGACTGGGGTGAAGTCGTAACAAGGTAGCCCTAGGGGAACCTGGGGCTGGATCACCTCCTTACCTATACGACTAACTCGATGTTTGTTGAGTGTTCACACAGATGGCTTGTTGAACTTCCTGTAAGGGAAGGGAGAGCGAAATGCACCGCATGCCGGTAAGCATTGTTCTTTAACAATTTGGAAAGCTGATAGTAATTAATACAATGATGTCTGTCGTTGTGTTAATACGAAAAAATTGAGTTCTTAAAACACTTTTTAAGTGTCTTGAATATTCAAGTCTAAGGCGAGTCCATTTCCTTGGTCGGAAATGAGACAAGTAAAACCAGCTGGTCGCAACGACCTAGGTGAGTGAAACTCATTTGGGTTGTATGGTTAAGCGACTAAGCGTATACGGTGGATGCCTTGGCAGTCAGAGGCGATGAAGGACGTAGTAACTTGCGAAAAGCGTTGGCGAGCTAGTAACAAGCATTTGAGCTAACGATGTCCGAATGGGGGAACCCAGCAGCATAAGCTGTTATCACTACATGAATACATAGTGTAGTGAGGCGAACGAGGGGAACTGAAACATCTAAGTACCCTTAGGAAAAGAAATCAACCGAGATTCCCCTAGTAGCGGCGAGCGAACGGGGATTAGCCCTTAAGTCAGAGGGGTGTTAGTGGAATGGTCTGGAAAGTCCAGCGGCACAGGGTGATAGCCCCGTACACGAAAACTAACCTTTGATGAAATCGAGTAAGGCGGGACACGTGATATCCTGTTTGAATATGGGGGGACCATCCTCCAAGGCTAAATACTCCTGACTGACCGATAGTGAACCAGTACCGTGAGGGAAAGGCGAAAAGAACCCCTGTGAGGGGAGTGAAATAGAACCTGAAACCGTATACGTACAAGCAGTGGGAGCGGTTCTTGAGACCGTGACTGCGTACCTTTTGTATAATGGGTCAGCGACTTACGTTTTGTAGCGAGGTTAAGCGAATAGCGGAGCCGTAGGGAAACCGAGTGTTAACTGCGCGTTTAGTTGCAAGGCGTAGACCCGAAACCCGGTGATCTAGCCATGGGCAGGTTGAAGGTTGAGTAACATCAACTGGAGGACCGAACCGACTAATGTTGAAAAATTAGCGGATGACTTGTGGCTGGGGGTGAAAGGCCAATCAAACCGGGAGATATCTGGTTCTCCTCGAAAGCTATTTAGGTAGCGCCTCGGACGAACACCTTTGGGGGTAGAGCACTGTTAAGGCTAGGGGGTCATCCCGACTTACCAACCCTTTGCAAACTCCGAATACCAAAGAGTGCTATCCGGGAGACAGACGGCGGGTGCTAACGTCCGTCGTCAAAAGGGAAACAACCCAGACCGTCAGCTAAGGTCCCAAAGTGTATGTTAAGTGGGAAACGATGTGGGAAGGCTTAGACAGCTAGGATGTTGGCTTAGAAGCAGCCATCATTTAAAGAAAGCGTAATAGCTCACTAGTCGAGTCGGCCTGCGCGGAAGATGTAACGGGGCTAAACATACCACCGAAGCTACGGGTGCAATCCATTAGGGTTGCGCGGTAGAGGAGCGTTCTGTAAGCCGTTGAAGGTGAAGGGGTAACCCACGCTGGAGGTATCAGAAGTGCGAATGCTGACATGAGTAACGATAAAGGGGGTGAAAAACCCCCTCGCCGAAAGACCAAGGGTTCCTGTCCAACGTTAATCGGGGCAGGGTGAGTCGACCCCTAAGGCGAGGCCGAAAGGCGTAGTCGATGGGAAACAGATTAATATTTCTGTACTTCCGCTAACTGCGATGGAGAGACGGAGAAGGCTAGGCTAGCGCGGCGTTGGTAGTCCGCGTTTAAGGTGGTAGGTGGGTGACTTAGGCAAATCCGGGTCACTATACACTGAGAGCTGATGACGAGGTCCTACGGGACTGAAGTAGTTGATGCCATGCTTCCAGGAAAATCTTCTAAGCTTCAGGTTAGCGGGAATCGTACCCCAAACCGACACAGGTGGTCGGGTAGAGAATACCAAGGCGCTTGAGAGAACTCGGCTGAAGGAACTAGGCAAAATGGTACCGTAACTTCGGGAGAAGGTACGCTGCTGTTGGTGATGGGACTTGCTCCCTAAGCTGACGGCAGTCGCAGATACCAGGTGGCTGCAACTGTTTATCAAAAACACAGCACTGTGCAAAATCGCAAGATGACGTATACGGTGTGACGCCTGCCCGGTGCCGGAAGGTTAATTGATTGGGTTATCGCAAGAGAAGCTCATGATCGAAGCCCCGGTAAACGGCGGCCGTAACTATAACGGTCCTAAGGTAGCGAAATTCCTTGTCGGGTAAGTTCCGACCTGCACGAATGGCGTAATGATGGCCACGCTGTCTCCAGCCGAGACTCAGTGAAGTTGAAATTGCGGTGAAGATGCCGTATACCCGCGGCTAGACGGAAAGACCCCGTGAACCTTTACTATAGCTTGGCACTGAACATTGACCCTACATGTGTAGGATAGGTGGGAGACTTTGAAGCGGGAACGCTAGTTCTCGTGGAGTCGTCCTTGAAATACCACCCTTGTAGTGTTGATGTTCTAACTCTGGCCCCTTATCGGGGTTGAGGACAGTGCCTGGTGGGTAGTTTGACTGGGGCGGTCTCCTCCCAAAGAGTAACGGAGGAGCACGAAGGTTGGCTAAGTACGGTCGGACATCGTACGGTTAGTGCAATGGCATAAGCCAGCTTAACTGCGAGACAGACACGTCGAGCAGGTACGAAAGTAGGTCATAGTGATCCGGTGGTTCTGAATGGAAGGGCCATCGCTCAACGGATAAAAGGTACTCCGGGGATAACAGGCTGATACCGCCCAAGAGTTCATATCGACGGCGGTGTTTGGCACCTCGATGTCGGCTCATCACATCCTGGGGCTGAAGTCGGTCCCAAGGGTATGGCTGTTCGCCATTTAAAGTGGTACGCGAGCTGGGTTCAGAACGTCGTGAGACAGTTCGGTCCCTATCTGCCGTGGGCGTTGGATGATTGAGGGGAGTTGCTCCTAGTACGAGAGGACCGGAGTGAACGAACCGCTGGTGTTCGGGTTGTCATGCCAATGGCATTGCCCGGTAGCTATGTTCGGAATCGATAACCGCTGAAAGCATCTAAGCGGGAAGCGAGCCCCAAGATGAGTCATCCCTTGGACTTTAAGTCCACTAAAGAGCCGTTCGAGACTAGGACGTTGATAGGTCAGGTGTGTAAGCGTTGTGAGGCGTTGAGCTAACTGATACTAATGACTCGAGAGGCTTAACCATACAACCCAGATGGGTTTTACTAAGTCGTACTTAGATAGAATACAAACACTTAAGAAGTGACTCAAACAGCTTTCCGAATTTAATTTACTGCCTGCGCAAAGATAAGACGGGTAAGTAAATAACAAATTTGCTTGGTGACAATAGCATTGTGGTCCCACCTGATCCCATCCCGAACTCAGAAGTGAAACGCAATCGCGCCGATGGTAGTGTGGGGTCTCCCCATGTGAGAGTAGGTCATCGCCAAGCGCCTAATTTGGTCTCTACTTGAAGTAAGTAGCACCATAAAGAGTTGGAGCGGTAGTTCAGTTGGTTAGAATACCGGCCTGTCACGCCGGGGGTCGCGGGTTCGAGTCCCGTCCGCTCCGCCAACACAAAGAGATAAGCCTCATCGAAAGATGAGGCTTTTTTATTTTATGCGTTTCTGTAGGCTTATCAACTTAAGCTTGTGCGCAAGCTAGCAGTATTGGGGTATGATCCTGCCGTAGCTTGCATTAAACGGTATAATGTCTTGTAGTAGGTAAGAGTCATCAAAATGAATTGTCGTCTTGGTTGTGGTGCTTGTTGTATAGCGCCGTCGATTAGTAGTGCTATTCCAGGTATGCCTGAAGGAAAGGCTGCTGGTGAGCGTTGCGTGCAATTAAGCGAAGACAATTTATGTTTGATATTCGGGTCAAAGGATCGCCCCGCGGTTTGTAGTGAATTTGAGGCTACTTTGGATGTCTGTGGTCATTCAAATGAAGAGGCATTGTGGTTGATTACCCACCTCGAATCTCAGACTACACAGTAGTGTTGTCACAGGCAGGTGAAATATGCAGTTAACTCGCTATACCGATTTTGGCATTCGTACCTTGATGTACTTAGCAATACAGCCTGACAGAAGTACGCTGTTTCGAATCGCTGAAATTACTCAGGTTTTTGATTTATCTCCTAATCATGTTTCTAAGATTGTGCATCACTTAGGAAAACTCGGTTATTTAGAGACCATTCGAGGGAAAATGGGTGGTTTTCGTTTGGGCAAGCCTGCGTCAGAGATTAACCTAGGGCAATTGGTGCGTGTGCTTGAACACTCTTTAGCTCCTATCGATTGTAGTAAACCCTATTGCAAATTCACCCCAGCTTGCCAACTTAAAGGTGTGTTAGCCAAGGCGGTGGAAGCTTATCTTGGTGTGCTTGATCAATACTGTCTGCAGGACATTGTGACCAACAAAGATGAATTGATGGCATTATTGCCCGATCTGTCTATTTCAGTCTTAAAGTTGGACTAACAGGTTGTAAAGCAAACTTGCTGCTCAGGAGTTGAGTTGGTGTGACTAGCTGAATTCCTTCCAGCTCTAACCGTTCGATATTCGCCCTTAAAAATTTAATCGTTTGTGGATAGGGATGAGCAATAACTACAAGCTGCCCTTGAATATGTGCCTGTTGAATCATTAAGTTGAATTGCGATTCTATTGCCTGTTCGCTGACGTCGTTATCGAGAAATAGTTTACGTGCCAGTACTGGTACCCCTGCCTTTTGTGCACTTGTTTCAGCAATTGTATATTGTGTTGTCCTGCTATCGATAAAATACACTTGCTGTTGCTTAAGAGTATCCATTAACCACGTCATAGGTTGCCCCATTTGGGTTAACAGACTACCCATATGATTATTTACCCCTTTGACATGGGGAACGCTGGCGAGTGCAGATAGTACTTGTTGGCGAAATTCATCTTCACCCATTTCACTGGTGAGCCCACCGGAACCCATCGCTTTACCGTTCAATGCCTGCATGGGTAAATGCAGCATGATTTCATGGCCTTTTTCGTGTCCTATCTCTGCCAGTTTGGTTGTTAATGGGGTATAGGGTAAGACGGATAGTGTGACCGAAGGTGGAAGCGTTAGCACGTCGACATCGGCTTTGCGATCACCGATGTCATCCATTATTAGGGCGATTTGCGCGGCATGGCTGGGTGCGATAAAAAGCATCCCAAGGGTCAGAATAGTTTGTAGGCGCACTGTGCTCACTTATTAGTCGTGGTGTTTCATCCAAGCTATCGCGGTGTTGACGATATTGTCTTGGCTAACATCGGTCCGTGCTGTTATGGCATCGATTATAGCTAGATTATCTTGGCTGCTGCCAGAAGCGATTTTGATATCTGGGACAATACCCATATCGTGGATATTATCGCCCCTTGGGGTGTTGTATTGGGCAATGGTGAGCTTAATAGCGTTACCATCGTTAAGTATGGGGATAAGACTCTGAACAGTGCCTTTACCAAAACTGGTTTCTCCGAGCAATTTAGCGCGGCCATTCTGCTGTAATGCTGCTGCGAGTACTTCAGCTGCTGAAGCTGAGCCTTTATTGATAAGTACTAACATAGGCACATTACCAAGCATAGTTTTAGGGGATGCATAGTAATCTGAGTTAGCATCAAAATAACGTCCCGAAGTGGAGACGATACGGCCCTTGGCAAGAAAGAGATCTGCGATTTTAATGGCCTGGTCGAGGAGTCCCCCTGGGTTGTTGCGTAAATCGAGGATCAGGCCATTTAAGTGTTGATGCTGCCATGGCGTGAGCGAACGAACCATATCCACGGTGGAGTTCTCTTGGAAGCTTGATAACCTGATATAGCCTATATTGCCATTAAGCAACTTACTGCTGACAGATTCGATGGTAATAGTGCTGGGTTTTAGGGTCACCACAAATTCTTTGTCATTGTTGCGGTGTTTTAACGTTAACTCAATACTCTGATTTTTAATGCTATGTTGCTTAATCTTATCTAGGATTTCGGCAAGATTAGACTCAGTTGCCAACGTTGTATTTAACTTCACGATAGTGTCACCCGCTTCAATACCTGCAAGTTCTGCAGGGGAGTTGGCAAAGGGGGTAACGATACTGATCTTGTCTTTATCACTGGCCACTTCAAAACCAAACCCAAAATATTCACCGCGATTGTTGTCGCGCAAATCTACGAGTTCTTGATGATTTAAAAAGCTGGAATAGGGATCTAAGTGTTCGAATATTCCTTTAATAGCGGCTTGTACTAATTCTTCTTTCGTGAGGGTTTTTACATAATAGGTTTCGACAGTCTCAAGCACATCCTGCAATAGGGGATAGTCGAAGTCACTGCGGTAGGTTTTGGCATTCTCTTGGCTAGAGAGGCTAACGGACAGTCCAAGGCTTAGGCCGAGTGTGACACAGGCAAAATTGCGGATGAATTGATTCATGGCTGTCCCCTATAAATTCGGGGACAACCACGTTAGCTAAGTACTGATTAGCGACAGTACTTGGCTGGATCGACGGCTTGCCCCTTATACCTAATTTCAAAGTATAGGCCAGGCTCTGTCTGTCCACCTGAGCGACCAACTAAAGCAATTGCATCGCCAGCTTTGACCATATCGCCAGGGCTTTTTAATAATGCTTGGGCGTGACCATAAAGACTCATATAGCCTTTGCCGTGATCGACCACCATCACGAGACCAAACCCCTTTAGCCAATCGGCGTAAATCACCTTACCGCCAGAAACTGCGCGAATATTTTGGCCTTCAGGCGCAGACAGCAAAGTGCCTTTCCAGACGACTTGGCCCGAGCGTGGGCTGCCAAAGCTAGCACTGACCCGACCCTTAGTCGGCCATTTGAGTTTGCCGCCCTGTTTATCAAAACCTTCCATCGAAGGCACACTGCGTGAAGCCTTGAGCGCTTGATCGACGACCCGCTTTAAGCTGGCCTCTTCAATTTGCAATTGCTCGAGTTCCGCGCCCTTAGAGTTGAGGGTACGTTGTAATTCTTTAAGCGTTGCTTGACGTTGATTTTGTTCTTGGCTCAGGCGCTTAGATTGCACCTGCTGCTCGGCAATCAAACTGTTGAGTTGTTTTTGCTTTTTAGTTTGAGTGGCTTTGATGTCTTCCAGCTCATTAAGCGTCTGTTTGAGCTCATTAATGGATTTCATCCTTGCCTTGTTGAGATATTGGTAATAGGCCAACATCCGCTCGATACTGGCGGGACTCTGCTGATTTAGCATCATTTTAGTGTAATCGTGATTACCGGCTAAATAGGCGCTTGAAAGCTGTTTTGACAGGGTGTTTTGCTGAGTCACCTTCAAGGTTTCTAACTCAGACTGGCGCTGCTTGAGTTCGGCGAGCGAAGTATCGATTTGCGCTAGACTGTTTTTGGTGCTGTTGACCTTTTTCGCCGCAGCGGCAATGGCTTCTTCATCGCTACGCAGCAATGAAAGCAGTTTTTCCCGTTGTTTAGTGGTGTTCTTGAGCGCGCTTTGTTGAGCATTGATTTGCGCTTGAATCGATTTCAAATCGGACTGACGCTTCTCCAAATCAGAAGCGTCTGCCAAGCAAGAAAACATCATAAAGCCAGCGATGATGCTGGCTTTAATGGGGAGTCTAATACTCACTAGCTCACTATTACTCTTTTACGTGAATTAAAGGTTTACCTGTCATTTCAGCAGGAACCGCTTCACCCAACAGATGGAGAATGGTTGGCGCGACATCGCTGAGCTTGCCACCTTCATCGATAGTGGCATCACGGCCAACAAACACAAAGGGCACTAGCTCGCTGGTGTGTGCAGTATGGGCTTGACCGGTACTCTCGTCTGTCATTTGCTCAGCGTTGCCATGGTCTGCAGTGATAATACATTCACCGCCAACCTTGGAGAGCGCATCTACTACGCGGCCGATACAGGTATCGACAGCTTCGCAGGCTTTAACCGCCGCATCAAAGTTACCCGTGTGACCAACCATATCGCCATTAGGGTAGTTACAAATGATTACATCGTATTGATTTGATTCGATTGCTGCAACTAACTTGTCAGTCAGTTCTGTTGAACTCATTTCAGGTTGCAGGTCGTAGGTTGCTACTTTAGGTGAGTTGATCAGGATGCGGTCTTCACCAGTGAACGGTTCTTCTTTACCACCGTTGAAGAAAAAGGTCACGTGGGCATATTTTTCAGTTTCGGAGATACGTAACTGAGTACGGCCACGGTTTTGCAGCACTTCACCTAAAGTATTTACTAAGTTTTCAGACGGATAAGCGATGGGTGCTTTGATGTCGGCTGCGTATTCGGTCAGGGTGACAAAGTGAACCTTTGGCGTCACAGCACGTTCGAAACCGTCGAAATCTGGATTGATGAAGCTGCGGGTGATCTGGCGAGCACGGTCTGCGCGGAAGTTCATGAAAATCAGCGCATCGCCATCATTTAATGTGGCTACTTGACCTTGGTTATCGACAATAGCAGATGAAGCCACGAACTCGTCATTCTCTTCACGGCTGTAGGCGGCTTCTAATGCAGTCACAGCGTTATCATATTGAAATTTGGCTTTACCTTGGGTGATCAGCTCATAGGCTTGGGATACACGATCCCAGCGGTTGTCACGGTCCATGGCAAAGTAACGACCAATAACAGAGGCGATACGGCCGTGGCCTAAGCTCGCAAACAGGTCGTTAAAGTGGCTTAAGGTGCCTTTCGCGCTGCGTGGTGGCGTGTCGCGGCCATCTAGGAAAGCATGTAGGTAAACTTTAGTGGCACCGCGCTCAACTGCCATGCGGCACATGGCTTCGATATGTTCTTCGTGGCTGTGAACACCACCTGGCGATAACAGACCCATGATGTGTACTGCGCCGTTGGCTTTAATGGCGGCATCTACTGCGTTACACAGCGCAGGATTCGCTTCGAACTCGTGGTCATCAATGGCTTTACTGATGCGGGTCAGTTCTTGGTAAACGATACGGCCAGAACCTAAGTTGATGTGGCCTACTTCAGAGTTACCCATTTGACCATCCGGCAGGCCAACATCTAAGCCAGAACCAGAGATTAAACCGTGGGGAAATTGGGCATTGAGTCTGTCGAGTACCGGTGTGTTGGCGTGATGCACCGCATTCATATGCGTATTTTCACGGTAACCCCAGCCATCGAGGATCAACAACGCGATAGGACGTTTAGTTGTCGTCATGGTGATACCTTTAAGTTTTAAAGAATCTAAGAAATCTGAAATTGGTCAAATATTACTACGTAAGCGAAGTACGACAAAGCGCTTTACCTAGATTAGGTTCATCGACTCAATAATTAAGCGCATTTCATTTGATATGAACAGAATCGTTAGCCAACAGGCTTTGCTCGCTGTCTCGAACTGTGACTTAAGAGCTGCAATCTCCTAAGGCAATCGGTATACTCTGTGCCCTTAAACGAATTTTCGCCATTTATACGGGCCCTAAAGATGCAAGAATATATCGAATTTTTTAAAGCTCACTCTATGTTAAGTCTGGCTTGGATAGGTTTGTTGGTTGCGTTTGTCGTCACAGTGGTTAAATCTAGCTTCTCTAAAATCAAGAATATCAACCATCAAGAGCTCACCATTTTAGTGAACAAACAAAATGCAAAAGTGGTCGATGTGCGTTCAAGTGACGACTTCCGTAAGGGGCATATTGTTGATGCACTTAACGTAACACTTGCAGAAATCAAAAATAATCAAATTTCTACCCTTGAAAAGCATAAAGGCAGTCCCATTATATTGGTATGTAATGCTGGAATGACTTCGTCTCAAGCGGCTCAGCTTTTAAGTCAAAAGGGTTTTGAGAACCTGTATAACTTGAAAGGTGGTATGGGTGAATGGCAGGCAGCCAATATGCCTGTTTCAAAAAGCAAAAGATAAGTTGTCGGCGGCAGTGATGCATGGTGTTGTCGCATCATAGGCACAACACCAACCCCATTATTGTTGGCATACAGATCCTGCGGTTGCTAAGGGCTTAATTTAAGTTTTTAGATGGGTTAGATACCCGCTAAGGGAAAATTTGGGTAGTTTTAAGAACGAATCTTAAGAATAAAGCCCGAGCTAAAAAACATATAAGTCAGCCAACATGAGCTGGCACAACATTGATAGGATAGGTAGGAAATTATGGCTGAAGTAGCAAATAACGAACAACAAGCCCCACAATTCAACATCCAACGTGTTTACACTAAAGATGTTTCTTTCGAAACCCCTAACAGCCCAGCGGTTTTCCAAAAAGAATGGAACCCAGAAGTTAAGTTAGACTTAGACACTCGCAGCGCTAAATTAGCTGACGACGTATACGAAGTTGTACTGTCTCTGACTGTTACTGCACAAAACGCTGGCGAAACTGCATTCCTGTGTGAAGTTCAACAAGCGGGTATCTTCTCTATCGCTGGTTTAACTGAGCCACAGTTAGCTCACTCTTTAGGTGCATACTGCCCTAATATTCTGTTCCCATATGCGCGTGAAGCCGTTGGTAGCTTAGTTGCTCGTGGTACTTTCCCACAACTGAACCTAGCGCCAGTAAACTTTGATGCACTGTTTGCACAATACGTGCAACAACGTCAAGCGGCTGCAGCATCAACTGCACCAGAAGCTGAAGAAGCTACTGCTTAATTACATGAAAAACTCTGCCGATATTACGGTGTTGGGGGCGGGCTCTTATGGCACCGCCCTTGCCATCTCTTTAGCCAGCAATGGTCATAAAACCTTGCTGTGGGGGCACGAAGCTGCCCATATGCAAACTCTGGCTCAGGACAAATGCAACCAGGCCTATTTGCCGGGTATTGCGTTTCCAGATTGCCTCCAGGTTGAAGCCGATTTAGCCACTGCACTTGCGGCCAGTAACAATGTGTTAGTGGTCGTGCCGAGCCATGTATTTGCCTCGGTATTAGCGCAGGCTAAACCTTTACTGCGCAAGGATGCTCGCATCGTTTGGGCTACTAAAGGTCTCGAGCCTGAAACCGGTCGTTTGCTCCAAGATGTGGCCCGTGATGTCTTAGGGGAGCAATATCCGCTAGCGGTGTTGTCTGGCCCAACGTTTGCCAAAGAACTTGCCATGGGCTTGCCTACGGCGATTTCGGTTGCCGGTACTTGTCCTCAATTTACCGACGATTTGGTCGAATTGCTGCACAGCCCAAAACGCCTGCGTGTATACGCCAATGACGACTTTATCGGTCTGCAATTAGGTGGCGCGGTGAAGAACGTAATCGCCATTGGTGCAGGTATGTCGGACGGCATTGGTTTTGGGGCTAATGCCAGAACGGCGTTGATTACCCGCGGTTTAGTTGAACTGACGCGCCTTGGTGAAGCACTAGGAGCAAATGCAGCGACCTTTATGGGAATGGCGGGTTTAGGCGACCTTGTGTTGACCTGTACCGACAATCAATCCCGTAACCGTCGTTTTGGTTTAGCCCTAGGTAAAGGTTGCGATGTGGATACTGCACAGACCGAGATTGGTCAAGTGGTTGAAGGCTATCGCAATACCAAAGAAGTGTTTACGCTGGCTAAGCGTATGGATGTTGAAATGCCCATCACTGAGCAGATATATCAGGTGTTATACCAGGGTAAATCGCCACTCGATGCGGCAAAAGAACTCCTCAGCAGAGAAAAGAAATCAGAAACACCAACCTAAAGGGAAAGGTGTGATGATCCGGCCATAATGCCGAATAAGCGAAAGGGTGCTAGAATAGCGCCCTTTTTTATTGGCGATTTTTTAGCAGTATTCTTAGTGCTTGATTGTTAACGACTCTGACGTTTGAGAGTGTATTGAATGTCGTTACTCTTAAACGCAGGTCTACAAAAATCGTCCTTGTGTCGTCTCAATGGTTTGGAGCAGTAGCGTGAAACATCATGATGTCATTATTATCGGAGCTGGCGCCGCAGGTTTAATGTGTGCCGCCACAGCGGGTTACCGAGGCCGTGATGTGCTAGTGCTCGACAATGCCAAGCAGGCGGGGCGTAAAATCCTGATTAGCGGCGGTGGCCGTTGTAACTTTACCAACCTCAAGGTTGAGCCTGCTAACTTTATCTGTGGCAATCCTCACTTTGTAAAATCAGCGCTTGCGCGTTATCCGTCGCAGCAATTTATCGAATTGGTTGAGCGTCACGGTATCGAGTACCACGAGCGCGACCACGGCCAATTGTTCTGTAACGATTCGGCGAAAGAGATAGTCACTATGCTGCTCACTGAATGTGAGTGGGCGGGCGTAAGCATTAAACTGCGCACCGATATTCTATCGGTCAGTAAGACCGATACAGGGCGTTTTGAGCTTAAGACCTCAAGTGGCGAGTTAAGTTGTGACTCACTAGTGATAGCCACCGGCGGATTATCTATGCCGAAATTAGGTGCTACGCCCTATGGTTATCAGCTAGCCGAGCAGTTTGGCCTTAAAGTGCTGCCAACCCATGCAGGCCTAGTACCATTCACGTGGCATAGCGAAGATAAAATTCGTTTCGAGCCCCTCTCTGGCATTGCAGTGCCGAGTCGCATTACCTCCAAGGATGGTACTAGCTTTAGCGAAGCCTTGCTCTTTACCCATAGAGGCTTATCGGGGCCTGCTGTTTTGCAAATCTCCAACTATTGGAAGGCGGGCGAGACCATTGAAATCAATCTGCTGCCCAATATGGATCTTGCACAAACGCTAGAGCAGCAACATGCCGCACATCCAAAGCAGAGCCTGCGTAATACCCTAAGTCAGTATTTACCGAAACGCTTGGTGGAAGTGCTGTTTGAAGAAGAACTGTTGAACAAAGCGTTAAACCAGCTCGTACATGCCGAACGCGACAAGCTGGTGGATGACTTACACCGCTGGACGGTATTAATGAACGGCACCGAAGGTTACCGCACCGCCGAAGTCACCCTTGGCGGTGTAGATACCCATGAACTTTCTTCTAAAACGATGGAAGCAAATAAGCTGCCGGGGCTGTTTTTTGTCGGTGAGGTGATGGACGTGAGTGGTTGGCTCGGCGGTTTTAATTTTCAGTGGGCCTGGGCATCGGGCGTTGCAGCAGGGCAAGCGGTTTAGTTTTTTTTGTTGTGCTTCTAATCCTAAGTTCTCTCTCATAGGGCACTAGTTAATTATAAATTACTGCTGATTTTTATAGACTTTCTCCTCCGAAGTCTGAGCAAGCGCTATACTTCTGAGCAATGACCTTGTTACTAAGACTAGTAGCGTTTGCTCGGGAGTATAAAAGAATGGGAGAGAGTCGGTTTCTTGGACGAGCAATTGTTGCTGTGGTTTTGATAATGCAGCCCTTTGTTACCTCTAATCTCATTATCTCCGCAAATGACTTGCTTGAGGATGTGACTCTCATGGGTGTATGGCTATGAAATGGCATTCACTAGTCACTCGCTTACTGCTGTTGTGTTCTTTTTTCGCCGCTTCGGAGGAAAACAAGTTGACGTTCGCAGCGATCGAGTATTCCGCAGATGAGCAGGTCAGTTTTTTAGTCTTACAAGAGGCCTACAAGTTACTGAATCGTGAGATAGAAATCGTCTCGGGTTCGTCAGCTGAATTGATTCGTAAATCGTCCTCGGGTACGTTCGATGGTGAATTGCAGCGTATAGATGGCTTGTCTCGGGTTTATCCGTCCTTGGTCCAAGTTCCTGTGCCTGTTAATGTGATACAAGCTGAAGCCTTTTCCCTAAGAAGTGATTTGAAGGTAGGAAATTGGGAAGACCTCATTCCACTGCGAGTTGGATTTATCGATGGCATGTTTTTATCGGAACAGAATCTTATCATCCGTAATCACCAAAAAGCCCCTGATTATCGAACGTTAATGCGTTGGCTGGTGGACGGTGAGATTGATGTCGCGGTCATGCCGCGGTTAACGGGCTTAAGTCTTATCCGAGAGCTTAACCTGTCTCAGATACATGACAGTGGCACTATTTTGCAAATGGTGTTTTTGTACCATTACCTCCATCAGAAACACGATGCCCTGCTGCCACAAATATCCCAAATCCTCGAGACCATGATTAAGAACGGTCGTACCCGTGAAATCCGGGAGCAATATATCCAGCAGCATGAATTTTCAGGGGTGGTTCGATGAGGAACACCATGAATCAATCGCAAATCACCCTGCGCTTTTTAGCCATTCTCTTCACGACGGTTTGTGTCGTCACCGCAGTTGGATTTTTCTCTCTGTACCAAATGTCAATCGAAAGTAAAAAGCGTGAGCTTTCCGATCTTGTTGAAGTACAGGGCCGATTGATGGAGGCCGTCGCAAAGTACGACGCTTATTTCACTGGCAGTCAGACTAATCAAGCTAAAAAGTCTACATTAGGGCAGATTCGGGAGAGTTTTCGCACTTATCAGGGGTTGGGGAATACTGGTGAGTTAGTGTTAGCTGAGCGAGTAGGTGACAAGATTTACTTTGTCTCGCCAGCCCGTAATCAGGACTATAAAACCCCTGCACCCGTTAATATTGATTCGACTTTAGCTGAGCCAATGCGCCAAGCCCTAGCGGGTAAGTCGGGGGTGATGATAGGACTGGATTACACTGGTGATAAAGTGCTAGCAGCCTACAAGTATTTGCCATTTTTAGATATGGGATTAGTGGCTAAAGTCGATGTTGAAGAGATTTATGCGCCATATCTTAAAGCGGGCGGAGTGGCGTTTATTATTGCCGCTGTCGCTATATTTATCGGCATGTTGCTTAATCGACGTTTAGTCTCTCCTTTGCTCGAACAGGTCTATCGCAGTGAAGCTCGGGCGAAGTATCTTTTTGATTCTGCATCCATTCCATACTTACTGATCCGCGGCGGAGAAATTGTCGACTGCAACCAAGCGGCAATCAATATGTTTAGGGTGCCCGATAAGGAGGGGTTGCTAGGTAAGGTCGCAAGTCGATTTTCACCCCAGTACCAATCCAATGGACGCCTTTCAACTGAGCTTGCTGCAGAGTATCTTCAGCTGGTCAAGGAACAGGGCAAATTATCTTTCGAATGGGAGCTTGTGCGGACCGATAAGACACGATTTACAGTGGAGATGAGAGTATCGAGCATCTCCTTTGAGAATGAGCGTTTACTACTTGCTAGTCTTTATGATCTAACGGCAATCAATCAGGCGCAGAAAGCGCTTAAACGCAATGAGCAGTTATTCAGTAACACCTTCGAGCAGGCTGCTGTGGGGATTGCCCATGTGGGAGCAGATGGTAGTTGGCTGAGGGTAAACAATCGATTATGTGAAATTGTTGGTTACAGCAAAAATGAATTACTACATCTTTCTTTTCAGGATATTACCCACCCTGATGATCTGCAGACGGATTTGTCTCTGTTGGATAGCTTGGTTAAAGGTGATATCCCCAATTATAAAATGGAAAAACGCTACATCCGTAAAGACCACTCTTTAGTTTGGGTGAATCTAACGGTAGCGATGATTCGAGATGAGAAAGGGGAAATTGATTTCTTCGTTAGTGTGATTGAAGACATTACTGAACGGATTGAAATGCAGCGTCAACTGACCGAAGCGAAGAAAGTGGCCGACAGTGCAAACGAGGCTAAATCGAACTTTTTGGCGAATATGTCCCACGAAATTCGCACCCCAATGAACGCGATTATTGGGATGTCGCACCTAGCACTAAAAACCGAACTTACACTCAAACAGCGTAATTATATTGAAAAGGTCAGTCGTTCGGCTGAAAGTTTGCTCGGTGTACTCAACGATATTCTGGATTTCTCGAAAATTGAAGCCGGACATATGGATCTGGAGTTGCTGCCCTTTAGGATTGAGGAGGTGTTTGACACGCTTTCCAGCCTTGTTGGCTTTAAAGCGGAGGAAAAGGGTGTTGAGTTGATGTTTAAACTCGCTCCAAATTTGCCGCGTGAACTGATTGGCGATCCTTTAAGGCTGAGTCAAATATTGATAAACCTTGGCAATAATGCCGTTAAGTTTACCCCTAAGGGGGGGGAAGTCGTGGTTTCTGTGGACGTTGTGACTGAATCCGAAAAGCAGGTTGAGCTAGCGTTCAAAGTTTCAGATACGGGGATTGGGATCTCGGAAGAAGCGCAATCACGACTGTTTCGCTCGTTTTCCCAAGCGGATGCCTCTATGAGTCGGCGCTTTGGTGGCAGTGGTCTTGGACTTGCCATCTCTAAACGGCTGGTTGATATGATGGGAGGCGATATTTGGGTTCAGAGTGAACTCGAAAAGGGCAGTGTTTTTGGGTTTAAGATCTGTTTAGGGAAGCAGGAAAATGCCAGCCCCCGCCGATTTGAGCCCCACCGAAATGCTAAGGGACTAAAGGTGCTGGTGGTCGATGATAGTGATACGTCGTTAGCTATCATTCGTGAAATATTACAAAGCTTTGGTATGCAGGTCGACACAGCTAGCATGGGACAACAGGCGATCGATATGTTAGAGGCCGCCGACAGGCAACGTCCTTTTGAACTGGTCATTATGGACTGGATGATGCCTGGGATGGATGGTATTCAAACCATAGCAAGAATTAAGCAAAGCCAAAAAATCACCCACACACCCACCATTATTATGGTGACGGCCTATGGCAGAGAAGATGCCGAAATGGCGGCTGAAGGATTACAGCTCACAGCTTTTTTGGCTAAACCCATTACGCCTTCAGTATTGCTCGAAACCATCATGAGTCTAAAAGGGTGGACGGGCCTAGAAGAATCTCGAAGCGATCATCGGCAGCGTAAAATTAATACCCATGTTGCAGAGTTAAAGGGCGCAAGAATTTTGCTAGTGGAAGATAACGACCTCAATCAAGAGCTTGCTTTTGAGATATTACGTGAGCATGGAATGGAAGTAATAGTCGCTAATAACGGTCAGGAAGCCTTAGAAAAATTGACACAGCATCAATTCGACGGCGTGTTAATGGACTGCCAAATGCCAGTAATGGACGGTTACACGGCGACACAAATAATCCGTCAACAGCTCAAATATCAAGAGTTACCCATTTTGGCGATGACAGCTAATGCCATGGCTGGCGATCGTGAAAAAGTGATTATGGCGGGGATGAATGATCATATCGCTAAACCAATCAATGTAGCAGAAATGCTCAGTACTATGCAGCGTTGGATAATCCCACAGCGAGTTCTCCCTCAGGATGATCGTAACATCAGTTCCATGGCGAATGTGATGTCGGTTTTTCCCCATATCCGAGGTATCGATGTGGATGAAGGGCTACAACGGGCCATGCGTAACCAAAAACTATACCGCAAGTTACTGATCAAATTTGCCAATCAGTATGTGCAATTTGAGGAGGAGTTTGCCGCTCATAGGCTGCTTGGTGGTGAAACATTAGTGCGTTACGTTCACTCCTTAAAAGGGGGCGCCGGTAATATTTCAGCTAAGGGGGTTTATGCGGCAGCGGCTAAGTTAGAACATGCTTGCAGCCAAAATGAGAGTCCAGAGGTTATCGACAACGCTGTTGAGTTGGTTCAGCTGGAATTAACCCCAGTGATTAAAAGCATCCTTAAGCAGCTAACCGACGAAGCAGCAAAAGTTGTGATAGATTTACCCGAATATCAACGTTTATTAGAGCAGCTTGAACAGTTACTTCGCTCCTCAGATACCAGTGCTATTGATGTCGCTGAAAAATTAACGGCATCGACCTTGGATGAAACCCAACAGGAATATCTTGGGCAAATCCTTGAACATGTTTCGCAATACGATTTCGATACCGCCCTTGAACTCATGGTACAACTGCGTCAATAACCCATTGTTGAACGACTAGAATTTGGTGCTTAGATGGGTTGTTCACCACGGAATAACAGGGGGTATCAGCCGTTCGCCCACATACCCAGTGACTTTAGGGAAACGCGGTGATTGGGTTTCCCAATCCCGCTGAGCGATGGCGATTTCATCCCTGCTGTGGCCCACAAAATTCCACCAAATACTAACTGACTCAGCTAACGGGGCGCCACCAATCAATAGCAATCTTGTTCCAGCATTGAGAATAATATTGACCGAATGCCGATGTAACCCGAGGTAAGCTAAGCGGTTATCGTTAAAACATTGTCCCTCTAGTTGAAAGTCTCCCTCTAGCGGCATTAACCCGTATTCGAAATGGTGTTCCAGCGGCAACTCAATTTGGCAGGCTTGGTTGGCATAAACGTCCATGGCCACTATTGGTGAAAAGAAGAGTGTCGGGGCTTGCTTTTGCTGCCATTCACCAATCAGTAGGGTGAAATCGACTCCCGCCTCCTGCCAAGTGGGCAGTTGTGGATAATGGTCAAACCTTGGGCTAGTGTCTTTATGCTTAAGAGGCAAGGCTATCCATAATTGCACTGCATGCATAGTGTTATGGCCAATAACCGACTCTTCTGTATGGGCTATTCCATGGCCTGCTGTCATCAGATTCACTTGCTTAGGTCGAATAACTTGGGCGCTGCCTAAACTGTCGCGGTGCATGATTTCGCCCTCAAGCATCCAAGTAAAGGTTTGTAGGCCGATATGTGGGTGCTCACCGACATTCATTAACGGACCATCGGTGACAGGACCTATATGATCGAGAAAGCACCAAGGCCCGATGAGGCGTCTCGTCTTATGGGGCAAAGCTCGGGCGACAGGGATCCCGCCAACATCGCTTAACTTGGGCTCGATGGCTTGCACCTGAGAACGTCCATGGGCTTGTGAGCCCGTCCTGAGAACATAGCCGGAGGCGTTGCTGTGTTGATGGCGCATTTCGACTCCTTATCCGCACTTGCAGCGCGAAAGATTATTGATAGGCTAGTGTTGTTCCTATTCGCGGTACGGCAAAGACATCGTATAAGGGTAGCGTGATTTTCCTAAAGGACAGCAAGAACGACATAATAATTGGAAGAAGCGATGTTAACTGATCCTTTGTTTTGGCTGGTGGCCATTCCAGCTGTTTTGATCACTGGAATTTCTAAATCCGGTTTTGCAGGTGGTGTTGGCGGCTTAACCGTGCCACTTTTAGCCCTAGCGATAAGCCCTGCAACTGCGGCAGCTATTATGTTGCCGCTGTTGATCTATATGGATTTTTTAAGCGTGCGCTCTTGGTGGGGTCAACACAATACGCGTCAGCTTTGGATCCTCTTACCCGCAGCTATTGTCGGTATTGTGATTGCCTATTTGCTGTTTGACAGTCTTAATGAAGCGTATCTTAAGGCGATATTAGGTGTGGTTTCCTTGGGCTTTGGTCTCTATGGTTTAGTCCTAGGAGATAAATCCCAAGCAACACCGTCTGCTACTATTGGTCGGCTCTGCGGATTAACCGCCGGTTTTACTAGTTTTGTTGCCCATGCTGGAGGACCGCCACTTAATGCCTATCTCATTCCATTAAAATTACCCAAGAGCGAATTCCTAGCGACCGCCGTTATGTTTTTTGCGGTGGTCAATTGGGTCAAGTTAATTCCCTACAGTTTATTAGGACAGATTAATGAGGGGAATATTCTTATATCCATATTACTAGCCCCACTTGCCTGGCTTGGAGTGAAGCTCGGATTAGTGATTCAACAAAAAATAAGTGACCGTTTATTTAAAAAAATCATTCTCATTCTGATGGTTTTAGTAGGGTTAAGATTATTGATGAGTATTTATTAAATAAACATAAACGCTTTATTTAATAGGATGGTTTTAATTATTTTTACCGTTAATAGAATTTTACTACTCATTTTTGAGTGAAACCCCTTTAATTATGACACCTGTCATTAATATGACTAAATTGCTCATAAATCATACTCTGTTGTTGTTCGTTTTTTATTCTCCAGATGTTTTGCTGCTCAAATATTGTTCTTTGTTGCGTCAAAATTAAATTCTTTTGATTTAAGTGACAGTTTTTTGACCTATTGTTACCTATTGATTTAAATGGTTTATTGTTCGGTAACTGTAAATTGGTCATTATTTGACGTTATTGTTTGTTGAATATTCTGAATATCTATTTAGAATCCTGCTGCTTAATGTTTACAAAATAATCACAATAAAGCGGTAATTAAAAAATGATTAATAAATATAAATTTGTCTTCATCAGTATCTTTGTTCTATTTATGTCAGGTTGTGCTATGCAACCTCAAATAGCAGCCCCAAACCAATTAATTGCACCGCAGCCAATTGAAGGTAATACAGGTGAGTTTATGAGCCCATTTACCTCAGACGGAGTAATGACTGAGTGGGTGGATAAGGCTGTGAATGCTGATATGGGTGCAACCATTGGTGGTTTAGCGGGTGCCTATGCAGGACAAAAATTAGCAGAGCAGATTCCATTAGTTGGTGGTTGGATCGGTTCTGAAATTGGCAACAGCGTTGGTCGTGAAGTCGCCATTAAAATGTCAGGTGGTGAAGAGTTAATTAAAAGCTCATCTGATTTATCATTTAATAATTTAGCCGATTTAGCAGTGTGGATGTATGTAACTCATTCAACTCATCCTCATTATCAAGATGCCTTAGAATCAACCCAAGCAATTTATCCTGATTTAAAAACAATCTATGGCCAAGCGCTATATGAAGCATCTCGTAATGTAACTATCAATAATAGTGCTACGGCATCACTACTTTAATTTTATTTAATGATATTTACGAATCTATTAGTTTTTTTAAATAGAAACTAATAGATATTCGTAAATAAAAGTATCGGTTGGAAAAGAAATGAAAAAATTATTAGCGATATTTTCTTGTGGTGTAGTAGCAACCCTAGCGGGTTGTTCCACGACCAATATTGATAACAGTGCCGGTCGCGCGACGGTTTATGAAGATGCTCGTTCACCAGGAAAGGTACAAGGTGTTGGTTTGGAATCACAGGATGTAATGTCCATGACCGACCAAATGATGCGCGATATTCTCAATAGTCCTGCAATCATGAGTAGAAGTGTCGCTCCACGCATTGTTATCGACAGCGAAAACTTCACGAACGAAAGCTCCTCGCGTATCAATAAAAATATGTTAACAGAACGCTTACGTAGCAATTTAAACCGTGCGGCAAATGGGAAAATTGTGTTCGTTGGCCGTGAGCATATGAAGATGGTTGAAAAAGAACGCGAATTGAAACGCCGTGGCGTGGTTGATGGTGGCACTATCAGACAAACCCAGGCAACCGCTGGTGTGGATTTCCAACTAGTTGGCCGCATTATGTCTCTCGACGCAATGGATACAGGTACACAGCAGCGTTCACGTTACCACCAAATTTCTTTTGATCTGGTGGATATGGAACTTGGCACTTACGTTTGGAGCGGTATGTATGAATTCCAGAAATCTGCGCAAGACGACGTCGTTTATCGCTAGTGCATTTCTGGTGTGTGGGCTTGCTGGCTGTGCCAGCGGCCCTGAGCCGCGCCAGGTGATGACACTCAATCCACAGGAAGCCGAGGTTCTTGCTCAGCAGCCTGATTACCTTAAGCCACTGTTTACCAAACTGTTTGAAGAGGGACAACAAAATGAAGTCCTTAATCGAATGGAAATTGGTACCGCGGCGTTTTACCAAGGCGATATCGAGATCGCCCGTCAGAGTTTTGATATCGCTTTAGAGCGTATCGAGTCAGTTTATGCAGCCGATGAAAAGGCACTTCAAGCTCGAAGCCTCTGGCACGAAGAGGGCCGGAAAGACTTTAAGGGTGAGCCCTATGAGAGGGCGATGGCCTATTACTATCGTGGTCTTATTTATCTTATTGATGCTGAATACGACAACGCTAGGGCGAGTTTCATTGCAGGCTTAATGCAAGATGCCTTTGCTGAAGAAGAGCAAAGCCGCTCCGATATTGCCATGTTGATGCTACTTGCTGGATGGTCGGCGCAAAAGATGGGCAGTATGGGCCTTGCAAAAGAAGCCTATGAGGAATTGCAGGCCCTGCGTCCTGACTTCCCGATCCCTTCCGAATCGGACAATGTGCTAGTGATTGCGGAGACAGGTTTTTCCCCTCGCAAGCTTGCCGATGGCGTAGGTCACTACGAATTAGTGTTCCGTCGTGGTAAGCGTTTCAAAGAGAAATCCTTAGAAATTACTGCGCCAGATGCTAACCCTCAGATTCAACCGATTGAAGACGTGTATTGGCAGGCTTCTTCCCGTGGTGGTCGCCCAATTGATGCAATCATTGAAGGAAAAGCCGCGTTCAGACAGGTCAATGCTGATATGGGTAAAGCCTTAGGTGAATTAGGCGTTGCGGCCAATGTGTATGCTCCACTGATGGGCGGTAGTGCTGGCCAAGTAGGTAACGCTTTAGCCCTAGTTGGTGTGGCGCAAATGGCGTTGTCGATGAACGTTAAGCCCCGTGCAGATACCCGTTATTGGTCACGTCTACCAGACATCCTGCATGCCTCAACGTTTCAAAGTGCTGGCGAGCAAAACCCAATATCAACGGGCTGGCAGGCGAGCTACCAAGACATAGATGGTAACCCGTTAGCTCTGCCATCGGGCGTGTTCCGTGAGTATCAAGATAAAAATGGTAATCGGGTTATTTGGCACTCATCTCGCTCACGTATCTAAGCTAATTTTGTAGGAAAAAGAATATGAATCTCAAGCTTAAGGGCGCGGCTCTTATTTCTGTTAGCTTGTTTCTTGCTGCATGTAACTCTACTCAAAATGGTTACTCGGGTAACCACCCAGTTCAAAGAACCAATGATTCTGAATTAAACACCATAGTGTTTATCGATCACGATTTGAATCGAACCGATTTGAATAAAACCCTCTTTGGCACAAACGTGAAGACTACAGTCAAAGTGACTATTGACCGTTCAGGCATGAGCCGAACCGATACTGGTAACTTAGAGGTGTGGACCGTATTGCGTAATCGTACCGATTACGATTTGCAGGTTGAAGGAAAAGCTATTTTCTTTGATGCCTCAACTAAGCCGCTGCATGACGAGAGTAATTGGCGTCGAGTGTATATTCCGGCGAATGGTACAGCGACTTACAGTGAAACATCATTAAACAGTCAAGCTGCTAACTTTGTTGTGGAACTTAGAGAGGGCCGCTAATCATGTCGGCAGCAAAGTTAACATTCAAATCGGTTTCAGCTTGTGTTGCTTTAGGTCTATTACTGACCCCGCAGGTTTTAGCTGCGGATGCCCCTGCTGCGCCGATGATGGCACCAAGTTATTTTGATGCTCAACGAGAAGCTCTGCAGCAACCGCAAACGTTAATTGAGGTGAGCCAAGCAGATTTTAAGCGTGCATACCGTAAAGCGGGCAGCCCAAAAATTGTGTTTTTGATCGGTGAGCGCTTCGACGATGTGATCAGTGATTGGTATAGCAATCATAGAGTAAATGTGACTGCGACTAATTTCGGTCAGAAGAGCGGCGAATTGCCTGAGTACCAACAAGTCACAGTAGCTAACGAGTATCGAGTTTCGTCAGTAAAAAGTCGCAACTCATTGTTATCAGAGGGGCAGTGGCAGGAGTACGAACGAGGTTTTAACAACGAGTTACTCGCCTATGGAGTCAAGCCGATTAACCGTAATGTAGCGCTAAGATTGTTAGATGCGCAGTTACGGGACAAGAAGCAAATTCCGCAGGATGACAATCATCGTTCTGAAATGGATATGTTGCGTACTCAAGGTAAGGTGTTGTTTGAGATTACGCCCTATCAAGATAGAAGTTATCGCAGTCAGGCATTAGGTTATCATGTGTTGATGACATCTCTGGTGGATGCGACACTGCTGGCTGATAAGCGTGTTTCTTTATCTCAAGGGCCTTTAGAATACCGTGCATCGGACAATGGATACAGCTTACAAACCCCTGAAAAGTTTGTTGCTGTAGAGCCTGGTAATTCGGGATATGACATTATCGAAGATGTGTCGGATGACTGGGAAGATCAGGGCCGAAAGATGGCGCAGGTGAGTCTGCAATTGATTTATAACAGCGGGCTTATCTAACGTATCTCTTACTGGAGTGACTCGGAATCTAGCCAAACAAAGGGGCGGGCAGACTTATCAAAAGTGTGCCTGCCTTTTTATTAGATTTATGCATCAGTTTGATTTTTCGTGAGCTGCTGGGTATTCGTTTATTCAGGGCGGCGTGATAATTTAATTGATTCAAGATGCTCGTCACTGGCCGTGCCGTAAAGCTGTTGCAAGGGAAAAGCAAAATTAATGAAGCTTAAGTTGCCAAAGATTAATTATAAGAATCTGAAAGTATTAGGGATAACGTTATTTGCATTGGCTCTTTGCGCGTGTGCGAGCGCGCCTGAACCAGCCCCGGTTGTTGCGCCTGTTGAGCCTGTGTCCGTTTGGACAGACAGTAATATTGCCCAATTCCACCAAGAGTGGCGCGGCGTGCCATATCGGTTAGGCGGTGGCAGCAAGAAGGGTATCGATTGTTCTGCCTTTGTCTCTGTTGCCTATCAAAAGATGTTGGGTCTGACCTTGCCCCGTACCGTAGAAGAGCAACAAGCCCTCGGTAGACCCGTTTCTCGGGATAAACTGCGCAAGGGCGATTTGGTGTTTTTCAAAACTGGCTGGAGTTCACACCACGTAGGTATTTATGTGGGTGAGAATAATTTTCTCCATGTTTCGACCAGTCAAGGGGTTAAGATCTCCAGCATGCTGAACAGTTATTGGGCATCTAAATATTGGAGCGCAAGACGTATTTAGGCGCTAACCGTCAGTTGGTCTTTTCTCCAGCATTAACGTCAATTCGTGATGCTTATCGGGTTGTTCTCGTCTAACTATCGACGAATTATGCTATTTTAATCGCAATAATGGCCTAGCCCTTAGTAAACGGGCAGGATGAGTTTGAGATTGTTTTTCGGGAGTGGCAAATGGGTAAAGCAAAAATCGGTATTGTGACGGTGAGCGATCGCGCTAGTGCGGGTATCTACGAGGATATTTCTGGCAAGGCGATTATCGAGACCCTGAATGATTATCTGACCAGCGAGTGGGAACCCGTTTATGAGGTTATCCCTGACGAGCAGGATGTTATCGAGGCAACGCTTATCAAGATGGCCGATGAGTTGGATTGCTGCCTAATTGTGACTACTGGCGGCACTGGCCCTGCTAAGCGCGACGTGACCCCTGAGGCGACCGAAGCCGTGTGCGACCGCATGATGCCAGGTTTTGGTGAGTTGATGCGCGCTGAATCCTTAAAGTTTGTGCCAACGGCAATTTTATCCCGCCAAACCGCAGGCCTGCGCGGTGATTCCTTGATTGTGAATCTACCCGGTAAACCTAAATCGATTCGCGAATGTTTAGATGCGGTATTCCCTGCGATTCCCTATTGTATCGACCTGATGGAAGGGCCATTCCTCGAATGCAATGAGGATGTTATTAAGCCGTTCCGCCCTAAGGCAAAATAAGCAATTTGAATTAATGACTAAAATAAAACCCAAGCACACTGCTTGGGTTTTTTATTGGTTTGCTTAAGGCAAAGCGATGCATTTAGAGACCGAAAATCACCTTCTCACTCTTTAAGGATTTTTCCATTCCCAGCGCCAGAAGCACAGCAATGGCTAAGGTGCCCAGCGTCGAGACTAACAAGTGCATCATGCTCATTTCCTTACCCTTAATAAAATCCATCAGCGCCTGCTGCTGACCTGAAACAGGCAGCCATTGCAGCAGATCGGGGGCGATGTTGTAACTCGCCGCCATCGACAGCGCCAGAGGGATAAACAGCACCATGGTCAGGTAAGATTGCGCCTCCTTAAAGGTCTTCGCCATAAAGGATACAAACAATTGTAGACAGGCCGCCATCAGCGCGACTGGGATACCTATCAATAACATTAATCCCATAAATTGGCCGCTGATACTGACGCTAAACCCGAGTTCCTGCCAAGGTACAAAGGTGTAAGCGATTTTAGAGACCAGCAGAATCAACACTAAACCAAGCAGCGCGAACAGGCTGACAGCGATAATTTTAGCCAGCACTAACTGCCTTGTGGTGAGGGGATGGCTTAGGAGTAACGCTAGTGAATTGCTTTCCCGCTCGCCAGCGCTAGTATCAATGGCAAGATTCATCCCCGAGATAAATACCGAATAAATCATGGTGAAAATCGCAATACCTAGGATCATCCCGCCCTTAGAGTCGCTAGTAGCTTGATCGTGGGTATTGACTTTAAGCGGTTGCACTATACGGGGGTCAATTCCACGGGCAATCAAACGTAGACTGCCCATTTCTGAGCTATAAGCCTGTAACTGCTTTTCTAGTCTGCGAATCGAATTCTGCAGTTTTTCGTCCGAGTTATCGGCAACAATAATGAGTTCAGCGGCTTTGCCTTGGTTCATCTGCTCGGCATAGTCAGGGCTGATAATAAGCTCTATTGCCTTGCGCTCCTTGGCATCGCTACCATCGGTTGCCGCTTGGCTGATGCCCTTATTCTCTAAGAAGCGCACGAGATCGGGAGCATTGCCTGGATTGGTCAGGGTGATTTTAAGATCGTCTGGGCTTGTTAGTTGGCCAATCAGTACCATAAACAGGCCACACATAATCAAAGGTGTGCCGATAGCATAATAGAGGCCAGCCATCACCGAGCGTTTGTCACGGGCAGCATCGATGAGTTCCTTGCGCACCATAGCAATGATTTTTTTCATGATTAATCCTTAAGTGGCTGCATGATGGTTGTAAACATAATTATCATGCGGCGATTCCTTCATCGGTGCCGATCAGTTGGATAAAGGCATCCTCGAGAGAGGCTTTGCCGGTTTGCTCGCACAGTTCACTCGGGCTGCCCACTGCAACGACCCGGCCCTGTGCCATCACAATCACCTGATCGCAAAGCGCCGCAACTTCCTGCATCACGTGGCTTGAAAACAGTACGCAGTGACCCTGATTTTTAAGGTCGATAAGAATGTCGCGCAGCAGACGAGTGCTCATCACATCCAGGCCTCGTGTCGGTTCATCGAGGATGATATTGCTGGGGTTATGCACTATCGCTTGGGCGAGGGCGGTTTTCATTCTTTGCCCTTGCGAGAAACCCTTACAGCGTCTGTCACTGATATCTTCGAGGCGCAATTTGGCGATCACTTTGTTGGTGGCTTCTTTGGCATCGCTTGTCGATAAACCACTAAGCTCGGCAAAGTAACGAATGTATTCCCTCGGAGTTAGGCGCTCATAAAGGCCAAAGGGATCGGGGAATAATCCCAATTGCTGCTTGGCGGCAATTGGGTCAAGGCTTACATCGATACCATCGATTTCGGCTGTGCCAGTATCGGGTTTTAAGAGGGCAAAAATAGTGCGTAAACAGGTGGTTTTGCCCGCGCCATTAGGGCCGAGCAATCCGGTAATTTGGCCGTTTTTCGCTTCAAAACTTAAATCGTTGAGTGCCTGCACATCGCCGATGCGTTTAGAAAGATTGCTAACCTTAATCATCTGTTATTCCTTTGCGCTTGATGTGGTACTGGCTGGGGTGGCAAGTGGCTCCACTGAGCTGGCATTTAAGTAGAAGCTGCGGCGAACATCCTTTGTTAAGCATTCACCATCGAGGTCTTTGACTGACCCTGTACGGACTAAATCGGCCACCATGTTGTTTGCGCAGGATTGATAAGCCACGCCGTGGGTCGCAAAGGGGGCAATAAAGTGCTTGGCATTAGTCAGTTTTTCCATGGCGAGTGTTCCCCAGCTGGGCGGCGTCGCGGGATCTATCTCACCCGATAACAACAGGGTGGGGATATCACTGCTAATAGCTTCGCTAAAGCTGTCATCGACCGCTGGTACCTTCCACACTTTGCAAGTGGCTTCTAGGCCTTCGAGCATGGTTTTACCCATAAAGGAGCTTTGTGCTTGTTCGCGCATCGCAGGGGTAATGCGGTGAATATCTTCACCACATACAACAGACGCATGCATACCCATGGCCATACCGGCGTTATCTGTGGTCAGCGCAAATAGGCCGAGAAGGGGCTGAAAGTTATCTAAGGCTGATTGATGAATCGCATGGGGGATGAGGGCGCGAACGCTGGCTTGATAGAGTGCCATGCGGATGGCACCGTAAAATTTACCGCGCGTCATGGTTAGCTGGGTTTTCTCCCCTGTAACAGGGTGGAAAACCGACTCAATGATAGGCCCGTTAGCTAGGGCGGCTGCGACTTTCTCAAACTCAGCTTTAAGCTCGGGGAAGGCATTATGGCAGCTTGGGTTTTGTTCGCAGTCCTTAAACAGCAGCTCGAAACCTCGGTCGATGGCCGAGCCGATTTCCAGCACACTCTGCTGCATCGGTACTATGCCATCTAAGGTGACAGTGGCTAAATGTTCGGGATATAAGCGCATGTATAACTGCGCCATGCGGGTGCCGTAGGAAATGCCGTACAAGTGTAACTTTTTATAGCCTAAGTGCGCTCGAACGGCTTCGAAATCCGCCACCGCATTGAGGCTGCCGTATTGGCCTACGTCGGTGTCAGTTAACTTGCCTAGGCATTTTTGTGCCTCGGCAAGACTGTCGGCATTGTCATCATCGAAGGCAAAGGGCGATTGGTTAGGGAGATCGCAGTCAAGTACATTAGAACGCCCAGTGCCCCGCTGATCGATAAGGAGAATATCTCGCTGCTGGCGCACTTTACTCAGCATCATTTCAAAGCCAGCGGCATTATCGATTGCCGACTGACCAGGGCCGCCAGCAATGGCAAGTAAGGCTTCTTCGTGGTTCACATTCTTGATGGCGGGCAACACCGCATAATGCACTTGGATATGCTTGCCATTAGGTAATTGGGGATTTTCGGGGACAGTGATAAACCCGCATCTTAAGCGGTCGGAGAGTCCTTCGACGTAACAACTATCGCCCAGTTCAAGCTCATTGGCCTTACCCTCAGAAGCCGTAGCGGGTAATGCCAAGATCCCCAGCGTTAAGGCTGCCATTAAGCTGCCCGCTTTGTTTTGTATTGCCCGTAAGCTGAGGACAGCACCGAGCCTCCATTTTAGCAAACCATGTTCCATGGCAACTTTCCTTATGCTTTTGTCGTCAGCGCATTGGCCTAGGGAATACTGGCCAGAGATTCTTTGGGGTAAAAGTTACTGTGATTTGGTCATAAAGTCGACAAAAAACGAATAAACTCATCATCTTGAATGATTGTTATTAGGGCGGATGTACCGTTTATAAGGGGGCTCAATGCTGAATATTTCGCCGCTGAGGTATATTTTGAGGGCCATTTTAAGTGTGATTTGGCCAACATTTGTACAATTCTAGAGTAAAAACTCTTATGTTTTAGCTGGCCTTCGGTTAGAATGCCGCCAAAAGCGGTACACTTGTAAGCTAAAAGGTGAGGCATTCATGTCGCTCGAACAATATCACGTTATTCGTCTATTAAAGCAGCAAAGCCAGACTTTGAAGGGCACTATTGCCCTCGAAGGGTTTGAGATGGCTGCGCCATGGCATAAAGTGAGTTGGCAGGATTTCGATACTATTAGTAGTAAAATTGCACAACTGTTGATCGAAATCGGCGTACAAGTGCAAGACCGCTGCGCGATTCTGTCACAAAATTGTCCCCAGTGGACCTGTGCGGATGTCGGTATTCTAAAGAGTCGTGCTGTTGTTGTGCCTATTTATCCAACCAGTACGGTAGAGCAGGCGAGTTTTATCATTAACGATGCCGCCGCTAAAGTGCTGTTTGTCGACGATGCTAAGCAATATGCGCTGGCCTGCGAACTGCAAGCACTTTGCCCAAGCCTAAAGCACATTATTGTGTTCGATAAAAATGTCGTGCTTGCCGAAGGTAAGGCCGACTCCCATCAGCATTTAGATTCTTTGCTGGCTAAGAGCTGTGACCAAGCTTTGGCGCTTGAGCAGCGCTTGCAAGGCGCTAACCTTGACGATTTACTGACCCTGATTTATACCTCGGGCACCACGGGCGATCCTAAAGGCGTGATGCTTGATTATCGAAATATGGCATCTACCGTACGTCAGCACGATGAGGTATTGCCCTTTAAGACGGGCGACGTGTCATTAGCATTCCTGCCACTAAGCCATGTGTTTGAACGTGGTTGGAGTTTCTACGTATTGTGCCGTGGCGGCCATAACGTGTATCTGCAAGATACCCAAAGAGTGAAGGAAGCCATTAGTGCCGTTCGCCCACATAACCTGTGTGTGGTGCCGCGTTTCCTCGAGAAGGTTTACAGCGCAGTGCAGGATAAAGTAGCCAAGTCTCCTAAGAGCCGTCAAAAGCTGTTTGCTTGGGCGATGAGGGTCGGTGAGCGTCAATTTGAGGCCAGCCAAGGTCGGGCTAAGGGCGGTTTAGCCCTGTCATTGCAATGGCGTTTAGCTAATAAGCTGATTTACAGCAAGCTTCAGGCCGTACTCGGTGGTCGCCTCAAGTTTATGCCCTGCGGCGGCGCAGCCCTCGATAGGAATGTGGGGGCATTCTTCCACAGTATCGGTATTCCCGTGCTTTGCGGTTATGGCATGACAGAAACCAATGCCACAGTAACCTGCAACACCTTGAATAACCGCATTGCCGGTTCTAACGGTAAAGTCTTGCCTGAGGTTGAAGTCAAACTTGGCAAAGACGATGAAATTTTAGTACGTGGCGATACTGTGATGCGTGGTTATTATAATCGTCCCGAAGATACGGCAGCCGCCTTTGAGGATGGCTGGTTAAAAACCGGTGATGCGGGCCGTTTCGATGCTGAAGGTAATCTGTTTATTACCGACCGTATTAAAGAGCTGATGAAGACCTCTAACGGCAAATACATCGCGCCGCAACGGGTTGAAGGCACGGTTGGACGTTGTCCCTTTATCGAGCAGGTGGCGATTATCGCCGATGCCCGTAATTATGTGACCGCCTTGATTGTGCCCGCCTTTGAATCGTTAGAAGCTTGGGCGAAGGAGCAGGGCTTAAAGTACGAGTCGACTATGGATCTGCTGCGCCATAATCATGTGGTTGAGCATTTTGAGTTACGCCTAAAGCAGATGCAGCAGGAATTAGCGGGCTTTGAGCAGATCAAAAAGTTCACTCTACTGCCTGAGGCATTTTCGATGGAAGCGGGTTTAATCACCCCGACGCTTAAGCTGCGCCGTAAGATGATTTATCACAAATACGCCCACGAAATTAATGCGATGTACAGCTAGCACTAATATGATCTATCAATAAGAGAGACCTTGAGTCGATCATCAAAAAGGCCGCACTGATGCGGCCTTTTGTTTGGGCTAAATCTAAGCTACCTAGGGAATTGTGTGCGGTAACTTGTTTGGTGTCTAAGGTAGGTTTACGGTGGCGGCTCTGTTAGGCTTGTGCGACTTAATTGCCTGTTGGCATTGGTCATAAAGAAACAGATAAAACAATGAAAGGGAAGTGTATGTCTGCTACCGAATTTAGCCTCGAAATCCACCCGCGCTTTACCGAAACCGATGGTCTGGGCCATATCAACAATACGGTGATCCCGGTTTGGTGTGAGGCGGCGCGTACGCCGATGTTTGAGATATTTAATCCAGAACTCGATTTAAATCAATGGAATTTGATTGTTGCGGGCTTTACCGTGGTTTTTCTTACTCCGACTTACTATGGCAAAAGCGTGATTGTGAAAACCTATGTCAGTCGTATTGGTAACAGTAGCTTTGAGCTGACTCAAAGTTGCTGGCAGCAAGGGGTTAAAACCGCTGAAGTAAAGACAACCTTAGTGCATTACGACTATCGCAGCGAAAAAAGCCAACCTATTCCTGAGGATATTCGTCAAATCCTCGCTAGCCTTAACGGTGAAGGTGCGTAAATTTACGAGTTTAACCGCGCAGCGACTGCGCGGTTAAGATGAAGAATGGTTTATTTCGTCTTCAAAAACTTCTGTACATACCAACAGCTAGCAACAATTTGATACTGCTGCTCTTTTGCCCACTTTAGACCATGGCGTACTAAGCGCTCAGCAAGGCCCTTGCCGCGAAGCTCGTTGGGCACGAAGGTGCGACAAAAATCAATATCAGCACCTTGAAGCCGGTATTCCAACACGGCTTCACAGCCTTCGAAGGTTATGATAAAGCGATTGTTCATCTGCTGATGTTCAATGGCAAGTTCAGATCGATTTTCAGACATTACCGTTCTCCTCTCAGGGAAACATTAGGCCTGTTCGTGTTGCTTAAGGATAGCCAGCAGTGCCTCTGGTAATTCAGCTTTTTTACCTGTCTTAAAGTTAAACATTACGGCGACCGAAGATCCTAAGGTGGTTATTGCCTGCTGCTGCTTGCTAAACACCTGATAATGCATGGTAAATCTGTCGGTGTGAATATCGCTGATGCTTACACTCACTAACAGGGTGTCGGGGAAGGTCACCGGACGTTTATAGCGAGCTTGGTTTTCGCTAATCACGGGCCCAACACCGTCTTTATAAAGGGCGTCGAGTGGGAATAAACGATTGAAAAAATCGATACGGGCGGTTTCGAAGTAGCGGAAATACACCACATTATTTACATGCTGCAGGGCATCCATCTCGCCCCAAGCGACAGGGATTTCGGTAACGATTGGGTTTTGGGCGAGAAACTTTTCCATTGTATTTTCCATAACATCACTCTGAAGGGCAGACAGGCGTTAAAACGCTCGTTTAAGTTGAGCAGACTATCAGTAAGCTTAAGTAGCGACAAGGTTCGCGCTATAGGATGAGGTGTTTTAGCGCACCTACACCTTTACATTTGGTATACAAAAGCCGCATAAAAAAGCGACCCTAGGGTCGCTTTAATGATGTATTAATGAGCCTTTCAAGACTTATTCGATTTGGAGTTCATCGAAGCTGCTGATTTTGCGGAAGTGGCCAGTGCGCTGCTTTTCATCACGCACCATTTGGCAGGTCATCATGCCTGCAGCTTCGGCCGCCTTGAGTTCTTCCATTACATCCGACACGAACAATACTTGCCTTGGGCTGAGGCTGATAGTGTTGAGAATGTTTGCGTAGGCCTGTTTATCGAGCTTGTTACCTGTACGGGTGTCAAAGTGGCCGCTGAACATCTCGGTCAGATCGCCGCCATCGCTGTGGCTGAACAATAATTTTTGCGCTTCGACTGAACCAGAAGAAAAACTGTAGATACGCAGTTTTTGGGCGCTAAAACGTTTAACCGCTTCAATAAAATCGGGGAATATATGGCCTTTAAATTCGCCGTGACCATAGCCTTGTTTCCAAATTAAGCCCTGCAATGTCTTGAGTGGCGTCGCCTTGCGGTCTTCCTCCACCCAGTGCTGCAGAATTTCGGTCACTCGGGCGATATCGGCTTCGGGTTCGAGGGCGATATCACGGGTATCACAAATACAGTTCTCTACTAACACATTGTGTTGGTTCTGTTCTAAGAAGGCGGGTAACGCTTTGACAGAATAAGGGAATAGTACATCTTGGATAAAGTTTAGGTCTGTCGTCGTTCCAGCAGTGTCTACGACTATGGCTCTGATACCCATAATGTTCTGATACTCCACAATATGTTGGCGAAAAAATGCAATCCCGATCCTAAGCGTTATTGTTCAAATTGGCTAGTTTATTTCGCCCGTATTGGGATGGAGTTGCCTCATCAGTTGGCGATTTTTATCTTGAATGACAAATTGTCCTCTTACAAAAGGTGCTTATGCTAGCCCGTTAGCTCGCTAAAGTTGAGCGAGATGTAGCAGTTAAAGCATTCCCATAAGACTATGGTCTTAATAGCTAAGCGTAATTTGGGCTGTT
This sequence comes from Shewanella acanthi, assembly GCF_019457475.1. NCBI lineage: Bacteria > Pseudomonadati > Pseudomonadota > Gammaproteobacteria > Alteromonadales > Shewanellaceae > Shewanella > Shewanella acanthi. The sequence goes on from NZ_CP080413.1 coordinate 74,951, forward strand.
ATTGTGATGAGCCAAAATTTAGGCTTCTTTCCACAATCAAAACAATCATCGCGCTCGCTTAAATGACTTGGGGCGATGGGGGGCAATATATGAAATATCTACCTGCACTCGGCCTTGGCATCCTGTTGGCGCTCAGTAGTTTTAGCTGTTTTGCGCTGGTGGCGCAGGCGGGTTATATGGCCGAGCTTTTGCAAAATATCTCCCAAATGAATCACAACAGCAGCCTTTATCTCTTCCTCGGTATTCACGATGCTGTGCTGTTGATAATGCTTTCTGCGGTAACGCTATTTTGCTATCGACTGGTATTCAGTCGTCATCCCTTTGATTTGATGGCGGCCGCACTAATGCAGATGCCGCTGGGTATGGTGGTACTTTGGACCGATGGCGTGAGTTTAAATGTGTTTAGTTATTATGGGCTAGCGCGTACCTTAACGACCTTAGCGGCGACCTTTGGGGTGCTGATGATTTACGGTTTAATACAGCGCCGTAGTCGCACTATTGTCATAGCAAATTAGTGCCATTGCGAAATTAGTGTCGTAGCGAAAAAGTGCGATAGCAATGAGAACGACACAGTAGATTGGGCTTGCTAGCTGAGCCGACAAATAAAATGGCTCATAGGGCATTGCACCCTATGAGCCATTATCAATTTAAGCGAATAACTTAACTCGGTTATTGCTGACCTTTTTCTAATATATCTCCAATTAAGTTAGACATATCGAAGCTGGTGCCACCTTGAACCGGTGGGTAATCCATCAGCGATTTAACATGGCCATTGATGATCTCAGTGGCTGGTGCCATTAACCATGACATTTTCTGCATTAAGTGACCTTGAGAGTCGATGGTATCGTAGCTTTCAAAAGGGTCGGCTCGCAGGTTGTAGATTTTAGGCGCTGTCAGCGGCACTAAATTGGCGTAGTAATCTTCTTTGGTTGAGAAGTGGAACTTCCATGGCCCCATACGAATAGCGGTGAGTTTGCCTTCGTAGTAGTAGAGGATGGATCTGCGATGTGACTCAGCAGTCTGACCTGTCCAGTAATCGAGGTTGTTGATACCATCGATATACTGTTTTTTCTCCTTGAGCATTTTCTCGTTTACATTGGGTTCACCAGCTGCTGCTGCCAATGTGGTGAATAGATCCTGATGCCCTTGAATGCCGTTCAGCACTTTACCCGCGGGGATATGGCCGGGCCAACGTGCCATCATAGGCACCCTTACGCCGCCCTCATAGGTTGACATTTTTTCACCACGGAATGGCGTAGTCGCACCATGGGGCCAAGAGTTGTGTTCAGGGCCATTGTCTGTGCTGTAAATGACGATGGTGTTGTCGTCTAACCCCATATCTTTGAGCTTATCCAGTACCACACCGATATCATGGTCGTGCTGCAACATACCGCTACCGTGGAGATCGTATTCACTGGTGTACTTCTCGGCGGCATAACGCCACTTATCATTTAGACGAGTGTAGAGATGCATACGACTGGTGTTCAACCACACGAAGAAGGGTTTGCCATCTTTCTTGGATTTTTCGATAAATTTTAGTGCGGTGGGGATCATTTCGGTACCGTCGAAGTCCTTCATCCGTTCCTGAGTGAGCGGCCCCGTATCAGTACATTTTTGTTTGCCGACGACGCCAAAACGTGGATCGACGGTTTTGTCGTCCTTATCGGTGGCGTAGCAGTGTAGTACTCCGCGGGTACCGAATTTTTTCTCGTAGGCTTCGGCAGAACCCGAATAGGCCTTGGCGAAGTTTTGATAATCGCGCTGCTCGGATTCTTCTTGGGTGTTGAGGTGGTAGAGGTTACCGAAGAACTCGTCAAAACCGTGGGCTGTCGGCAGGGCGAAGTTATGGTCGCCTAAGTGGTTTTTACCGAATTGCCCTGTGGCATAACCCTTGGCTTTTAGCACTTCGGCCAATGAAGGTGAGGCGGCTTTTAAGCCTAAATCACCACCAGGCATGGCCACGGTTGTCATCCCTGAGCGGATTGGATATTGGCCAGTAATAAAGGCCGCGCGACCCGCTGTGGAGCTGGGCTGAGCGTAGTGGTCGGTGAATTTGATCCCTTCGTTTGCGATACGGTCGATATTAGGTGTGGTGTAACCCATAGTGCCCATGCCGTAGGCACTGACGTTTTGCCAACCGATATCGTCACCAAAAATGACTAATATATTGGGTTGTTTTTGATCGGCTGCATGTACCGTAGGCACTAATGCCAACGCACCAAGTAATGCCGTCGAAAGTTTTGTCCGTTTAAGCATCTCTAACCTCCATTTCCCGGATGACAAGCTGACGCTCGCATCGTTTTTTAAGCTCTAAAATTGAGCTAATAATTTGCTCTGATTAGAACTTAGCAGAAGTTCGCGGAAGTGCCATTGAGTGTAAATAGGTTAAGATGTTGTTTTTTTTAAAATTGTTGGAGGATGGATTGCTGTTTGACGGGGAGTGAGTCGTTTAGTTGTTGATTTAATGAGCCCAAATTGCAAGTGTGAGTCTTCGTGGAATGGCGACAAAGAAGAGACCTTTAGCCAAAATTTACATTCGTCACTTTAAAAATATTGAATTTCATGTGGATTTTTAACTTGCGCCGTACTTAATAGGCTTTTTTATTAGTTGATTAGCCAATAAAAAGGGTCAGTGTTCACTGACCCTTATAAGTTAATGCAACTGGCCTAGGCCGCGACTGTTTTTGCTTGCTCCGAGGCAATCCACTGCAGGATTTTTTGCTCCATCAGATCTAATGGCAGGGCGCCATTCTCGAGCAATCTGTCGTGGAACACTTTGATATCGAATTTATCGCCTAACGCTTGTTTGGCTTTTTCACGCAGTTCAATAATCTTAAGTTCACCTAATTTATAGCCCAGAGCCTGACCCGGCCACACTACATAACGATCAACGCCTCCAGCCGCTGCCGATGCATGAATGCCTTCGGTTGCCACTACATAATCGATAGCTTGCTCACGGCTCCAACCAAGCGCATGCATACCCGTATCTACCACCAGACGCACGGCGCGGTGCAGTTCTGCCTGTAAGCGCCCCAGATTATTAATAGGGTTATCGGCGTACATGCCCATCTCCGCCGCTAGGCGCTCGGCATACAATCCCCAACCTTCGCCCGCCGCGTTAGAGTAAAAAATAGTGCTCATTAGCGGCAGGGTGTCCGACAGGCCGATAATGGTCTGCAGGTGATGACCTGGATTCGTTTCGTGGTAGGTCAAGGTTTGCAGCGAATATGAAGGCAGTGCCTCCATATCGTAGAGGCTGATCCAGAAGGTGCCCTTACGCGAGCCATCCTGAGACGGTGCATCGTAATAAGCACCACTAACCGCTGCCGCGCGGCTTTCAGGCACGACTTCTACGGCCACATCCTGATCGGGCAGGTGACCGAACCATTCCGGCAGCTTGGCATTGACCTTCGTCAGATAGCCTTGGATATCGGCCATTAACTGCTGTTTGCCATCATTAGAATCGGCATAAAGATACTTTGGATCCTTGAGCAGCACTTGCATCCGCTCGCCTACGGTACCGTCTTGATAGCCCACCTCTTTGAGTAAGCCGTCCATTTCCTCAGTGATACGGGCGACTTCATCTAGACCCAGTTGATGAATTTCCTGCGGGGTTTTATCCGAATTACCCAGGTGTTTAATTAGCGCTTTATAGAGCTTGGCACCCTGAGGTAAATGGCCGATGCCAGCATCGTGTTTCGCCTTAATGCGCACGCTTTGCAGGGATGAGATTAATTGGCGCGTGGCGGTGAAGTACTTGCGCTCCACTAAATCGGTCGCAGTGGTGACGAGCGCTTCGCTATCGGGCACTTTAGCTGCCTCGAGCTTGTCCCTAAAAGTGGTCACAAGCGGGTGCTCGCTTGCCTTGCTGACTAACTGTTGCTGCAGGCCTGCGATGGTTTTATCGATGATGAAATCGGGGGGAATAATCCCTATTTGCACATCCTGCGAAAGTTTATCAATCACAGTCCCCATAGCAGCGGGGTACATGCTTAGGCGAGTGATATAGGCCTTAGCTTCTGCTGGGGTCGTGACCGCAAATTTATCTTCCATATAGCCTGGGAACTCAGTGTGTAGACCCGTTAGGTGGTTGACCGAGTAGGGCAAAAACCAGCTGCCATACTCGCCCAGCATAGTGCCGTAGGCGACGGCATCACCCGGCAGTAATGCGCCCGCCATTTCTGACTTAATAGCGTTTAAGCTGATTTGCTCCGAGGGCGTTAGCTTGCTGGCGTCGATGGCATTGATGTCTTTCAGGAGGGCTCTAAAGGCTTTGCGGCGACGATTTTCACCCGATGGGCTGTAATCGGTCAGCTTTGATAAAATGTCTTTACCCGCATCGGCCTCCGCAACGCCGTAGTAAGTGGCGATTTCGGGTCTTAGGGCAAAATAGCGTTGAGTCAGCGGGAGTAATTGCTCTTTAAGGCTGGCCGCTTGTGTAGCGCCTTGTTCTGTTTGCCCTGTTGCTTGTTGTGTTTGAGCTTGGTTCTGGCTCTCGCTCGGATCGCTACAACCTGTGACCAACAAACCAATCATCAATCCATTTATTATTCTTTTCATAAGGTTACTCATACCTTTGGGGTTTTAGCGCACTTTTGCTACTGAGCTAAAACCTTAACATCTTGACCAAATCAGCCGTTATCAGCCTTAAAGTGAAGGGGTATCCTAGCAGTTTATGGCGTTCATAAACCAAGGTTTTTGGATTTAATTTAGGTATATGAGAAGGCTATTCGTACTTTTGTTATAACAGAGGGTGAGCATAAATTGGTAAAACAAGAGGATGAGCAGTGAGAAATCGCTGCCGATTGATAAGCGTAAAACAAAAGGCCAGCCAATACTGACCTTTTAGTATTTTTGTTAGTAAGTACACACTACTAGCTTGAGGGTTTGTTATTGATGCACTAACTTGCCGTTTTTCACCACATCCTTGCAGGGGTTGACGCCATAGCTGTAGGCGAGCTGTGCAGGGGTTGATATGTCCCATAGACAGAAATCCGCCTGCTTGCCGACTACTAAACTGCCGACCGTTTCTTCTATCCCTAGTGCCTTCGCCGCATTTAGGGTGAGCCCTGTTAGCGCCTCTTCAGGGGTCAGGCGGAATAGGGTACAACCCATATTCAGCATTAGCAGGGTTGAGCAAATCGGTGACGAGCCGGGGTTAAAGTCACTCGCCAGCACCATAGGCACCTTGTATTGACGTAATAAGTCGATTGGCGGCTTTTGGCTTTCCCGCAGGAAATAAAATGCCCCTGGCAGCAGCACGGCACAGGTACCGCTTTCGCTTAAGGCTTTAACGCCTTCTTCATCCAAATATTCGATATGATCCACAGACTTAGCGCCAAGACGAGCGGCGAGGGCAGAGCCCCCCATATTCGATAACTGTTCGGCATGGAGTTTGACTTCTAATCCAGCGGCCTTTGCGGCACTTAACACCCGCTCGGTTTGATCGAGGTTAAAGGCAATATTTTCGCAGAACACATCCACCGCATCGGCGAGGTTTTCTTCGATGACCGCTGGCAGCATCTTATTGATAATTAAGTCGACATAGCCGTCGCTATTGTCTTTGTACTCGGGCGGAATCGCATGTGCACCAAGGAAGGTGGTTTTCACATCAATGGGGTGGTGCTCACCTAATTCGCGAGCGACACGCAGGATTTTCACTTCAGTTTCAGTATCTAAGCCGTAGCCAGACTTAATCTCTACCGTAGTGACGCCTTCTTTCAGCAGGGCATTTAAGCGCTGACGACCAAGGTCGAAGAGTTCGGTGACATCCGCTTCGCGGCAGGCCTTAACCGTTGAAATAATGCCGCCGCCGGCACGGGCGAGTTCTTCATAGGTGGCACCTTGAAGGCGCAGTTCAAATTCATTGGCGCGGTTTCCCGCAAACACTAAGTGGGTGTGAGCATCGATAAGGCCTGGAGTGATCCAACCGCCCTTGCCCCTGTAAACCGGAATGGACAACACATCGAAGGGGGGCAGCTCGCTACGAGGACCGAGCCAGGCAATTTTACCGTCTTTTACTGCAATGGCTGCATCGGTAATTGCACCGTAAGGTGCTGATATAGAAGGGTCCAAAGTCGCTAAATTAACGTCTATCCAAACATGATCCCAAGACATCTGTATCCCTCGCTGCGTCGGCTTTTAGCCCCGCGAACTCTTAATAATCGAAAGTTTTGTTAGCTAGCTTGTATTTACTTGTATATACAAGTTACGATTGTAGCGGTAATTTCACATGTTTAAAAGAGCGTTAACATTTTTGGTCTTGCCTTCGGAAACTGTTAGGCATTTTGAGGAAGCGTTTTGGTGACACCAAAATTTTTGGAAATTAAGCAGCACATCATCGCCTGCATCGAGTCGGGGGAGTGGGAAGAACATGCCCGCGTGCCCTCCGAAAATCAGCTGGCGGAGTTGTTCGTCTGCAGCCGGATGACCGCAAGACGCGCGTTAACCGAGCTGACGGATGCGGGCGTGCTTGAGCGAGCTCAGGGACTGGGCACCTTTGTGGCTGGACGCAAGTCGCAGTCTTCAATGCTCGCGATTCGCAATATCGCCGATGAGATTAAGGACCGTGGCCATGGTTACAGTGTGAAGCAAATGATGCTGCAGGAGGTGAATGCCTCTGCACCGATTGCGATTGCCTTGGGCATTGAGCTTGGCAGTCCTGTGTACCATTCGGTGTTAGTGCATTGTGAGCAGGGCGTGCCGCTACAGGTTGAGGAGCGTTTTGTGAACCCGACCTTTGCGCCTGATTATCTGTTTCAAGATTTTAGTGCGCAGACGCCCCATGAGTATCTGTCTCAGGTGGCGCCGTTAACCGAGGCGCACCACACCATAGAGGCAATTGTTGCGACCAGCGAGTTACAGCAACGGCTGTCGATTCCATCGACTGAGCCCTGCCTACAGATTTTGCGCCGCACTTGGTCACGCCAAGGGGTGGTGAGTTTTGCCAAATTAGTACACCCAGGTAGCCGCTTCAAACTCGGCGGCCACCTAACAATTAGCAAGTAAAAGTTCTTAAAAACAAAGCGTCATCCGTTAAAGGCTTAACCCTTTAACACGCCATCCAAAGATGGAAAACACAATAAAAACAATAGCACTTACCCATTTTGATGGATAAGCCCAGAGGTTGAAGAGGAAACTATTCATGGATAAGCGTCACGATCCAAGCCGCCGTATTATTGCCCCGCACGGCACGCAATTAAGCTGCAAAAGCTGGTTAACTGAAGCGCCAATGCGCATGTTAATGAACAACCTGCATCCAGATGTGGCCGAGCGCCCAGAAGACCTCGTGGTTTACGGCGGTATCGGCCGTGCAGCCCGTGACTGGGATTGCTATGACAAGATTATTGAAGTACTGCAGCGCCTTGAAGACGACGAAACCTTAATGGTGCAATCGGGCAAGCCTGTGGGCGTATTCCGTACCCACGCGGATGCTCCGCGCGTACTGATCGCTAACTCAAACCTAGTACCACACTGGGCGAACTGGGAACACTTCAACGAGTTAGATAAGCAAGGTCTGGCAATGTATGGCCAGATGACGGCGGGTTCTTGGATTTACATCGGCACCCAAGGTATCGTTCAAGGTACCTACGAGACCTTCGTAGCCGTGGCAAAACAACACTTCGACGGTGTGGCTGCGGGCAAATGGATCCTAACCGGTGGTTTAGGTGGGATGGGTGGCGCGCAAACGCTGGCCGGTACTATGGCGGGCTTCTCGGTTCTGGCTTGTGAAGTGGATGAAACCCGTATCGATTTTCGTCTGCGTACCCGTTATGTGGACAAAAAGGCGACGTCATTAGATGAAGCGTTAAGCATGATCCATGAAGCTAATGCTGCAGGTAAACCTGTATCTGTGGGCCTCTTAGCAAACGCCGCTGATGTGTTTGCAGAATTAGTAAAACGTGGCATTACACCTGACGTTGTCACCGACCAAACCTCTGCCCACGATCCGCTGAACGGCTATTTGCCACAGGGCTGGACGATGGCGCAAGCGGCCGATATGCGTAAAACCGATGAAGCAGCTGTAGTTAACGCGGCTAAAGCCTCTATGGCGGTACAAGTGCAGGCCATGCTGGCATTGCAAGCCGCAGGCGCAGCGACCTTAGACTATGGTAACAACATTCGCCAAATGGCGTTTGAGACCGGCGTTGAGAACGCATTCGATTTCCCAGGCTTCGTACCTGCTTACATTCGTCCACTGTTCTGTGAAGGTATTGGCCCATTCCGTTGGGTGGCACTATCGGGCGATCCAGAGGATATCTACAAGACCGACGCCAAAGTAAAAGAGCTGATCCCAGACAATCCACACCTGCACAACTGGTTAGATATGGCGCGTGAGCGTATTGCCTTCCAAGGTCTGCCAGCGCGTATCTGCTGGGTGGGTTTAAAGGATCGTGCACGTTTAGCCCAAGCATTTAACGAAATGGTGAAAAATGGCGAGCTGTCGGCGCCAATCGTGATTGGTCGTGACCACCTAGACTCAGGCTCAGTTGCCAGCCCTAACCGTGAAACCGAATCTATGATGGACGGTTCAGACGCTGTGTCGGATTGGCCATTACTGAACGCACTGCTGAACACCGCAAGTGGCGCAACTTGGGTGTCGCTGCACCACGGTGGCGGTGTAGGTATGGGCTTTAGCCAACACTCAGGCGTGGTAATCGTGTGTGACGGCACAGAAGCCGCCGCTAAGCGTGTGGGCCGCGTACTGTGGAACGACCCAGCGACTGGCGTAATGCGCCATGCGGATGCGGGTTACGAGATTGCTAAAAACTGTGCAAGCGATCAGGGTCTAGACCTGCCAATGCTGAACGGTTCAAACAAATAATAATAAGCTTCTGGAGTATAGAAGATGAAATCAGTCAATCATTTAGTGTTAACTCCGGGCAGCTTAAGCCTGGCGCAATTGCGTGAAATTAGCCGTCATAAGCTGACGATGGAACTCTCTTCTGAGGCCATCAGTGAAATCAATTCCAGCGCGCAAATCGTGCAAAAGGTATTGGATGAAGGCCGCACCGTTTACGGTATCAACACAGGTTTTGGTCTGCTGGCCAACACGAAAATTGCCCCAGAAGATCTGCAACTGCTACAGCGCTCAATCGTGTTATCCCACGCTGCAGGCACTGGCCAATATATGCAAGACGCCACAGTGCGCCTGATGATGGTGTTAAAGATCAACTCCTTAAGCCGTGGTTTCTCGGGTATCCGTTTAGAAGTCATCAACTTCCTCATCAGCCTAGTGAATGCCGAAGTTTACCCCTGTGTCCCTGAAAAGGGCTCTGTGGGTGCATCGGGCGACTTAGCGCCACTGGCACATATGTGTCTGCCATTATTGGGTGAAGGCGAGATGAGCTACCAAGGTCAGATTATTTCTGCCGCCGAAGGTTTAGAAATCGCCGGTCTTAAGCCAATCGATTTAGCGGCGAAGGAAGGTTTAGCGCTGCTAAACGGTACCCAAGCTTCTACCGCGTTAGCGCTTGAAGGCCTGTTCCATGCTGAAGACTTATTCGCTGCCAGTTCTGTGATTGGTGCGATGAGCGTTGAAGCTGCAATGGGTAGCCGCAGCCCATTCGATCCACGTATCCATGCTGCCCGTGGTCAGAAGGGACAAATTGACTCGGCTATGCTGTTCCGTCACCTACTGGGTGAAGAGTCTGAAATCAGCCTGAGTCACATTGACTGTGAAAAGGTGCAAGACCCTTATTCATTGCGCTGCCAACCACAGGTATTAGGCGCCTGCTTAACCCAAATCCGCCAAGCGGCAGAAGTGTTAGGGACTGAAGCAAACGGCGTAACCGATAACCCATTAGTGTTCCAAGATACTGGCGACATTATCTCAGGCGGTAACTTCCACGCTGAACCTGTTGCTATGGCTGCCGATAACCTTGCTATTGCGATTGCCGAGTTAGGCGCGATTGCAGAGCGCCGTATCGCGCTGCTGATCGATTCAAGCTTATCTAAACTGCCACCTTTCCTTGTGAAGAACGGCGGCGTGAACTCGGGCTTTATGATTGCTCAAGTGACAGCGGCAGCACTGGCCTCTGAGAACAAAACCTACGCGCACCCTGCGTCGGTCGACAGCTTGCCAACATCGGCAAACCAAGAAGACCACGTGTCTATGGCGACTTTCGCTGCCCGTCGTTTACGCGATATGAGCGAAAACACCCGTGGCGTGTTAGCGGTTGAATTACTGGCTGCGGCGCAGGGCTTAGATTTTCGCGCGCCATTAATGCCAAGTGCTGCGGTTGCACAGGCTAAGGCTGAGCTGCGTGAAGTGGTTGCCTATTACGATAAAGACAGATATTTCGCACCGGATATTGATGCGGCGACGGATCTTCTGTTTAGCGCAAGCTTCAATGCTTACCTGCCAGCGGGCATTTTGCCCAGCTTTTAATTTGTCTGAATGGGCGCTTAAACCTAGCGCTTAAAATTTGCGCTTAAAATTTGCGCTTAAAAAATAGAGTGTAAAAATTAAGGCACAAACCCTAACTAGGATTTGTGCCTTTTCTTTTGGCAATAGATTAGCTTAATGAGTTGGCAAATTAAGATTGTGCACTTTGAGAAGGACTCAATCTAACGGATTAAGGCTAACTCAGCTCAAGGCAAGTGTATCGCCGCGCCGGATTTTATCGCCTGCTGAGTCAGCTTAAGCACTTGTTCCTCGGCGTTTTTAACTAGCTTATCGTGCACTTTACTTAATTCATCCATTTGTAGACTTAACTCATCCATTTGCTTACTGAGCAAGTCTATCTCTAGGCTATGTTTTTCTATTGCGGCTTCTGCAGTGGGGTTTTCCTTGTTCTGGGACATATTGCGCATCATGATCTCGGTTTGAGCCTGAATCGCATCACCTTTTCGCTGCATCTGCGCGCCTAACTGCTCCATTTTATCGCCCTGTTCCTGCATGGGTTTTAATACGGCTTGAAGCTGCTCGACAAGGCTAGGGTCGGTAATGGCGTAGGACTGATTTTCCATGCGAACCCAAAAGTAATTGGCATTATATGGGTTGCCTTGTTTTTTGATGCGAGTCCAGTCATCGCTGTTGCCTGAGCCTACATGCATGCCGCCTGTTTGTGGTACATAAATCCAAGCTAAATCCGGTTGATTATGGCTGTTAACCGAGATGCTGGTATCGCTTTGGGCGATAACTTGAGAACCTGCCCAAAGTCCCGCTGGGACAAGCGCCAGCAGTAACAGCTTGTGTAGATTCTTGCGTAGATTGTAGGTTGAGGTGTTCATTTGGCTTCCTTGGATAATGGGCAGAATATGCCGATTGCTGCTGCAAAGGTTCATTAGGCAGAAAATGTGCCAAATGTTTAATTAAACATAATCAATAATATATGCATAGGTGTCCGCGCTTTTACTGGCCGAAGGACTTAAGTGTCCGCCCGAGTGTCCGTTTGGTCGGACACATAGATAGTGCAAGTTACTCGTTAGTTGCCGATTTACACTATTTAGATGGGGTGTCGCTCTATACTCAGTAAACCTATTAGTTGCAGAAAACTATCTAATCTCTTTTTAAGAATCACAGGGAGTGAAACATGAAGATAACGACCAAAATAGATGCACTGATAGCGTCTTTTGCACTGCTGTGCGGTGCAGCTATGGCCAAAGATGCGCCATCGTTCGATTGCACAAAAGTGGCTGCGGAAACTATTGAGGCGCTTGTCTGCCAAGATGAGGGGTTAAGTCAATTCGATAAGCAGTTGTCCGAGGTTTACCAAAGCGCCAGTGACAAGGCTAAAAATGAGCAACCGCCGATCCTCAAGGCGATGCAACGCGGCTGGGTGAAGGGGCGTAACGAGTGTTGGAAGAGTGAGGATAAACGTGCCTGTGTGGCTAGCAGTTATCAAACACGGATTGCCGAATTACAGGCGCAATATCGACTAGTCGATATGAAAGGCCCTTTATTTTATGTCTGTAATGCAAATCCTGCGAATGAGGTCGCGGTCAGTTATTTTAAAACTGAGCCTGCTACCCTAATCGCCGAATATGGCGATCAAACGTCGTTAATGTTTGTTCAACCCAGTGGCAGCGGGGCTAAGTATCAGGGAAGAAATGAAAGCTTTTGGGAGCATCAGGGGGAGGCTAAGATCGTTTGGGGATATGGTGCAGCGGCAATGAGTTGCAAATTGAAGGCGCAATAAATGCGCGACGAGTTTTCGCTGACTCGAGTATTGGTCATCGCCTTAGATTATGATGACGCCATTGCGTTTTGTTTCACTGAGGGGGCGAAAGAAGCTGCCCCTCGGCTTAAGGTCGCTCAGCGGGAGTTGATTTCGGTGATTTTGAGGCTCAATAGCTGTTTTTGCCATTGGGACCTATCTATGCCTTCGACCCAAATCACTGCGCTGTTGCGTTGCTCACCTTTGCGAAGGTAAGTTTCGGGCATGCGGAAAATCGCTTCCCATACATCGAGCTTTTCGGTTTTCAGCAGGGTGCCGTTGTCGGCAAAGAAGCTGGTTTCCACTTTAACTAAGGTGACGTGTTTGCTGCTGTTACTGCTCAGTTCGAAGGTCAGGCCGAGCTTATCACCCTTCCACTGGCTTTGTTTAAAGCTGACTTTTATATCTTCCTTAGCAGTAGTGCCGAGGATGTCAGGGGTGGTCATCACATCCTGAGTCAATGTAGTTATTGCTGTTGGGGCTGCGCTTGAGGCTAGGTTAGGCGCCGAGTTTGTGGTTGGGGTTACAGTTGGGTTTATGGCTGTGGTTTGCGTTGTAGCGGTTGCAGCTTCTGGCGCACGCTTAGTCTCGGTGATGATATATTCCCAGGTAAAGTCATCCTTGAGTCTGACCTTAGTGCCATTTTCTAGGGTGAGGGTGGCGACATCGGCCGCCCACACTGGGGATGATAATATCAGTGCGTATAAGACGTGAAATAGGTTAAGACGAAATCCGCGAATCATGTTGTCTTCTCCGTTATCCCTCTTGTTTGGGATATCTTAATGTAATAAAGAGTGAGTCTGGCCAAGGATACCTACAGACCTTTTATGCAAATCACATTGATTTACCTAAAATAGAGCACATACAGAGATTATGACCTAGGCATTTGGTATTTAATGCTGCTTATTAAGGTCGAAGTAAGCCATTATGACGTATGCTGTCGCGACTTGCTTTATTTACCGCTCCCCATTGTTTATCAGTAATGAAATCGGTGCCATCTTAGGGGCGGTTGAGTTTTACCTATGTTTGTATCAAATGGCTGTTGCGCTATGTTCGTAGGAGTGAAGTGTGGAAATCGAATTTCGCCGTGAAATCTCTAACTGGTTAACGGGTCTGGGGGTTGAAAACCACCTGTCGGGGGCGATGTCGACAGGGGTTATGTTTTTAGCCTGTATTTTGTTGGCCCTGATTGCTTATTTCATCGTTCGCCGCGGTGTTATTCGTGCGGTTAATGTGGTTATACAGCGATCTAAAGCGACCTGGGACGATGTGTTTATGCGTTACCGGGTGCTGGAAAAGCTCGCCATGTTAGTGCCTGCTATCGTACTTAAGCTATTAGTGCCAATCGTGTTAAGTGATTACTCTATCATGAGTAGTTTGGTTGACCGGCTGCTGAGTATTTGGCTGGTGGTGCTTGTTATTCGTTCGATTTATGCGGGCTTGGATGCGGTCAATGAGATTTCCGATATCAATTTAGTGAGTCGCCGCTTGCCGGTCAAAAGCTTTGTGCAGCTTATCAAGCTGTTCCTGTTCTTCGTTGGTTTAATTGTCGCCATTTCACTGCTCGCTGACCAATCCCCAGTGTATTTCCTTAGCGGCTTAGGTGTGGCAACGGGTTTAGTGATGTTAGTGTTTCGCGACACGATTCTGGGCTTTGTCGCAGGGATCCAGCTTGCCGCAAACCGAATGGTGAGTAAGGGCGACTGGATCCAGATGGATAAATACGGTGCTGACGGTGCCGTTGAGGAAGTGTCGTTAACCACAGTCAAAGTGCGTAACTGGGACAATACTATCACTATGATCCCTGCCTACGCCTTAGTGTCGGATGCGTTCCGTAACTGGCGCGGCATGTCCGAATCCGGCGGTCGCCGCATTAAACGTGCGGTCAATATCGATATCAATAGCATTCGCTTTTTAACCGATGAAGACCGTATTCGGCTTGGTAAGATTAACTACTTAAAAGAGTATCTTCCCGCCAAAATCCATGAGATCACTGAATCAAATGCCAAGGTCTTGGATGTGGATGTGAAGGTCAACGGAAGACATTTAACAAACGTCGGCACCTTCCGTGCCTATCTACAGGAATATCTGCAGCACCATGAGAAAGTCCATAAACAGATGACATTGATGGTGCGTCAGCTTGCGCCTACGACGGAAGGTTTACCGATAGAGATTTATATCTTTACCAACGACACTCGCTGGGCGTTTTATGAAGCAATTCAGGCCGATATTTTTGATCATATCTTTGCTGTGCTGCCGGAGTTTGGTTTGCAGGCGTTCCAATCCCCTACAGGTAACGACATTCGTAGTTTAAAGTCAGTTAACGTCGAAGGTTAGCCCATCTTATTCCCGCAGTCAGGGCTTGGCTGCGGGGTCTTTCTCCATTGCTTAACTCGTTTAGTCACTCTGCGCGGTTTCTTGAGGGGGAGTTGTCGTGGCAAAATCAGGAATCAGCTTTGGATGTCGTCCTTTGATGCTACGGTGAAAATCGAGTATCACCGCCATATCCTGCGCTATGTTGCCTGATGCGGCTAAGGGGGCGCGTATGACAATGGCTTTACGACTGAAATCGAGTCCAACACAGACAATTGGCACGTCGGCTTTGTGGGCTATGTGGTAGAAACCGCTCTTCCAGCGAGTCACTTGGCTGCGGGTGCCTTCGGGGGCGAGAGCCAGTTTATAATTAGGCTCAGTCTCGAATAACTGCACTGCCGAATCGACCAAGTTATTGTTTTTGCGCCTATCCACTGGGCTGCCGCCAATCGCGCGAAAGAACCAGCCCCATGGCGGGATAAACAATTGATGTTTACCGAGGAAATGAATTCGCGTATTTAATGCCCCGCGGGCAAGCACTCCAATAATAAAGTCCCAGTTACTGGTGTGCGGCGCCACAATCACTATGTATTTGTTTTGGTTGGGCAGCTCTCCATCAAACCGCCAGCCTGTGATTTTGAGTATCCAACGAGATAAATAAGTAAACATATTCGAGAGCCCCAAGTCGAAAAGTGAATAATATCATCAGCTTTTTTATTTTTATTGGCCAAAAAGCAGGATGCTTTTTAGCCATTCCGCTATAGTACAGTCTAATGTGATTGTAAGAGAACGAAACTATGCTGCAATCAGGATGGATGAATAAATCCCTTTTTCAAATTTTTATCTTATTGTTTTTATTGGTTGGTAGTCCGGCTAAAGCGGTACCCACCGATGAAATAATGAATATGTTAAAGGAGCAGGAAAACGCTTGGAATCGGGGCGACATCGATGCCTTTATGCAGGGGTATTGGCAGAGTGAGCAGTTAAGGTTCGTCTCTAACGGTAAGTTTCGCAACGGATGGGATGAAACCTTAGCTGCCTATAAGAAAAATTACCCCGATAGGGCGACGCTTGGCGAGCTGAAATTCACGATTAAAGATATCAGAATGTTGAGTAACTATGCCGCAGTGGTTGTAGGGCGTTGGGATTTGCGCCGTGCTAAGGATGCCCCCACAGGTGTTTTTACTCTTTTGATCGAAAAAATTGAAGATCGCTGGGTCATTACTATCGACCACAGTTCGGATTAATTGGCGCTAGTCTCAGTTAAACACTTTGGCGGCAATTCGGGAGTTATGGGGAAGTGGAAATCTTGCTGGCCAAGGCATCTGCCCTTGCCATCGTATCTGACCTCGGTGAAATGGATGGTGCCATTAGTGTCCTGCAGCATGATGCTGGTGGAGCGAGTACCGTAGTCGGCATGGCGAATATAAATTGCCGCCAAGCGCCGCTCCCATTCTAGTCCAACGCCCGTGTTGGGTAATTCGCTATCCTGCGGCAGGGTGTCATCCTGCATTAACTTAATCAGTGAGGGAATATCCAACGGTTGCGCGCTGAGAACTAGCTGCTGTAGCGCCTGTTGTCCCTTGGCCATCTTCGGCCAAATATCATCGAGGGCGCCGTTGCTTATCGCATGACAGCCATCGTCGAGTTTGACCGTTTCTTGGGAAAGACTATTGAAGCAATATAGATGAGTTCCTTGGCCGAATACCAAGTTGAAGGGCTGGTAGTCGCTACTGTGTTCAATAAGCCAGTTAGGGCATATCAGCGACCCTGAACTGAGCGCCTGAACAATTAACTCACCTCTGCTGCGCACGGCTTGCTGTGGTTTTTGTGGCACCCGAAGATTGGTGAGCCCGGCTATTTGCCCCTGTTTATTTACCCCAAACCAGCTGCCGCCTGCCTGAAGATCTTTACCCGCCAAAATATTACGTTCTGGTGGCCAGAATTGCGCAGGTTCAGTGGGACGATGATGAAATTCGTCGCGATTGGCGCAGATCACCAAGGGGTACTGGGGATGCGTATTCAGGGCAACAAACAGAATGCACATAGGAGGCTAAATTAATCCATGAATAGGATTAACTTAGCCTGTCTTCAGTGAAATGAACAGCGTTAGTGCGAGTGTTTATCCGCATCATGCTTACCATGAGCATGCTTGTGGCTATGATTTGCTGTGTGGGCATGAGCCTGGTTATGCGAATGAGCATGGCTATGTGAGTGTCCATGGCTGTGCTCATGACCATGTTTATGGGGTTGTTTGACTACCATCAGGCGGCGTAAAAACTTGCGGGGCCCAAGGCGTAACAAACTGGCCGCAAAGAGACCAGACAATAATAAAAGCGCAACCAAATTAATGGCTTCTGGCAGGCTAATCAGGGAGAACCACATAGGCAGCCTTTGTGCTGCAGTCAGTGAGAACACTATAACAGCAAGTAAAATTCCCCGCTGAGTCCAGTTCATCAACTTAAGTTGGGCGATGTTGAGCACAGGAGCAGCTATCAGCGGTAAAATGATGGCTAGTGTACTCCAACCACTATAGGCCAGCGCTAAAGATAACACTGCAGCACCTAAGTTGCAGAATCGCATAGGTAAAAATACCAGTAGCAATACCCCAATTTGCAGGAAAGGATTGCTTAATGGCACAGACGGGTGCCCAATTAAGTTTACTAGTACTAGACTGAGCAAAATCCAGGGTGCACTGCGATCCACTATCTGGGCAAAACCAAAACGCAGTGCATGGATAGGCAGTTTAGGGTGGGGGTCAGTGATTTCGACTCTCGCCTGACTCAAATAGGCGCTAAGGATAAACCCAACCAGCAATTGAAATAGTGCTAACCAAGGGCCAAGTAATAATGTTGTCAGCACCAGCGCCTCTGGCCCGACTAAGCGCTGGAACCAGCGACGGCCAAGACCTTCGTCCTGCGGTGTGAGCCCGAGTTTAAAGCGCAGCGCAGCTATGGCATAGCTAAGCAACAATACCGGCGCAATTGTCATCAACCAAGTTAGCAGTTGGTCGGTACTGTGGTCGTGGTGAGCATGTTCATGTCCGCCCGAATCCATAAGTAACAGCACCATCAAAAGACCAAGTCCTAGTAGACTACCAATCCCAGCTTGATATTCATATTGGCCTTGGTGAGCATCTTGTTGGCCATGGGGTTGGTGTAATACCACATGTAAAATTGAGCCAGTGACAAAGGCTTGTAGATAAACTGTGTTATCGAGGCTGAGTTGAGATAGCAGTTGCTCACCCGCGAAGAAGCCAACGCTGGTCAGCAGCATCATAGCGACCAGCACTACACTCGCCCAGCGAGTGCCGACTTGAGGTTTGAGCAGCCACCAAATGGCTAAACCTACCGGCAGACGATGTAGGATGACACCAAGGGCAAGGAGGCTGGAGTTACCGTCCTGTTGTGCCAATACCATAGCACCGCCATCTGTGATGGTGTGCAGCAATAGGCCGCCTATCCCAAGGGTTAAGGTGAGGTTATGGGTAATTTCTGAGTAGCGGTGAAATAAGCGTTCGCTGGCAGTCGGCCCCCACAGGCCTAAAATCACGAAAATAATCGCCAGTAACCCTCCGTGTTCTAACAACTCAGGAAGAATATGGATCAGCACTAATCCGCCTAGAGAGACGAAGATAAAGCCATCGAGTCCCTTCTGTAGACCGCTACCCGAGGAGAAGTAGCGATAAAACAGTGGCCCGATAAGGAGTGCAATACAACTAGCAAGAAGATAGAGCATGGGTTCCACGGAAAATTGCTGAAAAAACGCCATAGTATACCAGTTGTAACGCAAATGAGCAGCGACTTGAAGGTAAATTACTGGCAGGCTATTTAACCGAGTAGCGTGGTTTGGTTTGATGAGTGATAAATTTGGCTTTACAGGTTAATCAATAGTAGATGTACAAATTTTTCTTAATTTTATAAATATAATTATTCGAGTTTGTAGTTGAAAAAGTTATACAATGCGGTTTTTCGTAGCTTGGGTGTTGATAAAGATAAATGGACATTTTTTCTGCTGCAGTGATGTTATTTTTGATTATGGATCCCTTAGGTAATTTACCTATTTTCGCGTCCATATTACGGCATATAGATCCGAAAAAACGTCGAACGGTATTAATTCGTGAGCTGTGTTTTGCCCTTATTATCATGCTAGGCTTTTTATATGCAGGCGAAGCAATATTAAGTTTCTTAAATCTGCGTTCAGAATCAGTCAGTATTGCTGGCGGGATTATATTGTTTTTGATTGCAATAAGGATGATTTTCCCACAGCCTGGCGGTGTGGTGGGACTCGCTGCGGGAGAAGAACCCTTTATCGTGCCTATGGCTATTCCCTTGATGGCTGGGCCTTCGATTTTGGCGTCTTTGATTTTGCTTGCCCATACCGACAGCAGCCGGATGGCTGATTGGACTATAGCGTTAGTTTCAGCCTGGGCTGTGAGCGCGATAATTTTGATGTTCTATAAACCTTTTACCCGTATGTTGGGTGAGAAGGGATTAACAGCAGTAGAGCGTCTCATGGGGATGGTGTTAGTCATGATATCAGTGCAAATGTTCTTAGATGGTATTTCTAACTATCTGAAAACAGCTGGCTAAATCATATTTTCCAATAAAAAAAGCCGCATTAACAAAGTTAATGCGGCTTTTTTTATTTTTATTGATTTACCTATTCACGCTGCGCAATTCATTAAGTAACAGACAGCTAACATTAAGTTTACAACCCCTATACTACTTAAGGCCGATAGAAAATGTTCTACCGCTAGAGCTATAACTTGCCTAATGTCAAACTCACATTAATATGTGAGTTAGACACTAGCCAAAGAGAAAGGATTTTGCACATGGGATGTAAAGCTAAAAATAGTGTCATTGGATATGGATTGTTCTTAAGTTTTCTTTGTAGCGTTTGTTACGCTGAGTCTAGCT
Organism: Shewanella acanthi; assembly: GCF_019457475.1. NCBI lineage: Bacteria > Pseudomonadati > Pseudomonadota > Gammaproteobacteria > Alteromonadales > Shewanellaceae > Shewanella > Shewanella acanthi. Next base: position 94,344 of record NZ_CP080413.1, read on the forward strand.
CTGCACCTGTAGACGTTGGGGTTATCAATAAAGAGCGAATTCTTTACTGGCTAACTGAGCGGGGTGAAGTGGCCGCTGATGCCAACGAAAGCGCTAAACAAGCTGCCGTTGAGGCTTATATACAGCGGGCTCATCGGCAGCAGCTGAAAATGCCTCGGCTAGTGGTTGAAGCGGAGCATCGTCGTCTTTCTAAAATCAAACCTACTAAGAAAATGCTTGCCCCATCTTCGGCTCAATTGGTGGATGCGGATATCAAGACAACTGTCAAGGTACTGTCCGTTCTTATCGATTTTCCTAACCTGCGTCACAACAATAATGGATTAACGGCAAGTGATACCAACATGTATTACTCAAGTTACCCAGCTTCTCATTATCAAGGTTTACTTTTTTCTACTACTGGCTTCGAGGGGCCGCAAGGGCAGACTCTCGATTCCGTTTATCAATACTATCAAGCCGTGTCGGGACAAACCTTTACCTTTTCTGGCACAGTGAAAGGTTGGTATACCTCGAGCCAAAATGCCGAATACTATGGTGCTAACGATGGCGAAGTAGGATCGGATACTTTAGTTACCGAATTAGTAAAAGAGGCCCTAAGTCAGGCCGTATTGAGTATGTCGGCGAGTGAACTGGCGACATACGATGTAGAAGATCCCTATGATTTGAACAACAACGGCAATTATGAGGAGCCTGATGGGATCCTCGACCATGTGATGATTTTTCACTCTAGTATTGGTGAAGAGGCGGGTGGCGGTAAGTTGGGGGCCGATGCTATTTGGTCACACCGTTATTTTGTTGATCAAGAAACAGAGGGATATAGCATTCCTGGCACAAATTTAAAGCTGTTCGGTTACACCATACAGCCTATTGATGCAGCTACTGGGGTTTGTACCCATGAATTCGGTCATGATCTTGGTTTACCCGATGAGTACGATACTTCGTTTAACAGCGATCAAGATGGTTCACCGGTTGGACAGTGGTCTTTGATGTCTAGCGGCAGTTGGGCTGGAAATATTCCCGGTTCTAAACCTAGCGGTTTTAGCCCTTACGCTCGTTCCTATTTACAGGAAAAATTTAAGGGTAAATGGTTAAATGAGCGTGAAATTGGGTTAGAGACTATTCCAAAATCGGGCATGACTGTCACCTTGAACCAAGCGAGCGATCAAGAGGTCGTCAATCAGGTTTCTATTCCGCTACCCGGCGCGCCTATTAGCTTCAAAAAACCCTATCAGGGCAGTTACCAATACTATTCTGATCAGGGCAATATGTTGAATAATCGCATGGAGTTTAATGTAACCTTGCCCGCCGCAGGTGCAGATAAAATTCTACTGAATATGAAAGCTAGTTGGGCGATTGAAACCGATTACGATTATATGCAGGTTAAAGTCGATCAGACCGCAATAAGAGGAAACTTCACTAAATCGAGCAATATTCGTAACTCCGCTAAGCACATTCTCACGGGGAACTCCTCCAGCATTACGGGCGCAGAGGGGGCGGATAAGTGGGTTAATTTGATTTATGACCTGTCCGCCTACGCAGGACAAAGCGTAACTATTGAATTTAACTATGTGACGGATGAAGGCTGGATTGAGTCGGGAATCGTCTTAGACAATATCAACATTATGCAGGGGACTACGGTAATTTTCGCCGATGATGCTGAGACAAAAGATACTATAACCCTTGATGGATTTAGCCGAATCACCGACCAACGACCAGGTGCTAAGTCACGCTATATTATTCAACTTCGAAGTCATAATGGTGTCGACGCAGGGCTGCAATATGAAGGTTATGAGCCAGGTGTGTTGATGTGGTTAGAGAATTTTGGTTTTTACGACAATAATTCGTCTGAACATCCAGGCTATGGCTTAATCGGGGTGATTGATGCGGACCAGAATCTGATTGGTAATCGCTCTACAGAAATTCAGATCCGCGATGCCGCTTTTAGCACTGTCAGACAATCCGCTTACAATGGTGATAGCAACCTCAATGCCGTAAGTTTATTTGATGATAGTTTTGATTACAGTGCACCGTTGCAGCCACAGTCGGGCATGGTTTTACAGGAATTAGGTCTGTCGATGGAGGTGCTTTCACAGGCGAGTGATAACAGTACAGCCATGATCCGTTTGGTTAACTCCAGCGCCGACTCGGGAGCTACGGCATTAAGCGCGGCAATTGATTCTTCCAAAGCAAATCTCACCCTGACAGTGTCGGCAATTGCTGAAGGTGGGCAAAGTGGTTACCGCTATTTGTGGGACTTTGGAGATGGCTCGACGAGTACCTCAATGTCTGCAACACACACTTATGCTAATTCAGGTTCTTATACCGTCACTTTAACCGTGACTGATGCTGCTGGCGCCACCGCAACTACGAGTGTGGCTGTGACCTTTGTGTCCTCTGCTACAACCGGGGCTGATATCTCGGATAGTGGTGGCAGCGGTGGGGGCGGGCTCAGTTTATTGTGCCTAGGTCTCTTAGGTGCCGTTGGTTGGCGACGTCAGCGCCGAGCTGCTTAACGTTGAAAAAGCCTCTGTTAACAGAGGCTTTTTCTTTTGTTACTCGGGCTAAACTACTGCTCGGGCAATGGCTTGAACCGCCGCTGGTAGAAACATTTCACTGACGAACATTTCTTCGTGGCCATAGTGGAAATATCGACGACGCCCCCAAAGATCTTCGTTTACCGGCTGATCTAGGCTGTTTGCCAGTTGGGCAAGACGGCTACTCAAGGCAAAGTGTGCAACTTCAATTCTGCCAGGGAGGAATTTATCCTGACTGTAAAGCAGCTCTCCTAATGGCCGAGTGCCTAGTCCGAGAAAGTCTGCTTGGCGCTGCGACATTAACGCTGGCGGGATCAACGTGCGGGCAAACACCCAAGGAATGCCATCAAGGCAGAGCAAGACTTCGCGTACCCAAACCTGTTGGTGCTGCGGATATTCACCTTCAAGGGGAAAGTGTAATCCTTCACCCAAGACTCTCACTTCAAAATCATGGCAGCAGTTTTTCAGTTTCTGCGTTAGGCTTCCAGGAGCGAGTAACCATTCTCTCAGTGGATTGCTGGGCAGAAAGTTGGCATTTTCTGCAGCAATCCATTGAATAGATTCACCATAGGGAAAGCTTAAGCTGGTCACTTTCATCAAATACTCGTTACAATATAAACAAACGTCGGCAGTCTACCATGCCACGAAGAGAGCAGGTAGATTGCAAGAATGCTCGCCATTATCTAAAAATGTTTAGGGAGCCCACAGTCGCTATGAAAAAATTATTATCTTTATGCCTAATTTTATTCGGTTTTGTGTTTAATAGTTTTGCGGCTGATGAGAAGGAAACGACGCCTGCGACTGATGAGACGCCAAAGAGCGAGTACGGCTATTTTGCCCTCGAACCAGAGATAGTGACCAATTACATATCTAATCGTAAAAAATTAGGATTCGTAAAACTCAGTGTCGAGTTAATGGTTAAAAATCAAGAAGATCTCGTCACATTAGAATTACATGATCCCTTGCTACGCGCCGCGATTATTGAGGTTTTAGGTAATCAAGCGGAGGAAAAGGTTAAGTCGCTCACAGGCCGTGAAGAAATTCGCCGTGAATGCTTTGATGTGGTCAATAAGCTGCTAACCCAAGAGGCGGGTAAAGCCTTAGTGGTAAACCTGCTGTTTACTTCATATCTTTATGATTAATTGTTGTTATTTCCTAGGGGCTGACGGAATGTTAGCCCTAAGAGTTGTAAACTGATGTCAAAATCTGCCCCAAAGGCTCCCCGCCCATCCTCATTAACTGCTGGCAACAAAGCTAAGCAAATGCCCAAATCTAAGTTAAAGACGCAGTCACATGGTCAACTGAAGTCTGCCTCTAAAACCAATGCAAATAAGAAATCAAAGGTAACGGCTAAGTCTGCAGCTCAAACGGGTATCAAAAAGGCTTTGCATCCACGCAATGCCCATTTGCATGGCTATGATTTCAAAGCTCTCATTCAAAGCGTGCCAAAACTTAAGGCATTTGTGAGGCCGACACCCTATGGGGCTTTGTCGATTGATTTTGCCGATCCCCTCGCGGTAAAAAACCTGAATACGGCTCTGCTTAAACATCACTATGGTATTGATTACTGGGATATTCCAAAGGGCGCATTGTGTCCACCTATACCCGGTCGGGTCGATTATCTCCACTATCTCGCCGACTTGCTGAATGAGGGGCGTAAGACGAATGCCAAAAATGCCGTGCGTGCGCTCGATATAGGCACCGGTGCCAATGGTATCTATGCCATCTTAGGACATCAGGCTTACGGCTGGCGGTTTGTAGCCTCAGATATCAATCCCGCCTCCCTTGCTAATGTGCAGCAGATCATCGACAACAATCCAAAACTGCAAGGTGCGATAGAGCTGCGCCGTCAACGGGACGAAAAGGCGGTATTTAAGGGAATTGTTCAAACAGACGATCGCTTTGATCTGACGCTGTGTAATCCCCCTTTCCACGGATCCCTAGAGGAGGCGAGTGAAGGTTCGCAGCGCAAGGTGCGCAATTTGCAACTCAATCGTGGTGAAAAGGCTTCTCACGCAAAGGTGAGTCTTAATTTTGGAGGCCAAGCCGCTGAGCTTTGGTGCCAGGGGGGTGAGCGGCAGTTTCTTGCGACCATGATCCGTGAAAGCAAAGCCTTTTCTTTCCAATGCCTCTGGTTCACCAGCCTAGTATCTAAGAAGGAAAACCTAAAACCCTGTTATCAGGCGTTGGCTAAGCTAGGTGCGGATACGGTGAAAACTATCGAGATGCATCAGGGCAATAAGATCACCCGCGTTTTAGCGTGGAGCTTTCATTCCCAAGTTGAGCGTGACAATTGGTTTAAACAATAAACCAATACAGATGTTAAGCACTAAAAAGGCCACTATGTTGTGGCCTTTTTATTACTGACTACACACCTTACAGGTGGGGAGTTTAGGGAGTTTCATCTCACGAAATTCCATGGTCATGGCATCGATCATCAAAATACGCCCCGCTAAGGTGCTGCCCATGCCGGAGATAACCTTAATGGCTTCTACCGCCTGTAAACAGCCCACCATACCGACGACAGGCGCGAGAATTCCCGATTCCACGCAGCTTAGTTGCTGCTCACCAAACAGTGCGCTAAAGCAGTGGTAGCAGGGTGTTTGCGCTTGATAGTCAAACACAGTCACCATGCCTTCCATTCGAATTGCGGCGGCTGACACGAGGGGCACTTTATGTTTAAAGCAGCTCTGATTGAGTTGCTCGCGAACGCTGACATTATCGGTGCAATCGACCACTATGCTGTGGCTGGCAACTAAGGCATCAATCTCATGGTCATCTAACACCGCATTAATGGAGTTAATTTTGACATGTGGGTTGAGCTGACTGAGGGTGAGTTTTGCCGACTCGACCTTTGGCTGGCCGATACGACTATCTCGATGCAGTACTTGGCGCTGTAAGTTCGACAGTTCAACCGTATCAAAATCCACTAGGGTTAATTCGCCAATCCCTGCGACGGTAAGATATTGTCCAGCAGCGCAGCCTAAACCGCCAGCGCCTATCATCAACACCTTAGCGAGCTTCAAGCGTTCTTGACCATCAATATCCATCGCTTTTATGGATATCTGTCGACTGTAACGGGTCAGTTCGCTGTCGCTGAGGATTTCGCCCTGCGGGTTTATATCGATTAGATTCATAACGCCGTCCTAGCAGAGAACGCTGTTAAAGGGTTCGACTGTGACTATCGTGCCCTCTGGCGTATCCCCTTGGAATTGCTCCAACAATACAAAACAGTTGGCAAGCATCATAGAGGTCAACATGCCTGAGCCTTGGCTACCTGTGATGGCAACCTCGAGTTCGCCTTGGGCATTACGGGATAAAATGCCCCTTTGGTATTCCACTCGACCCGGTTGTTTACGGATTGGAGTAGTGAGTTTTGCGTTGACAAAAAGTGGTGTGCTTGGGGTTAAGCCCTGCATCTTGTTAAGAATTGGCCACACTAACTTGTAAAAGGTAACCATAGATGACACAGGATTGCCGGGTAAGCCGCAGAATACGGCTTTGCCGATGCGCCCCATAGCGAAGGGTTTACCCGGTTTAATGGCCAGTTTCCAGAAGGTGATTTGACCTTCTTCATCTAATATCTGTTTTGTAAAGTCGGCTTCGCCTACGGACACACCGCCCGAGGTGAGCACCATATCCGCTTGATTGGCGGCATTACGAAACGCATGGCGAATGGCCTCGGGATCATCGGGGATGACACCTAAATCAATCCATTCCACATTGGCGCGGCTGAGTAAGCCTTGAATCGAGTAACGGTTTGAGTCGTAAATTTGCCCCGGTGCTAAATCGCTGCCCACTGGGCGTAGTTCGTCGCCGGTGGAAAAAAACGCCACCTTCAATTGGCGATACACCTGTACTTGGCTAACACCTATGGTTGCCAGTACACCAAGTTCGGCAGCTTTAATCTCAACCCCTGCCTTGAGCACTTTAGTGCCCTGTCGAAGTTCTTCACCGCGGCGGCGTACATTGGCGCCCTTTGATTTAGGGTGATTGATTTGAATGAGATTGCCATCGGCCTCGGTTTCTTCCTGCATCTGCACTGTATCGTAACCAGCAGGGACCGGCGCGCCAGTCATAATGCGTACGCAACTCTTTGGCGTGATTTCACCTTCAAAACAGTGGCCTGCAAAGGAACTACCAATCAAAGTCAGGGTGGTTTGATGGGTGAGGCTATTGAGATCTTCAAAACGGAAGGCATAACCATCCATAGAGGAATTATCAAACGGTGGTAAATCGATACAGGAGGCCAAATCCTCCGCCAATACCCTGCCAAGGGTTTCGGGTAAGGTAACGACTTCGGTGTCAGTAACAGGGCGAACCTGTTCAAGCAACTTAGGGATAGCTTGGTCTGGGTGCATCAGGCTCGGTTGCGAACAGGGATCGGCTTTAACGGACATCTTGTCCTCCTCTTTGCGAAGATTCTCTAAGGCAAACATAGGGCTATTATGCCACGGTAGGTTAAGTTAGCTATGACCTGTGTCTGAGAATCTGTAATTGCCTTAGGGTGTTTCTAACGGTATTGAGCAAGTTTAGCCGTCGCACTATCTTGGCGCGAATGAATCGAGTCTCTGAGAATACAAACGGAAACCAGTAATGAATGAAAATCATTTTATCTTTGAATCATTAGCTTAGCTAAATATACGAAGGTAAATTATGTTGCTTTTGTTAGCTTCCTTCATAACAATAGGCCTGATGATTCAGACCGAATGCCAATGAGGATTTACTATGCTGTCAGCAACCATGATCGAAAAGTTGAACGACCAAATCAATATGGAGTTCTACTCCTCAAATTTATACCTGCAAATGAGTGCATGGTGTGAAGATCAGGGATTCGAGGGCGCGGCTAAGTTTATGCGTGAGCATGCGGACGAAGAAATGGGCCATATGCGCCGTTTATTTACCTATGTGAGCGAAACCGGTGGCATGCCATTACTTGGCGCGATTGAAGCGCCGCAGTCTCAGTTTGGCTCTCTATTGGCGTTATTTGAGCTAACCTATGAGCATGAGAAACAGATCACTAGCAAAATCAATGCACTGGCCCATGCGGCTTTCTCAAATCAAGACTATTCGACCTTTAATTTCCTTCAGTGGTACGTTGCCGAACAGCATGAGGAAGAGAAGTTATTCAAATCAATCGTAGATAAGATTCGTCTAGTAGGCGAAGATGGTAAGGCGCTGTTCTTTATTGATAAAGACCTCGCTAAACTGGCCTCAAAGGGTGGCGAAAGCATTATGAATGGCCAGGGGCCACAAGAGGCTTAATTCGCTAATTCCGCAATAGTGGAATGTATTGCTCAACCTGTTAGCCAAATACAGCAAACAAAAAGTAGCCTAGGCTGCTTTTTTGTTTATCACTTTTGCAGCCTTGTTGGAGCTAACTGTTTGCGCAGGCCACGAGCTGTGTATCAACTTTAAGCAGTGAGCCCTTTGAGTGAAGTAGCTCAGAGAGTTCATCAAAGGGTAGGGGTTTAGAAATCCAATATCCTTGGCCATAATGACAGCCTAACGCTTGCAGAAAGTGCCATTGTGCCTCGGTCTCAATGCCTTCTGCGACCAGTTTCATTTCAAGACTTTGCCCCATCATCACAATGGCTTTCACCAAATTTGCGCTGGAGTTGTCCTCTAGGACATTTTCCACGAAGCTACGGTCAATCTTGATGACGGAAATCGGAAACTGCTTCAGATAACTCAAGGAAGAATAACCAGTGCCAAAGTCGTCCATGTAGATCTCTGAGCCCAATTTCCGAATCGCCTTGAGAGTACTTAGCCCCTGGGTCGCATCACCCATTAACATGCTTTCAGTGATTTCGATATGTATATTTTTAGGATTGATTTTATGGCGGTTAAAGCATTCCGCTAGTATCTGTTCAAAGCCAATGCCACGACTGTTCACACATTGGCGACTGGAGACATTGAGTGCCAGATTAAGCAGCAAACCACTCTGTTGCCATTCCTTTAGGTCGGCCATTGCCTGATTGAGCACCCATTCTCCCATAGGTTCGATAAGGCCCGTTTCTTCGGCTATCGAGATAAATTGCTCCGGCGGGATCATGCCAAACTCAGGGTCTTGCCAGCGAATAAGTGCTTCTACACTGTTCACTTCTCCGGTTTGCATATCGACAATGGGTTGATAGTGAAGGCTAAACTCATTGTGAACCACAGCGCGGCGCAGGCGCTGCTCCAGCTGCATCCGCGAGTGCATGCGTTGGTTCATGCCCGAGGTGAAATACTTAAAGTTATTCCGTCCAGCCCCCTTGGCTTGATACATGGCCATCTCAGTATTTCGGGATAGGGTACTGACATCCGCGCCATCTTCGGGATAAACCCCTATACCAAAACTGGCGGAAATATGGAGCTGTTGTTGCGATAACTCAAAGGGTAACGCCAGTGCTTCACAAATCCGATTGGCCATATGTTCAATGGCTAGTTCATTGGTGATCCTTGGTAAGATCATCACAAAACCATCGCCGCCTATTCGAGCGACAAACTGCTGCTTGTCGGTAAGTCGTTCGAGTCGACGCGCAACCTGTTGTAATAGCTGGTCGCCACAGGCGTGACCCTGCACATCATTAATATATTTAAATTGGTCTAAATCAATTTGCATGACTGCCAGTTTGCATCCCTCGTGTTGGGCATTTTGGATGTCATGCTGCAGGCGTTCATTAAAGAGCTTACGGTTTGGTAGTCCAGTGAGACTGTCGAAATTGGTTTGATACCAGATCTTCTGTTCATTCTGTTTTCGATTACTAATATCTCTAAATAAACCGATATATTGGATTATTTCTCCCTCGGGATTACGCACTACGGTGATGGCCAGATATTCGGGGTAAACTTGGCCATTTTTGCGTTTATTCCAAATCTCCCCCTCCCAAGAGCCCCGCTGTTGTAATGCATCCCACATGGCGGTGTAGAAATGGGGCGGATGACGTTCTGAGCTCAACATTGATGGTGAGCCGCCTGTGACTTCCTCAGCACTGTAGCCTGTTATCTGGCAGAAGGCTCGGTTAACCAGCTTTATTCGGTTGTTTGCATCGGTGACCATAATGCCTTCTGATGAATACTCAAATACAGTGGCGGCGAGGCTTAACGCATGATTCGACCGCTTGCGCTCCGCAATCATGCGATTGAGGGATTGCGCCATCAGTGCCAGTTCGTCTGAGCCAGGTACTTGGGTATAGATATTCAGTGAAGGATCCTTGGCCATGCGCTGCATATCCTTGGCAATTACGCTGATTTTATCGAGAAAACTACGCACGATTTTATGTCCAAGCCACAAGGTTACAAGCGTGGTTAGGGTGATAAGGCCAAGATAGAGTCCAAGCAGTCGTAGTGCGCGCTGCTGATTGTTATGACTGAGATGCGCCATGTCAGTGGTGATGGCATTGACCTGAGTATGGAGCTGCTCAAGCTCAGGTAAACTAAACTCATTTGGCGCTAAAAAGTAATCAGTGCCATTGTCATTATTTTGTTTAAATTCATGGTTTTTAAGTAGGTTAATAACTTCGGTATAGGATCTTGCCTGCTGAATATCAGTGGTTTGACGCTGGAAGAGTTCGACTAGCTGCAACAGTTGCAGGCTTAACTGGCCATAGGATTCGAGAGTCGAATTCGATGGCGACTTATTTCTACTGTCTTCATTCAATTGCTGCACTTTATATTTGAGTGCTTGGTAATGGGTCTTAAATCCTGATTTAAGTTGCCAATCAGTATCAATAAGTGCGCTAAGTGCCGAGCTGCTCAATAGCTTATCTAAGGCCGCAGAGGTGTTTTGCTGCGCTAGCAGCAGGGATTGTGGGCTACCGGAATATTGAGGAGCAACGCTGAGTTGGTATTCATTATTGAGCTGGTGAAGGGCATTGTTTATTTCTGTGGTCGCCTGAATCGCAAAGTGATTTCGGCTGGCGTTGTGGTATTCCATGAATAAGAAATACATTTGCGACAGCACAAGAATGGCGGTCATTAGTAGGGGCAATAGTGAAAACAGGATCAATTTCTGTTTTAGACTGAGGTGATGTATCGCAGACGGCATGCAAATGACTCCTTTTTCATGTGCATCTGTGGGCTTCTCGCTACTTAACCTAACGAGCCGTTGAGGCTGGCAAACTATTACCTAAAATGGGGTAGCGATATTTAGCACATCTACCTAGGACCAGCGACCGATAATTCATTGATTTCTAATCTAGGTCACGAAATTACGCCTGCATTAGGCATTATATGTAAATGATTGTTTGTAAATGCCTAAATAAGCCTCTCAGTCAGCTAAGCGACAGGGTTAAACGGCAGAGCACCGCTGCAAATCGCCAATAAAAAAGGACATCTCATTGATGTCCTTTAATCACACTCGCCTTGGCGATTAACCCACTTTAGCCAATAACGATTTACGGTATTCGACGATATCTTCAATCGTTAGTACCGGCATATTGTGCAGTTTACCAAAGGCGATGATTTCAGGCAGTCGTGCCATAGTGCCATCGGGGTTGGTGACTTCACACAAGACACCCGCAGGTTTGAGTCCGGCAAATTGCATTAAATCGATAGTACCCTCGGTGTGGCCGCGGCGGGTTAATACCCCACCTGGTTGAGCGCGCAGAGGATACACGTGGCCGGGCCTAGCGAGATCGCTAGGTTTTGCGTTATCCGCAATCGCCGCTTTAATCGTTGTTACCCGATCGGCCGCTGAAACCCCTGTGGTAACCCCAACTTTAGCTTCGATACTGACGGTAAAGGCGGTGCCATATTGGCTCGAATTGTCTTCGACCATAGGTGGCAACTCTAAGGCTTTTACTTTGTCATCGGGTAGGCACAGGCAAACGATACCGCTGCACTCGCGAATTAACATCGCCATTTGCTCGTTCGTTAATGACTCGGCAGCGAAAATCAGGTCGCCTTCGTTTTCTCTATCTTCGTCATCGACAACGAGGACGCCTTGGCCTTGACGCAGGGCATTAAGACCGGCTTCAACGCGCTCGATAGCGGTACCAAAAGGGGCAAGTAAAGACTGATTCATGGTTAATATCCTTCAAAAATACGACATGGGAATATCCAGAATCAGGGCGTGCAGAAATACAGCATTCAACCCACAGGAGTCTATAGCTGTAGCAATATAGCTTTGCCCATGCGTTTATTCACGCCGGCAAAGTGATTGCAAAATATGAGGCTAACGCGCTTATCTGTAAGCTTTACGTAATTCATGGGCTTACACGCGGCGCGTTGTCTTACATTCTCTTCCATCCGGACTGAGTACGCCGCTAATGCATGCGTCCATTACCGTCGGCTCTGGAATATCGGTTCATTTAGGATAATGACTTAGTTGAAAGTCAGTTCAAAAACTGCCGAGTCACCAGATCTGCTGACCCCGAACGAATTCGGGCGCTCGCGGGCTTTAGTTTGGTAAACATTGATTCAACCAGACTATTTACCGCCGGTGGGGAATTACACCCCGCCCTGAGAATTGTTTTAGGCGCTTAGCCTAAAACCGCCGCTATGTTGCGCCTAATTAAATTGAATGGCAAGTCTCGCGCTTTTAAGGTGTGATTGGTTTGGCGACTAATGGCGATGCCTGAAATGGTATGGCGTTCTGTGGCTTGAACTCGCTAGTCTTCTTCGCTAGGTATATCATATTACACACTAACTTATGGTCTGCCGTCCCGTTTAGGATGGTGTTTTGGAACGTCACAAGGACGTATAAATGCGCGCGCTGCTGCTCACATTAGGTATTGCTATGCTCTTACCCGGTTGTTCAACTTCAAAGGGGCAGGCCACTGCTCCCGTGGCGGAAAAAATACCCCACACTATGACCTTACATGGTGTCACCCGCACCGATGATTATTATTGGATGCGCGATGACAAACGCCAAGATCCTAAGGTGATTAAGCACCTAGAGGCAGAGAACCGTTATACAGAGGCTTATTTCAAACCGATCAAAGGGCTGCAAGATGGTCTATTTAAGGAGCTTACAGGACGTTTAGTGGCCGATGAGTCGAGTGTGCCCTATCAGTGGCATCAACACAGCTATTACCGCCGATTCCAAGAGGGCGGCGAATACCCGATATTGGGGCGTAAGGGCAGCGACGGTGTTGAGCAATTACTGCTGGATGTTAACGAGCGCGCTAAGGGGCACGAGTTTTATGGCCTAGGTGGCACGAGCGTCAGCCCCGATGAAACCATGCTGGCCTTTGGCGAAGACCTATTAAGTCGCCGCGTCTATACCATCTATTTTAAGGATATCGAATCCGGCGCGATGATCACCGATGTGCTTGAAAACACTGAAGGCAGAGTTGTCTGGGCCAATGATAACCGCCATGTGTTTTATATTGCTAAGGATTTGCAGACCCTGCTTGGCTATCAGGTCTTCCGCCATGAATTGGGCACGCCACAATCGAGTGACGTGCTGGTGTATGAGGAACAGGACGATTCCTACTACATTGATTTGGGTAAGAGCTTAGACGAATCACAAATCGTGCTGTTCCACGAGAACACCACCACCAGTGAAGTCTCGGTGCTGGACGCTAACGATCCTATGAGCCTGTTCAAACCTGTGTTGCCGCGGGAAGAGGGCCACGAGTACAGCGTGTCAAAGCTGGGCGATAGTTATTACATTCTCACTAACTGGCAGGCTAACAACTTCCGTTTGATGAAAGTGGCGATTAAGGATGCCGCCGATAAATCCAAATGGCAGGAAGTCGTTGCTCACAATCCAAATGCGCGTATTGAAGATGATTTGCTGCTTAAGGATTATTTGATTGTGCAAATCCGTGAAAACGGCTTAAGTCGCATCAAGGTCATGCCCTTAAATGGCAAACCAGACTTTGAGTTAAGCTTCGACGAGCCTGCCTATGTGTTAGGGCTGGATGTTAACTCGCAGCAGGATAGCGACAAGCTACGCATCTACTACTCGAGCATGACCACACCCGAGGCAATTTACGAATATCACTTAACTAATCCCGATAGACGCGACCTGCTAAAACAGGAGCAAGTTCTGGGTGGCTTCGATGCCAGTCAGTACCGCGCCGAGCGGTTATTTGTCACCGCCCGTGATGGCGCTAAGGTGCCGGTATCTTTAGTTTATCGTAAGGATAAGTTTAAAAAGGACGGCACTAACCCGCTGTATCAATATGGTTATGGTTCCTACGGTTACACGGTCGAGCCTGACTTTTCTTCATCTGTTATCAGCCTGCTTGACCGCGGTTTTGTGTATGCCATTGCCCACGTTCGCGGCTCTGAAATGCTAGGACGACCTTGGTACGATGCGGGTAAGTTGCTGAATAAAAAGAATACCTTTAACGACTTTATCGATGTGACCACGGCATTAACCGAGCAGGGTTACGGCGATAAAAACAAGGTTGTCGCCTCAGGTGGTAGTGCGGGTGGCCTGTTGATGGGCGCGATTGCTAATATGGCACCCGAGAAATACTTCGCTATTGCTGCTCACGTACCCTTTGTCGATGTAGTGACTACTATGCTTGATGAGTCGATTCCATTGACTACAAACGAGTACGACGAGTGGGGTAATCCAAATGAGAAAACCTACTTTGACTATATGCTAAGTTACTCGCCCTACGACAATGTAGCCGACCATGAATATCCACATCTGTTAGTGACCACAGGTTTGCATGACTCTCAGGTGCAGTACTTTGAGCCCGCTAAGTGGGTCGCTAAGCTGCGCGATGTGCAAAACAAGTGGTACAAGTCCAATGACAAGGTGCTGTTATTCGATGTGAATATGGATGCCGGCCATGGTGGCAAGAGTGGCCGTTATCGCCAGTACCAAGATACGGCGCAGGAATATACCTTCTTCCTTAGCCTGCTGGGCCTAACTAAGTAGTCGCTAATCATTGCAAATGACGAAGCGAGTGAAAAAGCCTGTCACAAGCGCTGCGTTAGAAGTGGCAAGTGCTAGTCCATTGGTCAACCCCGAAGCTGGGGTTGACCAAGCTTTAACGCCTGTGTCGAGTGGTCAGCATTTGCAATTAAGTGAGCAATCCCAAGCGCAGCCATTGCCGTCTACAGCGCAGCCAGTGCCATCAAAAGCGCAATCCCAATCACGCTCCCATTCACGGTCAAAAGCGCAATCGCAGCCTCTCGATGCTGGTGGTATCGCGGCTAAAAAGGCCGAATCTTTGTGGTCTCTCTACCTTATCCGTTGTGCCAACGGCCATCTTTACGCTGGCATTACCACTGATGTCACGCGGCGCTTTAACGAACATCAATCCTGTGGCGCTAAGGCCGCTAAGTTTTTGCGAGGCAAAGGACCGTTAACGTTGATGTATCAAGAGTTGGTCGGCAGCCATGGGGATGCGCTAAGGCGGGAAATCGCAGTGAAGAAATTGAGTCGAGCCAAGAAGCTCGCTTTGATTGAGACTGGCTCTCAGTCAGTGACTCAGGTTATCCATAACGCATCTTAGTTACTTCTGATGTTTCTCGTTAAAGCAAAAACAATCAAAGTCGTGGGGCTTCACCCCTGATTTTAAAAACAAGAGCCGACCAAGCAGGACTGCTCGTCCTATCCTCCTTGCCTCAATTTTAACAATCAGCCAAGACGTCCCTCACGGTCATAAGCTCGAAAATCATCGATTTTCATTCGCCCCTACACCAGCGAAAGCTACTCGGTCTTCTTGAGCGACTCACGGATTTTGCCTATTCGCACTGTGGCAACTCTGAGGGCTTTGTCATCTGTGAGTTCGGTATTATCGATATATAGTGAATTTAAGCCTGTAAGGACTGGCATAAAATCCCTGCTCAATAGAAGGCTTGGGGTGCGATGTTACTGTATGACTTTTAAATCATTTGGTTATAAAAAAGCACTAACAAAGTTAGTGCTTTTGGTAATCTGGCAATATCTTGTTTTTTACTTGATATCTGGGCTAATGCTATTAATTTGGCGCAACAACTGGAGCTAAGTAGCCCTGCTCGTTAAACACTTCACCACTGTCTGACCATGGAGCGTTGTTAAGATCAGGGTAGCCCTCTAAGTACTTAATTTCAGCACCAGTTTTGTCTTTTATAGAACGAACTACGTCTAGCACCGTTTTTTCTGCCCACTCTTCTGGCGTACCTACGAGAGCCCATGCAGCTTTACGAGCTAGGCCGTCCATACCTAAGAAACCACCACCCTCTTTTTTGGTGTAGTTGGCGTACACATCTAATGCATAGCCATCTTTGTACTTCCACAGGCAGAGGTTGAAAGACATATCAAAACCGTTGTCTACGTTCTTTTGTGCCGTTGCAGTCCAAACAGCGCCATCGCATTGTGCGACTTTAAGTTGGTTGGTAATTGCATTAGCAGCGCCAAGCTGCATCGCTAATCCCATCATTCCGCCGGCAGGCCCTGGCATACTTTTCATTTGATCAACTGGAGTAAAGCGTCCTGGTTTTTCTGGAGTCTGGCCCATAACGATAGGGTTTTTCTCGTCGGCAGAACTAACATTACGACCTAAGCCATCACTCGCAGCTTCAGTTACTACGGTTCTTTGCGCATTAGTATGGATATCAAACACTCGATATAGCTCAATACTTTTGTTTTTTTCAACAGCGGCATTATTAAGACTTCCGCAACCTGTCATAAATACAGACGAAATTGCGAGTGCGACTAGTCCAAATTTTTTCACGGTAACATCCTAGTTAATTTAAACGGGACGGCATTCTACAGTCTGAAATTAACAAGCTCAATCTAAAATCAAACAACTATTGCTCAGTTTTGCAACATTTAAATCTTTGAAAAGAAACAAATTGCCACAATTGACTACTGTTCGAACAGATTGATTAAGAATTAACTGATGGAGGGCTACTCATGAAATTCTGATTTAGATAAATGAGAAATCAGAAATAAAAAAAGCCACTCCTAGGGAGAGTGGCGAAAGTGCATAACAGCTAAAAGTACATCAAGGGATAAACGCATAACGGGGTGGGTAGAAGACTGATAGCCGTGGGAACCCTTGGACATCAGCCTCTACGCCGGGAAGAGTGTTACTTCACTTATTTGGCCGACTTATTTTACAGTCACGGCACCATTAATTTGGTCGAAGTGAATTTGGCCAGAGCCAGCTTCTAAAACGGTGAGGCCTTGGGTGTTAAACACATTGATATCGCCCGAACCATCGGTAATAGTCACGGCGTTTTTTACATCCCGTACCTCAATCTCGCCAGAGCCATCTTCGATGGTCACGCTGCCTTGGATATTGTTGGCCGTGATCGAGCCAGAACCATCGACAATGCTTAAGCTGCCAATGATATCGCTCACTTCAATTTCGCCCGAACCATCTTGAATCGTGGTATTGCCCTGTACTTTGGTGACTTTTATGCCACCAGATCCATCGTTGATACTCAGGGTACCAAATAGATTACTGACTTCGATTTCACCCGAGCCGTCGTCGATGCTGACGTTGTGGCCGCCCTCAATTGAAAGACCGCCTGAACCGTCCTTCACATCGATACTGCCTATCATCTTAGTGATCACAATTTCACCCGAACCATCGTCGATATCCAGCGCCATGGCGGCGGGCACCTGCAGGGTTAAATCGATATAGGGAGAATAATTATTGAAGCTACTATATGGCTTAATCTCAGCCTTTAGTTTGGCATTGCTGCCGCTTTTCTCGAGGGTGAGGATGACTTCGCTCGACTCATCGGCATAGATATCAGCAACTAATTTAATTTGGCTAAGACCTTCAATCCCAACAATTTCTAAACCGCCAGCGCCGGTTTCTGCGATTAATGATTTCAGGCCTTGGCTATCGAGGGTTAGCTCCTTGTGCACAGGGGTAATATCGGGCGCGTCTTCTGAAGCATTTACATTAATAATGCAGCCAGAGAGTGATGCAGCGCCTGCGGCTAATAGGCCTAAACTGGCGATAGGGAGTAGGGATTTGATGGACATTGCTATTCCTTTTTTACTCGTTATTTTTCCATGCCACTGTTTTGAACTTTGAGACTACGACATTCACTATTACGAGCTTCAGTTTAAGAATCATTGCGTCTCGAAATTAGTGAGATGCTTAAACAGTGACTATGTAGCACTTGTTGTAGGGACTGACTTAGCACAGCCTGTGCCAACTTTTTAAAGCTATATTTATCATGATGTTAATATTAAAGTGTCCGCTGGTAATAGCGCGGACATGTCCGCTAAGTGCGGGATTTACATAAAGAGTGGTGAAATTCATCACTCTAGAAATAACAGGTTGGCCAGTTGGAAAGAATCGAAGGCATAAAAAAAGACACCAAATTACTCTTGGTGTCTTTGATGAATCTAACCTATGAGGGCTAATGCTAACGGCTAATGTTTAACGGCTACGGTAAACCGGATACTTGAGGTATTGGTTGTCGTAGTAGGGGCTACGCTCGTAGAACCAACGTAAACGCGCCTCTGAATCGGCGGCAAAATCGGGGTTTTCCAGCGCCTTATTAAACTCTGCCGCAAGTTTTGGATCTTCGGCTAACATCTTGGCTGCCATTGGCTCAACTGCGTAATCTTCAATATATTCGGTGCGGGTGAAGATAGGGTTAAAGAAGCCCCACTGTAACAGCGAGTCTGGTGATTGAGGTTCGAGCAAGAGCATTGCCAAATCACCTAGTGGCTGATCCGTACTGACTTTGACTGTGCCCACTGGCAGCGTGGTCTTTACCTTAGTCAGCTCAGACTCGACTTTTACAGTTAAGCGACCTTCGAAGGCCTGGGTGTTAAACACTGGGTTACTCAGCGTGTATTGCTGAAGTTTCAATTCCGTAGGCTTAGTCAGGCGAGTCAGACGAATTCCATGCAAGTTCAAACGGTCGATAACCTGCGTCCACTGCGCTGGAATATAGTAAGCACTCGGGCGCGTGACTTTTATATCGGGGATATTCTGGGCGACTACCGGCAGATTCTCATACTGCTTAGGCTCGCCCGTCCAGCGCACGACGTCACTGCCGCTGATTGGGCTCTTTTCAACGCGATAGTCTATTCCTTTAAAGTCCCAACCCTTAGCGAGCGGCGCCGATTTCCAGGTTAAGGTCACCAAAGGCGATGCGCGGTATTTATCCTCTTGAATCGCACTCTTTAACTTGGTCGCTTGTTCGCCCACGGTTTTCAGGGTTTGCTCGAGCATCACATAGGTGCCAAGTACACGTTGCTTAAAGGGTTTTAAGCTGTGGTTTTCAATCAGGATGGTTGGCAGATGGCGCGCATCGCCGTAACCGTTAGAGAAACGAGGTGTTGGGTTCCACAGTGACATCCCCTTAGTGATATCACCATTATCCAGCGCGAACACTAATGGCCCCGGAATATGCCCCTGTTCGGTAAGCGCCGCTTCGACCGCTGGGCGGTAGTTGTTTTCGAGCCACTTGAAGCTGGCAGGGCTATAACCTTGGGCTAGGTTGTAGCCAAAGGTCACGTCATATTGGTAATCGATACCGTCGGTCACATGCACGTCGATATATAAATCCGGCTGCCACACATTGAGCGCGCGCAGCATGTGCTGCATTTCTAGGGTGTCGGCCTTGGCATAATCGCGGTTGAGGTTAAGGTTATTGGCATTGGTGCGCCAGCCCATATTCACAGGGCCGCGTTGGTTCACGCGGTTGAACTCTCCGCTGCGCTCGTGGGCATCGACGCTGAACATTGGCACAAACAGCAGGTTCGCTTTGTCGAGCAATGTGGCCTTGTCGCCCTTGATGATGTCGCGAAGCAACATCATGCCAGCGTCTTTACCGTCGATTTCGCCCGCATGGATACCCGCTTGAACCAGCACGGTTGGTTTAGTGTTTTGCTTTAGGCGCGCCGACTCATTAATGCCTTCGAGGCTTGCGATATACATCCAAATGTCGCGCCCCTGAGGACTCTTCCCTAGGCTGACCTTTTTAAGTAGTTCGGATTCAGCAGCAAGACGATCAAGCCACGCAATAGTGTCATCGTAACTTGGGCTCTCAACACCATTGCTTTGCTCAAACGGCGTTGCCCATTCGTTATCGCTGGCTTGCATCAGTGCTTCGCTGGCTCCGTGCCAAGTGATGCTCGGTGGTAAAATTTTGTCGTTGATAAAGGTATTTGCCCGTTCAGACGTCGCACTAATGGCTTCGGCGACTTGGGTGACTAACGTCTCGGTAGGCGTGTTTTCGGCTTCGTTTGACGTGATTGCGACGGCTTCAGTGGTTACCGCTTGGGGCGCAGGATTTGGCTCGGCAGCAAAGGCATTCGTGCTGGCATACATACAGGCCATTGCAATAACAGAAGGGGAAAACAAGCGCATAAATGAGTCCATAACGGGAATAATTTTTAGGGCGGTATCTTTTCATTAATTCCCATATTTGTGCAAGGGCATAGGATGCTGAACTGCATATTGATTACGGATTTTTTTGAAAAATTTTGTGTATAGCAGAGTAAGCATTCAGCCAATAAAAAAGGCCTGAATAGCATGACTATTCAGGCCTAATTGTTTGCTTATCTTTTTAGGTAAAAGCGAGAGCGTTAGTTATTACCCTCGACTTTCTCTGGGCTGTACTTATCCATAATCACTGCGCAGGCGGCATCACCGGTAATATTGAGCGCGGTGCGGATCATGTCAAATACACGGTCTAGGGCAAACAGTAATGGCAATCCATCAATCGGAATACCTGCAGCAATTAATACTGCAACCACTAAAAATGAAGGTCCTGGTACACCCGCCTGACCAATCGCCCCTAAGGTTGAGGTGAAGATGATCGCGGCATAGGCGGCCATCGACAGGTCGACGTTGTACATTTGGGCGAAGAAGATAGCGACCAAACCATAATAAATAGCGTTGCCGCTCATATTGATGGTCGCACCCAGTGGCAGTACGAAGGCCGTGGTGGCCTTAGACACTTTTAAGTCCTCTTCACAGGTTTCCATGTTGACTGGCAGTGTCGCCATGGATGACGCGGTCGATAATGCCATTACCTGTGGTTTTTTCATCGCCGACAAAAACTGGCGCGCTGAAACCTTAGAGAACAGCTGCACTAAGGTTGGGAAGAAGATAAAACCATAGATCAGAATCGCCACCACGAACACGGCGAACAGCTTAAATACCACCTCTAAGGCATCGAATCCGAAGGTGCCCACAGAGTCGGCCATCAGACCAAATACCCCGATTGGCGCGATAATCATTACGCAGTTAATCATCCATACGAAGGCATCAACGATAGTGTTCAGTGCCGCCATAATCGGCTTAGCACCATCACCTTTGACCTTGGTCAGGGCGATACCGAAGAACAGGCTGAATACCAAAATTTGTAATACGTTTCCGCCGGTGAGCGACTCGAACACGTTGGTTGGGATCATACCAATCAGAGTATCCATCACCCCAGGTAGAGCACCTTGTTCGGCGGTTACTTGCATTAAATCGGTGCGGCTGTGGGCGGTAAAATCGACACCTGCGCCGGGTTGGAATAAATTTCCCATCAGCAGCGCGAGGGCAACAGCCACACCGGAAGTCAGTAGAAAGAATCCGAAGGTGCCGATACCGATTTTGCCCGCCGATGGGCTATCACCAAGGCTGGCTGCACCGCTAATAATCGATACTAATACCAGTGGGATTACCAGCATTTTGATTAAATGGATAAAGATGGTGCCCAGCGGTGCAAATACGCTGGCGCTTTCGCCCATCATAAAACCCACCAGTGCGCCGATGATCATGGCGATCACCACCTGCACACCTATGTTGCCTAATAAATTCTTGCTTTTCATTTATCTGAAACTCCCGATTGCCAAAGTCTCTGGCATGGTTAGCCATGTCCTATTGATTAAGGAACAGTCTGTGTAAAAGGCCAATGACCCGACATCTATTTTTGGGCGCCTAAGGTATCACAGTTAATTGGGGAGGGTTTGTGAAACATCGCCAAACTTGGAGTAAAAATAGGCAAAATTTAGATTTTGGTGGTATTAATTAAACTTTTCTCAAATTTTTGAGTTTAAATTGAGATTTGATCATTTTTTGCGGCGAATTTGGCGGTGGTTTTGCGAAATACGGATTTTAAGTCTGGAGCGATTTAGCCGAAAATATCGCATTTTGGCGGATTTTTAGACATAAATACATAAAAAAGCGCCGACAATAGAGTCGGCGCTGTTGAATTGCTGTCAAAGCTAATGGCGTTAGGCCAAAAGTGTTGCGCTTAAGCCTGACGGATTAAGCCTTAGGGCCCGCGTTACGGATAGCGTCCGATACTTGGTACTTAGCGAAGTTCTTAGTGAACGCCTCTGCTAACTTTTGGGCGTACTCAGCGTAAAGCGCTTTGTCGCTCCAAGTGTTGACTGGGTTTAGCAGGTTGCTATCAACACCTTCAACGGCAACAGGAACCGCTAGGTTTAGGGTGTCTAAGTGGATAGTTTCAGCATCCTTTAACGCACCTGTGACGATCGCATCGATGATGGCGCGTGTGGTTGGGATATCAAAACGCTTACCAATACCGTGTGGACCGCCCGTCCAGCCAGTGTTCACTAGGTACACTTGGCTGCCGAATGATTCGATGCGTTTCATCAACAGTTCCGCGTACACGCCAGCAGGGCGTGGGAAGAAAGGAGCGCCGAAACAGGTAGAGAAGGTCGATTGAATCGCAGAGGTTGAGCCGATTTCGGTCGAACCCACCTTGGCGGTGTAACCCGACAGGAAGTGATAGGCAGCTTGTTCCTTCGACAGAATAGACACTGGCGGCAGAACACCTGATACGTCACAGGTTAAGAACACAACGGCGTGTGGCTCAGCGCCACGGTTGTCTTCTTTACGTTGGGCGATGTGCTCGAGTGGGTAGGCCGCGCGGGTGTTTTCCGTCAGGCTGCTGTCCTTGTAGTTTGGTACGCGTTGCTCATCCATGACGACGTTTTCAAGCACAGTACCGAAACGAATCGCATCCCAAATCACAGGCTCGTTCTTTTGGCTTAGGTCGATACATTTAGCGTAGCAACCGCCCTCGATGTTGAATACACCGCCTGGTGCCCAGCCGTGCTCGTCGTCACCGATCAGGAAACGCTTAGGATCGGCAGACAGTGTGGTTTTACCCGTGCCAGATAGGCCGAAGAATAGGGTTGTGTCGCCATCTTTACCTACGTTGGCAGAGCAGTGCATAGGTAACACGCCTTGAGCTGGCAGCAGGAAGTTCTGTACTGAGAACATCGATTTTTTCATTTCGCCAGCGTACTTAAGACCTGCAAGTAGCACTTTGCGCTCGGCGAAGTTTAAGATAACTGCGGCATCTGAGTTAGTGCCGTCACGCTCAGGTACACAGACAAACTCTGGCGCGTTAAGGATTTGCCATACAGGCTTATCTTTAGGATTGAATTCTTCAGGAATGATAAACAGGTTGCGGGCAAACAGTTGGTGCCATGCGTACTGAGTGGTCACGCGCACAGGTTGGTAGTGCTCGGTATCGGCGCCCACTTCGAGATCCGATACAAACAGTTCTTTATCGGCAAGGAAGGCTTCAACACGTGCCCACAGGCCTTCAAAGGCACCTGAATCGAAGGCTTGGTTGACTGCGCCCCATTCGATATCTGCTTCAGAACCTGCTTCTTTCACGATAAAACGATCGCCTGGTGAGCGACCAGTGCGAGCACCGGTTTTAGCAACTAGCGCACCGTTAGCGGTCAGTTCACCCTCGCCGCGTAGCAGGGCGAGTTCGACAAGTTGAGCTGTTGTTGGGTTGTAATGAACGCGGTTTAATCCATCCGCCATAATGAGGTCTCCATCTATTTATGCTTGTTATAATTAGGTTTTTTATTATCGATCGTGTGCCGATTTAGATTATTCACCTGTCCTATGGGCATTTACCCTAGGTCGAAGTGCTGTAGATTGTATCCTAACTGTTGGTAAAGTGTGAGGCGGATCGGGTTTGTGGCTAAAAAAATGGGCACCCTAGGGTGCCCATTTTTATTGTCTTTCTCAATTATTGCTGGGTGCTTGAAGCGGTACCATTGGCATAAATCGCTGCGATATCAATACCATCGAATACGTATTTTGCATTGCAATACTCACAACCCATTTCGACGTTACCGTCTTCCGCTAAAATCGCTTCAACTTCGGCCTGATCGATAGTTTTGATGGCCGCTGCGCTACGTTCACGTGAACAAGTACATTTAAAGGTCACTTGGATTGGGTCGAACAGGCGTACTTCTTCTTGGTGATATAAACGATGCAGCACTTCTTCTGCATCTAAGCTAAACAGCTCTTCGCTCTTAATCGTCGCGGTTAGCTGGCTTAAGTGCTCAAAATCAGCGTTATGGTCTTCATCACTTGGCAGCACCTGCAGGAACATACCCGCAGCCTGTTTGCCATTGGCGAATAACCAGAGCGCGGTCGGTAGCTGTTCAGATTGGTTAAAGTATTGCTCAACACAACCTGCCAGTGTTGGTTTATCCAGCGCGACCACACCTTGGTAACGCTCGCCTTCTTCTGGCGTCAGGGTGATGACCATATAACCTTGGCCAAACAGGTCTTCTAAGCTCGCATCATCGGCTAATTCGCCGTCCCAGCGGGCAACACCACGTAATTGCTGCTGGTTGTTACCGTTGATTACCGCCAGTGATACTGGGCCATTACCCTGTAATTGCACGCTGATATCGCCGTTAAACTTTAAGGTTGCGGTCAATAAAGAGGTCGCTGCCAGTAATTCACCCAGTAAAACCTGCAATACAGGCGGGTACTGATGAGTACCCAGAACATGTTGATAGCTGTCTTGCAATTGCACTAATTCGCCACGCACATCGGCATTGTCGAACAGGTAGCGGTGTAAAATATCTTGTGTCATTTTGTATCTCACTTTGGGGTCACTATCACAGTGCTGCGTTAGCATTCTTTAAAACGGATAATCTGGCGACGCTGCTTTTTATCCGGTTTGTGGTCAGGTGCAGGATTATTGAGAATATTCAATCGCCTTGCTTCGGCATTCACCGCACGTTTAGCCACGCTTTTGGGTGTTTCTTCGTATAATTCTTGGGCAATAGACGCACTTTGGCGCAATTCCGATAATTTTTTTATGACGATTTCTTTCTCGTCAAACCCTTGTCTAATCTTAAGGATGGCACCTATCTCGGCATTCTTACTAGATTTGGTACGTGCACCGTTGTAATGTACCTTGCCTCCATTGATCATTTCTTTGGCAATAGCTCGGGTTTTATAAAAACGTGCTGCCCACAACCACTTATCGAGCCTTACGTGAGTATTGTCCGTTGGACTTGGTGCCATAGTGTCTCCAAGGAAAAGATCGAATAGTTCACATGCTGGGCAAGAAAATGTGCAGGGCCCATTTTTATCGCCTAAAAGGGTGGTGTGCCTCACACCCAATTAAGGCGGGCAAAGTTAGCATAATTGGTCAATTTTCGCCAATTGCAATACTGTTATGGGGTTGTTGCCAAATGCGCGCTAGGTTAGCATGTGGCGGGCAACATTAATTACATAATCAGAACAGAGACCTGACAGAGGGTCCACTTATATATGGATTTATTAGACAAAGTCATCGCAAAAGCTGCAGGGATCCCACATAAACCGTTGAGCCGAATTGTATTCTGGTTTGGTTTTGTTATGTGTATTCTGTTGGCCGCGCAAATCACCTGGAAACTCGTACCCGGTAACGCCTCCACAAGTGCTTGGTCTCCTACGGCGACAACGACAGCCACTCAAGGTAGCGGGCAGTTTGACCTCGCAGGCCTAAAACAACTCGCCCTGTTTGGCAAAGCAGAACCTAAATCCGATAAACCGAAAGTGGAAGTGGTTGAAACCGTAACCGATGCCCCTAAAACCACACTTTCGATTCAGTTAACCGGTGTTGTTGCCTCTACGGCGAATCAAAAAGGTTTGGCCATTATTGAATCTAGCGGTAGCCAAGAGACCTACAGTCTAGGCGACAAAATTAAAGGCACTCAGGCCTCGCTTAAAGAGGTGTACGCCGACCGCATTATCATCACCAACGCAGGGCGCTTCGAAACCCTAATGCTCGATGGATTGGTTTACACCAGCCAGAGCGAAGCGAATCAACAGTTACAAAAAGCCAAGAACGTTCGCAGTGAGAAAGTCAGCCGCGTCGACCAACGTCAAAATGCTGAAGTAGCACAGGACTTGGCCGAATCCCGTAGTGAATTGCTCGCCGATCCAAGCAAAATCACCGATTACATTGCTATCTCTCCGGTAAGACAAGGTGAAGAAGTGGTCGGTTATCGCTTAAATCCTGGCAAGGATATGAACCTATTTAAGCAGGCTGGGTTCAAACCCAACGATCTTGCTAAATCGATTAACGGATTTGACCTGACTGTGATGAGTCAGTCCCTAGAATTAATGAGCCAGTTACCTGAATTAACAGAAGTTTCCGTTATGGTTGAGCGGGAAGGGCAACTGGTTGAAATCATGTTTAGTTTGCCGCAATAACACGCGTTAGAGGAAAGTAGAACAATGAATAACAAACGGATTCGACGCAAACTGATTGCTGGAGTTGTGGCAGGCGCCACTATGCTGACCTCGCAATTCGTTTGGTCCGAGCAATATGCGGCCAACTTTAAGGGCACAGATATTCAGGAATTTATCAATATCGTTGGTAAAAACCTGAACAAGACCATCATTGTTGACCCGACGATTCGCGGCAAAATTAACGTACGCAGCTACGATCTGCTCAACGATGAGCAGTACTACCAATTTTTCCTCAACGTTCTTCAGGTTTACGGTTATGCCATCGTTGAGATGGAAAACAACGTCATCAAGGTTATCAAGGATAAAGACGCGAAAACCGCGGCAATCCGTGTTGCCAATGATAATGACCCAGGTTTGGGTGATGAAATGGTGACCCGCATCGTGGCACTGTACAACACCGAAGCCAAGCAATTAGCGCCGCTGCTGCGCCAATTAAACGATAACGCCGGTGGTGGTAACGTTGTGAACTACGACCCATCGAACGTGTTAATGCTGTCGGGTCGTGCCGCAGTGGTGAACAAGTTAGTCGAAATCGTTCGCCGCGTGGATAAACAGGGTGATACCTCAGTGCAAGTGGTGCCGCTCGAATACGCCTCAGCCAGTGAAATGGTGCGTATCATCGATACCTTATACCGTGCATCGGCTAACCAAGCACAAATGCCAGGCCAAGCGCCAAAGGTAGTTGCTGACGAGCGTATTAACGCCGTGATAGTCAGTGGTGATGAGAAAAGTCGCCAACGCGTGGTTGAGCTTATCCATCGTCTCGATGCCGAGCAGGCCAGCACGGGCAATACTAAGGTACGTTACCTGCGTTACGCTAAAGCCGAAGATTTGGTTGAAGTGTTAACGGGTTTCGCCCAGAAGCTTGAGGGCGAGAAGGATACCAGCGCCCAAGGTGCGGGTAAGCGCCGTAATGAAATCAATATCATGGCCCACACGGACACTAACGCTTTAGTGATCAGTGCCGAGCCAGACCAAATGCGTACCATCGAGAGCGTTATCAACCAACTCGACATTCGCCGTGCGCAGGTGTTGGTTGAAGCCATTATTGTTGAAGTTGCCGAAGGTGATAACGTTGGTCTCGGCATACAGTGGGCCTCTAAGGCCGGTGGTGGCACTCAATTTAATAACCTTGGGCCAACCATTGGTGAGATTGGCGCCGGTATCTGGCAGGCTCAAAGTGAAGGTGGTGACACAGTAACCACCATTGATAGTAATGGTAACCCTGTCACGACGACTAACCCTGAGACAGAAGGGGATATCACCCTGCTTGCGACAGCTCTGGGCAAAGTCAATGGTATGGCATGGGGCGTGGCCATGGGTGACTTTGGTGCCCTCATCCAAGCTGTATCAGCCGATACTAACTCCAACGTACTGGCAACGCCGTCTATCACGACCTTAGATAACCAAGAAGCCTCATTTATCGTCGGTGATGAAGTACCAATTCTGACCGGTTCAACCGCGAGCTCAAGTAACAGCAATCCATTCCAAACCGTTGAGCGTAAAGAGGTTGGGGTTAAGCTGAAGGTTGTGCCACAGATCAACGAAGGTAACGCCGTTAAACTCGCCATCGAGCAGGAAGTCTCGGGGGTTAATGGTAATACGGGCGTGGATATTTCCTTTGCAACCCGCCGTTTAACGACCACAGTGATGGCTGATTCGGGCCAAATCGTAGTGCTCGGTGGTCTGATTAACGAAGAAGTCCAAGAGAGTGTGCAGAAAGTGCCTATCCTTGGTGATATTCCTGTGCTTGGTCATTTGTTCAAATCTTCTTCAAGCAAAAAGACTAAGAAGAACCTGATGGTCTTCATCAAGCCAACCATTATCCGTGATGGTATGACAATGGAAGGCATCGCAGGTCGTAAATATAACTATTTCAGAGCATTACAGCTTGAGCAGCAAGAGCGTGGCGTTAATTTAATGCCAAATACTCAGGTACCGGTGCTGGAAGAATGGAGTCAGTCTGACTATCTACCGCCTGAAGTGAACGAGATTTTAGAGCGTTACAAAGAAGGTAAAGGCCTAGACACCCAAATCCGTAATACGGATTCGACCCTCAAGGCGCTGGATGAAAACCAAGCAAAAGACACAACACAATGAGTGAAATCCAAGTATCCCCAGTCGAGGACTTAGGCCTAGTTTCAAATGAACTGGGTCTAGAGGCAGAAGGTGATGAGGTTTTTCGCTCCAATAGTAAAGAGCGTTTACCCTTTGCTTTCGCCCATCGCCACGAGGTGATTCTGTCCTACGGCGAAACGGGTGAGTTAACCCTTTTTTACACCGCAAAAACGCCGCTAGCGGCCATGCTCGAAGCGCGCCGCTACTCGGGTGTCGATCTGCCTTTGGTGCAGCTCGAGGCAGGTAAATTTGAAGCTAAGCTGACCCAAGCCTATCAAGCCAACTCTTCTGAAGCGCAGCAGCTAATGGAAGACATTGGTAACGAGATGGACTTGTTCACCCTCGCCGAAGAAATGCCGCAGACCGAAGATCTGCTCGAGGGGGATGATGATGCGCCGATCATCAAGTTAATCAACGCCCTGTTGTCGGAAGCGATTAAAGAAGAAGCCTCGGATATCCACATCGAAACCTATGAGAAGCAGCTAGTGGTGCGCTTCCGTATCGACGGTGTACTCAAAGAAGTGCTTAAGCCGAACCGTAAATTGTCTTCGCTACTCGTGTCGCGTATCAAGGTTATGGCGCGTCTGGACATTGCCGAGAAGCGTGTTCCGCAGGACGGCCGTATCTCACTACGGATTGCGGGCCGTGCGGTAGACGTGCGGGTTTCGACTATGCCATCAAGCCACGGTGAGCGTGTGGTGCTGCGTCTTTTAGACAAAAACGCCGGTAATCTCGACTTAAAACAATTGGGCATGACCGACAGCATTCGGGTGAAATTTGATGAATTAATTCGTCGCCCACACGGCATTATCCTCGTCACGGGGCCAACGGGCTCGGGTAAGAGTACGACGCTTTATGCGGGCTTAACTGAAATTAATTCGAAAGACACCAACATCTTAACCGTTGAAGACCCAATCGAATACGAGTTAGAAGGTATTGGTCAAACCCAAGTGAACACTAAGGCGGACATGACCTTCGCCCGTGGTCTGCGTGCGATTCTGCGTCAAGACCCTGACGTGGTGATGATCGGGGAAATTCGTGACCTCGAGACAGCCCAAATTGCGGTGCAGGCATCGCTTACTGGTCACTTGGTGATTTCGACCCTCCATACCAACACTGCATCGGGCGCGATTACCCGTTTGCAGGATATGGGCGTCGAGCCATTCCTTGTATCTTCGAGTTTACTCGGGGTATTAGCACAACGTCTTATTCGTACCCTGTGTCCTAAGTGTAAGACCGAGCATGCCCCCGATACTCGCGAGCGAGAATTGCTAGGGATTAGCGCAGACGATCCACGGGTTATTTACCGTGCCAATGGCTGTAAGGCTTGTGGAAGTAGCGGTTATCGCGGTCGTACCGGTATCCACGAGTTGTTATTGGTGGATGATAATGTACGCGAACTGATCCACGGTGGTCGTGGAGAGCTAGCAATTGAAAAATACATTCGTCAATCGGTACCGAGCATTCGCCACGATGGCATGAGCAAAGTGCTCTTGGGCATCACCACACTCGAAGAAGTGCTAAGGGTGACCCGCGAGGAGTAAGCTATGCCAGCATTTGAATATAAGGCGCTTTCTGCCCAAGGAAAACAGCTCAAGGGTGTGATTGAGGCGGATACCGCCAGACACGCCCGTAGCCAACTGCGGGATCAGCGCATGATGCCGCTGGAAATTCAGCCTGTCACCGAAAAAGAAGCTAAAGCGAAAAGCGCCGGCTTCTCAGCCTTTAAACGGGGGATTTCGGTTTCTGAGTTAGCGCTGATCACCCGTCAGCTAGCAACCCTGGTTGCTGCGGGTCTGCCGATTGAAGAATGTCTTAAGGCGGTCGGTCAGCAGTGCGAAAAGGCGCGTCTTGCTAGCATGATTATGGCGGTGCGCTCCCGCGTGGTTGAGGGTTATAGCCTGGCCGATTCGCTGGCAGAATTTCCACATATTTTTGACGACTTATACCGTGCCATGGTGGCTTCGGGCGAAAAATCCGGTCACTTGGAAATCGTCCTTAATCGTTTAGCCGATTACACCGAGCGTCGCCAACAGCTTAAATCTAAGCTGCAGCAGGCGATGATTTACCCAATTATGCTGACCTTAGTCGCCATTGGTGTGGTATCTGTATTGTTAGCGGCGGTTGTGCCTAAGGTAGTTGGTCAGTTTGAGCATATGGGCGCCGAGCTGCCAGCATCGACACGCCTGCTGATTGCGGCTTCTGAGTTTGTGCAATCCTACGGCCTGTTCGTATTGTTGGCGATTGTCATCATGATTGTCGCGTTCCAGCGTATGCTGAAATCCGCCGTCTTTCGAATGAAGTACGATACCTTTTTGCTGAAAATGCCGGTGATTGGCCGCGTCAGTAAGGGCTTGAATACCGCGCGTTTCGCTCGCACTTTAAGTATCTTATCCGCAAGTTCTGTACCCTTACTCGACGGTATGCGTATCGCCAGTGAAGTATTGCAGAATATGCGCGTGCGAGCTGCGGTGGATGACGCCACGGCTCGGGTCCGTGAGGGAACCAGCTTAGGTGCGGCGCTGACTAACACTAAGCTATTCCCAGCGATGATGCTGTACATGATCGCCTCGGGTGAGAAGAGTGGCCAGTTAGAGGAAATGCTTGAGCGTGCGGCCGATAACCAAGACCGCGAGTTCGAGAGCAATGTGACCTTAGCGCTTGGGGTGTTCGAGCCTGTGTTGGTGATTAGCATGGCGGGTGTGGTGCTTTTTATCGTGATGGCCATTCTGCAACCGATTTTAGAACTGAACAATTTGATTAGTGGTTAGATTAATACCATTGCTAAAGCTGTGGTGCCGATTTTTTAGGAGAAGTAATAGATGCAAATGAACAAGAAGCACAAAGGTTTTACCTTACTCGAAGTGATGGTGGTTATCGTGATTTTGGGTATTTTGGCCTCTATGGTGGTACCAAACCTAATGGGTAACAAAGATAAAGCGGATCAACAAAAAGCCGTGTCTGACATTGTTTCCCTCGAAAATGCCCTAGATATGTACAAGTTAGATAACGGCGTGTATCCATCGACAGAGCAAGGTTTAGAAGCCTTAGTGCAAAAGCCAACCATTTCGCCAGAGCCACGTAACTACCGTGAAGAAGGTTATGTGAAACGTCTGCCACAGGATCCATGGCGTAACGATTATCTGCTGTTAAGCCCAGGTGAAAACAGCAAGTTAGACGTTTTCAGTGCTGGTCCTGATGGTCAACCAGGTACCGAAGACGACATCGGTAACTGGAACCTACAGAACTTCCAATAAGATGGTAAAACTGCGCCAAGCTGGCTTCACCCTGCTTGAGGTGATGTTGGTGGTCTTATTGATGGGGCTCACGGCTGCGGCCGTGACCATGTCTATTGGTAATTCCGGCCCGAAACAGGCGCTGGAAAAGACGGCGCAGCAATTTATTGCCGCAACTGAACTCGTGCTCGATGAAACCGTACTGAGTGGCTATTTCATCGGCATAGTGGTTGAGAAAGACAGTTATCAGTTTGTGTATTACAACGACGGCAAGTGGAACCCGCTTGAGCAGGATAAACTCCTTGCCAGCAAGCAGATGGAGCCTGGCGTCGTGATGAACCTGGTTCTCGACGGGATGCCGTTAGTGCAGGAAGATGAAGAAGAGGATTCGTGGTTCGATGAGCCATTAATCGAACCCTCCGCCGAAGATAAGAAAAAGCATCCCGAACCGCAGATTTTATTATTCCCTAGCGGTGAGATGACCGCCTTTGAGCTGAGTTTTATCACTAAAACCGACCGTGGCCCAATTGATGTATTCGTCGTTGGTGATGCGCTAGGTCGCTTAAGTTTGGGGCGCCCCGATGAAACACGTTAAGGGCATGACCTTACTCGAAGTGATTGTGGCCTTGGCGGTGTTTGCTATTGCCGCCGTGTCTATAACTAAGAGTCTTAGCGAGCAGATGGCCAATATGCCGATCCTAGAGGCTCGCACACTCGCCCAGTGGGTGGCCGATAATCAATTGGTTGATACTCGCCTCGAAGCGCAGACACCCCCCTTTGGCAAAAAAGAAGGCAGGGTCGAACTGGCGGGCAAAGAGTGGTATTGGCGACGCGAAGTGGTGAAAACTGCGGATGATAATTTTCGGATGATTAGGATTAGTGTCAGCGAGGATGAGCGTTATCAGCGCATCGCGGCACAGGTGAGCAGTTATGTCCTTAAGACCGAATAAGATTCAAGCGGGCTTTACCCTGCTCGAAATGCTGATCGCCATTGGTATTTTTGCCATGTTAGGTTTAGCAGCAAACGCAGTGCTCAGCACTGTGATGACCAATGATGAAGTGACAAAGCATTTCTCTGTGCGGCTTAAGGCCTTGCAACAGGGATTTGGCGTCATCGAGCGCGACCTTGGTCAAATGGTGGCCCGCACACCGAGATTACTCGAGGGTGGCCGCGGCACCACAGTGCTGCAAACCGGTAACGATTTGCTGAACTCGGAATCCGAAGCTCTCGTATTTTACCGTTTGGGTTGGTTAAACCCCGATGGGCTATTGCCCCGAGGCAGTATTCAATCGGTCGCCTATGTGGTGCAAGACGGCAAGCTGGAGCGCTGGTATTTTCCTTACCCAGAGCCTGAGTTTGGTGCCGAGCCATTAAAGACTGTGATTATCGATAACGTGGTGTCGGTAGAGTATTCCTTCTTTATGGAGGATAAGTGGGAGCGCAAAGTCGAGGCCACTAAGCTACCTAAAGCGATTGCCATGGAAATAGAAATCGAAGGCTTAGGTAAAATTCAGCGTAAGTTTATGTTGCCTTTAGGTGCGCTGCCGCCGGAGAAATCCATCGAAGAGGAGACCAATAAAGAGGGGTCTGAGGATGGTAGCAGCGACAGTACTGACACGAATGATGGCACCGATGAAGGTTCGGGCGAAAGTGGTGAAGGCAATACCGAGAATGAGGAAACTGAATGATAACTCATTCTCCTTCTAAACAACGCGGTGTGGCATTAATTGTGGTAATGCTGATTGTGGCCTTGGTGGTCATTATCGCCACTAACATTACTAGCCGGAATCAGTTGTCGATGCGCCGCACGTTAAATCTGGCGCAGTATGACCAAGCTTACTGGTACAGTATTTCGGCTGAGGAGCTGGCCAAGAAAATTTTAAAGCAGGATCTCGATGATTCCGAGGGACGAGTGCACCGCCAGCAATATTGGGCAATGAGCGATGTGATTTTTCCGGCTGAATACGGCGAGATTGGTGGCAAGATCACTGACATGCGTTCTTGCTTTAATTTAAATGCATTAGCGGTAACAACCAAAGAGCTGGAAAACGGCCAGCCAAAGTTGCCCTTGGCGGCAAAGCAGTACAAGGCGCTGTTAATGGGCTTAGGGATGGACGACTTTAATGCGGATCATCTGACGCAAACCCTCAAGGATTATTTAGACGAGGACGCCATTGCCAGTCCCTATGGCGCTGAAGATGCTGAATATGAGGCGCGTAATGTGCCATATCGCGCCGCGAACACCCTGATGAATCATCGCAGCGAACTGCGAGCGGTCATTGGTTACACTCAGGAAATTTACCTGAAGTTATTGCCCTATATTTGCGTGATCCCAGGTAATGACAGGCAGTTACTGAATGTAAATACGCTCGAAAAAGAACAGGCCGCCTTGTTGGCCGCAATGGTGGATAACCAGATTTCGACCGGAGAAGCAGAAAGCATTATTAATCAGCGCCCCGGCGATGGTTATTCAAAAGTTGATGATTTTATGGACTCCTCCTCGTTGGGGTCGATCAAATGGGAAGGTGCGATGAAGTCCAGCCTAGTGGTGGACAGTGAGTATTTTCTCCTCGCCTCGGGCGCTAAGGTCGATAACGCGATTTTCAGGATGGAGAGCGTGCTCAAAAAGAGCAGTGGCAACAAAATGGAAGTGCTCACCCGTCAGTTTGGTGGACAAAAATAATAGCAAACAAGCGCAATCATTAAGATTCGCTGTTGGAGAAAAACTGTGAGTGAACGGCTATTTATTCGCTTAGGCAGAACCGCAGATCAAGCATGTTCTTGGTTGGTGTGGTCAGAGCAAGAACAGGAAATTATCGCCTCTGGTGAACTTGCTAACGCCCAAGGCTTAGCGACCTTATCTGAGCGTGCGGGCAATCGCCCGATTGACGTTCTCGTCCCCGCATCGGCAATGACGCTGACCAGCGTGCATTTGCCCGAAAAGGGTCAACGCCAAGCAATAAAAGCGCTGCCCTTTATGCTCGAAGAATCGATTGCCGAAGATGTTGATGCAATGCACTTTACCGTTGGCCCTCGCAGCGGTGAGGAGTTAAGCGTGGTCGCCGTTGCCCATGAACAGATGCAGTCGTGGTTAAATTGTTTAGCCGATGCTGGCCTGAAGGTTAAGCGCATGGTGCCCGATTGCTTAGCGTTGCCATTGCAAGAGTGTCGCTGGGCGGCAATGCGTTTTGGTAACGAATTACTGTTGCGTACCGGTGTGGGTACTGGTCAAAGCCTGCCGATGGCATGGTTACCTATCGCCATGGGGCAGCTCACCTCGCAGGAGCAGGATGTCACCGTTGCTAGTTACACAGAGATGGCATTAGATGGTGTGGCGCTTGAGCCGCAACCTTTAGAGTTGCCCATGTTGGTGCTGGCGAAGGGCATTTTGCACGCACCGATTAACCTATTGACGGGTGTGTACACGCCAAAGCGTGAATACAGTAAACACCTTATGCAATGGAAGAGTGCTGTCATCGTAGTGGCCTTGGCCTGTGTGTTATCTTTGGTGAATAAAGGGCTGACCATTTATCAGGTGAATGGCCAAGTTGCTGAGCTGAAGGCGCAAAGCGAAGAAATCTATAAGAAGGTTGTACCGGGCAACTCGCGGATTGTTAACCTGCGTTCGCAAATGGAAAGCCAATTGCGCTCACTACAGGGGCAGGGTTCTGGCGCAGCATTTTTCACTATGCTCGATGGTTTGCAGGAGGCCTTTAAACAAGTGCCAGAACTTAAGCCTAACAGCATTCGTTTTGATAGCGCCCGTAACGAAATCCGTATGCAAATTACGGCAAAAAACTACGGTCAGATTGAGAAGTTTAAAGAGATTGTTGGCCGTAAGTTCCAACTGGACGGCGGCACGATGAACAGCGGTGAAGATGAAGTCACCAGCACCTTAACCTTGAGGAGCAAATAAGATGCAAAATTTGCAGACTTGGTGGCAGGGCCTCGCATCCCGCGAACAACAATTAGTGGGTTTTTGTTCGGTGTTTTTGGTTATTGGGATTTTGTATTGGGGTATTTGGACGCCTATCTCTAATGCCGAGCAAGATGCACTGCGCAGTTTAACCGCACAGCAGCAGACGTTAACTTACGTTAAACAGACGGCCAATAAAATTGCTGGACTCAAGCAAAGCGGTGCTAAACCAAGCTCGAGTGGCAGCTTAAGTTCAGTGGTTAACCAAGCGGCGGGGAAATTTGGTTTAGTGATTACCCGCATGCAACCTCAAGGGAATAAGATTCAAATTTGGATGGATGACGTACCATTCGATTCGTTGATGAGTTATCTCGACGAGTTAGTGCAGAATAAAGGCTTATCCCTCGAAAGTGTCGATTTGGCGGAGGGCGAAACGCCTGGTTATGTCAAAGTTAGACGTATCCAGTTAGCGCAATAGGTTAAGGTGTCGTAGTGAGTGTGATTAAAAAAGTCATCGTTGGCTTACTGATTTATTTAGTGTTTTTATTGGTGCTGTTCCCCGCCAATGTAGCTGTACGCTTTGCGCCTTTGCCAAGCGATGTGATGATTTCTGGGGTCAGTGGCAGTATTTGGTCTGGCAATATCGAAACCCTTAAGGTGCAGCAGCGCCAAGTCGAACAGGTGCATTGGGAGTTGAGCCCATGGGCATTGTTAACGGGCAAGATTAAGGTTGATCTACAAGTAGGCAGTCGCGCCACCGCCGTAAGCGGTAAAGGCCTTATCACGTTGTCGCCTTCTGGCATTAGTGCCCAAGGTTTACGTTTTGATGCACCCGACAGCTTCTTAATTGGCAATGCTAAATTGCCTTTTAGAACTGAGATTCAGGGGGAAGTGAGTCTGCTCGTTGAAAACTTAGAACAGGGCAAACCTTGGTGTGAGCAGTTAAGCGGTAAGCTTTTCTTAAATCAGACTAATGTGAAAAACCAATTCGGCAATTATCCACTGGGCAATATCGAGCTAGGTTTAAGCTGTGTTGAAGGCCGTGTGCAGTTAGCGACCGATGAAACTAAGAACCAACTTGGTATCAAAGGCACATTGCAGCTCGATGAAGGTAACACGGTAAAAGTGGCCGCTAAGATCAAAGAGACTAACGACCAGCCAGAAGATATGCGTAAATCCCTAAGCATGCTCGGCAAACGTGGCGCCGATGGTTACTTCCCGCTGGAATACCAAGGCCGAATTCCTGGAATGTAATTCATGCTTTGATGACGAGTAAAGCACCCTTCAAAAGGCACCACTGCGGTGCCTTTCTTATTGCTGGCTAACGGTGAGTTATCGAAGTAGATCTTCGAGCAATAAGTGGTAATCGTCGATGGCTGGAAAATCGTTGAAGGTTTTAAGGGGTTTTTGGCTATCGGGGTTTGCGATCCCCAATTGATGGGCAACGCCTGCAAGTTTGGCGGCATTTAGAATCGCTTCGCTGTCATCGATAAATAGGCAACGACTCGGCTCGAGATTAAACTTGTCGAATAGGGTTTGCCAAAATTGTGGGTGTTCCTTGGGGTAGCCCGTCTCATGGCTCGAGATCATTGCATCGAGTCCAGAGGCGAGTTCGGTGTGCTCCAGTTTTAACGCCAGACTTTTAGGGTGGGCGTTGGTGACTAATATGCGATTTTTGCCAGCCTTGGCGAGCGCATCGAGGAAGGGCATGCTGTCTTGGCGTAGTTGAATTCGTTCGACGAGAGTGCGGTGTAATCCCATAATATCCAACCCTAATTGCTGCTCCCAATAGTCGAGGCAATACCAGTCTAAGGTACCTGCCACGCTATCGTACGCCTTAACAACTAACCGTTGCGCTTCATCCTCGCTAATCCTTCGCTGTTGACTAAGCTCTTGGGGAACAAGACTTAGCCAAAAGTGATTATCAAAGTGCAAATCTAATAGGGTGCCGTCCATATCGAGCAATACGGTATCGATTTCGTTCCAATTAAACATTTAAAAGTCCTATTTTCGGCTAGGCTTTAAAGGGTTAGATTGCAGTTCAGCCATCAAAAGTGGCATCAAGTCTAAGTTATATCACGGTTATATTTGCAAATACCTCAATGCACAGATAGGGGATTCGTTGATAAGCTAATTGCCATCAATCTTATCTTGGCATATTAGCCTGGAAAGGATGCAGAACCTACGATAGTTGATATGGAATCTTAGGGAATACTGATTATATTCGATTGATCCAGCCATTGAGTTTACATTTACCGAGAGGCTGGGTACTAAAGTGTTATGGTCTGTTGCAACCTAATGCTTCAGTATGAATTAGTAAGATAATTCAGTTTGTAGATTAAAGTCAGGGTAGTAAGATTGTCATTTATCCACATATGTTTATCGCAATTTTTAACCAGGGGCAGTTATGTCACAGCGGCAGAAGCCGGAAATCTTGCATACCGAAGTTGTCGCTAAGAGCCGATTGTTTCAAATTGAGCAAGTGCATTTAAAGTTTTCCAATGGTGTCGAGCGTCAGTACGAACGCATGAAAGGCGGTAGCCGCGGTGCTGTGATGGTGGTTCCAGTGCACCAAGGCAATATGCTACTCGCCCGCGAATATGCTGCTGGTACAGATCATTACGAGTTAGGTTTCCCTAAGGGGCTTATCGACCCAGGTGAGCAGGCCATTGATGCGGCAAACCGTGAGCTGCAGGAAGAAATGGGCTTTGGCGCCCGAAAACTCACTCTACTTAAGGAGTTAAGTTTGGCGCCGGGGTATTTTTCTAGCAGGATGCAGATTTTCATTGCCGAAGATTTATACGAGAGTCAACTCGAGGGTGATGAGCCTGAGCCGATTGAGATTGTGCCTTGGCCTTTGTCCGACTGGGAAAGTTTACTCGAAGAAACTGATTTTTCGGAATCCAGAAGTGTAAGCGCGTTGTTTTTAGCGCAGAAGCATCTACAACTTAAATAGTCTTTTAAAGCGTTCAGCCATTGAGTGCTTGTTAATCATTCGCGATATGTAGCGATTGGAGTGGTTATGAAGCCTGAAGAATTGATCGACGAGGTCATTGCGATCGCCATGGAAGCGGGCCGCACTATCCGTGATATTTATCTGAAAGGTAACTTTGAGCGGGAAACCAAGTCTGATAATACCCCCGTCACCTCGGCGGATTTAGCGGCTAACAAGATTATCTGTGAACGCCTCGCCGCATTAACGGCTGACATCCCCATCCTATCGGAGGAAGCGTCCGACATTCCCTTAAGTAAGCGTGCGGCGTGGAGTCGCTATTGGCTGGTCGACCCCTTAGATGGCACTGGGGAATTTATCGCCGGTAGCGGTGATTTTTCAGTCATTATTGCGCTGGTCGAACATAACCGCCCCGTCATGGGGATAGTCTATGCGCCTATGACCCATGTGTGTTACTACGCGATTGCGGGGCTCGGAGCCTATAAGCGTACCGATACGCAAGAGCTTAGGATTAAGAGCCGCCAAATTGAGTACCGTGAGCAGGTTTCTTTGCGTTTGGCGGTCAGCCGTCGTCAAGATCCCCAATCGGTATTGACCCTGTTCAATCATCCCAAATACTGCGAATTAGTTGTTATGGGTGGGGCGGCGTTAAAAAGCTGTTTAGTTGCGGAAGGACGCGCCGATTGTTATGTCCGTGTCGGACCGACGGGAGAGTGGGACACGGGCGCTGCACAGATCATTATTGAAGAAGCGGGTGGGCAGCTGATGGACATTGAGCTGCAACCTTTGACCTACAACGAGCGAGAAAGCTTAGAGAATCCGAATTTTATCGTAGTAGGTGCACCTAACTTAGAATGGGATAAGATATTAATTGGCGAATGATGTATCAGCGGCAACCATTAGGCCGATATTAAAGTCTGAATTGTTGGCGATTTATCAACTCGAAAAAACGGTTTTTGGTGAGCACTGTTATCCCGATTTCTTTTTCCGGCAGGGATTTGACTGCTGGCCTGAGCAATTTTTAGTGGCCCTCGAAGATGATGTCCCTTTAGGTTATATCCTCTGTGCCCAGGCAAGTAGCAGCGATACTATGTGGATTTTATCCATTGCGGTCAGTGATCTGGCACGCGGTAAAGGTGTAGGCAAAAGATTGATAGCGCAGTGTTTATCTCAAATGCCAGCAAGCATAACCTGCGTAAAGTTAACCGTTGATCCTAATAATCCTGCTTATGCTTTGTACCAACGTCTGGGCTTTGTCGATTCTAGCTTTGAAGATGATTACTTTGGTGAAAATCAGGCCAGAGTGGTGATGAGCCGTATCTTGGGTTAAACCTAAACTCGCATAATCGGTAGAAACAAGCGGCGTACTTTGATAAGTACGCCGCTTTTTTATGTTAGCAGTCGATAAAACAAACTTATTATGAACATTGTTTTTTATTGTATTGATTGCTAATCTGTTGCTAACTAACATGAAATTAACATGAGTGAGTTAGCATAGTGGCAAGACGCAAAGAACATAGCCATGACGAGATCCGAGCGATGGCAATTACCGCGGCGACGGAACTCCTAGTAGAGCAGGGCATAATGGGGCTGAGTTTGCGCAAGGTCGCCAGCAAAATCGGTTATGTGCCCAGCACGCTCATTAATATCTTTGGTAGTTACCAATTTTTGTTATTGGCGATTTCGGAGCAGACACTGCTGGCACTGCATGAACACTTGGCAAAGATTAAGGGGGATTTAGGCATCGCGAGGATCCAAGCCATGGCCCGTGCCTACAGTGAATTTGCCCATGCTAATCGCCAATGTTTTAAGTTGGTATTTGAGCTCCAACTATCGGATGTTGAAGTGCTACCTATGTCCCACAGTGAATTAATCAGTGGGCTTTTTGGCTTAGTCGAGCGGGAGTTAACCCATGTGTTTCCCCTGTTGAGCCCGGAACAGCAAATTTGCATGAGCCGAGTCTTGTGGGGAGGCATTCATGGCTTAACCGCCTTGTCGCTGGATAATAAACTCTTTGCCGACGAGCTGTCGTTAACAGCGTTGCTCGACAATCATGTGATTGGGTATTTACAGGGAATGGGCTTTCAAGGAGAGGCACAATGCTGCTAACGAAACGATTTCTGCCCTATTTTGCGACCCAGTGTTTGGGGGCGCTTAATGACAATATCTATAAAAATGTTCTGCTGTTGATGGTCACCTTTAGCCAGGTAAAGGAACTTCCCATTAACGTGGATATGTTTGTCAATTTAGCTGCGGGTGTGTTTATTCTGCCCTTCTTTCTGTTTTCGGCCCATGCGGGGATAGTGGCCGATAATCTGGATAAAGCAAAGCTGATTCGGGGCTTAAAATTTCTCGAAGTCATTATTATGTTCAGCGCGGCGTTCGCCATTGTGACTGAGCAATATATGCTGATGTTAGTGCTACTGTTCTTGATGGGCAGTCAATCGGCCTACTTTGGTCCTGTGAAATATTCTCTATTGCCACAAGCGCTGAAAGAGGGGGAATTAGTCAAAGGTAATGCTTGGGTGGAGATGGGCACCTTCCTGTCGATTCTCATCGGCACCTTGAGTGCAGGCATTTTAGTGGCTGGTGATAACGCGACGATGAGTTCTGCGGTGACCGTTACTGTGCTTGCTCTGGCTGGGTATTTATCGAGCCGAGCCATCCCCGCATTACCTCCCCAAGGGAGAGTAGCGAAGATCAAGTTTCGCCCAATTTCAGGCTCTTGGCACACGATTAACAAAGCACGTAAAACCCCCTCGATTTGGATGGCGATTCTTGCGATTAGCTGGTTCTGGTTTTTAGGGGCGACCTATCTGACCCAATTCCCCCAATTCGCTAAACTCCACCTGCATTCGGGCGCAACAGTGGTGTCGCTGTTACTCGGATTATTTTCTATTGGGATTGCAGTGGGGTCATTGGCCTGTGAGCGATTTTCCTTCGGCCACGTTGAATTAGGCCTATTGCCATTTGGGGTGTTGGGGCTGACAGTATTTGGCATTGATTTACTGTGGGCGATTCCCGAGGCACCTGCCGATCCCAACTTAGCTTATAGCTTTAGCAGTTTTATCGCGGAGTCACGGCACTATCATGTGATGCTGGATTTGTTTTTGATTGGTGTGAGCGGTGGTATTTTTATCGTGCCCCTGTATGCCTTTATTCAATCACGGTCGGCAAAGGGTGAGTGTGCACAAGCCATTGCGGCCAATAATATAATGAATGCGTTGTTTATGGTGACATCGGCCGTCTTGTCGATGTTATTCCTTGGTGTGCTGGGATGGAGCATTCCCCAGTTATTTTTACTCCTCGCTGTAATGAATTTTGTCGTCGCTTTATATGTGTATTCACAGGTTCCTGAGTTTACACAGCGATTTATCAGTTACTTACTCAGTCATATTATGTATCGGGTAAAGGTCGCAGGCCGCGAGCATATTCCCAAAGAAGGTGCAGGGATTATCGTGTGTAACCATGTGAGCTACGTGGATGCGCTGATCATTATGGGTGCATCGACTAGACCGATACGTTTTGTAATGGATGAATCTATTAGCGAAATCCCGCTGCTTAAATACCTGTTCCGCCATGCGGGGGTCATTCCAATTTGTTCGCCCAAACAGAGTGAAACAACATATACCCAAGCCTTTGAGACGATTCACCAAGCACTTGCTAACGGTGAACTGGTCTGTATCTTCCCCGAAGGGCGGTTAACGCCAGACGGAGAGTTAGGAGAATTCCGTCCCGGTATCGATAAAATTCTTGCCCGAGATCCGGTGCCAGTTATCCCGATGGCGCTATCGGGCTTATGGGGGTCTTACTTTAGCCATAAAGATGGACACGCACTGACGACTCGCCCGAAACGCTTTTGGTCAAAGGTAGCCATTGATATTGACGCTGTAGTTCAAGGTGATACACATAGTGAACAGCTGCATAGGAGGGTTGATGATTTACTTGAAAAGCGAAATTCGGTTGTGAGCTAGGCAATCCCTGTAGCGGATCATGGAGCATTAAATTCTCCCAATAAAACGACCACCTGATGGTGGTCGTTTTATTGGTTAACAGACTAACTAAAACTTGCCGTCAAACTTTGCCAACTCTTCTGTTGAAGCTTAAAGCGCGCCTTTAATTCCTCAACCTGAAGTAGTAGCTGTTGGTCTACAAGTTGTTTGCGCTTGGCCTCTAACAGTGCTTTTTTCGCTTGATAGTATTCAAGCAGGTGAGTTTTGACTAACTCATATTCCTGCTGGATTTTATCAATAATTTCATCTGCATTGGGTAAATGCACAACCTTGTTTTTAGCATTTAATAACTGCATTTGCAGACGCGCACTCTCAATGCGCTCCTGTGGACTCGTGCGTAAATCCTTGGCTAAACCTACCCAAGACAAGGCTTTAATCAGCCACTTGGTTGGGTCGTAGTGCCACCATTTAATACCATTGCGGTAATCGTTTTCAAAAATATGGTGGAAGTTATGGTAGCCCTCGCCATAGGTGAGCACAGCAAGAAATCCGTTATCTCTAGCGGTATTTTTATCCGTGTATGGCTGACTTCCCCAAACGTGGGCGAGGGAGTTGATGAAGAAAGTGCAGTGATGCACAACCACTAAACGTAGTAAGCCTGCCAACAAGAGCATACCGGCCACATTCCCTGTAAACCACCCCAATAACGCGGGTAAACCGATATTCATTAGTACGACAAGGGCGAGGTAATGCTTATGCTGCCACATCACTATGCGATCGTTTTGTAGGTCACGGACGTTCTGGTAGTCGTG
The DNA here is from genome assembly GCF_019457475.1 of Shewanella acanthi. Classification (NCBI taxonomy): domain Bacteria; kingdom Pseudomonadati; phylum Pseudomonadota; class Gammaproteobacteria; order Alteromonadales; family Shewanellaceae; genus Shewanella; species Shewanella acanthi. Next base: position 137,248 of record NZ_CP080413.1, read on the forward strand.
GTAGCGATGTGCTTGGTATTCACGCAGCATCCAGCCTATGTGGCTGTACCAAAAACCCATTTTGGCAGAGTAAGGGTCTTTGTCGTTATCATCCACATGTTTATGATGAACTCTATGATCAGATGCCCAGTGTAGCGCACTGTTTTGCAACGCTAAGGCACCGCCTAAGGCATAGAAAAAACGTACTGCCGGATGGGCTTTATAGGCTTTGTGTGACCAGAGTCTGTGGTAGCCAGCGGTGATAGAGAGCCCGCTGTAATAGGCTAACAGGATAAAGGCAATCCATTCACTCGCGGCATAACCGTGAATGATTCCATACCAAGGAATGAGAACGAGGGTACCGAGTAGGGTTAAGCTAAACAAACAGACGTTCAGCCAGATGATAGGTGGTTTATTCATTTTTGTGTCCATGATCCGCTTTTGAGCGTACAACTGTAAGCTAATCTATCTCAGCATTATTGTTTGGTCAAGGTCCATTGGGGCTGTGTTTCAAGTGTAAAAGCGGTATTATCACGGCAATACATTCAGTTAGCGGATTTAAGAATGGGAATTCGTGCACAGCAAAAAGAGAAAACTCGTCGAGCTCTGGTTGATGCTGCTTTTAATCAGTTGAGCGCCGAGCGCAGTTTTTCGAGTTTAAGTTTGCGAGAGGTCGCGCGTGAGGCCAATATTGCGCCTACTTCCTTCTATCGCCATTTTAAGGATATGAACGAACTCGGCTTGACTATGGTCGACGAGGGCGGTTTAACTTTGAGGCAAATGATGCGTAAGGGGCGTCAGCGTGCTGAAGCCGGCGGTAGCGTGATTCGGATTTCTGTTGAAACCTTTATGGAAGTTCTCGATTCTAATCCGAACGTATTTCGAATTCTGCTACATGAGCGTTCTGGTACATCGGCCGCATTTCGCGCCGCGGTAGAGCGCGAGATTGAGCATTTTATCTCAGAATTGGCCCATTACACCGAGGCGACGGCTGGGCGTACGCCTATGCTGGCAAGGGCACAGGCCGAAGCGTTGGTGACTTTAGTTTTTAATGCTGGGGCTGCGGCCCTAGATATGAAGCGCGCCGACCGTAAGATTCTGGCCGACCAGTTAGTAATGCAGCTACGCATGGTTGCTAAGGGCGCCGAAGCGCTACAGAACAAGTTTGATCATCGCTAGTTTGGTGGTTTTGCAAAGTGCAAAAATACAGGCGCCTATTGGCGCCTGTATTTTTATACCAGTTATCTCTACGGGTTGACGAGGTTCTAGCTACAAACCCTTTCCCATATAGTCGGCAAATATTTATCCTAAGCGGAATGTGCGAGTCAATTATCCTTTTAATCCAGCGGCTTACTGCGATTTCGCCAGTCCTATGAGAAGGGCAAATCAAATAAATGAACGCAACAGGCGCCATTCTTTGTCCATGCAGGTGGGAGTGATTAGTGATTTTGCTATTAAGTGTAATAACATTAATCACATAGCTCGTTTTAATGGTTGCTCAAATGAAAGGCGTGAGCAGTTAGCACCTTTGAGTTAGACACAACCCCATTTTTTCATGCTAGATGCTCACCATGTTTTGATGGCTTACAGTTAGTAAAAATAGCGCCTTTGTGAACGATAATTCCTTTTGTCTCGGCTACTGTTTTGATCAAAGTTGACCTTTAGGAATAAAGGTCTAGCTCTTTACTAGACCCGCAATAAATTCATGCACTTGGGATTTTACTGCTTACTTAGACCATATTCGCTGAAGTGATGGAGCTCGCTTTGCTACGTCGACCAAATACAGTGATTACAAATGCACAGATAAACATGCTGACACTGTAAACAATGATTGGGATGGACATCGTCTCAGAGCTAAGAATTGTCATGCTAACCATAAGCGCTAACGTGCTATTTTTAACGCCAAGTTCAACCCCAATAGTTAAACCATCCTCTTTAGGCAGTCGACAATATTTTGCGGTGAAAATACCTAATGCAACTCCAATGATATTAAGCGATATCGCTGCAGCTCCCGCCTGAATTATTAACTGCAGCAGGTTTCCGCCAATGTCATAGAGTATGCTTGCAACGAGCAACACTAGGGTTATCCCACCCAGTTTGCTCACCCCTTTTTCAGCTTTAATCGCCCAGCGAGGCCAAAAAGTACGCAATATCATTCCTACCATTACTGGAATTAGCACCACGCCAACCATCATCGCAACCATTTTTTCTACTGGAAGTTCAATGTTCACTGATGAAGTGCTAAAGAGTGACATCGCATATCCAGTGGCTAGTGGCAGCGTTGCAATGGTTATCAAGCTGGCAATCACCGTAAGCATGATGGATAAAGCAACATTACCTCGTGACAATAGTACAAATAAATTTGATGCGGTTCCTCCAGGACAAGCCGCTATTATCACAAGCCCTACAGCCATTTCTGGCGATAAATCAAACACCTTGGCTAACACTACAGCAATTATAGGCATTCCCACAATTTGGCTAACGCTTCCAAGTATCAGCCCCTTGGGCTTGCGAGTTATCTGACGAAAGTCATTTAAGGTTAACGTCATACCTATTCCGATCATAATGATCACCAGTGAAATAGGTAGGCCTATTGAAATGATATGATTGGACTCCACCGTTGCCTCCTGCAAATTTATATATGTAATAAAGTACAATCTGCGTCAATCTGGCATTTTGTAGTTAGTTTTTATTGAGTTTCTTGCTCAAGTATTGATTTGGCGGAAGTTCCTCAAACAGTTTGATGTAAAGCACCTATGTAAAGGCGATCACTCATTCCGAACTGATACCATTCCAGAATTAGCAAGTTATTAACATATCGCGAAGCCACTCTACTAAAGCCTCATTTTAAACAATGTAAAAAATTTAACATTATTGTTGCATTATTTATGCATTCCATTGATTTAACCTTCTCAAAGGGGCTGCATAGAAAGAGTCCTCACTCCCCTCGAGTTAGCTTAAATCATATGGAAAACCGTTCCGTTGAAGGCCGGAAAATCATCGTAAATCAGTTAGTAAACAATGCAAACCAACTACAAGTTCGAATGGCTTGGCACCAGCCGTTACTTGATGGTGATGTCGGGGCGTTAAGTCTGATCTGATTTAATAATCGTTTGAAATTTATTAAGCACTACGGAGTGGAATCAATATTGAGTTAATTACCGAAACTTACATGCGTTTTAACAGCTAAAAAGCCAAGCTATAGAGATAAAAGGCTAACTCAGATATTCAATGCATTGTGTCCGGCCAATTATTTTCAAAAGCTAATAAGTCTATTCAGACTCAGGGTGACCAGAGCAACACATATGTAGATTAGATAGAAGGGATAATGGGGATAGCAAGGCTCTAAAATTGTTCATTTGTGATATGAGGCCGATGCTGTTGTCAGAAATGTCACTGGACCAGTTTGCAATGCTCAAGATGCATATTTCAGCGCTCTATGACCGCATTTTTATGCTAATCAACATGAACAAAAATCTACAAGTCTATCCCAACATAACTAAGCACATTCTAGGCAAATGCTAGGTTTACTTTAAAAGAAAGGGGAGGGTAAGTGGATATGACTTACCCGCTCCCTCTTTCCGTCCCTAGGTGTATTTTATGTGCAAAAATATGGATAAAATCCTTATTTAATGCGCTCTAGCAGTACGCCTGTTTCCATATGGTCGGTGTATGGAAACTGATCGAATAGAGCAAAACGCGTCACTTTGTGGGTCTTATGTAGTTGCTGCAGATTGTCTTTTAAGGTGTCTGGGTTACACGAGATATACAGGATACGCTCATAACCTTGCACTAATGCCAAAGTATCTGGATCGATACCCGCGCGTGGTGGGTCAACAAAAATGGTATTGCAAACATAGCTGTCGAGATCGATACCCTCGAGACGTCTAAAACTGCGTTTTTTTGCCATTGCATCGCTAAAATCTTCCGCCGACATACGAATAATCTGCAGATTTTCAATGCCATTTACCTCGATATTGTACTGCGCAGCATCCACTGAAGGCTTGGCCAATTCTGTCGCTAACACACGATTGAAGTTCTGAGCTAACGCAATAGAGAAGTTACCATTACCACAATAGAGTTCGAGCAAATCGCCTTGACTGTTTTGGGTAACATCAATTGCCCACTCCAGCATTTTGATTGCCACTTTGGCATTAGGCTGAGTAAAGCTGTTCTCAATTTGCTTGTATAAGAATGTCTTATCGTTGACCTGCAGTGATTCCACTACGAAGTCTTTATCTAAGTCGATTTTTTGTTTACGGGCACGACCAATGATATTGACCTTAAATTGGCTACTTAAACGCGTTTTTAATGCGGTCGCTTCAGCGCGCCATTGATCGTCAAGTTGTCTGTGGTACAGCAATGAAACTAAAATCTCGCCGCTTAGGGTTGACAAAAAGTCCACTTGGAAAAGTTTATGGCGCAGAGCATGGTTTGGCTTTAACTCGGCAATTAGTGCCGCCATCATCTCGTTGATTAAGGTGCTTGCAGGTAGGTATTGATCGCAACGTACTTTATCGTTCAGGACCTTATCAAACATGTAGTAATACAGATCATCGCCTTCGTGCCATACTCGAAATTCGGCGCGCATACGGTAGTTAGCCGGCTGCGAGGCAAATACTTCTACACTCGGTGTTTCAAATTCGGCAAAGGCCTGCTCTAACTTGATACGCTTCTGGTTAAGCTGCGCATCATATGTATTGGGATCCATTGCTGCTAAATTCATTGTTGATTCACCGTTCTGTAAATTGGGGCGCAAATTTTATACTAGGTGGCACGAATGTCCAGCATCTTGCTTTTGCGGTTTGCCCTAAGCTGTGGGAAAATCCGCCGCGATTGATGTGAGGCAACAATAACGGGAGACGCTCTTGTCGCAACCAATATTAGTGTTCGATTCAGGAATTGGTGGACTTTCCGTCTTGGCGGAAATTCGCAAACTGCTGCCTCAGTATAACTACTGCTATCTATTCGACAATGCCAGATTGCCCTATGGTGAACTTGAAGAGCAGGAGTTAATTTCGGGCTGCGTTGCCTTAATTCAACAACTCGTTGCCAAGACGAACGCCGCAATAGTGGTTGTCGCCTGTAATACCGCGAGTACAGTCGTTTTGCCAGCATTGCGCGCCGCATTAACTATTCCAGTCGTCGGAGTAGTGCCGGCGATAAAACCTGCTGCGAAATTATCAAAGAGTAAACGTATCGGTCTATTAGCGACACCCGGTACGGTAAGACGCCACTATACCCACGAACTTATTAGTCAATTTGCCGATGATTGCCACGTTGAACTCTTTGGATGTTCTGAGCTGGTGATGATGGCAGAGCAAAAGATTGCCACGGGTGAATTGGATACAACCAGCCTTAAGCGAATTCTTGCGCCAGTTGTTGAGGCCGATCTCGATGTACTAGTGTTAGGTTGCACCCACTTCCCAATGATCAGAGCCGAATTGCAACAAGTTCTGGGCGAGGGGGTCAGTCTTCTGGACTCTGGCGAAGCTATTGCCAAAAGGGTTGTTGTGTTACTCACTCAATTTGAAGGCAAGCAAATAGAGGCTGATGATAGAAAGAGTGATGTCGCTGCGCCGAAAATTGAGGGCTATTATACAGCTTCGAAAATCAGTGAGGGGTTAGAGCAAACACTAGTTGATTGTGGTTTCTCTTCCATTGAGCATTACACCACAATCAACTAATCGGGAAGTGAACTTAAACTTATTCGTCGGTGCCAGTACGTTCGGCCGCTTCAGAATCTTGGGTCTTAGCTTCTCTCACCTTTAAGGTACGTTCTTGGAAGTTGAAGTCATTCAACTTCACCATAGCCTTTTGAGCGCCCGCTTCAGACATCTCCACAAAACCAAAACCTTTACGACGTCCTGTCTTGCGGTCACGCACTAAACGCACTGAGTTCACAGGGCCGAACTCGCCAAATAGAACTTTAACTTCGCCCTCATGAACACGGTATGGCAGGTTGCCAACATAAAGTGTCATGGTAGGACCCGCATATTGTTCCTCTGAACCTTGGGCTTGGTTTGTCTCAGGGACTAATTTAAACACTAGGCTAGTAATAATTACACCAGCAACAAAAGCGATATAAGCAGGTAATGACGTCGCAAACTGGGATAACGCGACAGCGCCGAGAATGGCAATTGCTAAAGCAATAAGAAATGACTTTTGCATAAGAATGCTCTCTGAATGAAATAGAAAATGATACACAACTGTTAACAGCAGGGCATATGGTAATGAATTATTTACTTTTAAACTAGACTGCTGCCGAAAAAATGAGCTCAGATTGTGATTTCGCTGTCGAAAATAATCAGAATAAAAGCAAAATCTAATAAAAATTAATCATCATGTTTAAAATATAAACGTACAGTGCATTTATGATGAAAAAGCCCTTGCACAAAAAGTTCAGCTCCCTATAATGCGCATCCACTGACACGGCAGACAGCGATAAGCAGTTTCAAGTGCCAGTTCATCAAGCAGTTCACTGATTGATGAGTGTAAAGAAAGTTGAAAAAACTGCTTGACGCAAAAACGGGAATGCGTAAAATACGCAGCCCTGACCAGATGAACAAATGGTTCGCTGAGTCAACGCTCTTTAACAATTTATCAAGTAAATCTGTGTGGACACTCACAGGTGTTGAGTTAATCGAAATTACTCTGCCGTTTGGCGAGTAATCAAAGAATTAAATCAATGAATGAGTGTTCATAGCAATATGTACAGTTTGTTTTGACTTTCGAGTTGAAGCGACAAATCAGAATTCATTGAGTCGAACCTTCGGGTTCAAAAAACTTTTAATTGAAGAGTTTGATCATGGCTCAGATTGAACGCTGGCGGCAGGCCTAACACATGCAAGTCGAGCGGCAGCACAAAGGAACTTGTTCCTGAGGTGGCGAGCGGCGGACGGGTGAGTAATGCCTAGGGATCTGCCCAGTCGTGGGGGATAACAGTTGGAAACGACTGCTAATACCGCATACGCCCTACGGGGGAAAGGAGGGGACCTTCGGGCCTTCCGCGATTGGATGAACCTAGGTGGGATTAGCTAGTTGGTGAGGTAATGGCTCACCAAGGCGACGATCCCTAGCTGTTCTGAGAGGATGATCAGCCACACTGGGACTGAGACACGGCCCAGACTCCTACGGGAGGCAGCAGTGGGGAATATTGCACAATGGGGGAAACCCTGATGCAGCCATGCCGCGTGTGTGAAGAAGGCCTTCGGGTTGTAAAGCACTTTCAGTAGGGAGGAAAGGTTGTAAGTTAATACCTTGCAGCTGTGACGTTACCTACAGAAGAAGGACCGGCTAACTCCGTGCCAGCAGCCGCGGTAATACGGAGGGTCCAAGCGTTAATCGGAATTACTGGGCGTAAAGCGTGCGCAGGCGGTTGATTAAGCGAGATGTGAAAGCCCCGGGCTCAACCTGGGAATTGCATTTCGAACTGGTCGACTAGAGTCTTGTAGAGGGGGGTAGAATTCCAGGTGTAGCGGTGAAATGCGTAGAGATCTGGAGGAATACCGGTGGCGAAGGCGGCCCCCTGGACAAAGACTGACGCTCAGGCACGAAAGCGTGGGGAGCAAACAGGATTAGATACCCTGGTAGTCCACGCCGTAAACGATGTCTACTCGGAGTTTGGTGTCTTGAACACTGGGCTCTCAAGCTAACGCATTAAGTAGACCGCCTGGGGAGTACGGCCGCAAGGTTAAAACTCAAATGAATTGACGGGGGCCCGCACAAGCGGTGGAGCATGTGGTTTAATTCGATGCAACGCGAAGAACCTTACCTACTCTTGACATCCAGAGAATTCGCTAGAGATAGCTTAGTGCCTTCGGGAACTCTGAGACAGGTGCTGCATGGCTGTCGTCAGCTCGTGTTGTGAAATGTTGGGTTAAGTCCCGCAACGAGCGCAACCCCTATCCTTATTTGCCAGCGCGTAATGGCGGGAACTCTAGGGAGACTGCCGGTGATAAACCGGAGGAAGGTGGGGACGACGTCAAGTCATCATGGCCCTTACGAGTAGGGCTACACACGTGCTACAATGGCGAGTACAGAGGGTTGCAAAGCCGCGAGGTGGAGCTAATCTCACAAAGCTCGTCGTAGTCCGGATTGGAGTCTGCAACTCGACTCCATGAAGTCGGAATCGCTAGTAATCGTGAATCAGAATGTCACGGTGAATACGTTCCCGGGCCTTGTACACACCGCCCGTCACACCATGGGAGTGGGCTGCAAAAGAAGTGGGTAGCTTAACCTTCGGGAGGGCGCTCACCACTTTGTGGTTCATGACTGGGGTGAAGTCGTAACAAGGTAGCCCTAGGGGAACCTGGGGCTGGATCACCTCCTTACCTATACGACTAACTCGATGTTTGTTGAGTGTTCACACAGATTTACTTGATAGAAGATAGAGTAAACGATGGGTCTGTAGCTCAGCTGGTTAGAGCGCACCCCTGATAAGGGTGAGGTCGGTGGTTCAAGTCCACTCTGACCCACCAATCCTTAAGGGTTGGACATCTGATACTCGCACTGCATGTAAATGGGGCTATAGCTCAGCTGGGAGAGCGCCTGCCTTGCACGCAGGAGGTCTGCGGTTCGATCCCGCATAGCTCCACCATTTACTGCAATCTGGTTAGAGATGCCAAAGATAAACTGAAAAATTATCTTTGGCTTTTTTAAGCCCGCTCTTTAACAATTTGGAAAGCTGATAGTAATTAATACAATGATGTCTGTCGTTGTGTTAATACGAAAAAAATTGAGTTCTTAAAACACTTTTTAAGTGTCTTGAATATTCAAGTCTAAGGCGAGTCCATCTTCTTGGTCGAAGATGAGACAAGTAAAACCAGCTGGTCGCAACAATTCAAGTGAAACTCATTTGGGTTGTATGGTTAAGCGACTAAGCGTATACGGTGGATGCCTTGGCAGTCAGAGGCGATGAAGGACGTAGTAACTTGCGAAAAGCGTTGGCGAGCTAGTAACAAGCATTTGAGCTAACGATGTCCGAATGGGGGAACCCAGCAGCATAAGCTGTTATCACTACATGAATACATAGTGTAGTGAGGCGAACGAGGGGAACTGAAACATCTAAGTACCCTTAGGAAAAGAAATCAACCGAGATTCCCCTAGTAGCGGCGAGCGAACGGGGATTAGCCCTTAAGTCAGAGGGGTGTTAGTGGAATGGTCTGGAAAGTCCAGCGGCACAGGGTGATAGCCCCGTACACGAAAACTAACCTTTGATGAAATCGAGTAAGGCGGGACACGTGATATCCTGTTTGAATATGGGGGGACCATCCTCCAAGGCTAAATACTCCTGACTGACCGATAGTGAACCAGTACCGTGAGGGAAAGGCGAAAAGAACCCCTGTGAGGGGAGTGAAATAGAACCTGAAACCGTATACGTACAAGCAGTGGGAGCGGTTCTTGAGACCGTGACTGCGTACCTTTTGTATAATGGGTCAGCGACTTACGTTTTGTAGCGAGGTTAAGCGAATAGCGGAGCCGTAGGGAAACCGAGTGTTAACTGCGCGTTTAGTTGCAAGGCGTAGACCCGAAACCCGGTGATCTAGCCATGGGCAGGTTGAAGGTTGAGTAACATCAACTGGAGGACCGAACCGACTAATGTTGAAAAATTAGCGGATGACTTGTGGCTGGGGGTGAAAGGCCAATCAAACCGGGAGATATCTGGTTCTCCTCGAAAGCTATTTAGGTAGCGCCTCGGACGAACACCTTTGGGGGTAGAGCACTGTTAAGGCTAGGGGGTCATCCCGACTTACCAACCCTTTGCAAACTCCGAATACCAAAGAGTGCTATCCGGGAGACAGACGGCGGGTGCTAACGTCCGTCGTCAAAAGGGAAACAACCCAGACCGTCAGCTAAGGTCCCAAAGTGTATGTTAAGTGGGAAACGATGTGGGAAGGCTTAGACAGCTAGGATGTTGGCTTAGAAGCAGCCATCATTTAAAGAAAGCGTAATAGCTCACTAGTCGAGTCGGCCTGCGCGGAAGATGTAACGGGGCTAAACATACCACCGAAGCTACGGGTGCAATCCATTAGGGTTGCGCGGTAGAGGAGCGTTCTGTAAGCCGTTGAAGGTGAAGGGGTAACCCACGCTGGAGGTATCAGAAGTGCGAATGCTGACATGAGTAACGATAAAGGGGGTGAAAAACCCCCTCGCCGAAAGACCAAGGGTTCCTGTCCAACGTTAATCGGGGCAGGGTGAGTCGACCCCTAAGGCGAGGCCGAAAGGCGTAGTCGATGGGAAACAGATTAATATTTCTGTACTTCCGCTAACTGCGATGGAGAGACGGAGAAGGCTAGGCTAGCGCGGCGTTGGTAGTCCGCGTTTAAGGTGGTAGGTGGGTGACTTAGGCAAATCCGGGTCACTATACACTGAGAGCTGATGACGAGGTCCTACGGGACTGAAGTAGTTGATGCCATGCTTCCAGGAAAATCTTCTAAGCTTCAGGTTAGCGGGAATCGTACCCCAAACCGACACAGGTGGTCGGGTAGAGAATACCAAGGCGCTTGAGAGAACTCGGCTGAAGGAACTAGGCAAAATGGTACCGTAACTTCGGGAGAAGGTACGCTGCTGTTGGTGATGGGACTTGCTCCCTAAGCTGACGGCAGTCGCAGATACCAGGTGGCTGCAACTGTTTATCAAAAACACAGCACTGTGCAAAATCGCAAGATGACGTATACGGTGTGACGCCTGCCCGGTGCCGGAAGGTTAATTGATTGGGTTATCGCAAGAGAAGCTCATGATCGAAGCCCCGGTAAACGGCGGCCGTAACTATAACGGTCCTAAGGTAGCGAAATTCCTTGTCGGGTAAGTTCCGACCTGCACGAATGGCGTAATGATGGCCACGCTGTCTCCAGCCGAGACTCAGTGAAGTTGAAATTGCGGTGAAGATGCCGTATACCCGCGGCTAGACGGAAAGACCCCGTGAACCTTTACTATAGCTTGGCACTGAACATTGACCCTACATGTGTAGGATAGGTGGGAGACTTTGAAGCGGGAACGCTAGTTCTCGTGGAGTCGTCCTTGAAATACCACCCTTGTAGTGTTGATGTTCTAACTCTGGCCCCTTATCGGGGTTGAGGACAGTGCCTGGTGGGTAGTTTGACTGGGGCGGTCTCCTCCCAAAGAGTAACGGAGGAGCACGAAGGTTGGCTAAGTACGGTCGGACATCGTACGGTTAGTGCAATGGCATAAGCCAGCTTAACTGCGAGACAGACACGTCGAGCAGGTACGAAAGTAGGTCATAGTGATCCGGTGGTTCTGAATGGAAGGGCCATCGCTCAACGGATAAAAGGTACTCCGGGGATAACAGGCTGATACCGCCCAAGAGTTCATATCGACGGCGGTGTTTGGCACCTCGATGTCGGCTCATCACATCCTGGGGCTGAAGTCGGTCCCAAGGGTATGGCTGTTCGCCATTTAAAGTGGTACGCGAGCTGGGTTCAGAACGTCGTGAGACAGTTCGGTCCCTATCTGCCGTGGGCGTTGGATGATTGAGGGGAGTTGCTCCTAGTACGAGAGGACCGGAGTGAACGAACCGCTGGTGTTCGGGTTGTCATGCCAATGGCATTGCCCGGTAGCTATGTTCGGAATCGATAACCGCTGAAAGCATCTAAGCGGGAAGCGAGCCCCAAGATGAGTCATCCCTTGGACTATAAGTCCACTAAAGAGCCGTTCGAGACTAGGACGTTGATAGGTCAGGTGTGTAAGCGTTGTGAGGCGTTGAGCTAACTGATACTAATGACTCGAGAGGCTTAACCATACAACCCAGATGGGTTTTACTAAGTCGTACTTAGATAGAATACAAACACTTAAGAAGTGACTCAAAACAGCTTTCCGAATTAACTGGAATAAAAATTTATCAACTACATCCATGTAGTTGACCCTAACGGGCCGCGCTAAAGCGCGTTAAAAATTGTTCCAGACAATTTTTTGCTTGGTGACAATAGCATTGTGGTCCCACCTGATCCCATCCCGAACTCAGAAGTGAAACGCAATCGCGCCGATGGTAGTGTGGGGTCTCCCCATGTGAGAGTAGGTCATCGCCAAGCGCCTAATTATCTCTATGAGATGTAACGAAGCCAGCTGAATAAGCTGGCTTTTTTGCATTTGCGTTGCTGGAAATATTCTATTTGTCTTATCTTCCTCAAATTACATAAATCCTTGAGTATAATTTTGGGTTTTCCGAGCTTTTAAACGGTATATTCTCGCACACAGTAAATTCTTATCCATTCTGCAGCCCTAGCCTACTGCTTTTATAATATCTAGATATTACAATGCTGCATTTACCATGACAGAACAATGCTATGCCTTGCCTTTATTCGCTCAAGCCATTCAATACCCTTGGACTAGAACAATCCTGTTTCTCCTTAGTGGAAGCCAAATCTAAGGGAGAATTAGTTGCCCATTGTTCGGCTGTTTGGCAAGCCAAGCAACCTCTGTTGGTATTAGGTGGTGGCAGTAACGTGGTACTGACCGATGACTTTAATGGCACTGTAATTCGAGTCTTATCGAAGGGAATAAAGCTGACTGAAGATGAGGCTAATTTCTATTTAGAGGTCGAAGCTGGCGAAAACTGGCATGAACTTGTCGAATACTCCTTAAGTAACAATATACCAGGGCTAGAAAATCTAGCTTTGATCCCTGGTACCGTTGGGGCGTCACCTATCCAAAATATTGGTGCCTATGGCGTTGAGCTTTGTGACATTTGTGATTGGGTAGAATACCTCGATTTAGCTTCGGGAGATCTAAAACGCCTCAAAAGTAGCGATTGTGAGTTTGCATACCGTGAATCAATTTTCAAGGGTAAATTGAGGGATAAAGCAGTGATCTCCGCTGTGGGTTTTTGTTTGAGTAAACACTGGCAGCCCAAAATAAGTTACGGTCCATTACAGTCCCTTGACTCAAAGACAGTTACTGCGAGAGAAATCTTCGATACCGTTTGCAAAGTAAGAAGTGAAAAGTTACCCGATCCTGCAGTATTAGGGAATGCGGGGAGTTTCTTTAAAAATCCGATAATTAAAGCTGAGCAATATATTCGTTTGACACAACGTTTCCCAACAATTGTGGGATATGCGCAAAAAAACGGTGATGTTAAGCTCGCTGCTGGCTGGCTTATTGAGCAGGCCGGATTGAAAGGTTTTGTGTTAGGCAATGCCGCTGTGCATGACAAACAGGCCTTAGTGTTAGTCAATAAAGGCGGCGCAACTGGCAAGGATATCTGCCGGTTGGCATTACATGTGATTGCTAAGGTGAATGAAGTCTTTGGCGTGTTGCTAGAGGCTGAACCAAGAATCATCGGAACTGCCGGAGAGGGGCATTTAGATGTCTGAAAACTGGGTACGTAAGCGTCAGATTTTAGGCTTGTTGTCGAGTAAACACTTTGTATCAGGGGAAGACTTAGCGACAAAGCTAGGGATCTCACGTGCAGCAGTGAGTAAGCACGTCGATGCGCTCGAAGAATATGGTGTGGCTATTTTTAGCGTCAAAGGGCGAGGCTATAAACTTGCCAATCCAGTCTCTTTGATTGATTCAGCAAAACTGGTCGAGTCTATCGATAACCGCTGTTTTTACTTCGACGAAATCCCAAGTACCAATGGATTTATGTTAACCCATAAGGGCGAGCTTAAAAGTGGTGACGTTTGTATAGCCGAATACCAATCTGCGGGGCGTGGTCGAAGAGGGCGCACTTGGGTATCGCCCTACGGACATCATTTATATTATTCGCAATTTTGGTCTTTCCCGCAGGGAATGGCTCAAGCTATGGGCTTAAGTTTAGTTGTCGGTTGTGCCCTCGTTGAGGTACTACAACAGTTAGGTGTGGAGAATGTTGGACTTAAATGGCCCAACGATATTTACCTTAACGAAAAGAAACTGGCTGGTATTTTGATTGAAATGTCCGGACAAGCTGACAGTGAATGCCAGTTGATTATCGGAATTGGCGTCAACATGTCGATGTCTGAAGAACAGGGTAAGGGAATTAATCAGCCCTGGAGCGATCTCTCAGAGCTTCAGGAATTGCCCAATAAAACGGACCTAGTTATTGCACTACAGAAACAACTTAAGAAAGACATCCAGTTATTTGAACGTGAAGGTTTAGCGGCGTTTAAATTACGTTGGCAGTCAGCTGATCTATTCCACGGTAAAGCCATTCGATTATTAATGGCTGGAAATCATGTGGATGGTACTTGTCGTGGTATTGACGAGCAGGGGGCTGTACTGCTTGAAACTGCCAATGGAATTCAAGCTTTCATTGGTGGAGAGATCAGCCTAAGACCGAGATAGTCTTAGGCTCAGATAGACTTAGGCTGAGACTTAGAATGTCAAAAATTCTGTTTTGTGAAGTACTTGGGTAATGTGTCGGAGGTTATTTACGTAACAATACATGGGACATTAAGTGATCCTGCCCCTTTTGGAGGATCAAATGTGCTCTTTCCCTTGTCGGCTGAATGTTTAGCTGCAAATTAGGCCCATTGATGGTGTCCCAAATTTTCGCTGATGTGCTGTTCGCCTCATCGTCACTCAAACTTGCGTAATGATGAAAGTAAGAATTTTCATCACTAAAAGCACCTTTACGGAACTGTAAGAACCGTTCCTGGTACCACTGTTTTAGTAGGGACTCCTCAGCATCCACATAGATGGAAAAGTCGACAAAGTCAGATACAAAGGGTCTACGAATATCAACAGGCGAATCTAAACCCGTTTGCAATACATTAAGACCTTCTAAAATCAGAATATCGGGCTGAGAGACAGTTTGATGCTGCCCCTTAATCCGATCGTAAGTTACGTGTGAATATATTGGTGCTTTGGCATGGGCCTGCCCCGATTTGACTGCCGAAATAAACTCAAGCAACATCTTCATATCATAACTTTCAGGGAAGCCTTTACGCTGTAATAAGCCTTTACGTTTTAAATCTGCCAAAGGATATAGAAAACCGTCGGTTGTCACTAAGTCAACCTTGGGATGTTCTGGCCAGTTGCGTAGTAGTGCTTGAAGAATACGCGCAGTAGTACTTTTCCCTACAGCAACGCTGCCGGCAATACTGATTATATAGGGACTGCTGGAAGGTGTCTGGCCGAGGAATTCGTCAAGCACCAAACCCCGTTGCTGTTTTGATTTAACGATCAAATTAAGCAAGCGACTCAAGGGTAGGTAAATGTCTGTCACTTCAGAAAGAGATACCTTTTCATTAATGCCCCTAAGATGCTCTAAATCCTGTTCACTTAAGGTCATGGGTACCGCGTCTCGTAACACTGACCATTGGGCGCGCTCGAAGGCATGATATAGCGCTTTTTGAATTGGATTCTGTGATGTCATGGGGCTTCCTCGGCTTGAGGATCGCACAGTACACCATGACCTTTGTCACGACAATATAAAATGTCTATACACCTCCGTGTTTTATGATACTTCGTCACAGAATATGGCCTGAATAGGCTTTTAATGACGTCAGCGTGTAAAAAAACATCATTTGAAAGCCTTTTTTAAATAAATAGACGATTTTCACTTGCACTTAGACTGACATTTACCTAATATCCCGTTCCGAAATGATTTGCCGGCATAGCTCAGTTGGTAGAGCAACTGACTTGTAATCAGTAGGTCCCGAGTTCGACTCTTGGTGCCGGCACCATTTTACTGGAGGGGTTCCCGAGTGGCCAAAGGGATCAGACTGTAAATCTGACGGCTCCGCCTTCGAAGGTTCGAATCCTTCTCCCTCCACCATTTTCCTAGGTAGTTAGGTAGCCTTAGTTAGGTTGCGCGGGCATCGTATAATGGTATTACTCCAGCCTTCCAAGCTGATAACGCGGGTTCGATTCCCGCTGCCCGCTCCAAATTAGTTGCTGATATGGCTCAGTTGGTAGAGCACACCCTTGGTAAGGGTGAGGTCGGCAGTTCGAATCTGCCTATCAGCACCAGCCTTTCTAAAATAAGCTCCATTACCTAAAATAATCGGTTCGATGTCATTTTTATGCATCGGATTTTTTCTATATGTATGTTTTCATCACCAAGACTCTTGGATTGAGGCAATACCATGGCTAAAGCTAAATTTGAACGTTCTAAGCCCCATGTTAACGTGGGCACCATCGGTCACGTTGACCATGGTAAAACCACTCTGACTGCAGCTATCTCTCACGTACTGGCTAAGACCTACGGTGGTGAAGCTAAAGACTTCTCTCAAATCGACAACGCTCCAGAAGAGCGTGAGCGTGGTATTACAATCAATACCTCTCACATCGAATACGATACACCAACTCGCCACTACGCACACGTAGACTGCCCAGGCCACGCTGACTATGTTAAAAACATGATCACTGGTGCTGCACAGATGGACGGCGCGATCCTGGTAGTTGCTTCTACTGACGGTCCAATGCCACAAACTCGTGAGCACATCCTGCTGTCTCGCCAAGTAGGCGTACCATTCATCATCGTATTCATGAACAAATGTGACATGGTTGACGATGCTGAGCTGTTAGAATTAGTAGAAATGGAAGTTCGTGAACTGTTATCAGAATACGACTTCCCAGGTGATGACTTACCAGTTATCCAAGGTTCTGCACTGAAAGCTCTTGAAGGCGAGCCAGAGTGGGAAGCTAAGATCATTGAATTAGCAGAAGCACTGGACACTTACATTCCAGAACCAGAGCGTGATATCGATAAGCCATTCCTGATGCCAATCGAAGACGTATTCTCAATCTCTGGCCGTGGTACAGTAGTAACTGGCCGTGTTGAGCGTGGTATTGTACGTGTTGGTGACGAAGTAGAAATCGTTGGTATCCGCGACACAACCAAGACTACCTGTACTGGTGTTGAAATGTTCCGTAAGCTGCTTGACGAAGGTCGTGCAGGTGAGAACTGTGGTATCCTTTTACGTGGTACTAAACGTGATGACGTAGAACGTGGTCAAGTACTGTCTAAGCCAGGTTCAATCAACCCACACACTACTTTTGAATCAGAAGTTTACGTTCTGTCAAAAGAAGAAGGTGGTCGTCACACGCCATTCTTCAAAGGCTACCGTCCACAGTTCTACTTCCGTACAACTGACGTGACAGGTACTATCGAACTGCCAGAAGGCGTTGAGATGGTAATGCCAGGCGACAACATCAAGATGAAAGTCACTCTGATCTGCCCAATCGCGATGGACGAAGGTTTACGCTTCGCAATCCGTGAAGGTGGCCGTACAGTAGGTGCTGGTGTTGTAGCTAAGATCTTCGCTTAATCGCGAATTTAAAGTTACCCTGAAAAAGGAAGCTTCGGCTTCCTTTTTTGTTTAGGTCGATTATTTGCGAGCTTTTATGGGTTGCAATGGCTGTGCATCCTTGCTTACAAAGTCGAATAAGAATACAATCTATGGCCGATTTTTGACCCTGAGCTGAATGCGATTTGCGTTTCTAGGGGTATCGGAAATGCGAAATATTAAAAGCGTATAGTAACTGGGGCGTTAGTCCCTTATATAGTGCTCAAGCTCAGGCCGTATTGAGTAACGGAATAACCGATGACAACAAATACTGAAAACCAGAATAACTCTCTGGATATCGTGAAGTGGGGTTTAGCGATCCTATTGCTGGCCGCTGCTGTTATTGGCAATCAAATGTATAGCGAGACGAGTGTCGTCCTACGTGCACTGGCTGTTATCGTTGCATTCGCTATTGCTGGTTTTATTGCCCTGCAGACTGAAAAGGGTAAACAGGCATTAGCTTTTGCTCGTGAGTCGCAAATTGAAGTGCGCAAGGTTGTATGGCCTACACGTCAAGAAGCGCTTAACACCACTTTTATTGTCCTTGCTGCTACAGGTATCTTAGCCCTTATTTTATGGGGTTTGGATGCTGTGTTAATGCGAATTGTCAATTTTATCACTGGCGTATAGGCACCTCGAATGACTGAAGCTAAAGAAGCTAAAAAAAGATGGTATGTAGTGCAGGCATTCTCAGGCTATGAGAGCCGAGTTTGTAAGTCACTGATTGAATACATTAAGATGCACGGCATGGAACAATACTTCGGCGAAGTATTAGTCCCGACCGAAGAAGTGGTTGAAATGCGTGCAGGCCAGCGTCGCAAGAGCGAGCGTAAGTTTTTCCCTGGTTATGTTCTCGTACAGATGGAAATGAACGACGATAGCTGGCACTTAGTCAAAAGCATCCCGCGTGTTTTAGGCTTTATTGGCGGAACTTCTGATCGTCCTGCTCCAATTTCAGATAGAGAAGCAGATGCAATTTTGCGTCGCTTAGAAGAAACCACAGCATCACCTACTCACCGTGTTATTTTCGAACCGGGTGAAGTGGTGCGTGTTTGTGATGGTCCATTTGCTGACTTCAACGGTACCGTTGAAGAGGTGGACTATGATAAGAGCCGAGTAAAAGTGTCAGTAATGATCTTCGGTCGTTCTACACCAGTTGAGCTCGATTTTAATCAGGTCGAAAAAGGCTGATTAAATTAAATACAAAAATCCGTTTGGCAACGGGTGCGGATTTCTATATAATCCGCACCCGTTGTTTTCGGGGGAGCACGTCGGCATGTCGCTGATGCGCGTTTGAACCCAAACTGAGGAAATGTCAGATGGCAAAGAAAATTGATGCTTATATTAAGCTACAAGTAAAATCAGGTTCTGCGAACCCTTCACCACCAGTTGGTCCAGCTCTGGGTCAGAAAGGTGTGAACATCATGGAATTCTGTAAAGCGTTTAACGCCCGTACAGAAAAAATGGAAAAAGGCATGCCTATTCCAGTCGTGATCACTGTATACAGTGACCGTTCATTCACTTTCGAAACTAAGACTCCGCCAGCTTCTTACTTACTGAAGACTGCTGCAGGCCTGAAATCAGGTTCTTCACGTCCTAACACTCAGAAAGTAGGTACTATCGCTCGCGCTAAGATTCAAGAAATTGCTGAATTGAAAGCGGCTGATATGACTGGTGCTGATATTGAAGCGATGACTCGCTCAATCGAAGGTACTGCGCGTTCAATGGGTTTGGTTGTAGAGGGTTAATATAATGGCAAAACTAACTAAACGCATGCGCGTAATCCGCGAGAAAGTTGACGGTACTAAATTATACGAAATCAATGACGCTGTTGCTCTGTTAAAAGAATTAGCAACTGCTAAGTTCGTTGAAAGCGTTGACGTAGCTGTTAACCTGGGTATCGACCCACGTAAATCAGACCAAAACGTTCGTGGTGCTACTGTATTACCACACGGTACTGGTCGTGAAGTTCGCGTTGCAGTATTTACACAAGGTGCAAATGCTGAAGCTGCTAAAGCTGCTGGTGCTGAACTCGTTGGTATGGATGATCTGGCTGAGCAAATCAAAGCTGGTGAAATGAACTTCGACGTAGTTATCGCATCTCCAGATGCAATGCGCGTTGTTGGTATGTTAGGTCAAATCTTAGGCCCACGTGGTTTAATGCCTAACCCAAAAACTGGCACAGTAACACCAAACGTTGCTGAAGCGGTTAAAAACGCTAAAGCTGGTCAAGTTCGTTACCGTAACGACAAGAACGGTATTATCCACACTACTATCGGTAAAGTGGATTTCACACCAGTTCAATTGAAAGAAAACTTGGAAGCGTTAGTATCTGCACTGAAAAAGGCTAAGCCTGCAGTTGCAAAAGGTGTATACGTGAAGAAAGTTAGCATCTCTACCACTATGGGTGCAGGTGTAGCTATCGACCAAGCGACTCTCGATACAGCTAACTAATTTTACAAGGTACGCGTATTAGACTATAATGCGCGCACTTTGTGGGTTGAAGTCTGTTGCTTAATACTTAACAGTTTTACAGCAGACTTCCGTCCAAGACCGCAGGTGTTTTCCTTAATGGTTTACTTAATTTCCTGCGTAGACGGTGTCAGGCCCCAGTTAAATTTTTTAAACTGGATAATCTGCGCCGTAAGTGACTAAATACATAAGTATTTAGTATGGTAAATACTAGGGAATACCCTAGGTAGAATCCAGGAGTAAAGCCAATGGCATTAAGACTCGAAGACAAAAAAGCGATTGTTGCTGAAGTCAACGAAGCTGCCAAAGGTGCGCTTTCTGCAGTTGCCGCCGATTCTCGCGGTGTAACTGTAGGTGCTATGACTGTTCTGCGTAAAAAAGCTCGCGAAGCTGGTGTTTATGTACGTGTAGTACGTAACACTCTGGCTCGTCGTGCTGTTGAAGGTACTGCTTTTGAGTGCCTAGCAGAAACGTTCACTGGCCCAACTTTGATTGCTTTCTCTAACGAGCACCCAGGTGCCGCAGCTCGTCTGTTAAAAGACTTCGCTAAAGAGCAAGCACTGTTCGAAGTTAAAGGCGCTGCCTTTGAAGGGGAATTCATCCCTGCAGCTCAGATTGATCGTTTGGCGAAACTGCCAACTTACGAAGAAGCACTGGCACAGCTGATGATGACTATGAAAGAAGCATCTGCTGGCAAGTTCGTTCGTACACTGGCCGCTTTACGCGATCAAAAACAAGAAGCCGCTTAATTTCAAGCTGGCTGCTTAATAGAATTGAATTCAGAACAATAGGAAATATTTCTTATGTCTATCACTAAAGACCAAATCTTAGAAGCCTTTGCAGCTATGTCTGTAATGGAAGTTGTTGAACTGATCGAAGCTATGGAAGAGAAGTTCGGCGTTTCTGCTGCTGCTGCAGTAGTTGCTGGCGGTGCTGCTGATGCAGGTGCTGCTGCTGAAGAGCAAACAGAATTCACAGTTATGATGACTGCTCACGGCGACAACAAAGTTGCTGTTATTAAAGCAATCCGTGGCGCAACTGGTTTAGGCCTGAAAGAAGCTAAAGCTATGGCTGAAGCTGCTCCAGTAGCTGTTAAAGAAGCTGTTTCTAAAGAAGAAGCAGAAGCTCTGAAGAAAGAACTGGTTGAAGCTGGTGCTACAGTAGAGATCAAGTAAGCTATTATTTAGCTTACTCACCCAAGCCATTTGGGTGGAGGGCTGGCGGTTTTTTAACCGTCGGCCTTTTTTGCGCTATATGCGCCGGCGATTTTTTTTCACCGTTTATCGCCAATTTTTGCAGTCCCTAGCAGAGATTACTGGTTAGGTTCTTGCCATCAACGGTGATGGGCAAACGTGCTGAATTCAATGGCTTACGTCATTAGTTCAGTCTTGGTCACATCTCGCAAGCAGAGGAAACCCATGGTTTACTCCTATTCTGAAAAGAAGCGTATTCGCAAAGACTTTGGTAAGCGTCCACAGGTGTTGGATATCCCTTACCTATTGTCTATTCAGTTAGACTCTTTTAAGAAGTTCACCGATCAAGATCCTACCGGTGAGCGCGGCTTAGAAGCCGCCTTCCGTAGCGTTTTTCCCATCAAGAGCTTTTCTGGTAACTCAGAACTGCAATACGTCAGCTATAAGCTTGGCGAGCCTGTTTTTGATGTGAAAGAGTGTCAGATCCGTGGTGTTACATATTCAGCTCCACTGCGCGTTAAATTACGCATGGTGTTGTATGATCGTGAAGCAGCGGCCGGCACTGTAAAAGATATTAAAGAACAAGAAGTCTACATGGGTGATATCCCATTGATGACTGATAACGGTACTTTTGTTATCAACGGTACTGAGCGTGTAATCGTATCTCAATTACACCGCAGCCCAGGCGTATTCTTCGATCACGACCGTGGTAAAACCCACTCATCAGGTAAAGTGCTTTATAACGCACGTATCATTCCTTACCGTGGTTCATGGTTAGACTTTGAATTCGACCCTAAAGATGCGTTGTTCGTACGTATTGACCGTCGCCGTAAATTACCTGCGACCATCATTCTGCGTGCATTAGAGTACTCTACTCAAGAGATCCTCGACCTGTTCTTCGAACGCGTAGAGTTCAAGATCAAGAAAGATACTCTGGTAATGACCTTAGTACCTGAGCGTCTGCGTGGCGAAACCGCCAGCTACGACATCAAGGATGCTGAAGGTACTGTTTTGGTTGAAGCCGGCCGCCGTGTTACTGCGCGCCATATTCGCCAACTCGAAAAAACCAACACCACTGAACTCGAAGTGCCAGTTGAATACATCGTGGGCAAATATGCTGCCCAAGATTACATCGATCCGGATACGGGTGAAGTTCTGGTTTCTGCTAACAGTGAAATCAGCCTAGAAGACTTAGCGAAGTTATCACTGGCCGGCATCAAAGAGTTAAGCACGTTATATATTAACGAGCTGGATCACGGTGCTTACATCTCTGACACTCTGCGTATCGATCCAACCACTAACCGCTTAGAAGCGTTAGTTGAGATCTACCGTATGATGCGTCCTGGTGAGCCACCAACCAAAGATGCAGCAGAAGCCCTGTTCCAAAACTTATTCTTCAGCGAAGAACGTTATGACCTGTCTAAAGTAGGTCGTATGAAGTTCAACCGTCGTCTGAGCATTCCTGATGACGAAGGTAGCGGCGTACTGTCTAAAGAAGACATCGTTGCCGTGATGAAGAACATCATTCACATCCGTAACGGCTTTGACGAAGTGGACGATATCGACCACTTAGGTAACCGTCGTATCCGTTCTGTGGGTGAAATGGCTGAAAACCAATTCCGTGTTGGTCTGGTCCGTGTTGAGCGCGCCGTGCGTGAACGTCTGTCATTAGGCGATCTGAACGAGCTAATGCCACAAGACTTAATCAACGCTAAGCCAATCTCTGCGGCAGTCAAAGAATTCTTCGGTTCTTCTCAGCTGTCACAATTCATGGATCAAAACAACCCGCTGTCAGAAGTAACGCATAAGCGTCGTATTTCTGCTCTTGGCCCAGGTGGTTTGACCCGTGAACGCGCAGGCTTCGAAGTCCGCGACGTACACCCAACTCACTATGGTCGTTTATGTCCAATTGAGACCCCTGAAGGTCCAAACATTGGTCTAATCAACTCATTAGCAAGCTTTGCCCGTACTAACTCTTACGGCTTCTTAGAAACCCCATACCGCAAAGTGGTAGACGGTGTGATCACTGATGAAGTGGAATACTTGTCAGCGATTGAAGAAGGTCGTTATGTGATTGCACAGGCGAACATCGAAGTTGATGCTCAAGGCCGCATGGTTGAAGAACAGATTGCATGTCGTCACAAAGGTGAATCTACCTTTATGCGCGCGTCTGACATTCAATACATGGACGTATCACCACAACAGATTATTTCTGTTGCTGCGTCACTGATCCCGTTCTTAGAACACGACGACGCGAACCGTGCATTGATGGGTGCGAACATGCAACGTCAAGCGGTACCAACACTGAAGTCAGAGAAGCCTCTGGTCGGTACTGGTATTGAGCGTACGCTAGCAGTGGACTCAGGCGTAGTAGTTGCCGCTAAACGTGGCGGTGTGATCGATTACGTTGATGCAAGCCGTATCGTAGTTAAAGTAAATGAAGACGAGCTGCGCCCAGGCGAAGCGGGTATCGACATTTACAACCTGACTAAGTACACCCGTTCTAACCAAAACACTTGTATCAACCAACGTCCATGTTGCGCTGTTGGTGAGCCAGTTGTACGTGGTGACGTGTTAGCCGACGGTCCGTCTACTGACTTAGGTGACTTAGCCCTTGGCCAGAACATGCGTATCGCGTTCATGCCTTGGAACGGTTACAACTTCGAAGACTCGATTTTAATTTCTGAGCGTGTTGCTCAAGAAGACCGTTTCACCACTATCCACATTCAAGAGCTGTCTTGTATCGCTCGTGATACCAAGCTGGGTAGCGAAGAAATCACGGCTGACATTCCAAACGTAGGTGAGTCTGCTCTGTCGAAACTCGACGAGTCAGGTATCGTTTACATCGGTGCAGAAGTGAAGGGCGGCGACATTCTGGTTGGTAAAGTCACGCCAAAAGGCGAGACTCAACTGACACCAGAAGAGAAGTTATTACGCGCCATCTTTGGTGAGAAAGCGTCTGATGTTAAAGACAGCTCACTGCGTGTACCTAACTCTGTTAAAGGTACCATCATCGACGTTCAGGTATTTACCCGTGACGGCGTCGAGAAAGACAAGCGTGCCATTGAAATCGAAGAAATGCACATTGCCCAAGCTCGTAAAGACTTAGGCGAAGAGTTCAAGATCCTTGAAGAAGGCGTATTGAGCCGTGCACGCAACCTATTATTAGGCGCTGGTTTCACTGAAGCACAAATCGCAGCATTGCCACGTAAAGATGTTTTGGTTCAAGTAATTGACGACGAAGCAAAACAAACTGAGCTTGAGCAATTAGCTGAACAGCATGAAGAGCTGAAAGCAGACTTCGATAAGAAGTTTGAAGTTAAACGTCGCAAGATCACCCAAGGTGATGACTTGGCGCCAGGCGTACTGAAGATCGTTAAAGTTTACTTAGCGGTTAAACGTACTATCCAACCTGGTGACAAGATGGCGGGTCGTCACGGTAACAAGGGTGTTATCTCTAAGATTAACCCAATCGAAGACATGCCGTACGACGAACAAGGTAACCCAGTAGACATCGTATTGAACCCGCTAGGTGTTCCATCACGTATGAACATTGGTCAGGTACTTGAGGTTCACTTAGGTGCTGCTGCTAAAGGTATTGGTAACAAGATTGCTGCAATGCTGGAAGATCAGCGCGAGAAGGGACTGGCTGAAGTTCGTGACTACATCAAGCAGGTCTATGAATTAGGTGACGAAGTGCAGCAGCGCGTTGACATCGATTCATTCTCTGACGATGAGTTACTGCGCTTAGCGAACAACCTGAAAGGTGGTTTACCTGTTGCTACGCCAGCATTCGACGGTGCTAAAGAAAAAGAGATCAAGCAGATGCTTGAGCTTGCAGGCTTGCCAACCTCTGGTCAGCTGAAATTATTTGATGGTCGTACCGGTAACGAATTTGAGCGTCCAGTAACTGTAGGTTACATGTACATGCTCAAACTGAACCACTTAGTTGACGACAAGATGCACGCCCGTTCTACCGGTTCGTACAGCTTAGTGACTCAACAACCTCTGGGCGGTAAAGCTCAGTTCGGTGGTCAGCGTTTCGGTGAGATGGAAGTGTGGGCACTAGAAGCATACGGTGCCGCTTATACGCTTCAAGAAATGCTCACTGTTAAATCGGATGACGTTAACGGTCGTACTCAGATGTACAAGAACATCGTTGACGGTAACCATCAGATGCAGCCTGGCATGCCAGAGTCCTTCAACGTATTGCTGAAGGAGATCCGTTCACTCGGTATTAATATCGAGTTGGATCAAGAATAAGCGCAGGCATTTAGCCGCGTTTGGCAACAGAATGGTGCTCCGTGAGAGCGGAGCACCCGGTTTAACTCCTTCAGGAGAGAAACGTGAAAGACTTATTAAAGTTTCTGAAACAGCAAAGCAAGACTGAAGAATTTAACGGCATCAAAATTGGTCTGGCATCGCCTGATCTGATCCGTTCTTGGTCTTTTGGTGAAGTTAAGAAGCCAGAAACCATTAACTACCGTACCTTCAAGCCTGAGCGTGAAGGTCTGTTCTGTGCGCGTATCTTTGGCCCAGTCAAAGATTACGAATGTTTGTGCGGTAAGTACAAGCGTTTGAAGCACCGTGGTGTGATCTGTGAAAAGTGTGGTGTAGAAGTTACCCAGACTAAAGTACGTCGTGAGCGTATGGGTCACATCGAACTGGCAAGTCCAGTTGCCCACATTTGGTTCTTGAAATCACTGCCGTCCCGTATCGGTTTAATGCTGGATATGACGCTGCGTGATATCGAGCGCGTACTGTATTTTGAATCTTTCGTCGTGATCGAGCCTGGCATGACCAGCCTTGAGCGTGGCCAAATGCTGACAGAAGAAAACTATCTAGACGCATTAGAAGAATACGGTGACGAATTCGAAGCCAAGATGGGTGCTGAAGCGGTATTAGAACTGCTGCGCGCAATCGATCTCGAAAAAGAAATCGAACAAATGCGTGAAGAGCTGCCATCAATCAACTCTGAGACCCGTCGCAAGAAAGTGACCAAGCGTCTGAAGTTGATGGAAGCGTTCTACACCTCTGGCAACAAGCCAGAGTGGATGATCTTAAAAGTACTGCCAGTGTTGCCACCTGACTTACGTCCGCTGGTACCGCTCGATGGCGGCCGCTTTGCGACTTCAGATCTGAACGATCTGTATCGCCGCGTGATCAACCGTAACAACCGTTTGAAGCGTCTGTTAGATTTAGCTGCGCCGGACATCATCGTACGCAACGAAAAGCGTATGTTACAAGAGTCTGTTGATGCGCTATTAGATAACGGTCGTCGTGGCCGTGCTATCACAGGTTCTAACAAACGTCCTCTGAAATCTTTGGCCGATATGATCAAAGGTAAACAAGGTCGTTTCCGTCAGAACTTGTTAGGTAAGCGTGTTGACTACTCAGGTCGTTCGGTAATTACCGTAGGTCCTACTTTACGTCTGCACCAATGTGGTCTTCCTAAGAAGATGGCACTGGAACTGTTCAAGCCATTCATCTATGGCAAGCTGGAAGGTCGTGGCTTAGCGACAACCATCAAAGCTGCTAAGAAGATGGTAGAGCGTGAAGTGGCGGAAGTTTGGGACGTACTGGATGAAGTGATCCGCGAACATCCAGTGATGCTTAACCGTGCACCAACACTTCACAGACTGGGTATCCAAGCCTTCGAACCCGTACTGATTGAAGGTAAAGCAATCCAGTTACACCCACTCGTTTGTGCGGCATACAACGCCGACTTCGACGGTGACCAAATGGCGGTACACGTACCGTTAACACTGGAAGCGCAGCTTGAAGCCCGTGCCCTGATGATGTCTACCAACAACATCCTGTCACCAGCGAACGGCGAGCCAGTAATCACTCCGTCTCAAGACGTGGTATTAGGTCTGTACTACACCAGCCGTGAGCGTATCAACGGCCGTGGTGAAGGTATGTACTTTATGTCTGTTGCTGAAGTTGAAAAAGCTTACGCAACTGGCGCAGCTGAACTGCATGCCCGTGTGAAAGTACGCATCACTGAAACCATTATTGGTGACGATGGTGAACGTACTGAACAACGTCGTATCGTAGATACAACTGTGGGTCGTGCTCTGCTGTCACTTATTCTGCCAGCAGGTTTGTCATTTGATCTGGTTAACCAGAACATGGGCAAAAAGCAGATTTCTAAACTGTTGAACACTTGTTACCGTCAATTAGGTCTGAAAGATACTGTTATCTTCGCTGACCAACTGATGTACACCGGTTTCCGTTTCGCGACTATCTCTGGTGCCTCTGTCGGTATTGACGACATGGTTATTCCAGATGAGAAGTACACCTTAGTTGCTGACGCTGAAGCAGAAGTGCTCGAGATTCAAGAGCAGTTCCAATCAGGTCTGGTAACCGCGGGTGAGCGTTACAACAAAGTTATCGACATCTGGGCAAGTGCGAACGAAAAAGTTTCTAAAGCGATGATGGAAAACCTGTCAACAGAGACAGTGATTAACCGTGATGGCGTTGAAGAGAAACAAGCTTCGTTCAACAGCATTTACATGATGGCCGACTCGGGCGCTCGTGGTAGTGCCGCACAGATCCGTCAGTTAGCGGGTATGCGTGGTCTGATGGCGAAGCCAGACGGTTCGATCATCGAAACCCCAATCGTGGCGAACTTCCGTGAAGGTCTGAACGTACTTCAGTACTTCATCTCAACCCACGGTGCGCGTAAAGGTCTAGCCGATACCGCATTGAAGACAGCGAACTCGGGTTACCTGACTCGTCGTCTGGTTGACGTTGCTCAAGATTTAGTCGTGATTGAAGACGATTGTGGTACCCACGAAGGTCTAACAATGAAGCCGCTAATTGAAGGTGGTGACGTTGTTGAGCCATTACGTGAACGCGTACTGGGTCGTGTGGTTGCAGTTGACGTTCTGTACCCAGGTACAGAAGACGTACTGGCTCCACGTAACACGCTGCTCGATGAAGCATGGTGTGACAAGTTAGAAGAAAACTCGATCGACGAAGTGATTGTTCGTTCAGTAATTACCTGTGATACCGACTTCGGTGTGTGTGCGGCATGTTATGGCCGTGACTTAGCCCGTGGTCACCTGATTAACCACGGCGAAGCCATCGGTGTTGTCGCGGCTCAATCAATCGGTGAACCAGGTACACAGTTAACGATGCGTACATTCCACATTGGTGGTGCGGCATCTCGTGCATCTGCAGAAAACAGTGTTCAAGTGAAGAACACCGGTTCGCTGAAATTGCACAACGCGAAACACGTTACTAACAGTGACGGTAAGCTAGTTATCGTTTCTCGTTCATCAGAACTGGCAATCATCGACGAATTAGGTCGTGAGAAAGAGCGTTATAAAGTGCCTTACGGTACTGTGCTCGAGAAGCTGGAAGATGCAACAGTAGAATCTGGCGAAATTATCGCAAACTGGGATCCACATACTCACCCAATCATTTCTGAAGTGGCGGGTAGTATCAAGTTCGTAGACATGATTGACGGTGTGACTATGACACGTCAAACAGACGAACTGACGGGTCTGTCATCAATTGTGATCCTTGACGTAGGTCAACGTGGTTCAGCGGGTAAAGAAATGCGCCCGATGATCCGTCTTGTTGGCGCTGATGGTAGCGACTTGATGATCCCAGGTACAGAAGTGCCAGCACAGTACTTCTTACCAGGCAGTGCGATCGTTAACCTCGACGACAATGCACAAATCAACGTGGGTGACGCGTTAGCACGTATTCCGCAAGAATCGTCTAAAACACGCGACATCACCGGTGGTCTTCCACGTGTTGCTGACTTGTTCGAAGCCCGTAAGCCAAAAGAGCCAGCCATTCTGGCGGAAATCTCGGGTACCATCTCGTTTGGTAAAGAGACTAAAGGCAAGCGTCGTCTGGTAATTACTCCAGCGGATGGTGGCGATCAATACGAAGAGATGATCCCGAAATGGCGTAACTTAAACGTGTTCGAAGGTGAAAAAGTCGAACGTGGTGAAGTTATCGCTGACGGTCCAGAAGCGGCTCACGACATTCTGCGTCTACGTGGTATCCACAACGTAGCCAACTACATCGTGAACGAAGTTCAGGACGTTTACCGCTTACAGGGCGTGAAGATCAACGATAAGCATATCGAAGTGATCATCCGTCAAATGCTGCGTAAGTGCGTGATCACCTCTGCAGGTGACACTGAGTTCTTAGAAGGCGAGCAAGTAGAAGTGTCTCGCGTTAAGATCGCAAACCGCGAACTTATCGAGCAAGGCAAAGTACCTGCGACCTTCGAACGTGAACTGTTGGGTATTACTAAAGCGTCTCTGGCAACAGAATCGTTTATCTCTGCAGCCTCGTTCCAAGAAACGACTCGCGTACTGACTGAAGCTGCTGTAGGTGGTAAGTCTGATAACTTACGTGGTCTGAAAGAGAACGTAATCGTTGGCCGTCTGATCCCAGCCGGTACTGGTTATGCGTATCACAAGACCCGTAACGATGCCCGTGCTAAGAAAGACGAGCCAGTTGTAGTGAATAAGATCACTGCAAGTGAAGCAGAACAGAACCTTGCAGACCTCTTAAACTTGGCCGGTGGCGAAGAATAAGTAATCAGTTTGTAACAAAAAGGCGCCATGGGCGCCTTTTTTATTGGAATGTGAGGCAAAAGTTGGCTATTTCTTGACAGTCGGGCTTTACCTTTCTAAAATTCCGCGTCCCACCATTGTGGGATATAGATTTTTCACACCTTATCGTTGAGTTTGATTCAACTGTTTCGGAGCTATACATGGCAACTGTAAACCAGTTGGTACGTAAGCCGCGCGCACCTAAAGTCGACAAGACTAACGTGCCTGCGTTAAACGCGTGCCCACAAAAACGTGGTGTTTGTACACGTGTGTACACTACCACCCCTAAAAAACCTAACTCTGCACTACGTAAAGTAGCTCGTGTGCGCTTAACTAACGGTTTCGAAGTAACTTCGTACATCGGCGGTGAAGGCCACAACCTGCAGGAACACAGCGTGATCTTAATCCGTGGTGGTCGTGTTAAAGACTTACCTGGTGTTCGCTATCACACTGTTCGTGGCGCCCTTGACTGTGCTGGCGTGAACACACGTCGCCAAGGTCGTTCTAAGTACGGTGCTAAGCGTCCTAAGTCTTAACGCAATCCGTTAAGTAAGGCCAAGCTAGTTTTATTTTGAGAATTCCAGTTTTGGAAATCCCTGAAGCATACGGAGAATTGTTATGCCAAGACGTCGCGTTGTAGGACAACGTAAAATCCTACCAGATCCAAAGTTTCACAGTGAGTTGCTGGCTAAGTTCATCAACGTCATTATGCAGGACGGCAAAAAGTCGACTGCTGAAAAAATCATTTACAAGGCGCTAGATGTTATCGCTGAAAAGAAAGGCGCTAACCATTTAGACGTTCTTGAAGCAGCCCTGGACAACGTTCGCCCATCAGTCGAGGTTAAATCTCGTCGTGTTGGTGGTTCTACTTACCAGGTACCATGTGAAGTTCGTCCTGTGCGTCGTAACGCACTGGCGATGCGCTGGTTAGTTGAAGCTGCTCGTAAGCGTGGTGAAAAATCTATGGCTTTACGTCTAGCAGGTGAAATGCTAGATGCGTCTGAAAACAAAGGTACTGCTGTTAAGAAGCGTGAAGACGTGCACCGCATGGCTGAAGCTAACAAGGCCTTTGCTCATTACCGTTGGTAATCTGATGGTGTGGGCTTAGGCCCACACCATTGTTGTTGATATTGCCAAGAGTTTTGTCTTGGTGGAGAGGGTATACATAGTGGCTCGTACAACCCCAATTGAGCGTTATCGTAATATCGGTATTTGTGCTCATGTGGACGCAGGTAAAACTACCACGACAGAACGTGTTCTGTTTTATACCGGTTTGTCTCATAAAATCGGTGAGGTGCATGACGGCGCCGCGACCACAGACTGGATGGTACAAGAGCAAGAGCGTGGTATTACTATCACCTCGGCCGCTGTAACCACTTTCTGGCGTGGTATGGATGCTCAATTCACTGAACACCGCATCAATATCATCGATACTCCTGGTCACGTTGACTTCACTATTGAAGTTGAACGTTCTTTACGTGTTCTGGATGGCGCAGTCGTGGTTTTCTGTGGTTCTTCAGGTGTTGAACCTCAATCAGAAACCGTGTGGCGTCAAGCTGACAAATACCGCGTTCCACGTTTAGTATTTGTCAACAAAATGGACCGTGCAGGCGCTGACTTCGAACGTGTAGTGAAGCAAATCAGAACTCGTCTTGGAGCAACTTGTGTGCCTATTCAATTGAATATTGGCGCAGAAGAAAACTTCACCGGCGTGATCGATTTAATCAAGATGAAGGCAATTAACTGGAACGAAAATGACCAGGGTATGACCTTCACTTATGAAGAGATCCCTGCAGAATTAGCCGACAAAGCGGCCGAAATGCATGAGTATCTGGTTGAAACTGCTGCCGAAGCCTCAGATGAACTGATGGACAAGTACCTTGAAGAAGGCACCCTGTCAGAAGAAGAGATAAAAAAGGCACTGCGTCAACGTACTATCAATAATGAAATCGTTTTAGCAACCTGTGGTTCTGCGTTTAAGAACAAAGGCGTGCAGGCGGTTTTAGATGCGGTTGTTGAATACTTACCTGCACCCGTTGATGTCCCCCCAATTAAGGGTATCGACGATGATGAGCAAGAAGTAGAACGCCCATCAGATGACAATGCGCCATTTGCTGCATTGGCATTTAAGATTGCTACAGACCCGTTTGTGGGCACTCTGACCTTTATTCGCGTTTACTCCGGTGTACTCGAATCAGGTTCTGGCGTTTATAACTCTGTCAAACAGAAACGTGAACGCATCGGTCGTATCGTGCAGATGCACGCTAATGATCGTACAGAACTGAAAGAAGTTCGCGCTGGTGATATAGCCGCGGCTATTGGTCTTAAAGAGGTCACTACGGGTGACACACTCTGCGATTCAGATCACAAGGTGATCTTGGAACGTATGGAGTTCCCTGAGCCAGTAATTACCATTGCCGTTGAGCCTAAGTCGAAAGCCGACCAGGATAAAATGGGTATTGCGTTGCAAAAACTTGCCGCTGAAGACCCATCTTTCCGAGTTGAAACCGACGAAGAATCATCACAAACACTGATTTCTGGAATGGGTGAGTTACACTTAGATATCATCGTCGATCGTATGCGTCGCGAATTTGGTGTTGAGTGTAACGTAGGTAAGCCACAAGTGGCCTACCGTGAAACCATTCGCGGGTCAGTCGAGGCTGAAGGTAAGTTCGTACGTCAATCGGGTGGCCGTGGACAATTCGGTCATGTTTGGTTAAAACTAGAGCCTAATGAAGAGGGCGCTGGTTACGAATTTATCAATGAGATCGTAGGTGGTGTTGTTCCTCGTGAATTCATTCCTGCGGTTGATAAAGGTATCCAAGAACAGATGAAGAATGGCGTACTCGCTGGCTTCCCTGTGTTGGACGTGAAGGTCACTCTATTCGACGGTTCATATCATGATGTGGACTCGAATGAAATGGCGTTCAAAATTGCGGGTTCTATGGGCTTCAAAAAGGGTGCGCTTGAAGCGAATCCTGTGTTGCTCGAGCCTTGCATGAAAGTAGAAGTAACTACACCTGAGAACTACATGGGCGATGTTGTTGGTGATTTAAACCGTCGCCGTGGTTTGATTGAAGGTATGGATGATGGCTTTGGTGGCATCAAGATAGTCCATGCTGTAGTACCTCTTTCTGAAATGTTTGGTTATGCAACTGATTTGCGCTCTGCAACTCAGGGACGTGCTTCTTACTCTATGGAGTTCTTGAAGTACACCGATGCACCGCAAAACATTGCGAAAGCGATTATTGAATCTCGTAGCTAATCAGTTACGACAAAAATGTAATGAGGTCCTGTACATACAGGACTATTCTGAAAAGAAAGGAATATATCGTGGCAAAAGCTAAATTTGAACGTAGTAAGCCTCACGTAAACGTGGGCACCATCGGTCACGTTGACCATGGTAAAACCACTCTGACTGCAGCTATCTCTCACGTACTGGCTAAGACCTACGGTGGTGAAGCTAAAGACT
The DNA here is from genome assembly GCF_019457475.1 of Shewanella acanthi. Lineage (NCBI taxonomy): Bacteria > Pseudomonadati > Pseudomonadota > Gammaproteobacteria > Alteromonadales > Shewanellaceae > Shewanella > Shewanella acanthi. The sequence continues at coordinate 170,177 of NZ_CP080413.1, forward strand.
TCTCTCAAATCGACAACGCTCCAGAAGAGCGTGAGCGTGGTATTACAATCAATACCTCTCACATCGAATACGATACACCAACTCGCCACTACGCACACGTAGACTGCCCAGGCCACGCTGACTATGTTAAAAACATGATCACTGGTGCTGCACAGATGGACGGCGCGATCCTAGTAGTTGCTTCTACTGACGGTCCAATGCCACAAACTCGTGAGCACATCCTGCTGTCTCGCCAAGTAGGCGTACCATTCATCATCGTATTCATGAACAAATGTGACATGGTTGACGATGCTGAACTGTTAGAATTAGTAGAAATGGAAGTTCGTGAACTGTTATCAGAATACGACTTCCCAGGTGATGACTTACCAGTTATCCAAGGTTCTGCACTGAAAGCTCTTGAAGGCGAGCCAGAGTGGGAAGCTAAGATCATTGAATTAGCAGAAGCACTGGACACTTACATTCCAGAACCAGAGCGTGATATCGATAAGCCATTCCTGATGCCAATCGAAGACGTATTCTCAATCTCTGGCCGTGGTACAGTAGTAACTGGCCGTGTTGAGCGTGGTATTGTACGTGTTGGTGACGAAGTAGAAATCGTTGGTATCCGCGACACAACCAAGACTACCTGTACTGGTGTTGAAATGTTCCGTAAGCTGCTTGACGAAGGTCGTGCAGGTGAGAACTGTGGTATCCTTTTACGTGGTACTAAACGTGATGACGTAGAACGTGGTCAAGTACTGTCTAAGCCAGGTTCAATCAACCCACACACTACTTTTGAATCAGAAGTTTACGTTCTGTCAAAAGAAGAAGGTGGTCGTCACACGCCATTCTTCAAAGGCTACCGTCCACAGTTCTACTTCCGTACAACTGACGTGACAGGTACTATCGAACTGCCAGAAGGCGTTGAGATGGTAATGCCAGGCGACAACATCAAGATGAAAGTCACTCTGATCTGCCCAATCGCGATGGACGAAGGTTTACGCTTCGCAATCCGTGAAGGTGGCCGTACAGTAGGTGCTGGTGTTGTAGCTAAGATCTTCGCTTAATCGCGAATTTAAAGTTACCCTGAAAAAGGAAGCTTCGGCTTCCTTTTTTATTTGGGGCTGGTTTTTTGCAGAAATTTGTGTAGAATGCGCGCCATCAAATGTGATTTTGTCTTTTTGATGACAATTTACGCAGTGGGCTTGATCTCTCGATATAGATGAGTATAATTAGCCCCTCGTTAGCCAAGGCTAGCGAATTAAATGACGAGTCATTGAACTTGTCATTATCATAGCGGCTCCGATTGGGAGTCGAACGGTTAAATCATCTCGCTCTGCTTTTCCAGTAAGGAAGAAGCTAGAGGGTGATTTTTTATGTGTCCATTTTAGGAGCTCTGGTCAATGCAGAACCAAAGAATCCGTATCCGCTTAAAAGGATTTGATCATCGCTTAATTGATCAGTCTACAGCGGAAATCGTTGAAACTGCTAAGCGTACAGGCGCCCAGGTACGTGGTCCAATTCCACTGCCAACGCGCAAAGAGCGTTATACCGTTTTGATCTCTCCGCACGTTAATAAAGATGCTCGTGACCAGTACGAAATCCGTACTCACAAGCGCCTGGTTGACATCGTAGAGCCAACTGAGAAGACTGTAGACGCTCTAATGCGTTTAGATCTTGCGGCTGGTGTCGACGTACAGATTAGCTTGGGTTAATTGAGATCCTTAGAAGAGGTTTGAGAGATGGCTATCGGTCTTATTGGTCGTAAAGTTGGTATGACTCGCATCTTCACTGAAGATGGTGTTTCTATACCTGTTACAGTAATTGAAGTTGCTGGCAACCGTGTTACTCAAGTGAAAACTTTAGAAACTGACGGCTACCGTGCACTTCAAGTTACTACTGGTACCAAAAAAGCCAATCGCATCACTAAACCAGAAGCAGGTCACTTTGCTAAGAGCGGCGTAGAAGCCGGTCGTGGACTGTGGGAATTGCGTCTGGCTGACGGTGAAGGCGAAGGCATTGAAGTTGGTGCTGAGCTAAATGTTGGTATCTTCGCTGATGTAGCGAAAGTTGATGTTACTGGTCAATCTAAAGGTAAAGGCTTCCAAGGCGGCGTTAAGCGTTGGAACTTCCGTACTCAAGACATGACTCACGGTAACTCTTTGTCGCACCGTTCGAACGGTTCTATCGGTCAGAACCAAACGCCTGGTCGCGTATTTAAAGGCAAGAAAATGTCAGGCCACATGGGTGCCGAGCGTGTTACTACTCAAAATCTAGACGTTGTACGTGTGGATGTTGAACGTAACCTGCTACTGGTTAAAGGTGCTGTTCCGGGCGCAACTAATGGCGACCTGATCATCAAGCCTGCAGTTAAAGCTTAAGGTCTGAGGAGATAGTAATGGAATTGGTATTGAAAGACGCGCAAAGCGCTCTTGAAGTTTCCGAAACTACCTTCGGCCGTGACTTTAACGAGGCACTGGTTCATCAGGTAGTTGTAGCATACGCTGCAAACGCGCGTCAGGGCACTCGTGCTCAAAAGACTCGTGCGGAAGTAAATGGCTCTGGCAAAAAGCCATGGCGCCAAAAAGGCACTGGCCGCGCTCGTGCGGGTGGTGTGAAGGGCCCAATCTGGCGTGGTGGTGGCGTAACATTCGCTGCTAAAACCCAAGATCACAGCCAAAAAGTTAACAAAAAGATGTACCGCGGCGCGCTGAAAAGCATTCTGTCTGAGCTGGTACGTCAAGACCGTCTGGTTGTTGTTGAATCATTCAGCGTTGAAGCTCCTAAAACTAAAGAGCTGAAAGCTAAATTGAAAGCAATGAACTTAGAAGACGTGTTAATTGTGACTTCTGAAGTTGACGAGAATTTATTCTTAGCAGCTCGCAACCTGTACAAGGTTGACGTTCGTGACGTTGCAGGTCTAGACCCAGTAAGTCTGATCGCGTTCAACACAGTGCTTGTGACTGCTGATGCAGTTAAGCAAATCGAGGAGATGCTAGCATGATGATCCGCGAAGAACGTTTGCTAAAAGTTATTCTTGCACCTCACATCTCTGAAAAGAGCACTGTGAATGCTGAGAAGCACAACACTGTTGTTTTCCGCGTAGCAATCGATGCAACTAAAGCTGAAATTAAAGCTGCTGTTGCAAAGCTATTTGAAGTTGAAGTCGAATCAGTTCGCACTTTAGTGAGCAAGGGCAAAACTAAACGTACTGGTGGCCGTGCTGGTCGTCGTAGCGATTGGAAAAAAGCCTACGTGACTTTAGCTGCTGGTGCTGACATCGATTTCGTCGGCGGCGCTGAGTAAGCAAAGGAGAATTATCATGGCAGTTATTAAGTGTAAGCCAACCTCTCCAGGTCGTCGCCACGTTGTTAAAGTGGTGAACTCTGACCTGCACAAGGGTAAACCTTTTGCTGGCCTGTTGGCGAAAAAATCTAAGAGTGGTGGCCGTAACAACACTGGCCGTATCACTGTTCGTCACGTTGGTGGCGGTCACAAGCAGCATTACCGTTTAATCGACTTCAAACGCGATAAAGACGGTATCCCTGCAAAAATTGAGCGTCTGGAATACGATCCAAACCGTACTGCGCACATTGCCCTAGTACTGTATGCGGATGGTGAGCGTCGTTACATTCTTGCTGCTAAAGGCATGCAAGCTGGCGATAAGATCCAGTCTGGTGTTGAAGCCGAAATCAAAACCGGTAACGCAATGCCACTGCGCAACATTCCTGTAGGTTCTGTTGTGCACGCTGTAGAAATGAAGCCTGGTAAAGGTGCTCAGATCGCGCGTTCAGCTGGTGCTTATGTACAAGTTGTTGCTCGTGATGGCGCATATGCGACTTTACGTCTTCGCTCTGGCGAAATGCGCAAAGTTCCAGTTGATTGCCGCGCAACATTTGGTGAAGTTGGTAATGCCGAACACATGCTACGCCAGTTAGGTAAAGCAGGTGCTAAGCGCTGGAGAGGCGTTCGCCCAACAGTTCGCGGTGTTGCAATGAACCCGGTAGACCATCCACACGGTGGTGGTGAAGGCCGTACTTCTGGTGGTCGTCACCCAGTGACTCCATGGGGTGTGCCAACTAAGGGTTATAAGACTCGTAGTAACAAGCGCACTGACAAGTACATCGTACGTCGTCGTAATAAATAGTAAGAGGATTCGCCATGCCACGTTCTCTCAAGAAAGGTCCCTTCATTGACCTGCACTTGCTGAAGAAGGTAGAGAAAGCGATGGAAGCAGGTGACAAGAAGCCTATTAAGACTTGGTCACGTCGCTCTATGATCATTCCAAATATGATTGGTTTGACCATCGCTGTCCATAATGGTCGTCAGCACGTTCCTGTGTTCGTAACTGACGAAATGATCGGCCACAAACTTGGTGAATTCTCACCAACTCGCACTTATCGCGGCCATGCTGCTGATAAGAAAGCGAAGAAGCGTTAATACGGGAGGAATAAGATGGAAGTTTTAGCTAAACATCGTTTTGCCCGTACGTCTGCGCAGAAGGCTCGTCTTGTTGCTGATCAGATTCGTGGTTTGCCTGTTGCTAAGGCCCTCGAAATTTTGACTTTCAGCCCAAAGAAAGCCGCCGTACTGGTTAAAAAAGTACTTGACTCAGCTATCGCAAACGCCGAACACAACGAAGGCGCTGACATTGATGAGCTAAAAGTAGGCGCCGTCTTCGTTGACGAGGGTCCAACTATGAAGCGTATCATGCCACGTGCTAAAGGCCGCGCTGATCGTATCATGAAGCGTACCAGCCACATTACTGTGGTTGTATCAGATCGCTAGGAGAGAGCAATGGGACAGAAAGTACATCCTAATGGTATCCGTCTGGGTATCACCAAGCCTTGGATCTCTACCTGGTACGCAGATAAGTCAGATTATGCAAATAACCTGAACAGCGACTGGGAAGTGCGTAAGTATCTTGCAGACAAACTGCAAGCTGCGTCAGTATCTAAGATCGTTATCGAACGCCCAGCGAAAAGCATCCGCGTTACTATTCACACTGCCCGTCCAGGTGTTGTGATCGGTAAGAAAGGTGAAGACGTTGAAGTATTGCGTGCTGCAGTTTCAAAACTTGCTGGCACTCCTGCTCAAATTAACATCGCTGAGATCCGTAAACCTGAGCTAGATGCCAAGTTAGTTGCTGACTCTATTGCACAGCAATTAGAGCGTCGTGTTATGTTCCGTCGCGCTATGAAGCGTGCAGTACAAAACGCAATGCGTATTGGTGCTCAAGGTATCAAAGTTGAAGTTAGTGGCCGTTTAGGCGGTGCTGAGATTGCGCGCTCTGAGTGGTACCGTGAAGGTCGTGTACCTTTGCACACACTGCGTGCTGATATCGACTATTCAACCTCTGAAAGTCACACTCAATACGGTGTGATTGGTGTTAAAGTTTGGATCTTCAAAGGTGAAGTTCTGGACGGAATGCTGCCACAGATTGAAGAGCCGAAACAGCAGCAACCTAAGCGCAAGCCTCGTGGTAAATAGGAGAGCCGGCAATGCTGCAACCTAAACGTATGAAGTTTCGCAAGATGTTCAAAGGCCGCAACCGTGGTCTAGCGAACGGTACCGAAGTTAGCTTTGGTACTTTTGGTCTGAAAGCAGTCGGCCGTGGTCGTTTAACTGCTCGTCAGATCGAATCTGCACGTCGTGCCATGACACGTCACATTAAGCGTCAGGGACAAATTTGGATTCGAGTTTTCCCGGACAAACCAATTACCTCTAAGCCTCTTGAAGTGCGTATGGGTAAAGGTAAAGGTAACGTTGAATACTGGGTATGTCAGATTCAACCTGGTAAGGTTCTTTATGAGATGAATGGTGTTTCTGAAGCAATCGCTCGCGAAGCGTTTACTTTAGCTGCTGCCAAGCTTCCAATTAAGACTACCTTCGTAACTAAGACGGTGATGTAATGAAAGCGAGCGAACTAAGAGAAAAGAGCGTTGAAGAACTGAACGCTGAACTACTTGGTCTGCTGCGTGAGCAGTTCAACCTGCGTATGCAACACGCCACTGGTCAGTTGACTCAGACTCATCAACTGAAATTAGTGCGCCGTAACATTGCGCGCGTTAAGACCATTATTACTTCTAAGGCGGGTGCATAATGTCTGATAAAATCCGTACTTTGCAAGGTCGTGTAACTAGCAACAAAATGGATAAAACCATCACTGTAGCTATCGAACGCCAAGTGAAACACCCAATCTATGGGAAGTACATTAAGCGTACGACTAAGATCCATGCACACGATGAAGCTAATCAGTGCAACGAAGGCGATGTAGTAGCGATTCGCGAATGTCGTCCTCTGTCTAAGACAAAATCTTGGACTCTGGTTGAAGTAGTATCAAAGGCCTAATTTTATTAGGTATTTAGGTAAACGGCTCCAGGAACTGGGGCCGTTTGTTTTTTAATACTATACATTCCACTTTTATGGTGTTATATTTGCGCGCCATTTTTGACTAAATTGAAAGCAAAAATGGACGTATATAGTCCCAATAGTGGGAATTGTGTAGTAACGATAGCGGAGCACTTAAAATGATCCAAATGCAATCGACTCTAGACGTCGCATGTAACAGCGGCGCACGCAGAGTTCAGTGTATTAAGGTCTTGGGTGGCTCTCATCGTCGTTATGCCGGTATCGGCGACATCATCAAGGTTTCTGTTAAAGAAGCGATTCCTCGCGCTAAAGCGAAGAAAGGTGATGTGTATAACGCGGTGGTAGTCCGTACTAAGAAAGGCGTACGTCGTCCAGACGGTTCTGTCATTCGCTTCGATCGGAATGCAGCTGTTCTTCTGAACAACAACCTGCAGCCGATTGGCACTCGTATCTTTGGACCAGTGACACGTGAATTGCGCTCTGAGCAGTTCATGAAGATTGTCTCGCTGGCACCAGAAGTACTGTAAGGAGCTTCAAAATGGCAGCTAAAATCCGTCGTCTAGACGAAGTAATCGTATTAGCAGGTAAAGACAAGGGTAAACGTGCAAAAGTTTCTCAAGTCCTACCTACTGGTAAATTAATTGTTGAAGGCATCAATCTTGTCAAGAAACACCAAAAGCCAAACCCACAACTGGGCGTAGCAGGTGGTATTGTTGAGAAAGAAGCACCGATTCAAGCATCAAATGTTGCGATCTTTAACCCTGTCACTGGCAAGGCGGATCGTGTTGGTTTCCGATTTGAAGACGGCAAAAAAGTTCGTTTCTTTAAATCGAACAGTGAACTCGTTAAGTAACTGGAGTAAACGATGGCGAAACTGCATGATAAATATCAAGAGACTGTTGTCGCTGAACTGACTAAAAAGTTCGGTTATACCAGTGTCATGCAAGTCCCTCGGATTGAGAAAATCACCCTGAACATGGGTGTTGGCGAAGCCGTTGCAGACAAGAAAGTTATGGAACATGCTGTTCGTGACATGACTGCAATCGCTGGTCAAAAACCAGTAGTGACTGTTGCTCGTAAATCAGTTGCTGGTTTTAAAATCCGTGAAGGCTACCCTATTGGCTGTAAAGTGACCCTGCGCGGTGAGCGTATGTGGGAATTCTTAGAGCGTTTAGTCGATATCGCAATCCCACGTATTCGTGACTTCCGTGGTCTGAGCGCTAAAGCGTTTGACGGCCGTGGTAACTACGCAATGGGCGTGCGTGAGCAGATCATCTTCCCAGAAATCGATTACGATAAAATCGATAAGATTCGCGGTATGGATATTGTTATCACTACCTCTGCGAAAAATGACGAAGAAGGTCGTGCTTTGTTAGACGCTTTTAACTTCCCATTCAAGAAATAAGGGTAGCGTAATGGCAAAAACATCAATGAAAGCACGTGAAGCAAAGCGTGCACAGCTCGTAGCTAAGTTCGCTGAAAAGCGCGCTGCTCTGAAAGCGATTATTGCAAGTCCAGCAACTTCTGATGAAGACCGTTGGGATGCAGTATTAAAGCTGCAAGCTCTACCACGTGATTCCAGCGCATCGCGTCAACGCAATCGTTGTAATCAAACTGGTCGCCCACATGGTTTCCTGCGTAAGTTCGGTTTAAGCCGTATCAAGTTACGTGAAGCAACCATGCGTGGTGAAGTTCCTGGCCTGCGTAAGGCTAGCTGGTAAGCACTTGTCACGGAGTAAGCTAATATGAGCATGCAAGATCCTATTGCGGATATGTTAACCCGTATTCGTAACGGCCAAGCTGCTAACAAAGTATCTGTGAAGATGCCTTCTGCTAAGCTGAAAGTCGCTATCGCGAAACTGCTTAAAGAAGAAGGTTACATCGCTGATTACGCCGTAGCAGATGAAGCCAAGCCTGAACTGGAAATCACTTTAAAGTATTTCCAAGGCCAACCAGTCGTTGAGACTATCCAGCGCGTAAGCCGTCCTGGTCTTCGTATTTACAAAGGTAAAAACGAGCTACCAAAAGTGATGGGCGGTCTGGGTGTCGCAATTGTGTCCACTTCTAAAGGCTTGATGACTGATCGTGCCGCCCGCCTTGCAGGCATGGGTGGCGAGGTTATCTGCTACGTAGCATAAGGAGCTAGGAATGTCTCGTGTAGCAAAAGCACCAGTATCTATTCCAGCTGGCGTAGAGGTGACCTTAAACGAACAGACTCTTACCGTCAAAGGCGGTAAAGGTAGTCTGACTCGAGTGATCAACAATGCGGTCAATGTTGTTATCGAAGATGGCGTGATTAAATTCCTACCTGTTGAAGGCGTTCTTAACGCTTGGGCACAGGCTGGTACCGCACGTGCATTAGTAAACAACATGGTTGTTGGTGTATCTCAAGGTTTTGAGCGTAAGTTAAAGTTAGTCGGCGTTGGTTACCGTGCGAAAGTATCTGGTAGCGATATTGACCTGACTTTAGGTTTCTCTCATCCGTTAGTACACAAACTGCCCGCAGGCGTTACTGCAGAGTGTCCTAGCCAAACTGACATCGTCCTACGTGGCGTTGATAAACAGTTAATTGGCCAAGTCGCTGCTGAGATTCGCGGCTACCGTCCACCAGAGCCATATAAAGGTAAGGGTGTTCGCTATGACGACGAAGAAGTACGCCGTAAAGAGGCTAAGAAGAAGTAGGTAACGCGATATGGATAAGAAAACATCTCGCTTACGTCGCGCTATTCGCGCTCGTAAGAAGATCCAAGAGCTGGGCGTGAACCGTCTGGTTGTACATCGTACACCGCGTCACATTTATGCTCAGGTGATCAATCCTGAAGCTCAGGTGGTGGCAGCTGCTTCAACCGTGGAAAAAGCGGTTAAAGAGCAACTGAAGAGTACCGGTAACGTAGACGCGGCTAAAGCAGTAGGTAAACTAGTTGCTGAGCGTGCGATCGAGAAGGGCGTAGCTGCGGTTGCGTTCGATCGTTCTGGTTTCAAGTATCACGGTCGTGTAGCTGCTCTAGCAGATGCTGCTCGTGAAGCTGGCCTCCAGTTCTAAGGGGTTATAAAAATGGCTAAATTAGAAGCTCAGCAAAAAGACGATCTGCAAGAGAAATTAATTGCAGTTAATCGTGTTTCTAAAGTAGTTAAGGGCGGTCGTATCTTTAGCTTCACTGCACTGACAGTAGTGGGTGATGGTAACGGTAAGGTCGGCTATGGCTATGGTAAAGCGCGCGAAGTTCCAGCAGCAATTCAAAAAGCTATGGAAAAAGCCCGTCGTAACATGGTGACCGTTGAGTTGAATGCAGGCACTCTGCATCACCCAGTTAAAGGTCGTCATACTGGTTCACGTGTTTACATGCAACCAGCATCACAGGGTACCGGTATTATCGCCGGTGGCGCAATGCGTGCCGTATTGGAAGTAGCAGGCGTACATAACGTTCTGTCAAAAGCATACGGTTCTACTAACCCGATCAACATCGTTCGCGCGACTGTAGATGCTCTGGTGCACATGAAGTCACCTTCGCAAATCGCAGCTAAGCGTGGCCTGAATGTTGACGAAATTCGGGGGTAATGCACCATGGCAACTAAAACTGTAAAAGTTACTCAGACTAAATCTGCAATCGGTCGTTTACCAAAACACCGTGCAACCTTAACTGGTCTTGGTCTGCGTCGCATTGGTCACACTGTTGAATTAGAAGATACTCCTTCTGTTCGCGGTATGATCAACAAGGTCTACTACATGGTTAAGGTGGAGGATTAATAGATGCGTTTAAATACTCTATCTCCAGCTGCAGGCTCTAAGCATGCACCAAAGCGCGTAGGCCGTGGTATGGGTTCAGGCTTAGGTAAAACTGCTGGTCGTGGTCACAAAGGCCAAAAATCTCGTAGCGGTGGCGGTGTACGCCCTGGCTTCGAGGGTGGTCAAATGCCACTTAAGATCCGTTTACCTAAATTTGGTTTTACCTCGCGTCGCGCTATGGTAACAGCTGAAGTTCGTGTACTCGAACTGGCTAAAGTTAACGGTGATGTTATCGACTTAAACGCTCTGAAAGATGCGAACGTGATTACTCGCAATATCCAGTTTGCGAAAATCGTTCTTTCAGGTACCATTGAGCGCCCAGTGACCGTAAAAGGTCTGAAGGTAACCAAAGGTGCACGTGCAGCGATTGAAGCTGCCGGCGGTAAGATCGAGGAATAATACGTCGATGGCAAAACCAGGACTTGATTTAAAAAGCGCGAAAGGTGGTCTTTCGGAGTTGAAAGCACGCCTACTGTTCGTGATTGGTGCGATTATCGTCTTTAGGGCCGGTTCGTTTGTGCCAATTCCTGGTATTGACGCAGCTGTATTAGCAGAGCTGTTTGCTCAGCAAAGTGGTACCATCCTAGGCATGTTTAACATGTTCTCGGGTGGTGCACTTGAGCGTGCTTCTATTTTCGCATTAGGTATCATGCCGTACATTTCGGCATCGATTATCATGCAGTTATTGACTGTTGTGCATCCTGCACTCGCTGAATTGAAGAAAGAAGGCGAGTCTGGACGTAAAAAAATCAGTCAGTATACACGATGGGGTACGTTAGTGCTGGGTACATTCCAGTCGATCGGTATTGCAACGGGTTTACCAAACTTAGTTCCAGGCCTTGTGGTCAATCTAGGTTTTGGTTTTTACTTTGTTGCAGTTGTGAGCTTAGTAACAGGGACGATGTTCTTGATGTGGCTGGGTGAGCAAATTACCGAACGAGGTATAGGTAATGGTATCTCGATCTTAATTTTCGCAGGTATCGTTGCTGGATTACCTTCCGCTATCGGCCAAACGGCTGAGCAGGCGCGTCAAGGTGACCTGAATGTGTTAGTGTTGTTGTTGATCGCGGCGATTGTATTCGTAGTGACTTATCTTGTAGTATTTGTGGAGCGTGGCCAACGTCGTATCGTTGTGAACTACGCGAAGCGTCAGCAAGGCCGTAAGGTTTTTGCTGCGCAGAGCACACATTTACCGTTGAAGATAAACATGGCGGGTGTCATTCCCCCAATTTTTGCGTCAAGCATCATTTTGTTCCCTGGAACCCTAGCTCAGTGGTTTGGTCAAAATGAGTCCATGTCATGGTTAAGTGATTTTTCACTGGCCGTGTCACCTGGACAACCGCTTTACTCATTATTGTATGCAACAGCAATTATCTTCTTCTGTTTCTTCTACACAGCGTTGGTGTTTAACCCACGTGAAACAGCCGATAACCTGAAGAAGAGTGGTGCATTCATCCCTGGGATCCGTCCTGGAGAACAGACTTCGCGTTACATTGATAAAGTAATGACCCGTTTGACATTAGCAGGCGCGTTATACATTACCTTTATCTGTTTAATTCCGGAGTTCATGTTAATCACAATGAAAGTGCAGTTCTATTTTGGCGGTACTTCACTACTTATTATGGTAGTTGTGATCATGGACTTCATGGCTCAGGTTCAGACCCATATGATGTCTCATCAGTATGAGTCTGTGATGAAGAAAGCTAACCTAGTAAACAAAGCGAATTTAGATCGTTTTGGTCGCTAATTAGCTTACGGAGTGATGAAATGAAAGTTCGAGCTTCCGTGAAGAAGATCTGCCGTAATTGCAAGATCGTCAAGCGTAGTGGCGTTGTACGCGTTATCTGTGTTGAACCAAAACACAAACAGCGTCAAGGCTAATAAAAGAAATTTGTTCAGCCCAATTATGGGCTGAACAAAATATTGTTTGCAAATCTGTCGACTGTCGAGTATCCTTTCGGGCTTTTCGCAGTTGGCCTTTAACTTAAGGAGTGCATAGTGGCCCGTATCGCTGGCATTAACATTCCTGATCAAAAGCACACAGTCATCGCATTGACTGCTATTTTCGGCATCGGCCGTACTCGCGCTAGAGCAATCTGCGCGGCTACAGCAATCGCTGAAACTGCTAAGATCAAGGAATTGAGCGAAGCTCAAATTGACACACTACGCGAAGAAGTCGCCAAATACCTTGTAGAAGGTGACTTACGTCGTGAGATTTCAATGAACATCAAGCGTCTTATGGATCTTGGTTGTTATCGTGGTCTCCGCCATCGTCGTAGCCTGCCTCTCCGTGGGCAACGTACTAAGACCAATGCGCGTACGCGTAAAGGTCCACGTAAACCAATCAAGAAGTAACGGGAAGGTAGACAATGGCTAAAGTTCCGTCACGTTCTCCGCGTAAGCGCGTACGTAAACAGGTTGCAGATGGCATGGCTCATATCCATGCTTCTTTCAACAACACAATTGTCACCATTACAGATCGTCAAGGTAATGCGTTGTCATGGGCTACTTCAGGTGGTTCAGGTTTCCGTGGTTCACGTAAATCTACTCCATTTGCTGCACAGGTAGCTGCTGAGCGTGCAGGTGTTGCTGCTCAAGACTACGGTTTAAAAAACCTTGAAGTGTTTGTGAAGGGTCCAGGTCCAGGTCGTGAATCAGCCATTCGTGCGCTGAACGCTGTTGGTTACAAAATTACCAACATTACCGATGTGACGCCGATCCCTCATAATGGTTGTCGTCCTCCTAAAAAACGTCGTGTATAACGCGTTTAATTAGGATAGTTGGAGAAAGATCATGGCAAGATACTTGGGTCCCAAGCTCAAGCTCAGCCGCCGAGAAGGTACTGACCTTTTCTTAAAAAGCGGTGTGAGAGCAATCGATTCTAAGTGTAAACTGGAATCTGCACCAGGACAGCATGGCGCTCGTAAGCCACGTCTGTCAGAGTACGGTTTACAGTTACGCGAAAAACAAAAAGTTCGTCGTATTTACGGTGTGTTAGAAAAACAATTCCGTAACTACTATAAAGAAGCTGCACGTCTGAAAGGCAACACCGGTGAGAACCTGTTGCAACTTTTAGAAACTCGTTTAGATAACGTTGTTTATCGTATGGGTTTCGGTGCGACTCGTGCAGAATCACGTCAGCTAGTAAGCCATAAATCAATTATGGTTAACGGTCGTGTTGTTAACATTCCGTCATTCAAAGTGTCTGCGAATGATGTTGTAAGCATCCGTGAAAAGTCACGCACTCAAGCTCGTATCAAAGCAGCTTTAGAAGTGGCAGCTCAACGCGAGAAGCCTACATGGGTTGAAGTCGACAGCGCGAAAATGGAAGGTGCTTTCAAGCGCATTCCAGAACGTAGCGATTTGTCTGCGGAAATTAACGAACAGCTGATCGTCGAGCTTTACTCTAAGTAAGGCTAACAAACAAGAGAGGACACAATGCAGGGTTCTGTTACAGAATTTCTTAAACCGCGTCTCGTTGATATCGAGCAGGTTAACTCAACACGTGCCAAGGTTACTTTGGAACCGCTTGAGCGTGGTTTCGGCCACACTTTAGGTAACGCGTTGCGTCGCATCCTATTGTCGTCTATGCCTGGCTGCGCAGTTACAGAAGTCGAGATCGACGGTGTACTGCACGAATACAGCAGTAAGGAAGGCGTGCAAGAGGATATCCTTGAAATCTTGCTTAACCTGAAAGGGTTAGCAGTGACTATCGAGGGTAAAGACGAGGCTATGCTTACTCTAAGCAAGTCCGGCGCAGGCCCTGTCATCGCAGCAGATATCACGCATGATGGTGATGTCACTATCGTGAATCCTGATCATGTTATCTGTAACTTAACAGGTAACAATGATATCAGCATGCGTATTCGCGTTGAGCGTGGTCGTGGTTATGTGCCAGCATCTGCTCGTGCACAGACTGAAGACGATGATCGCCCAATCGGCCGTTTGCTGGTTGATGCTTCTTTCTCGCCAGTTGCACGTATTGCCTACAATGTAGAAGCAGCTCGTGTTGAACAGCGTACTGACTTGGATAAACTCGTTATCGATATGACCACAAACGGCACTATCGATCCTGAGGAAGCTATCCGTCGTTCTGCAACCATTTTAGCTGAACAGCTGGATGCGTTTGTTGAGCTGCGCGATGTGACTGAGCCAGAAATGAAAGAAGAGAAACCGGAGTTCGATCCGATTCTGTTGCGTCCTGTCGACGATTTAGAGCTAACTGTACGTTCGGCTAACTGTTTGAAAGCCGAAGCGATTCATTACATCGGAGATCTGGTACAACGCACTGAAGTTGAGCTGCTTAAGACCCCGAACTTAGGTAAGAAATCTCTTACTGAAATTAAGGACGTTTTAGCTTCTCGCGGACTGTCGTTAGGTATGCGTTTGGAAAACTGGCCTCCAGCTAGTTTAGCAGACGACCTATAAGTCTCAGGTTTGTACAGATTTAGGTTATAAGGATTAGGTCATGCGCCATCGTAAGAGTGGTCGTCAACTTAACCGCAACAGCAGCCACCGCCAAGCTATGTTCCGTAACATGGCAAGCTCACTGGTTCGTCATGAAATTATCAAGACGACTGTAGCTAAAGCGAAAGAACTGCGTCGCGTAGTTGAGCCTCTGATAACACTTGCTAAGAGTGACAGCGTTGCAAACCGTCGTTTAGCGTTTGCACGTACTCGCGACGCTGAAGTCGTAGGTAAGTTATTCACTGAATTGGGTCCACGTTACCAGGAACGTCCTGGTGGCTATACCCGTATCCTTAAGTGCGGTTTACGTGCTGGTGATAAAGCCCCAATGGCTTACATCGAGCTAGTAGGTCGTCCAGAAGCTGCTCAAGCTGTAGAAGTTGAAGCTGCTGAATAATTAAGGTTACAAATTAAAAAGCCGGGCTATATGCCCGGTTTTTTTATGTCATTAGTTTTGTTTGATCTTCGACAGTTTAATCTCTGTATTCGTTGCGAGCTTTAATCTACCACTTCCCCATTTTAGGGTCTTTGTTAGTTACTACTTTTGAAAGATGCCATTTATTCCGAGATACGCTCAATTAACTTGATTACGTCAACATTTGAATTAACAGAATTTGATTCGTGATTCGTTTGTTTAATCTGATACTAAGTATCTTCATGCCGCTAATTTTGATTCTCCAGTGCTTCATTCTGTCTTCTTAATAACATATCAGGCTAAATGCCTATTTTTGAATCGCTCAGGTTTGCCCTTTGGTCCTCGCAGAGATTGTTCGTCATGTTTGCCTTACTAATTTCAATCGTATTGGTTTTGATCACTTGCCCTTTAAGAGTCTGTAAAAATTAGATTTGTGATTAATTTATCGAGCATTTCTTCAGCATGTTGAACCTGTGTATGAGCTATTAACGCGATTAATAGGTAATAAAAAAGCCTCCGAAGAGGCTTTCAAGCTAGTGCTTTTTTAATGTAATCCAATTACTGGACAGTTGCAGTTTTCTGCTGACTATAATCCAGTTTTTCGTGTTTTTGACCCATGGCTTCGGCGACTTCAGGCGGCATGTAATTCTCATCATGTTTTGCTAAGACTTCGGTCGCTGCAAGTTTGCCATCCGCGCCTAAGACACCTTGAGCGACAATCCCTTGGCCTTCACGGAAAAGATCTGGTAGCAGATCGTCATAGGTAACTAGGATCTCTCCGCCTAATGAATCGTGAACGGCAAACTCCACGTGTAAGCTGTTTGGATCGCGTACCATAGAGCCTTCGGTCACCATGCCTCCGACGCGTATACGTTGGCCAACCTCAGGCTTAACTCCCGTATCGGCTTTACCTTTGACTATCTCTGTTGGGGTATAAAACAGATTTAAGTTTGAATTGAGTGCATACAGTAAGAGCGATGCGATTGCAGCAACACCGCCAATCAAAGCCACTGCTAAGGTCAGTCTTTTTTTGCGTCTAGTATTCACGATTTGCTACTCCTCGTCTCTTTAAGGCGCTCTTCACGGTCCATTTTTTTCGCGATTTCAATGAGCACTTTTCGCTTTTGACGTGCACTACTGATGATCAGCGTTGTTAAACAAAAAAAAGTAACACCGTAGGCTAGCCATACATAAAAGGCATAACCACCCATATTAAAAAAATCACTGATAGAATCGAATTGCATTATTTGACCTCCTCAGCTTTAGCAAGTTCACGAACCCATGGACGCATGCCATTCCTTGCAAGAATTTCGGCTTTAAATCTCACGATAGTGATAGCACCAATCATAAGGCCGAAACCTAAAATATTTATTAAAAGTGGATATAACATTGAGCTCGACATGGTCGACTCTGAGGTGATTTTGATTGTTGATGGCTGATGTAGTGAGCTCCACCATTCTACAGAGTATTTGATGATTGGAATGTTGATCACACCCACTATCGCCAGAATACCAGCCGCGCGAGCTGCGAGAACTTTGTCTTCAAATGAGGCATAGAGAGAAATTACACCTAAATAGAGGAACAGTAATACTAGTTCTGAAGTTAAGCGTGCATCCCACACCCACCAAGTCCCCCACATTGGTTTCCCCCAAGTGGCGCCAGTAAAGAGTGCAATAAAGGTGATAACGGCACCTATTGGTGCAATTGAGGCCGCAGCCCAGTCGGCTAACTTAATTTGCCATACAAGGCCAATAAAGGCTGCTGTTGCCATGCCCATATAGGCTGCCATTGACATAGATGCCGCTGGAACGTGGATAAAGATGATTCGATAGCTATCGCCCTGCTGATAATCCGTTGGTGCGAAAGCTAGTCCCCACACTGTACCAACGGTAATAAATAGGCAGGCTAATGTTGCGAACCAAGGGAATAACGTACCTGATAACTTGTAAGCGCGTTCAGGATCCGCATATGGGTGTAACCATTTCCACATATTAGTTAGTACTCACTCGTAGAGATGCACCAATTGCAAAGGGTGCCAAGGTTAACGAACCGATCAACATTGCGCCAATTATAGCGAGTTGACCATCATAGGGTAAATTCATACCCGCAGCATCTATGGCACTGGTCGCAAAAATCAGTACCGGTATATAAAGTGGCAAGATTAGCAAACTGAGTAAAACGCCTCCCTTACGTAATCCAACGGTAAGCGCTACACCAATAGCCCCGAGTAAAGATAACACGGGGGTCCCTAATGCGAGTGTAGCAATGAGAGCACCATAACTGTTGCTATCTAAATTAAGTAATACAGCAAGTAATGGAGCAATGAGAATTAAGGGTACACCCGTTAGTAGCCAATGGGCTAATACCTTTGCCAGAACTAATATTGATAACGGCTGTGGACTTAATAGCATTTGCTCCAAGCTACCATCACTAAAATCCGCTTTAAATAATCTTTCAAGGGATAACATTGACGCAAGTAAAGCTGCTACCCAGATAATCCCTGGTGCAATGCGGGCAAGCATTTGTGGTTCTGGTCCAATACCTAATGGGAATAAGGTCACAACCATGATGAAAAACAATAATGGATTAAAAATATCACCACGATGACGAATGGCAATTTTCAAATCTCGCTTTAATAAAGTAAAAAATGCTTGAGTAAAGCTGATACCTCTTTTCATTATGCAACACCTTATACAAAGCGATAATCTAGACGAATTTTACGAAGCCTATCATCTTTGATGATGCCCATATCTTGGTGTGTTGTTAGTATCACGCAACCACCATTATCCGCATGTCGAATAAATAATTGTTCTAGCTCTTCTACGCCTTTTTTATCAATTGCGGTAAAAGGCTCATCTAAAATCCAGATTTTACAATCGTTGTGCCAAAGTCTTGCTAGGGCGGTACGACGATGTTGCCCTGCTGATAAATGGCCTGCTAGGGCCTCTTCGAATCCCGCTAAGTTGACTTTAGCTAAAATTGCTGGTGTATCAAAATCATCATAACCGCTGATTTTTAAGTTAAACTTAAGATTTTCTTCGGCAGTTAATTCGGACTTAACCCCAGCAAGGTGACCAAGGTAAAGCAAGTCGTGATTGTATTCATCACGGCAACGGTTGATATCCTCACTCTGATAAAAGGTTTGCCCTGCGTAAGGACGAGATAAGCCTGCTAAAATGCGTAATAAACTGGTTTTACCGGCGCCATTAGGGCCTTCAATTTGGACAATATCACCCGCGTTAATTTGAAAACTTAATTCATCAAATAGAATGCGTTCTTCGCGGATACAAGTCAGCTTGTTTGCTGATAACAGTGTGTTTACTGGAGTTATATTTGTCACTGAACCCTCTATCTCAAGCCGGAAGGAAACACAAGTGAGTCTAACACAGTCGTTAATGCGGGGTTTACACTTGCTTTAAACTAGTTATCAGCAATTTGAAGTGGTTCCAATTACCGCAATTTTTATTGAGTTAGTCGAACTTTTTTAATACTTGCTAATATATTAACGAATTTGTCACGCTTGTCGCCTTATATAAGTAGTGCTGAGAATCTAATCACAAAATAGTGAGTTTTATTGAAGTTTGTAGTACTCTTAGACCGCTATAATGAGTCTGCCTATTAGGGCAGCGTCGAGCTTTGTAAGTATTTGCATTAGGAACATTGAACATGAAAAAATTGTTAGCAATGACAGCAGTCGCTGCTTTGACTATGTCAGTCAACGTTTCAGCTCAAGAAGCTGAGGCTATTTATAACAAGGCGTGTACTGTATGTCACAGCATGGGTGTTGCTGGCGCGCCAAAAGCACACAATGCTGCTGAGTGGGAACCTCGTTTAGCCAAAGGTATGGACGCGCTAGTAAGCAGCGTTAAAACCGGTTTAAACGCAATGCCACCAGGCGGTATGTGTACAGATTGTACTGACGAAGATTACAAAGCAGCTATTGAGTTCATGTCTAAAGCTCAGTAATTTTTTGGCAGTAAAAAAAACCGGCACTAGCCGGTTTTTTTTATGTATTCACACAACAATTGCTGAGTGAAAAGATAGAAACATTATTGAACCTGAGTATCTAATACTAAGTTTGCTGTTTCACCAAGATTCATTTTGCTGATCTTGCCTTGTAGATCGCCTGTTTGAGGCTTGATACTGCCATGTTTAGACAGTACCGCAATCACTTCAACGCTTGCTGTTTGGCTCAGTTTCATATCACCACCCATGCCAGTACTATCATCTAATGTGACAGTTACGGGTAGAGATTTGGCGCTTACTTTGGTTGCAGCCAAAGGTGTTTTTGGCCCTTCACTCGCACGTGCAAAAACAAAGATAGTATCATCAGGGCTAGCATTTGCCGCAAGTTCAGGCGCAATAGAGATGGCCACGCTTACAGTTTTCACTGCTACCTTCGCCTTTTTATGTACATCATCATCGGGCATACCATTACCTTCAGATTGCATGCGTAACTTAGCGGTTTCGATAGCATTGATTAGCGCAGTGCGGTCAACATCAGTACGGTCACTGCTTAGGATCAATTGCCATGAATCAATCGCCTTTTGATAACTTGCTGTAAAGAATGCGTCCATACCTACTAATAATAGCGTTGATGGATCCTGTGGATCGAGTGCTAAAGATTGATCGATTAATGCTTGAATTTGCGGGGTCATCTGTTGATTAGCCTTGTAGTACAGGGCCGTTGCTTTTGGACCGAGCAACTCTGCATGAGTCCCCACTAATTCCATCACTTTATCGAAAGCCGCAACCGCTTTATCGAAATGGTTAGCGGATATATAAGCATGGCCTAAGCTAAACCAAGCTTGGCTGTTTTCAGGTTCTGCTTGCACTTGGGCTTCCATGGCTTGAACACGTTGCGCCATGATTTGAGCCATATCCATTCCAGCATGTGGATTTGCTGGCTGGTTTTGGGCGGTGTTACCGATATTTTCGAAAGCACCTAAGTGGTTATAGAGATAACCTGAGATGGCGATTAAGCCAACGGACATAATCGAAGGCCACAGGACACTCTTGGGTTTAATTTGATTAACAAGTGAATCATCGCCAGCTTGTTTGATATCTTGAAGTAAGCTAATTTCCAGCTCTTTTTTCAATGCATCAAATTCAGCTTGATCGAGTAACTCATCGCTAAGTTCTTTCTCTAGAGTGGCAAGACGTTCATTAAATAATTCAAGGTTCGTTTGTCGACGAACACCAGCTTCTTCAGTGCGTAACAATTTCTGCTGTCTGAAATGCGGAATCCAAATCAGCGTTAAGCTGACCAATACTACAAGCGCAATAAAAATCCAAAATGTCGTCATTGTTTCTATATTCACTTTAGTTTGAATAAAAGCGGTGTTACCGCCACCTTGGTAGCCAGATTATACGTAAAGATTAATCATTGAACAGTAATATAAGGGATTAACAAGGGGGAAAGCCGATAGTTGGGGACTGGTTCACAAATTGATTCTTTTGGTAAATTTTTGTTGAAACTTAAGGCTCAATTATCTGTCACATGCGAAACTGGCATCCAAATGTGATTGTCATTTAAGCAAAAATTGAGAATGCGACAAGTCACCCAGTTTTGTACTAAAGTGGCAGACAGGAACAATAGCAAATACTAAAATGAACAAAATTTCGTGCATTTTTTGTGAACAGCATGTTGTGCGTTGGCTTAGTTTCTTGCTAAATCAACATATTATTTGAGACTGAGGAAAACCCATGATCCCAGAACTTGGACACTTTTCACTGATTATAGGAGTCGCCTTTGCATTCCTATTAGTTAGTGTTCCCCTGATCGGTGTGGCCCGTAAAGACCAATATTTAGTGAGGTATGCTTGGCCGTTAGCCTATGGAATGTTTTTCTTTATTACTTTGTCAGTGGTTTCCCTCGGTTATAGTTTTGCCGTTGATGATTTCTCTGTCGCCTATGTTGCCCATCACTCCAATTCTCAATTACCTATCTTCTTCAAGATTGCTGCCGTATGGGGTGGTCATGAGGGATCATTGTTATTCTGGGTATTCGCATTATCAACTTGGGCGGCATCAGTGGCGCTCTTTAGTAAGGGGCTCGAAGAGGTCTTTACTGCCCGCGTGTTAGCGGTTCTCGGTTTGATTGTGATTGGCTTCAGCCTATTTATGTTGCTGACCTCTAGTCCGTTTGAACGGTTGTTCCCGATGCCTGCAGAAGGCCGTGACCTGAACCCAATGCTGCAGGATGTGGGTTTAATCTTCCATCCGCCAATGCTGTATTTAGGTTATGTAGGCTTTTCTGTGAGCTTTGCTTTCGCAATTGCGGCATTAATGAGTGGCCATTTAGATTCGGCTTGGGCTCGTTGGTCACGTCCTTGGACTTTAGCTGCATGGGTATTCTTAACCGGTGGTATTGCGCTAGGTTCTTGGTGGGCTTACTACGAATTAGGTTGGGGTGGCTGGTGGTTCTGGGATCCAGTTGAAAATGCTTCTTTCATGCCTTGGTTAGTGGGTACGGCCTTAGTGCATTCTCTTATCGTAACAGAGAAGCGAGGTGCTTTCCGTAACTGGACTGTTCTGCTGTCAATCTTCGCCTTCTCGTTAAGTTTATTAGGTACCTTTATTGTACGTTCTGGCGTATTGACCTCAGTGCATTCATTCGCGGCGGATCCAAGTCGCGGTATGTTCATTTTGTTATTGCTCGGCCTTGCGATTGGCGGATCACTCACGCTATTTGCTTTCCGCGCTAGTGAGATGAGTAGCCCTGCACGTTTCGAGCTTAAATCAAAAGAAACGATGCTGTTAGTCTGTAACGTATTGCTGACTGTAGCAGCGGGCACTGTGCTCTTAGGTACACTCTATCCTTTACTCATCGATGCTTTAGGTATGGGTAAGATCTCTGTTGGACCTCCATACTTCAACGCGGTATTCGTACCTATCGTATTAGTGCTGTTTGGCTTTATGGGGATTGGCCCAATCATCCGCTGGAAAAAATCTAAGGCGGGTGAGTTAAAACGTCAGTTGATGATTCCTGCGATTGCGTCATTGGCTATTGGTATTGTTACACCGTTCTTAGTCGATGGTGTATTCAATGCTTGGGTTGCCTTTGGTATCGCAGCTGCAGCTTGGATTGTGCTAGCAACAGCGCGTGCAGCTTACAATATTGTTAAGCCTAAGGATGGCGAGCTCAGTATTGCCCGTATGGGACGCAGTCAGTTAGGTATGATTATCGCTCACTTAGGTATCGCCGTGTCTGTTGTTGGTGCGACTATGGTGTCAAATTATTCTGTCGAGAAAAGTGTGCGTATGGGTCCTGGCATTAGCCAAGAGTTAGCTGGTTACACCTTCAAGTATCTCGAGACTAAAAACGTAGTAGGTCCTAACTACACTGCGCAGCAAGGTCAAATTGAAATATACAAAGGTGAGGAGTTCTTAACTTTACTGAAGCCCGATCGTCGTCAATACAACGTGCGTACCATGGATATGACTGAAGCGGGTATCGACTGGGGGCTGTTCCGCGATCTGTATGTCACTATGGGCGACCCAATCAGTAACACCGAGTTTGCAGTTCGTTTGAACTATAAACCTTTCGTGCGTTGGTTATGGTTTGGTGCGATTTTCATGATGATCGGTGGTTTCTTTGCGGCATCAGACAAGCGCTACCGCGCCAAAGCCGCGGTAACGGTTACACCGCAGGCTGAAAAAGCAAAATTAGCAACTGCATAAAAGTTGGGGAATGTATGAAGAAGTTGGTTCTGTTTATCCCATTGGTGATTTTTCTTGTCATGGGGGTATTTTTATACAAAGGACTGTTTTTAAATCCACAGAAACTGGATTCAGCTCTTGAAGGAAAGCCGATTCCGGCTTTCCAACTCGAACGTCTCGAATCAGCTAACGAGATGATCACCAATGAGCAGCTGAAAGGTAAGGTGTCGTTACTTAATGTTTGGGCAACATGGTGCCCATCGTGTAAGTACGAACATCCTTTTCTTGTGATGCTTAAGCGTCAAAACATTTTGCCTATCTACGGAATCAACTACCGTGATGAGCGTGTCCCTGCTTTAGAGGAGCTTAAACGTCAGGGCGATCCATACCACATCAATATCTTCGATAAAGATGGCCGTTTAGGGTTAGACCTCGGTGTATACGGTGCACCTGAAAGCTTTATTGTGGATCACAAAGGTATTATTCGTTATCGCTATGCTGGACCTATCGATCAACGTATATGGTCTGAAACCCTCTATCCAATGATTAAGCAACTACAAGACGAAGCGGCGAAGGACGGAGCAGCATGAGTAAGTTAGTAAAAATAATTGCAGGGTTAGTGTTGTTATGCAGCATGGTTACTGCTGCTATGGCCACACCAGTTGATACCTATGAGTTTAAGTCAGTGGAGAATCAAAAGCGTGGTTTAGCGCTGGCAAACGAACTGCGTTGTCCTCAGTGTCAAAACCAAAACCTTATTGATTCTAATTCTCCCGTAGCCCGAGATTTGCGTCTTGAAGTGTTCAAGATGGTAGATGAAGGTAAGAATGATGATGAGATCATCGAGTTTATGACCAGTCGCTATGGAGAGTTCGTTCTTTATAAGCCAAAAATGGAGAGCAAGACTTATATCCTATGGTTAGGTCCAGTTGCATTATTACTCTTTGGTTTGCTGATTGGTTTTGTCTTTGTTCGCAAGCAACGTATTAATGGCAATTCAGCGGCTGAATTGAGTGCTGAAGATCAGCAAGCGCTAGATGCACTATTAAAGCGTGACACTAAATGAAGCATTCTATCTTCGGCGCACTCCTATTAAGTAGTATGTCAGTATTATTAGCTGGTGGCGCTCAGGCTTATCCGGGGATGCAACAGGCTAATAAGCAGATCGCGTCGACAGCGGATTTGATCAATGTCTTGCCGCACACTTTTCCTATCAAACCTGTGGCCTTTAATGATGTCGATGGTAAAACCATCGACTTCAGTCACTATAAAGGCAAGGTGGTGATGGTAAATATGTGGGCGACTTGGTGTCCGCCCTGTGTGAGGGAGCTACCAGCCATCGAAAGATTGGCTACAAAGTTTAAAGCGGATGATTTTGTGTTACTGCCAATCTCAATCGATGTAGATGGTAAGGAACAAGTTAAACCCTTTTTAACCTCATTAGGTATGCCGAACTTTAATTCCTATTACGATCCAGAGCAGAATCTCGGCCAAGTATTCCCATTAGATACGATCCCCGCGACTTTTATTCTCGATCAGAACGGCCAATTGATCGCATTTGTGCGTTCATTTGTCGACTGGGATGACGCTAAAGCACAAAAAATTATCCAAGGTTTTATCGATAAAGCTGCTAAAGCGCCCAATTAATACCCAGATTGAGCATGAATACAGCGCCACTGTAGAAAAGATCGCCAAGCGATCTTTTTTCTTTTAAAAAGCCCTTGCGCAAAAATTCAAGCTCCCTATAATGCGCATCCACTGACACGGCAAAGCGCGAAAGCGAATGCTGATTCAGCTTGAATCGAACAGCTTTTAATCAAACGATTCAAGTGCGAAAAGAAGTTGAAAAAACTCCTTGACGCGAAATGGGAAATGCGTAGAATACGCAGCCCTGACCCGCTGAGCGGTAACGCGAAAGCTTGAGGTCAAATGCTCTTTAACAATCTAAACAAGAAATCTGTGTGGACACTCACAGGTGTTGAGTTAATCGAAATTACTCTGCCGTTTGGCGAGTAATCAAAGAATTAAATCAATGAATGAGTGTTCATAGCAATATGTACAGTTTGTTTTGACTTTCGAGTTGAAACGACAAATCAGAATTCATTGAGTCGAACCTTCGGGTTCAAAAAACTTTTAATTGAAGAGTTTGATCATGGCTCAGATTGAACGCTGGCGGCAGGCCTAACACATGCAAGTCGAGCGGCAGCACAAGGGAACTTGTTCCTGAGGTGGCGAGCGGCGGACGGGTGAGTAATGCCTAGGGATCTGCCCAGTCGTGGGGGATAACAGTTGGAAACGACTGCTAATACCGCATACGCCCTACGGGGGAAAGGAGGGGACCTTCGGGCCTTCCGCGATTGGATGAACCTAGGTGGGATTAGCTAGTTGGTGAGGTAATGGCTCACCAAGGCGACGATCCCTAGCTGTTCTGAGAGGATGATCAGCCACACTGGGACTGAGACACGGCCCAGACTCCTACGGGAGGCAGCAGTGGGGAATATTGCACAATGGGGGAAACCCTGATGCAGCCATGCCGCGTGTGTGAAGAAGGCCTTCGGGTTGTAAAGCACTTTCAGTAGGGAGGAAAGGTTGTAAGTTAATACCTTGCAGCTGTGACGTTACCTACAGAAGAAGGACCGGCTAACTCCGTGCCAGCAGCCGCGGTAATACGGAGGGTCCAAGCGTTAATCGGAATTACTGGGCGTAAAGCGTGCGCAGGCGGTTGATTAAGCGAGATGTGAAAGCCCCGGGCTCAACCTGGGAATTGCATTTCGAACTGGTCGACTAGAGTCTTGTAGAGGGGGGTAGAATTCCAGGTGTAGCGGTGAAATGCGTAGAGATCTGGAGGAATACCGGTGGCGAAGGCGGCCCCCTGGACAAAGACTGACGCTCAGGCACGAAAGCGTGGGGAGCAAACAGGATTAGATACCCTGGTAGTCCACGCCGTAAACGATGTCTACTCGGAGTTTGGTGTCTTGAACACTGGGCTCTCAAGCTAACGCATTAAGTAGACCGCCTGGGGAGTACGGCCGCAAGGTTAAAACTCAAATGAATTGACGGGGGCCCGCACAAGCGGTGGAGCATGTGGTTTAATTCGATGCAACGCGAAGAACCTTACCTACTCTTGACATCCAGAGAATTCGCTAGAGATAGCTTAGTGCCTTCGGGAACTCTGAGACAGGTGCTGCATGGCTGTCGTCAGCTCGTGTTGTGAAATGTTGGGTTAAGTCCCGCAACGAGCGCAACCCCTATCCTTATTTGCCAGCGCGTAATGGCGGGAACTCTAGGGAGACTGCCGGTGATAAACCGGAGGAAGGTGGGGACGACGTCAAGTCATCATGGCCCTTACGAGTAGGGCTACACACGTGCTACAATGGCGAGTACAGAGGGTTGCAAAGCCGCGAGGTGGAGCTAATCTCACAAAGCTCGTCGTAGTCCGGATTGGAGTCTGCAACTCGACTCCATGAAGTCGGAATCGCTAGTAATCGTGAATCAGAATGTCACGGTGAATACGTTCCCGGGCCTTGTACACACCGCCCGTCACACCATGGGAGTGGGCTGCAAAAGAAGTGGGTAGCTTAACCTTCGGGAGGGCGCTCACCACTTTGTGGTTCATGACTGGGGTGAAGTCGTAACAAGGTAGCCCTAGGGGAACCTGGGGCTGGATCACCTCCTTACCTATACGACTAACTCGATGTTTGTTGAGTGTTCACACAGATGGCTTGTTGAACTTCCTGTAAAGGAAGGGAGAGCGAAATGCACCGCGAGCCGGTAAGCATTGTTCTTTAACAATTTGGAAAGCTGATAGTAATTAATACAATGATGTCTGTCGTTGTGTTAATACGAAAAAAATTGAGTTCTTAAAACACTTTTTAAGTGTCTTGAATATTCAAGTCTAAGGCGAGTCCATCTTCTTGGTCGAAGATGAGACAAGTAAAACCAGCTGGTCGCAACGACCTGGGTGAGTGAAACTCATTTGGGTTGTATGGTTAAGCGACTAAGCGTATACGGTGGATGCCTTGGCAGTCAGAGGCGATGAAGGACGTAGTAACTTGCGAAAAGCGTTGGCGAGCTAGTAACAAGCATTTGAGCTAACGATGTCCGAATGGGGGAACCCAGCAGCATAAGCTGTTATCACTACATGAATACATAGTGTAGTGAGGCGAACGAGGGGAACTGAAACATCTAAGTACCCTTAGGAAAAGAAATCAACCGAGATTCCCCTAGTAGCGGCGAGCGAACGGGGATTAGCCCTTAAGTCAGAGGGGTGTTAGTGGAATGGTCTGGAAAGTCCAGCGGCACAGGGTGATAGCCCCGTACACGAAAACTAACCTTTGATGAAATCGAGTAAGGCGGGACACGTGATATCCTGTTTGAATATGGGGGGACCATCCTCCAAGGCTAAATACTCCTGACTGACCGATAGTGAACCAGTACCGTGAGGGAAAGGCGAAAAGAACCCCTGTGAGGGGAGTGAAATAGAACCTGAAACCGTATACGTACAAGCAGTGGGAGCGGTTCTTGAGACCGTGACTGCGTACCTTTTGTATAATGGGTCAGCGACTTACGTTTTGTAGCGAGGTTAAGCGAATAGCGGAGCCGTAGGGAAACCGAGTGTTAACTGCGCGTTTAGTTGCAAGGCGTAGACCCGAAACCCGGTGATCTAGCCATGGGCAGGTTGAAGGTTGAGTAACATCAACTGGAGGACCGAACCGACTAATGTTGAAAAATTAGCGGATGACTTGTGGCTGGGGGTGAAAGGCCAATCAAACCGGGAGATATCTGGTTCTCCTCGAAAGCTATTTAGGTAGCGCCTCGGACGAACACCTTTGGGGGTAGAGCACTGTTAAGGCTAGGGGGTCATCCCGACTTACCAACCCTTTGCAAACTCCGAATACCAAAGAGTGCTATCCGGGAGACAGACGGCGGGTGCTAACGTCCGTCGTCAAAAGGGAAACAACCCAGACCGTCAGCTAAGGTCCCAAAGTGTATGTTAAGTGGGAAACGATGTGGGAAGGCTTAGACAGCTAGGATGTTGGCTTAGAAGCAGCCATCATTTAAAGAAAGCGTAATAGCTCACTAGTCGAGTCGGCCTGCGCGGAAGATGTAACGGGGCTAAACATACCACCGAAGCTACGGGTGCAATCCATTAGGGTTGCGCGGTAGAGGAGCGTTCTGTAAGCCGTTGAAGGTGAAGGGGTAACCCACGCTGGAGGTATCAGAAGTGCGAATGCTGACATGAGTAACGATAAAGGGGGTGAAAAACCCCCTCGCCGAAAGACCAAGGGTTCCTGTCCAACGTTAATCGGGGCAGGGTGAGTCGACCCCTAAGGCGAGGCCGAAAGGCGTAGTCGATGGGAAACAGATTAATATTTCTGTACTTCCGCTAACTGCGATGGAGAGACGGAGAAGGCTAGGCTAGCGCGGCGTTGGTAGTCCGCGTTTAAGGTGGTAGGTGGGTGACTTAGGCAAATCCGGGTCACTATACACTGAGAGCTGATGACGAGGTCCTACGGGACTGAAGTAGTTGATGCCATGCTTCCAGGAAAATCTTCTAAGCTTCAGGTTAGCGGGAATCGTACCCCAAACCGACACAGGTGGTCGGGTAGAGAATACCAAGGCGCTTGAGAGAACTCGGCTGAAGGAACTAGGCAAAATGGTACCGTAACTTCGGGAGAAGGTACGCTGCTGTTGGTGATGGGACTTGCTCCCTAAGCTGACGGCAGTCGCAGATACCAGGTGGCTGCAACTGTTTATCAAAAACACAGCACTGTGCAAAATCGCAAGATGACGTATACGGTGTGACGCCTGCCCGGTGCCGGAAGGTTAATTGATTGGGTTATCGCAAGAGAAGCTCATGATCGAAGCCCCGGTAAACGGCGGCCGTAACTATAACGGTCCTAAGGTAGCGAAATTCCTTGTCGGGTAAGTTCCGACCTGCACGAATGGCGTAATGATGGCCACGCTGTCTCCAGCCGAGACTCAGTGAAGTTGAAATTGCGGTGAAGATGCCGTATACCCGCGGCTAGACGGAAAGACCCCGTGAACCTTTACTATAGCTTGGCACTGAACATTGACCCTACATGTGTAGGATAGGTGGGAGACTTTGAAGCGGGAACGCTAGTTCTCGTGGAGTCGTCCTTGAAATACCACCCTTGTAGTGTTGATGTTCTAACTCTGGCCCCTTATCGGGGTTGAGGACAGTGCCTGGTGGGTAGTTTGACTGGGGCGGTCTCCTCCCAAAGAGTAACGGAGGAGCACGAAGGTTGGCTAAGTACGGTCGGACATCGTACGGTTAGTGCAATGGCATAAGCCAGCTTAACTGCGAGACAGACACGTCGAGCAGGTACGAAAGTAGGTCATAGTGATCCGGTGGTTCTGAATGGAAGGGCCATCGCTCAACGGATAAAAGGTACTCCGGGGATAACAGGCTGATACCGCCCAAGAGTTCATATCGACGGCGGTGTTTGGCACCTCGATGTCGGCTCATCACATCCTGGGGCTGAAGTCGGTCCCAAGGGTATGGCTGTTCGCCATTTAAAGTGGTACGCGAGCTGGGTTCAGAACGTCGTGAGACAGTTCGGTCCCTATCTGCCGTGGGCGTTGGATGATTGAGGGGAGTTGCTCCTAGTACGAGAGGACCGGAGTGAACGAACCGCTGGTGTTCGGGTTGTCATGCCAATGGCATTGCCCGGTAGCTATGTTCGGAATCGATAACCGCTGAAAGCATCTAAGCGGGAAGCGAGCCCCAAGATGAGTCATCCCTTGGACTTTAAGTCCACTAAAGAGCCGTTCGAGACTAGGACGTTGATAGGTCAGGTGTGTAAGCGTTGTGAGGCGTTGAGCTAACTGATACTAATGACTCGAGAGGCTTAACCATACAACCCAGATGGGTTTTACTAAGCGTGCTTAGATAGAATACAAACACTTAAGAAGTGACTCAAAACAGCTTTCCGAATTTAACTGGAATAAAAATTTATCAACTACATCCATGTAGTTGACCCTAACGGGCCGCGCTAAAGCGCGTTAAAAATTGTTCCAGACAATTTTTTGCTTGGTGACAATAGCATTGTGGTCCCACCTGATCCCATCCCGAACTCAGAAGTGAAACGCAATCGCGCCGATGGTAGTGTGGGGTCTCCCCATGTGAGAGTAGGTCATCGCCAAGCGCCTAATTTGGTCTCTACTTGAAGTAAGTAGCACCATAAAGAGTTGGAGCGGTAGTTCAGTTGGTTAGAATACCGGCCTGTCACGCCGGGGGTCGCGGGTTCGAGTCCCGTCCGCTCCGCCAACACAAAGAGATAAGCCTCATCGAAAGATGAGGCTTTTTTCTTTTATGCAGTTCAATTATCTCATTTCACTTAAATTTCTTACCAGTGAGTCGTTGTCGGGGAGTCCCGGACATACAAATCTTTAGTGTTGGCCGTTGAAATTGACTATTTCATCCCAAGATTATCTTGGTTGCTGCAATTTTGTGGCCTTCATTACAGGAGTTGATGTTATGCTTTACGATTTAACGGCAGTGCAATTTAGCAAGATGCTTAAAAATTTGAGTCTTATTCTCGAGAAAGGTGAAGTATTCGCGAATCTTAAGAAAGTGGATATGACGGTTCTGTTGAATTCACGTTTGGCTCCTGACCAATTTAACCTGATCCGTCAAGTACAAATTGCCTGTGATACGGCCAAAATAGGTGTTGCTCGCTTAACGGGTAATTTAAATACAGTACCTAAGCATGAGGATAGTGAAACAACTCTGCCTGAACTACAGGCGCGTATTGCTTCTGTTATCGAGTACTTAGCCCAATTTACGGAGGCGGATTTTGCCGATGCGTCTACGATTCAAGTTTCACAGCCGCGCTGGGAAGGTAAATATTTAACCGGATATGAGTTTGCGGTGCAGCATGCAATTCCGAATTTGTATTTCCATGTGACGACGGCCTATGCCATTTTGCGCCATAACGGTGTTGATGTCGGTAAGAAGGACTATTTAGGCCCAATGCCGTATAAGTCTTAGTCAATTTTGAATCTTGAGAATGCAAAAAAGAAAGGGCATACGCCCTTTCTTTTTCATGACTAGCCCCTTTAGGTTGGCAATTTAAAAGAAACCAAGTGGGTTAATATCGTAACTCACAAGCAGGTTTTTAGTATTTTGGTAGTGGTTTAGCATCATTTTATGAGTTTCACGACCAATGCCTGATTTTTTATAGCCACCAAAGGCTGCATGGGCTGGGTAGGCATGGTAGCAGTTAATCCAGACGCGACCCGCTTGAATGCCGCGGCCCAAACGCTGCGCGCGGTTCATATCTCTAGTCCATACACCCGCACCTAAGCCATATTCGGTATCGTTAGCTATAGCTAAGGCTTCTGCTTCATCCTTAAAGGTTGTTACCGAAATCACTGGACCAAAGATTTCCTCCTGGAAAATCCGCATTTTGTTATGGCCCTTCATGATGGTTGGGCTGATGTAATAACCTTTGCTTTGGTCGCCATCGAGCTGACACAGGGTTCCGCCTAAAAGCACCTGTGCGCCCTCGTCTTTACCAATAGCGAGATAGCTCAAGATTTTATCGAACTGTTCTCGCGATGCCTGTGCGCCGACTTGTGTGGTGGTATCGAGCGGATTGCCCTGCTTGATGGTTTGCGCGCGGGCGATGACTTTTTCAATAAATTTGTCATAAATAGATTCTTGGATTAACACCCTTGATGGACAGGTGCAGACTTCTCCTTGGTTAAAAAACGCAAGTAGCATTCCTTCAACGGCTTTATCAAGATATTCATCTTCATGATCCATCACGTCGGCAAAATACAGATTGGGTGATTTACCTCCTAACTCGACGGTTGATGGGATTAATGACTCTGCGGCACATTTTAAAATGTGGTAGCCAATTTCAGTCGAACCAGTAAAGGCGAGTTTCGCGATTCGTTTACTCATAGCGATTGCTTGTCCGGCTTCGGCACCAAAGCCGTTTACGACGTTTAATACCCCGGCTGGCAATAAATCCTCAATCAGTTCTAGCAGCACTAGGATGGACACTGGCGTTTGTTCTGCGGGTTTGAGTACCACGCAATTACCAGCGGCCAAGGCAGGGGCAATTTTCCATGCGGCCATCAGTAGTGGAAAGTTCCAAGGAATGATCTGACCTACGACCCCTAAAGGCTCGGGGAAGTGATAACTGACGGTATTGCCATCGATATCGGCGGCGCTACCTTCTTGGGCGCGGATACAGCCAGCGAAGTATCGGAAATGGTCGACAAATAAGGGAAGGTCTGCATTGAGGGTTTCACGTACCGCTTTACCATTTTCCCAGGTTTCTGCCACAGCTAAATACTCAATATTCTGCTCAACACGGTCGGCAATTCGTAGCAGTAGGTTTGCGCGTTCTGTTACTGAGGTTTTGCCCCAAGCGTCCTTTGCGGCATGGGCCGCATCGAGTGCCAGTTCAATATCGCGGTAATCGGAACGAGGGATTTGACAGAAGACCTGGCCGTTGACCGGGGAGCGATTATCGAAGTATTCCCCATTTACCGGAGCAACCCATTTGCCGCCAATAAAGTTGGCGTACTTTTCTTTAAAGTTAACGATGGCACCTTCGGTTCCTGGTTGAGCATAAATCATAGCGTTCTTCCTTTTATGGCTGCCGAGCACGAAAGGCACAGTGCTTTAACGGCGGGTCTTGTTGAAATGGTGTTCAGTTTTTCAATTTCCTCGTCGGCTAAGAAGTTGCTGGGTAAAGATTAATTTAATGATTGTTCGCCTACGTAACACCTTAGCCCTGCGGTTCAATCCATATCGCAAGGAGGGTGCCAAACTGGCAGGAGTTGTACAATTGTTGAGCTAACACTATGATGAAAAGCTAATTTTGTAGTTTTAAGGCTATTAAGCATTTACAGAATGAAAGATGCCTAGTAGTGATTTTGTCATTCAGCGGCACACTAGAGATGTGCCGAAATGGAACACTGCCAGGGGGCACGGCTATGACGGTAGAACCGCATTTGAAAAGCTCACAGGCTTGGTTAACGGAATCTTGGCAGCGTAGTATTAGCGCAGGGTTGTCGGAGTTCAGTCCGGCAGAAGAGCTCAGGCTAAATGGCCCAGATCTCAAATCTAAACATGAGAAATATCAACAGCTCATCGATTTAGTGCAATCCCATGCAGTGCCACTGTTTAACCAGTTAATGGCCCACTCCAACAGCCGATTATTGCTAGCGGATGCCGAAGGCTATGTTCTTAAGCACTGGGGAGTGAGTCGTTATTCCAGCAAACTTGCCGATGTCGCCCTCGATATTGGGGTTAACTGGCTTGAAAAATACCGAGGCACCAATGCAATCGGCACTGCGCTGACTTCAAAGCGGGCAATCGCCGTTATCGGGGACCAACATTTCATCCGCCAAAACCGCTTTATGAGTTGTACTGCCTGTCCAATATTTTCGCATGAGGGCGAAATGCTTGGAGTGCTTGATATTAGTAGCGAGCAGCATCGTCATTCGCCGCTGACCTTA
The DNA here is from genome assembly GCF_019457475.1 of Shewanella acanthi. Taxonomy (NCBI): domain Bacteria; kingdom Pseudomonadati; phylum Pseudomonadota; class Gammaproteobacteria; order Alteromonadales; family Shewanellaceae; genus Shewanella; species Shewanella acanthi. The sequence goes on from NZ_CP080413.1 coordinate 203,359, forward strand.
ATGTTAGTGTCGAGCCTAGTTCAGCAGGTAGAGATAGCACTGCTGTGTCAACTACCAGATAGTCATTATCGAATTGAACTTGCAGCACAACCGAGTCTTTTAAATTCCGGTTGGCAAGGCATTGTGATTGCCGATAGTGATGGGCGGATTGTTGGTTGTAATCCGATGGCAAAACAACTGCTTAGTCAGGCTAAGCTGGGTGATAGTATTGAGCAACATTTAGGGGGTAGTTGGGCTAGATTGGGCGGATTTCATCGAGATTTGGCGCTTCATTTGCAGACTCAAGCTATTGGACCAATGCCTATCAAAAAAATGGCAACTGCAGTTGATAAATCCCAGCCTCAATTGGGGGTGAGATTTCGTGACCCTTTACTTGAGCGCGCCTGGCAGCAAGCTAATAAGGTTCTCACTAGGCAAATTCCTCTTCTTGTCTTGGGGGAGACTGGGGTTGGTAAAGAGCAATTTGTGAAAAAGCTTCATGCTCAAAGTACTCGCCGTGCTCAGCCGCTTGTGGCTGTGAACTGTGCAGCGCTACCTGCTGAGTTGGTTGAATCTGAGTTATTTGGCTATCAAGCTGGCGCCTTTACTGGCGCCCATCGCAGCGGTTTTATCGGTAAGATTCGCCAAGCTCATGGGGGCTTTTTGTTCCTCGATGAGATTGGTGAAATGCCCCTTGCGGCGCAGAGCCGCTTACTGCGGGTTTTACAGGAGCGTGAAGTGGTGCCTGTCGGCAGTAATCAAAGTTTTAAGGTCGATATACAAATTATTGCTGCGACCCATATGGATTTAGAATCATTAGTAGCTCAAGGGTTGTTCCGTCAAGATTTGTACTACCGTCTCAATGGGTTGCAGGTGAGATTACCTGCACTTCGAGAGCGACAGGATATAGAACGCATTATCCATAAGCTGCACCGTAAGCATCGTAGCTGTGCGCAAACCATGTGTGTCCAACTACTCGATCTGCTGTTGCACTACGATTGGCCGGGTAACCTACGTGAGTTAGATAACCTGATGCAAGTTGCTTGTTTAATGGCGGAGGGGGAGGAGGTATTAGATCTGATGCATTTACCCGACTATTTGGCCAACAAGTTAGCTAAGTGCGCCGCTAAACCAACGGTAGGTATTAATCAGCATGTTATAACAGGGAGTTGCCTGCAGAAAAACGAATCGCTACATAGTGCGATTAATCAGAATGTATTGCAGGTATTTAGCGCGTGCGAAGGCAATGTCAGCCAATGTGCTAAGCGATTAGGTATTAGTCGTAACGCCTTATATCGCAGGTTAAAGCAACTTGGCATAAAGGATTGAGGTAGCCAAATCATCCGGTGTTTGACAAAAGTACTTACCACGTGAAATGTGACCCGATAGTAAGCGCCATCGGGTTTTGTCTTATGCGGGTAAACTAATGATGACCTCAAGCCCATTAGGAATGCGGTTATTTGCTTTAATACTGCCCTTATGGGCGCTGATGGCGGCTTCAGTGATCGCAAGCCCTAAACCCCAGCCGCCGCTTTCCCTTTGTCTGGCGGTATCGGGTCGGTAGAAGGGTTTGAATATCGCTTCAAGTTCCTCAGCTGGAACACCTGGGCCATCGTCTTGAATACAGATATAGATCTGTTCACCCTGTTGTTTAGCCTCAATATGAATCTCATAGTCGGCATAACGGATGGCATTACGGAGTAGATTTTCTACCGCGCGAGATAACGACTTAGGATAGTGACTAAGTTCAATTGCTTCGTCGATATCAATACTGAGTTGTTTACCCTGTTGTTCGGCTTCAAACTCGGCATCATCAAGCACTTGGCTTAATGACTCGGCCAAACCTAAATGCACGCGTGTCTCATTGTTACTTAGCTTGACGCGCGAGAGTTCAAGCAGTTCGGTAATAAGCTGTTCGAGTTGTTCAGCCTCGTAGGCAATGCGGTCAGTCTCGGTCGACTGCTGGCCTTTTTTACGGGCAAGGGCCAATGATAATTGCAATCGTGTAAGCGGCGTACGTAATTCATGGGAAATATCGCCCATTAATCGCTGCTGATTCTTCACCATGGCTTCAATCGAGTCGGCCATGCTGTTGAAAGCGGTGGCGAGCTGACCAATTTCATCACTGCGCTGTGTCGTTGATTTGTCGACTCGGTGACTCAAATCCCCTTTAGCGAGCGCATTGGCACTTTTTTTAAGTGAATTTAGTGGCTTGCCTAAATGCCACGCCAACAAGCCGCAGAGTAAGCCCGAGAGCAAAATGGCAAGGCTTAGGGTTAATAGTTTGTTTTCAATGAAAAAGAAGAACCAAGGCCGAGGGTGCATATCCGGCAGGCGGCCGTAAAGGAAATAGGGTTCACCGTTCAACATTAATCTTGCCGGACCGAAGACAAATTCATCTTTAAATTGATGACTTATAGGCGTTTGTTCTTCATCTGCCATTAGCATAAAGCTGCGAACATTGCGGCTTACTCTATTGGTGTTAACCACTTGCCCCTGTGAATTGGCAAGATAAAGTCTAACTGGTTTGCCCTCCATTTTGCCGCGTCTTTCCCAACGACGCAGGAAATCTGACTGCAGCACAGCAGGATTTTCCTCGATGCGCATTGCGATGTTTTCGAGCATCTGTGCCATTGGTGGCGGGACTGGTGCCCTATCGTGGTTCTGTTGCAGTAACGGCAACAGACCGACAATGGCGATGATCAAAGAGCTGCAGAGCCAAAATCCTAGGAGTAACTTGATAAATAGACGATTAGGCACGTGAGTCTCCGCCATCAGGGAAGCCAGATATAACCTTTACCACGAATGGTTTTTACTCTGGGTCTGCCATCGGTTCGCTCTGGGAGTTTTTTGCGTAAATTCGACAAATGCATATCTAAGCTTCTATCGAATGGCATCAGCTTTTTGCCCAGCACTAGTTCATTGAGCACTTCTTTATTCATCAACTCGCCAGAGTGGGAGGCCAGTGTATGTAACAGGGTGAATTCAGTGCCAGTTAGAATGATCAATTGCTCATTGCAATAGGCTTCTTGGCGTGAAGGGTCTAGGCGTAGATCGCCAAAATCGAGCTCGGTTGTGGCTTGGAGCTCTTGTGAAGTGAGATGGGAGCGACGAATGATGGCGCGCACACGTGCAATAAGCTCTCTATCATTAAAGGGTTTAGGTAGGTAATCGTCGGCACCGATTTCAAGGCCAACCACGCGGTCAATTTCATCGCCACGGGCGGTTAGCATAAGCACGGGCGTTTGTTTATGTTGACGCAGGGCACGCAGCACTTCAAAACCACTGAGTTTGGGCAGCATAACGTCCAAAAGAATCAAATCGAAATCCGACGCTAGCGCGAGCTCTAAACCCTGTTTGCCATCGTAGGCCATGTTGAGTTTAAAACCTTCGAGCTCGAGTAATTGGCCTAGGAGTTCTGAAAGACCTAAATCGTCATCGATTAACAATATGCGACTCATAGTGCTCCTTTATCTTGATGATGTAGCGTTAAAACAGTCACTTTTGCTGCTTCGGCTGAGTATACCGCTTTTGGTGTCAATTGCTGTGTAGCAATGTAAGCTAAAGTAAAGATCACGAGGCCTGATAATTTCACGGCAACTTTACATTCATTTACTCAGGTCACGCCCACACTTACATAGGAGGCTTTAGACTGTAATCGTCGAAAGTGATTCGGCTTTTAAATGGCTCGTCACTGTGTCTTGTCTTTGCAATTGCAAATGAACTATTGAGGTAAACATGATGAAAACATTATCCCCATTAAAAGCTAGCCTATTTGCTATCTTGGCAAGTACTACTGTATTGGCTACATCAGTGAGTGCTGAGCCAGAAAAAGATATGGGTCGCCACCACGGTGATTTTCACCATAAGGGAGAGCGCATGGGGCGCGATGGTATGCACCGAATGTTCGAGGGGCTCGATCTGACCGAAGCGCAAAAAGCCGATATTAAGAAGCTGTTTGCAGAACAACGTGCAGTCCGTAAAGAGAATCGTCCACCCAAGGAAGAACGTGAAGCTATGCGTAAGGACATGCAGGAAATTGTGACTGCGAGCAGCTTTGATGAGGTCAAGGCAAAGGCGTGGTTAGATGCCCAACAGGAAAAGCGCCAATCCCAGATGATCGAACATTTGAAGATGCAGAACCAAATCTACAATCTGCTGACGCCTGAACAACAGACTAAGTTCAAAGCGAGATTTGAAGCACAAGCTGAAAAAGAACCACAAGGTTAAGCTGTCTTACTGTTATACAATAGAGTCATAGTTTCCAGATATTTAACCCTATGACTCAAACTTCTCAATACGATTTCTGGGTCAAACTGGCTAGCCGTGCATCCGTGGCTACCGCTTTGACCCTGATTATTATCAAGCTACTGGCTTGGTTATATTCAGGCTCGGCCAGTATGCTGGCGTCCTTAACGGATTCCTTTGCCGATGCACTCGCCTCGATTATTAATTTTATTGCCATTCGCTATGCCATTGTGCCTGCCGACTCGGATCACCGTTATGGCCATGGTAAAGCCGAGCCCTTAGCGTCACTCGCCCAGTCAGCCTTTATTATGGGCTCAGCCTTTTTGCTGTTGTTTTATGGCGGCGAGCGTTTAATTAATCCCGTTGAAGTTGAGCATGCCACTTTAGGTGTTGCTGTATCGGGAGTCGCGATAGTGTTGACCTTAGCGCTAGTGATGTTACAAAAGCGCGCCCTCGCTGCAACTAATAGCACAGTTGTAGAAGCGGATTCGCTGCACTATAAATCGGATTTATTTCTTAATGCCGCGGTCTTGCTGGCACTCGTTTTATCCCAATATGGCTGGTGGTGGGCCGATGGGCTATTTGCGGTAATGATTGCCTTTTATATTGGTCATCAAGCATTTGATTTGGGATATCGCTCTATTCAGGCGTTACTAGATAGAGAACTTGACGATGATACTCGCCAGCGCATTAAACAGATTGCGAAGGAGGATCCAAGGGTGCAAGGGCTACATGATTTGCGCACTCGCCAAGCGGGAAAAACCATTTTTATTCAGTTCCACCTCGAACTGGATGGCCGCTTAACCCTAAAAGAAGCCCACAGTATTGCCGACTCTACAGGGATCCGAGTCAAAGAGGCCTTTGAGGATGCCGAGGTTATTATTCACCAAGATCCTGTGTAATCGCTTGGTTGCTAAATTGATCTTATATTGTTGTTTATTTGGTTTTGCATGGATGCAAAACCTGTCATTTACCCCGAAAACTCCCCACTTTTTAACCTTAATTGTCGATATATTTTGCTACGTATTTACTAAATAAATCCCTGTTGTACCATCCGCTCGGCTTCGTGATTACCTAGAAGATCATAAGGAAACTAAATGAAAAAATTTGCCCTTGCAGCCTTAGCACTATTAGCTGCGCTGTCGACTGGTCAGGCTCTGGCGGCCAATACTACCGGCTTTTATATTGGTGGTTCATTAAACCAAACAACGCTTGACGATTCCTATGGTTCTATCTCTGGAGTTGGATTAGGGATTTATGGTGGTTACAATTTCAATGAATGGTTTGGCTTAGAGTCTAACCTCTTTGGCTCAGGTGATTTAGGCGAAAACGGCTACGATATGAGTGCTGTGGTCGTTAACATCACACCGAAGTTTACTCTGCAGTTAAGTAACACTGTTGGTGTTTACGCTAAAATCGGCCTTGCCTCTATGGCGGTGAATATTAGTGGTTACGAGTACGGTTATAACTATGACTATTACTTTGAGGACAACAACACTGGTACGGGGATAACCTTTGGCTTTGGTTTGAATGCGGCTGTGACTAAGCATCTTAATTTACGTGTTAGTTACGATGTGACATCGGGCGATGTTGGCTACTATTACGGCGATGAAAACACAGATATCAGACAGTTAGCTCTTGGCCTGCATTATCAATTTTAAGTTGTTTAGTTCTGAATTGTTAATGAGTTAAAAAAAGGGATAGCCATGGGCTATCCTTTTTGTATTCCTAGTCCATTTGATAGTTCCATAGCCTATAGGTCAGCGTATTGCGATTTCCACTTAGGTGTTTTGCGGCTTTTGCTGCGATAGAAGATGCAGTAAATATCATAATTGTAAGACACAGATTTAGGGTCTAATGCCTAAAGGAATTGCTACTTTACTATTAGTCATTAATTCGTATGGTTCACAGTATATTTACAATTCGAAATTCTGGTGTAATATCCGCGTGACTTCATGATTTCATTGAAGATTATAAGGATATAAAATGAACAAGTTTGCCCTTTCAGCCGTTGCGTTACTATCTTCTCTTGTCACAACTCAGGTCCTAGCTGCCGATAGCACTGGTTTTTATATCGGAGGTGCTTTAAACCAAACTACTCTTGATGATTCCTACGACTCTATTTCTGGTACAGGGCTAGGTCTATATGGTGGTTACAATTTCAATAGCTGGTTCGGTTTAGAGTCAAATTTGTTTGGCTCTGGCGATCTCGGTGAGCAAGGTTTCGATATTAGTGTAGCCGTTTTCAATGTGACCCCAAAATTTACTTGGCAAGTGAATGAAACATTTGGACTTTATGCAAAGATAGGCCTTGCTTCTGCAGCGGTGAATGTGAGTGGCTATGGCATTGATGAAGACTTTACTGGCTATGGCTGGACTTTCGGCGTAGGTATGAATATGGCTATGACTGAAAACCTTAACTTACGTTTAAGCTACGATGTAACAGAGGGGGAGCTAGAGGCGGATCATTATGATTTTGATGACTTCGATGGGGAAATCCAACAGTTAGCTATTGGCTTGCACTATCAGTTTTAAGCTGATTACTTGAGTTAACCAAAGGGATAGCCATTAGCTATCCCTTTTTTGTTAGTCCATCGACAGCTCTTTCAGCTTTCGGGTCAAGGTATTACGGCCCCAGCCTAAGCGTTTTGCGGCTTCCTGTTTATGGCCTTGGGTGTGTTTGAGTGCGGTTTCAAGCAGAATGCGCTCGAAGGCGGGCTGAACTTCCGTAAGCAGATCGCTATTCCCCTCGGAGAGTTTCTGATCTATCCACTCGGTCAAGGCCGATTGCCAGTCTTGGCTGCCTTTTGCCTGATGATTGATGCTGATAGGCTCTTTCAATAGCTCAGGTGGCAAATCCTGGGGCAGAATTTCTTGTCCCGAAGCCATCACAGTTAACCAGCGGCAGGTGTTTTCTAATTGACGTACGTTGCCAGGCCAAGGTAGTTGCGACAATTTAGCTGCCGTTTCCTTGGTGAGGATCTTAGTCTCGACGCCAATCTCCTTGGCCGCTGAGGCTAAAAAGTGAGTCGCCAGTTGCGGGATATCCTCGCGGCGTTGTGACAGTGGCGGTAGATGCACTCGAATCACATTGAGGCGGTGGAACAGGTCTTCTCTGAAACCGCCTTTTTGAACCAATAATTCAAGATCCTGATGGGTTGCGGCGATGATACGTACATCCACCTGCACGGCGCTATGGCCTCCGACGCGGTAGAACTGACCATCGGCCAGAACTCGCAGCAGACGGGTTTGTACATCTAACGGCATATCGCCGATTTCATCTAAGAATAGCGTACCGCCGTTGGCCTGCTCGAAGCGTCCTTGGCGCACGTTGGCTGCGCCGGTAAAAGCACCTTTCTCATGACCAAATAGTTCTGATTCGATTAAATCCTTTGGAATAGCGGCCATATTCAAAGCAATAAAGGGTTTATCCTTGCGTGGGCTGTGTTTGTGTAGCGCACCGGCAACCAATTCTTTACCCGTTCCCGATTGCCCGTTAATTAACACGCTGATCGATGAGCGAGAAAGGCGGCCAATGGCCCGAAAAACTTCTTGCATCGCTGGTGCTTCGCCAATGATTTCAGGTGTTTTGACCTGTGTCTCCTGCGATGGCGTCGGGCTCTGCTCGGTCGCGTGGGTAAGGGCGCGCTCAACCAATGAAATGGCTTCATCGATATCGAAGGGTTTGGGTAAATACTCGAAGGCTCCGGCCTGATAGGCACTCACCGCACTGTCTAAATCGGAATGCGCCGTCATGATGATCACCGGAATATGCGGGTAATGCATCTGTAAGCGTTCGAGCAGGGTAAGACCGTCAGTGCCTGGCATGCGAATATCGGAGACTATGACCCTCGGCTGGGAAATTTCTAATGCCTGCCACAGGGACTCCGCTGCCGCGAAGCTGGCGGTGCTAAGTTTGGCACCTTGGAGTGCTTTTTCGAGCACCCATCGAATCGAACTATCGTCGTCGAGGATCCACACTTGTTCACTCATTCGCATTTTGCTTCCTCATACGGTCTTGGTTGGTTCTGGCAATGTTACTTTTAAACTCAGTTACTTGGCGCTTAAAATCGGTAACGAGATAATAAATTCGGTATGTCCCGGACTTGAGATACAGTCGATTCTGCCCGAGTGTAGACGTGCAATGTTATGGGCGATGGATAGCCCTAAGCCTGAGCCCTGCTCACGGCTAGTTACCATTGGATAAAACAGGGTATCCATCAGCTCGGGCGGAATACCTGGGCCATTGTCGATAATCGACAGGGTAAGCACTAATTTATGTCTTTGTGTGCCGATAGTGACCTGATGCTGAGTACGAGTGCGGATAAGGATTTCGCCGCCGCTATGTTCGAGCGCCTGCACCGCATTTTGTAAAATGTTCAGCACGGCCTGTTGCATCTGATCGGGGTCGATTTCGATATCGGGGATCGACGGATCGTAATCCCGTTTCAATTGGATGTTGGCAGGTAGCGCCATTTCGACCAATTTATACACCTTCTGCACTACCTCATGGATATTGTGCACGCTGTGCTGAGTCGGACGCTGCGGGCCTAGTAGCCTGTCGACCAAATTTCGCAGACGGTCAGCCTGCTCGATGATGAGGTTAGTAAATTCTTTTTGTGCCGGGTCTTCGAGTTCGCGCGACAATAACTGCGCCGCACCGCGCAGACCGCCTAAGGGGTTTTTAATCTCATGGGCGAGGTTACGCACTAAAAACTGCGCTGCTTGTTGCTGGGCATCTTGGCTCAATTGCTGGTGGATTCGGCGTTGCTGATCGACCTGACGTAGTTCAAGCAGACTAAGTTGCGATTCTTCCTCGAGCGGGATCAGGGTTAGATCGACGGTATGATGTTGGCCATCTAATGTGACTAGGGCTGCGGTGTTGACAGTCAGGCTTTGGCCACTTCTGACCGCATCACTTAATAATTGCGCCTCAACCCCAAGAATTTGGTAATGCTCAGGCAGGTATTGTTCAACGAGTCTGTGGCTGCCCACTCCCAATAGTTGCTCTGCGGCGGCATTGGCATAGCAGGTCTTAAGTCCCTTATCTATGACAAGTACAGCGGTCACTAAATGATTGAGCAGAGATTCTTTATCCATCTACCGTTCCTGAAAATAGGGTTGCACCACTATGGTGCACCAATTTGGTGCAAGCTGCAACTCGTCAACATCAAGCGGTCTATAATGGATGGCAAATTATAACAACATGTATTTAAAGCTATTTTAAGCATTTAAAACCGGTTGTTTGTTCCTTAATGCACAGACGCCTGATGAAGAAAAATCTTTCTTGGTTGGCTTGATGCAAAGACTTTGCCGTTTTGAAGCATGGCATCTACTACTATGGTGTGTTCACCACGATCGATATTGGTGAGGTGGAAGATGGGGCGTTCCTGCGGAGAGCCAATCGTCTGGCCATCGAGTTTTAAGCTGAAAAGGAGTTTACCTTTGATTTCGGGGGTGACAGTCACAGTGACATCAAGATCACCGTTGTTATCTCTGAGTGTTTCTTCTTCCTGCGGCGAGGTAATGATCACTTGGTATTTGATTGGTTCAGCTTTAGTCGTTGGCTCATTGCTGACCGAGGGGATTGGTAATGCGATTTGGTTTTGTGTTTTTTCATTTAACTCAACCACTTCTGCCTTAGGGTGGGGTTCATCGGAATAATGAACTTTGCCATCCTTATCGACCCATTTATACACAGTTGCCTGAGCCAGAAGGCTAATGAGTAATAAGCTTAAAAGAGTGAAAATACGCATTAGAAAGTCCTATTGCCAAAGGAGTTAAGTTACTCAAGATTAGTCTGTTTTGTATCAAAAAGCATGATGTTTATCTGTCTTGCAGAGCGAGGTTAAGTGTTGATGCGTTTTATTAGCCAAGGTCAAATAGGCTAAGGGCTGAGTTGCCCAGTCTAGACTGAGCCGCAAAGAGCATGTTTTAACTTATCTTATTGATAAAATAAGGATTCAACTAAATCTTAGTTATTTGATGTGGGTGGATGAGGAAGATCGCAGGCGTTGACATGTCAGTTTTTTGGGAAAATGAGCGCACTAATATGGTGCGCCCATAAACATTAGCTCATTTAGTGGGCAATACCCACACGGTATCGCCCACTTACGATTTAGAAAGAAAGGTATTAGATTGCGAGGGTTAAAATATCGCGGCTCATGGCTAAATCGATATTTTCGTGTTCACCTAGGGCTACCATGCCATGGTCTTCGAGTTGTTTCAGCACGGCTTCAACATCATCCTTACCTAGATTGTAGTCGGCCAGCTTTGTACCAATGCCCATGGCTTCGAAGAAGGCTTGGGTGTTAGCGATGGCGGCTTCAATACGCTCATCTTCAGTGCCTGCTTGGATGTGCCACACGCGGTCTGCAAACTGAAGTAACTTCTCGTGTTTTGCCGTTTTGGTGCAGCGCAGCAGTGATGGCAGCACTATGGCGAGTGTGCGGGCATGGTCGATATCGTAGAGTGCCGTTAACTCGTGGCCAATCATATGAGTTGCCCAGTCGTGTGGAACGCCAGTACCGATAGTGCCGTTGAGCGCCATAGTGGCAACCCACATCAGGTTGGCGCGAATATCGTAATCCTGCGGTTGAGCTAAAGCCTTTGGCCCTAACTCAATGAGAATTTGCAGTAAGCCTTCGGCAAATCTGTCCTGCACCGCCGCATTCACAGGGTAAGTCAGGTATTGCTCGGTGATATGGACGAACGCGTCGACCACACCGTTGGCCAGTTGTCTTTCTGGCAGGGTGAAGGTCTTGGTAGGATCTAAGATAGAAAATTGCGGGTAAACCAGTTCGTTTCTAAAGGGTAGTTTGGCCTTTAGGGATTTACGGGTGACTACGCTCGCGCAGTTCATCTCAGAACCCGTTGCAGGCAGGGTCAGCACTGTACCAAAGGGCATGGCTTTAGTGACTTTTCCGCCCCAGCTAGTAAGAATGTCCCATGGTTCACCCTCAAATTCAGCGGCAGCGGCAACAAATTTTGTGCCGTCGATAACCGAACCTCCACCTACTGCTAGCAGGAAATCAATCTTCAGTTCGCGAACTTGCTCAACCGCTTGCATTAGGGTCTCGTAGGTCGGATTGGGTTCAATGCCGCCAAATTCCACCACAAAGCGATTTCCTAAGGCTTGGTTGACTTCATCTAAGGTACCAGTTTTTTTGGCGCTGCTGCCACCAAACAGAACCATCACGCGCGCATCGCTCGGTACTAATGAATTGATTTCATTGATGGTATCTTTACCAAAGTGGATTCGAGTTGGATTGTAGTAGGCAAAATTGAACATGTGTGATTGTCCTGTGTTACAGAGATTAAACCGATTCAACGACAAGTGAGGGCATCGCAAGTTGCTATTGCCACACTCTTTGTAGCATTGGACTTCGGTGCCAAGCCCGCTGAAAGTCGCCTGCCTGGCCGAGTAAACCCTCCGCGGAAATACCTTGGATTCATATCGTAATCAGGTTTGCGAACAACAGACAGGGAGATGGAGGCCATTTTTCAGGGGCGAGGAGGATAAAATAATTTGGACTGGGCGTCCAGTTGCTTTATTTGACTATAAAGTAGATGAAGGAGTAGCTAGAATGCTGATGCATTCTAGCTTTATGAATTATAAGTAACTGCAGCAATATTCGGCGATGGCAGTGTTGCGGATTTTAAAGCTAACATTTGCCGCCAGCTCAAAGGTTTCACCGGTAGAAAATACCTGCCAAGTGTCGCTGCTTGGCAGTAATACTTCTAGGCTGCCGCCGGTAACTTCCATGACTTCACCCGTCGCGGTGCCAAACTCGTATTCCCCCGGCAACACTATCCCTAGAGTTTGTTTGCTGCCGTCGGCGAAAAATACGCTACGGCTCACGACCTTGCCATCGAAGTACACATTGGCATTTTTAGCGACACTGACCTGCTCGATTACACTCATTACGACTTCTCCTTAAGTTGGGTAAAACTAATTAACGCTTACGCCAAATGGTCATTTCCGACAGCGAGTGCTGGAACTTGCGCTTGGTTTCGCGGATCACAAACGGGATTTCTTTTACGGCCACTAACTCGAACTGGCCAATTAAGGTCTCGGTGAGACCATCTAAGGTGGTAAAGTTTTCGCCTTTGACTTTGATGCCGCCGAGCCAATTATCCTTAGGGGTGTAGTCCTCTAGCCAGGTATAGGGGGAGGCAATCACCAAATAACCACCACGGTTAATCCGTTGGCCAATTGTGGTGAGGAATTGCTTTGGATCGTTCAATCTGTCAATAAGATTAGAGGCGTACACAAGATCGTAGCCGCTATAAAGAGGCTTTAAGTTGCAGGCATCACCTTGCATAAAGTTGACCTTTTTGGCCTCTTCGCTATAACCCAGTTTGGCTAGGCTTGCGCTCTTAAACTCCTGCAAATCCCCTTCGGTGCTGATGGTGTAGCGCTTTTCGCCCTGTTCGGTTAGGGCATAGGCCTGCTGAATAAAGCGTGCCGAAAAGTCGATGCCATCGACATGGTCGAAAACCTTCGCTAGCTCAAAGCTTGCGCGGCCGACTGAGCAGCCAATGTCTAGGGCTTTGGCCGTGTGTTCCAGCTGGATTTCGCTCAATGCCTGCTGGACGCCGTTGACGCAAAAATTGGGCACGCCAAAGTATTGGGCGCCGTAATGGAATTCCAGATACTGGGAGATCAATTCATCGGTTTCGTACACATTGACCTCGGCCATTTGCTCTGGATTTTGCAACGATTCGACGTAGCGAAATCCTGCATGCTGGTAAAAGTGGCGGCGGAAAGCATAGCGTGAGGCCGCGATAGCTTCATTGCCGGTTGAAATCCAAGAGCCACCTTTGATGAGATTATGTTTACCATCAAAGGTGGGCGTCGAAAAGTCATCATAAAGTGGATGCACTGCAAAGCCGTTAAAACCATCGATGGCCGTTTCGGTCCATTGCCACACGTTACCCACAATGTCATAAAAGCCCTGCTGTGCGAAGCGATTCACTGGGCAAGAAGAGGCGTAATAGGCGAGGGCGATATTGCCCGGCGCTTCTTGCCAGTCGGGGGCATCGCTGCTGATTTTGCCCCTAAGAATGTACCACTCGGCTTCGGTTAATAGGCGGATATTGCTTTGGGATTGCTTCGCTTTCCAGTTACAAAACGCTTTGGCTTCGAGCTGGTTTACTTCTACGGGCCAATTTAAAGGTAAAGGGATTTCAGATGTCAGGTTTCGCTGCCACCATTTATTCCCATGCAAGCGCCAAAAGCGCGGCATACTGGCTTTGGTATAACTTAGCCACGCTTGTCCTTCTTCATTCCAAAATTCAGCTTGTTGATAACCACCTGCCTCAACAAAAGCTAAGTATTCCTGATTGCTGACCAGGAATTTTGCCGCCTTAAAGTCGGCTACCTTAAAGGTTTTATTGCCGTACTCGTTATCCCAGCCATAGGTTTGGTCGGTCTCTTTTTTACCTAAGGTAATCTTTTGGCCTGTAACGGCAATAAGCTGGTTGGGTTCGGCGCTGCCGACATCGGTACATTCCGGCCAGCTTGGATGTTGGGCAACGAATTCAAGTGGCAACTGGCGAATAATGGCCGAGGAGGTTTCGAGGTGAATACGCTCATGCTCTATGCCCATTAAGATAATCCAAGCAGGGCTATCTTGGGTGATGGGTAAGGTGAGTGGCATAGTGTCGATAAACTGATTTACCAGCTGATTGACCTGATTGCGATAGCTTCTGACCTCATCGACAGTAGGCCATTGGTAGTGGGTTTCGTCGAGGTCGTCCCACGACATTTCATCCACACCGATGGCGAACATGGATTCAAAGTGATCGTTCACCCGCTCGATTGGATATTTGCCGAGCTTGAGTTTATTAATGTAGAAGGTCGCAGTATGGCCGAAGTAAAAAATCAGTGGGTGGCGCAGCGGTTCTGCTTTAAGAAAATAAGCACTATCCTGCTGAATGACTTCAAATAGGGATTCATATAGGGCCCACGTCTGGTTGTAATACTGCTTAAGCTCGTCGCGTTTTAGCGCTGCACTCTCACCTGTTAGTTTGAGTGTATGTGCCGATTGCATATAGGGTCTCTCCTTAGGGTAAGCACGCTCCATCGTTAGCAATGAGCAAAAAACTCTCATCAGCGCGGCTTGGGCTTATAAGTTCAAGGCTGTTAGGCAACAGCAGACCTAGATTATTTGTAGCTCCTAAGCTAGCAGAAACTTGTGCCGACTCCAATGCTGGTATGGCACTAATAGGGGATAAATATCGGGCTCTAGCCTGTAAATTCCTGCAAGGCCAGTGGATTAAAATTATTTTATCTACGAGCAGTATTTTATCTGCCGAGGTTAGGGCAGAATGAAGTCGTCCGTAAAATTATTAAGCAGGATAGAACGGGATGGCAATGAACGCATTATGGATACCCGCTTGGTATGAGCGTGATCCGTCGATCTTTGTGGGGGTGACTGAGGAGTTTGTTTTTCATAAACCCGCTAGTCATGAGGCGTTAAGATTTTACAGCGGAGCAGAGGACACTGCGGCCGTCAAAGCGACAGGCGCAATATCGAGCATCCATCACAAGGTCTTGGGGGACATTGAGAGTGTTGATGCACAGGGGTTGGATTACACCTTAGTTTTAAAGGATGGACGCCGTTTGCTCGTTAATGCCGATGATGACCCAGGGTTGATTTATGAATGGGTCGATGAAAGTTGGCAGCGTTCAGAAATGGTAATCCAAGATTGGCAACTAGATGTGAAATTTACCTCACTTTCTCCTTTCAAATCGGCGAATTAACGCATTCATCTTCTTGGAGCGGTTAGCTTTATTTCAAACTAACTGCTCTGTATATTCAGTACGGCCACATCTCTTTTCTTCCTTATTGTTGTCTGATAAATCCTATCGCCATCGCGAACAATCATTGTATTGGTCACCTATTTACGATACTTAGAGATGGCTGATATAAAAGTGGTTATTGTTCATTTCATTCTTTTGAGGATGGTCAAGGTCTAAGTGCTTAGGACTGATTAAGCTAATGACCCATCGCTGGTGGACACTTAACATAAATGAGCGTACTTAGGCGTAACTGAAGCAGCCTAATGGATGCCGCCCTTTACACCAATGGAGCCTCCAAATGGCGAATATTTTACTCGTTGCCAACTTAAATTGTGACCGGATCTTAGTGCTCGACAAACCTCTGCAAACCGGTGGACGTTTCCATTATCAAGATGGCGGCCAAAGGCTTGGCGGCGGAGGCGCTAATACTGGACTTGGACTGGTATGGGCAGGTCACAGGGTGGCGCTGGTAAGCCAAGTAGGGCGCGATGAAATGGGCGATTGGGTGATTGCAGAGGCGAGTACCCTAGGGCTTGATTGCCGTTTAGTGCAGCGCCGCGCGGGGAATACCTGTGAAATGCTGCTCGTCATGACCCCAGATGGTGAGCGCACGATCATTCGGCCGCAGCGGCCTGTTTTTGAATTAGCCGTACCGCCCAAGTGGCAGCAATGGGATGCACTGTACTTTAATACCTCTGCTGAGGGCACAGTGAGCTGGGCGAAAACCGCGCTCGAACATTGCCTCGTTGTCGCCCAGCTCGCTAAGGACGATAGGCCAAGGCCATGCCACGTGCTTATTGCCTCGATAAGCGACCTTCAAGGCCGCTGCGATGTGATTCGTTGGGATTATGGTTTCAGTATTGGTGGTGAGTCACTGCGATATTTTGTGGTCACCGATGGAGTCAATGGTGCCAAAGTCTACACCGCCGATGGAATGACGCATGTGCCCGCCGTACCCGCCAAGGTGGTTGATACAACAGGGGCTGGAGATACCTATGCTGCAGGGCTTATCCATAGTCTCTGTGCGGGCAAAACGATCGTTCAAGCCATGGAAGAAGGCGCGATTTGGGCGGCCTTTGCGGTCGCTACTGACAGCTCGATTCCGGGGGATGCACTAAGGCACTACCTCAATGAGCTGCACTAGCATTTTTCACTCTATTGGCACGAGATCGTTATTTATATTTGGTTTTTAAATAGCGGGAGAGAGTCATCATTCTGTCATTTATGCAGGGTAGAGTGTCTCATGTTGACAATTTGCTTTGTTCCTGAGCATGTCTGGGCTTCTCCCATTCCTTCGTTCGCTTTTGCCCCATTCCCCAATGGGGCATTTTTTTACCCGAAAAATGGCGCTAAAGACCAATTGTAATTAGGTCATCTCGCGGTTTAGACTCTTCATTGCGTACTGTTGAGGGATTACATAGGGAGCGGCAAATGTCGACACTGTTGGTTAGCAAGTTATCGGGTTTGTATCTGGGCACTGAAGTGCAGGAAGTTTCGGGCGTACTTACTGGCATCAAGGGTAAGCGAGCTGCAGCGAAACTCGAAGTGCATCGCAGTCATGTGCAAGGGAATATACAGGCCGATGTAAAACACCATGGTGGAGACGATCGCGTGTTACACCACTTTCCAAGGGAGCATTACGGCCAATATCGCCGCTGGGATCTCATCACTCACCTTGAAGATGTGCCCAGCATGGGAGAGAACATCAGCACAGTCGGACTAAATGAAACCCAAGTCAATATTGGCGATATACTGCAAATCGGTGAGGTCACGGTGCAAGTCACTCAGCCCCGCTCTCCTTGCTTTAAACTTAATTTGCAATTTGGCCACAAGGATTTTGCCCTTGCGATGCAGGAAAGTCAGCTATGTGGTTGGTTTTATAGGGTGATCACACCTGGCGTTATCAATGTCACCGATAAGATAGAATTAGTGCAGCGAAAGACTGATGTCAGCGTTGCCGAGGCGATGGCGCTTTACTTCTCCCCCACCTTCGATGCAAGAGCCTACGACAGACTCGCCTCCTGTGAAGGTTTAGCTTTAACTTGGTTTAATACCCTGCAACGCCGTTTAGCGACTCAATCCATTGAAGATTGGCAAAAGCGGTTATATGGTCCAAACGGCCGATAAGTAAAACATCAACCTAAGTTGAGGCCTACAACAAGGATAGTGTGATGGAACACGCCGTAACAAAAAGCGAACGCGAGTTTGGACTGTTGGTTTATGCCTCCAGTTTCATCGGATACTTAGTGCCCTTTGGCTCGATTCTGGGGCCGCTGATCCTCTGGTTGATGAAGCGTGATGAATCCGCGTTTGTCGACCGCTGCGGCCGTAGCTGCCTTAACTTTAAGTTGAGTATGCTGGTTTATGTGTTAATTGGCGCTGTGCTCGCCATTATCGGGATTGGCGTTATTCTGCTGCTGGCATTGGCAGCGCTGGATTTAATCTGCACCGTCATCGGCATGATCAAGGCAAGCGAAGGGCAGGTATATCGGTATCCACTCACGATTAAATTTATCGCTGAGCAGTCAGTGCGGGATTAAACCTATCAAGGGGGCATTGATAAAAATTAAGGCGCTCATTGAGCGCCTTAATTAAATGTTACATGTTCGGGTAGTTAGGGCCGCCGCCACCCTCTGGTGTCACCCAAGTGATGTTTTGGCTTGGATCTTTAATGTCGCAGGTTTTGCAGTGAATGCAGTTTTGCGCGTTGATCACAAACTTAGGTTGACCTGCCTCTTCCACCACTTCGTAAACCCCCGCAGGGCAGTAACGCTGTGCAGGCTCGTTGAACTGTGTCAGGTTAATTCCCAAAGGAATACTATTGTCTTTAAGACGCAGGTGGCAGGGCTGATCTTCCTCGTGGTAAGTGCTCGACAGGTAAACTGAGGACAGTTTATCGAAGCTTAACTTGCCATCGGGTTTTGGATAATCAATCTTGCTGTAGGCTGTCACTGGCGCCATTTGCGCGTAGTCGGGTTGTTCATCACGTAGGGTGATCGGGAACTTACCGCCAAACCAGTTTTGGTCGATATAGTTGAACGCACCGCCAAGGAAAGTACCAAACTTGTGCATTGCAGGGCCGAAGTTACGTGATTTATACAGCTCTTCGTGTAGCCAGCTTTCTTCAAGATGCTCTTGGTAGCAATCCAGATCCTTACCACCTTCAACGCCAGCGAGCATTGCCTTAGCTAAGGTTTCTGCCGCCACAATACCGCTCTTCATCGCCGTATGGGTGCCCTTGATCTTCGCGAAGTTCAAAGTCCCTGCGTTACAACCAATGATAAGACCACCGGGGAAGCTCATCTTAGGCAGCGAGTTCAAACCACCCTTAGCAATTGCACGGGCGCCGTAGGTGATACGCTCACCGCCAGTTAAATACTTAGCAATAACAGGGTGAGTCTTGTAGCGCTGGAACTCGTCGAACGGGCTTAGATGCGGGTTCTTGTAGTTCAGGTCGATAATCAACCCCACGGCAACTTGGTTGTCTTCCATATGGTAGAGGAAGCCACCGCCAGAGGCGCCGTCGGTCAGAGGCCAGCCGCCAGTGTGAACGACTTTACCTTGCTCGTGCTGCTCTGCTGGGATTTTCCAGATTTCTTTAAAGCCTAAGCCGTAATGCTGCGGCGTCTTGCCGTTATCTAGGTGATATTTTTCAATCAGCTGCTTGCCTAGGTGGCCACGGCAACCCTCTGAGAATACGGTGTATTTAGCATGTAATTCCATGCCTGGCATAAAGCTGTCTTTCGGCTGACCATCGGCACCAACGCCCATGTCACCAATCAGTATGCCCTTAACGCTGTTATCTTCGTTAAACAGTAATTCGCTAGCGGCAAAGCCTGGGAAGATTTCAACGCCGAGTTCTTCTGCACGGGTTGCTAACCAGCGGCATAGGTTACCTACGCTGATAATGTAATTGCCTTCGTTGTGCATGGTTTTTGGCACAAGGGCATTTGGCATGGCTTTGCTTTCGGTGGCAGAGCTCAGCAGGTAGATTTCATCGTGGCTGACAGCGGTAGTAACAGGTGCACCTTTCTCGCGCCAATCGCTGAACAGTTCTTCGAGGACTTTAGGTTCAAATACGGCGCCTGAAAGAATGTGGGCACCCACTTCGGAACCTTTTTCTACCACACAGACGGTAATTTCTTTACCCGAATCCTGTGATATTTGCATTAAACGGCAGGCGGTTGCTAGGCCAGCGGGACCAGCTCCGACGATAACAACATCGAATTCCATTGATTCGCGTTCCATCAATTCACCTCTTCCTCATGTATCCCCAATTTTGATCGGGTGTTGTAGTTTGTAAACGCTCGTTTTATAGAATGTGAACACCTTACCTGAAAATGGGCTTAGGGCACAGTAGAGAAATGAATAGTTAGGGTGAAAAGGGCATAAATCTTTGGGTGAGCGCTGTCACAGATCGTTAACGGACTCCGAAAAGCGCTAAATAAATACCCGCTTAGGGGTATAGCTAGGGGGCATTTTAGGCATATAATCCACTGTAGACGGTTCTCCGAGCTAGCCTACCTACGTCAGCAGATATGGAGGTATAGCCGTGGTAATAATGCCACCGGGGTGAGAAAAGAAATGCTCTCACCTCCCACACTTGGAAAGGTGATCATGTCCCAGTTACAAGACAATTTTGGTCGAAGGTTTCACTATTTGCGGATGTCAGTCACTGACGTTTGCAATTTCAAATGCAGTTATTGCCTGCCCGATGGTTATCATCCTACTGGCAAACAACACTTTTTATCCTTAAGTGAAATCGAAAATCTCGTATCCGCCTTTAGTCAGGTCGGCACTCAAAAAATCCGCATCACAGGCGGTGAACCCACCCTGCGTAAAGACTTTACCGATATCGTTCGTATCGTGTCCGACAATCCTAGCATTCATACAGTGGCGACTACGACCAACGGTTATCGTCTCGCACAGCATGCTAAGGAGTGGTTCGACGCAGGTCTGCGTCGTATCAACGTGTCGGTGGATAGTTTAGATCCTAAAATGTTTTACCAAATCACCGGTGAGAATAAGTTCGATGAGGTGATGCGTGGTATCGATGCCGCCTTAACCGCCGGATTTGAGCGGGTCAAAGTCAATGCGGTATTACTTAAGGGAATGAACGATAAGGATTTACCCCGTTTCCTAAACTGGATCAAAAATACCCCTATCGATTTGCGCTTTATCGAGCTGATGGAAACCGGTCTTGGCCGCGATTATTTTCAGGCCCATCACCTCGCAGGTGCCGACATTAAGGCGCAATTACAGTCGCAGGGCTGGTCGTTGGATATTGCCGACATTGATGATGGTCCAGCGCAAAACTTCAGCCATCCCGACTATAGAGGTCGCATCGGCTTAATCATGCCCTATGCTAAAAACTTCTGCGCGACCTGTAACCGCTTAAGGGTATCGGCTAAGGGTAAATTACACTTGTGTCTTTTTACCGAGTCAGGGCTTGAGTTACGTGATCTACTGCAACATCCTGACCAACAAGCGGAATTAATTGAGCGCTTGCATGCCCAATTAGCACAGAAAAAAGAAACCCATTATTTGCATCAGGGCATTACAGGTGTGACCCAGCATTTGGCTTCGATCGGCGGCTAACCCGTAATAGCCTCCTCACTCCTTCTTGTCGAGTTTGGGGGCGGCCTGTGCAGTTTATTTCCCTATGCGTTGGTTTCAGATGCACCTATTAATCTGCCTAAAATACAGAACAAAGGATCGCCCTTATGAGCAATGTATTTACCCATATTAATGCCGATGGCAATGCCCACATGGTCGACGTGACCGAAAAAGCGGTTACCGAGCGTGAGGCACGCGCCGAAGCTTTTATCGAAATGGCGAGCGAAACCCTAGAGATGATTATGAGCGGCAGTCACCACAAGGGTGATGTGTTTGCTACCGCCCGAATCGCGGGCATTCAAGCCGCGAAAAAGACCTCTGATTTAATCCCGCTTTGTCATCCACTGATGCTGACTAAAGTTGAAGTTGAGCTCGAAGCCCAGCCAGAGCATAACCGCGTTCGCATCGCTAGCCTGTGTAAATTATCGGGCAAGACGGGAGTCGAAATGGAAGCGTTAACTGCAGCTTCTGTGGCTGCACTTACCATTTACGACATGTGTAAAGCGGTGCAAAAGGATATGGTGATTTCTCAGGTGCGCTTACTGGAGAAACGTGGCGGCAAGTCGGGTCACTTTAAGGCTGAATAATTATTAAACGAGATAAAAAGATGATTAATGTGTTATTTTTTGCGCAAATTCGTGAGCTTTTAGGGACGGCCAAGTTATCCGTTGAGGCCAGCGAACAGACTCAAACTGCAGCCGCATTACGGGAAACCTTAGCCGCTACCGATGATAAATGGGCGAAAGTGTTAGCCTCAGACAAACTGCTGGTGGCGGTTAATCAGACCATTAGCCAGTGGGATACGCCAGTAAACGATGGCGATGAGGTCGCGTTTTTCCCTCCAGTGACAGGAGGTTAATATGACCACTTTGCCTAATGTGCGTGTGCAAGTTGATGATTTCAATGTTGCCGAGGAATACTTGCAATTAGCCCAGGATAATAGCGACGGTGCCGTGGTGACCTTTGTCGGCAAAGTGCGTGATTTTAACGATGGCTCTGTGGTGACCGATCTAACCCTTGAGCATTATCCGGGCATGACAGAAGCAGTGCTGGAGCAAATTGTCGCCGAGGCCCGAAGCCGCTGGCCGCTCAATAGGGTTACTGTTATTCACCGCGTTGGCACTATGGCGCTAGGTGAGCAGATTGTGTTTATTGGTGTCACCAGTGCCCACCGTAAGGCCGCCTTTGCCGCCTGTGAGTTCCTTATCGACTTCTTGAAGACCAAGGCGCCCTTCTGGAAATTAGAAGCGGGTGATAAGGGCAAAAATTGGGTCGAAGCCAAGGATGCCGATGAGCAGGCCGCTAAGTTGTGGCAGCACAAGGATAACTAGTTATGCTCAATCGGAAAGATTGTTGCTTTTAGGTTCGCTATTATAGGTTTAGCTATGCTGAATTTGCGTCGACTACGCCATATCTTTGGGGCCGTTTTTTCCCTTTGTTTATCCCTTTCAGTGGCGTTTGTGCCATCACTGTGCCGCGCAGATTCTGACGTGCCTGCCATTGCGGCTGCGGCCAATATTAAGTTCGCCTTAGATGATATCGCCAAAAGCTTTACCGCCGAAACAGGTCTTAAGCTTAAGATTTCCTACGGTTCGTCCGGCAATTTCGTTGCCCAAATTCAGCACGGTGCGCCCTTTGAATTGTTCCTCAGCGCCGATGAAAGATACATTCGTGAGCTCAATAAGGCGGGGGTGATCCAAGATGAAGGTGTGCCTTATGCTGTTGGCCGTTTGGCTTTAGCGGTACCTAAGGACTCAACTTTACCACTCGATGCAGAACTCAAGGGCGTGAAGGCACTATTGGATACGGGGAAACTTAATCGATTCGTGATAGCCAATCCTGAGCATGCTCCCTACGGTGAGCGCGCTAAGGAAGTCTTAGTTAATTTAGGTCTATGGGATCCGCTGCAGCCGAAGTTAATCCTTGGGGAGAATGTGTCCCAGGCGGCGCAGTTTGCCGTGAGTGGTTCGACTCAGGGCGGGATTGTTGCCCTGTCGTTGGCGATGGCTCCCCAGTTTAAGGCAATGGGTAATTATGTAGAGTTGCCTGCAACACTCCATGGTTCGCTTGAGCAGCGCATGACCCTGCTGCCCAAGGCGGGCACAACGGCGCAGCGTTTCTATCAATATTTACAAACAGATGCGGCAAAACTTGTCTTTAGTCAGTATGGTTTTGGATTACCTAATCAATAAGGATATTAATGGATTGGCAGGCGCTGTGGTTATCGGTCAAGCTCAGTAGCATTACGGTATTGCTACTTATTCCCCTCGCTATTCTAGCGGGGCGCGCCTTGGCTTACCGCAGCTTTATGGGCAAGTCCTGGGTTGAAGCGCTGGTGATGGTGCCTTTGGTATTGCCGCCTACTGTCATTGGTTACTATCTGTTAGTGGGGCTTGGGAGCCAAAGCTGGTTAGGGCAGTGGCTCGAAAAACTCACTGGACAGCAATTGGTGTTTCATTTCTCAGGTTTAGTCATCGCATCCATTCTGGTGAATATCCCCTTTGCACTTCAACCTATACAGCGTGCCTTCGAAGCTGTGCCGCAGGATGTGCGTGATGCGGCGGCTTGCTGCGGTATGAGTTCCCTCAAAATCCTGCTGAAAATCGAGTTACCTATGGTTTGGCCTGGGGTGTTAACGGCCATGGTGCTGTGTTTCTCCCATGTGCTCGGTGAATTTGGTGTGGTGCTGATGATGGGCGGCAATATTGCGGGTGAAACTAAGACCATCTCAATTGCAATTTATGACAGCGTACAGGCCTTCGATTTTAACGCTGCTAGCACTATGTCATTAGTATTGCTGTTGTTTGCGATTACGGCTCTTGCGCTGACAACCAGTTTATCGAGACGCTTTGGAGGTCAGCATGGCTCAAATCATCGCTGATTTGCATTGTCAGATCCAAAGTCATAAACACATTAAACTCACCGCCGACTTTAGTTGTAAAGCGGGTGAAGTGTTGGCAGTAGTCGGGCCATCGGGCGGTGGTAAAACCACCCTGCTAAGAATGATTGCAGGGCTTAATCATCCCGACTCTGGTTGTATTCAGTTTGGTGATACCCCTTGGTTTAATGATAAAACCCGCACGGCATTAACACCCCAGCAAAGGCATATCGGCTATATGCCGCAGCATTTTGGATTGTTTCCTAACCTCACCGCGCTAGAAAATGTGGTGGCGGGACTCGACCATATTCCTAAAGATGAGCGGGTCGCTCGCGCTAAAGACTGGCTGGAAAGAGTTAATTTGCATGGTCTGCCCGACCGACTACCCATGCATTTGTCGGGCGGTCAGCGCCAACGTGTCGCCCTTGCCCGCGCTCTTGCCCGTGAACCTTCAGTATTACTCCTCGATGAACCTTTTTCGGCTGTGGACAGGGAAACTCGTGAGCGGTTGTACCTCGAGCTTGCACGCCTTAAGGAGCAGTTGTTATGCCCAGTAATTATGGTAACCCATGATTTGAACGAGGCGCTGTTGTTGGCAGATTCGATGATCCTCATCAGTCAGGGGCAGATGTTGCAGCAGGGCGCTCCATTTGAGGTGTTATCCCGGCCGCGCAATGAGTTGGTGGCACGGCAGATGGGGCTAAGAAATATCTTTGATGCAGAGGTGCTGCATCAGGAAAGTACTAAGGATATGACCTGGCTTAAGTTTGCTGATCAGCAACTCGCCTGTGATTTTGGGCGTAATCGCCCCGTCGGCAGCAAAGTGCGTTGGGTCATCCCAAATCAAGGCATTCGTTTTAACTCGATTTCTAATGGTCGCTTATGTCGCAGTTTCAATAAATTAGATGTCACTATCGATTCGATGCTGGTGATGGGGGAGTCGGTACGCCTAGTCTGTGTTGTGGCGGGAACTCAGCTACAACTCAATACCGAAGTGCCGCTGCATTTGGCGCAAAAGCTTAACCTTGCGAAGGGGATGCAAACTACTGTGGCGCTCAAATCTGAGCAAATCCATATTCTTGAAGATTAGAATGAGAAAATTCCCAATCCAATAACAGTTGGTATCTGTTGACTCATTTCTTAATCGATTCAAAAGGTTTGCGATTTTAAGGTTGAATTATTGCCTAATTTTTCATCCTGTTCATGAGTAAAATCCCTAAGATGATCAAAGCTTAATCTTGTTTCCATCGGTGTTTTAGCCGCGATTAGTTAGACTGAGCATCCCATACGTACTTGAGTACTGGTTATGCGTGAATTCCAACATCAAGTCATGGCGCGAGTGGGGAATTCGAAGTTGGTGTGCAAAAAAGATTAGCTTTTAAAGGCAATAATCGGTGTGATTTATCAGAGTTGATGGCGGACTTTGGCAGCCCATCGACATCTAACTGATTGTCTCATAAGATACAAACTTAGCCGATTTTTATGGAGGAACCATGAGACTATGGTTGCTAGGAATCATGTTGCTTTCAGGGGTGGTGACCGCCGCGCAGAGCATGTATTCGATGTTAGTGGGGGGCAGTTATGTGCCACCACTAAGTGTGATGCAGCAAATTGAGAAGGATTTTATCGGTGTCATCGCCGAATTTGATATGGAAATACAGGACAGTGATCTCGTCTATCATTTCGAATTAATTAATCCCCTCGCCAATTCTATTACCCAATTAGAATACCGCGCTAGTGACGGTAAGTTGTTGAAGCAAAAGGGTGTGAAAGTGACTAAGGATGACTTAGGGGAGGTAGAGGCGAGTCGGTTGATTACGGCTAAGCATCAGACATTTTCCGGAATTATTGCCTTAGTGACCAAGGATCATCGGGCATTTTTGACCGATGCCAAATTAGACCATGACTTAGGTATCAGTTACTTAGAGCTAAAATTGTTAAATGACAGCGGAAAGTACAAATTGGCCTTCGATATTGAAAATTTACGTCAACTGCCCTTACTTCAATGGGATTAAGTGTAGATTTGGCCGCTAATTGTAGTTTGAGGAGCGCAGCATACAGATGAAAATACTTTTAGTTGAAGATGATGCGACAACGACTGAATATATAGTCAAAGGATTTTTGGAGCAGGGGCACAATATTGAGAATGCCAGCGACGGTCAGCAAGGTTTGTTGTTAGCAACTGGCGGACAGTACGATTTGTTAATTCTCGACCGAATGCTGCCCCACCTCGATGGCCTTAAATTATTGGCAGCATTAAGGGCCACCGGCGATCAAACCCCAGTATTAATTCTCTCTGCTCTTGCCCATGTGGACGAGCGAGTCAAAGGGCTTCGCGCTGGTGGTGATGATTATATGACTAAGCCCTTTGCTTTTTCGGAGTTGCTCGTACGTGCCGAAAAGCTAATGCAACGTGGTCAGTCGGTACCTGTCACGACAGACTTAGTCGTGGGTTCATTGAAGATGGAGCTGCTCACCCGTAACGTCACCCTAGATGGACATGAGCTGATGTTACAGCCGAAAGAGTTTCAGTTGCTTAAGTACCTGATGGAGCATGCAAATCAGGTCATCAGCCGTACGCTGTTATTCGAAGCGGTGTGGGATTATCACTTCGACCCAAGAACTAACGTGATTGATGTGCATATCGCAAAATTACGCCGCAAATTTGAAGAGCTAGGTCACGGCGAATTAATTGAAACCGTTCGAGGGGCGGGTTATCGCTTACGCCAAAGGCATTAAGCCTTACCAAAGCAGCGCCTGGCGCATTACGATTATTTTTTCCACTCTAGTGACAGTGATCATAAGCGCGCTGCTGTTTGCTCTTTATCGCCAGCTCATTATTGAGCAACAGTATCAAGTTACCCAGTATCTCGAATCCGAAACTCTACGCTATCAGCAGTTAGCGTTGACCGTCGATCGCAGCAGTTTTGCGGCACAAATCCGCGCCGCCGATCCTCAAACTGCATTGATTGCTTGGCGAAATAGCTACGACATGGTGGGGGCATTAAGCTTTATGCCCGAGAATATGCCCATGTTGCCGCAGACACGGGATTTCCCGATTTTAACCGGCGGTCCCGATAAGCTGCACATTCTCACCGGCGGGTTGGTGATGACCCGCTACGGCCCTGTGCTTATCGCCACCCGAACTGACAACTTAGCCACCTTAATCGATAAATTTATTAGCGCTGCAGCTACCGCGGTGATGCTGACGATCATCTTGACCTTGGCGCTGGGCTATCTATTCTCCAAGGCAATTTTGCGCCGTTTAGTGCAATACAACCGCTTAAGTGAACAGATTGAGCGCGGCCATTACGACACTCGTCTGCCCCTAAGCTGGCGTCAGGATGAGTTTGATATGTTGGCGCTGCAGTTTAATAACGTGTTGGATATTCTCGAAAATAACCTAATGGCAGTGCGAGGTGTGACCGATAATATCGCCCACGATTTACGTACGCCGCTATCCCATATTCGGATTGGGCTTGAGGAGTTAGCGGCTAAATCCACCGATGAACTCAGTGACGATTGCGCCAATATTATCGAGGAGCTCGACCATTGTCTGGCAACCTTTGATGCCATGTTATCCCTCACCCGTATCGAAGAAGGTCAGCAGACCCTAGATTTACAGGAGTTAAGCTTGGCTGGCCTATGTACGGATTTGCTTGAGATGGCCGACGCCGTGGCCGAGTCTAACGAGCAAACCATTAGCCTGTCGTTGCTCACCGATCATCAAATTAATGGTGATAAATATCTGCTATTTCAAGCGCTATACAATCTAGTCGATAATGCGATGAAGTATTCGGGCCCTGGTGCCCGCATCGATATCATTCAGAGCGGCGCAACCATCAAGATTGCCGATAATGGCCCAGGTATTCCCGACGAGAGTAAAGATAGAGTGTTCGAGCGTTTGGTTCGCCTCGACCCGAGTCGTCATTTGCAGGGCACTGGCCTCGGATTATCTATGGTCAAAGCCATCTTATCGCGGCACAATGCGCAAATTACCCTAGAAGACAATCATCCGGGTCTGTTGGTGACCATTAGGTTTTAAGGTTGTTCCTTCCTGCTTTAGAGATGAGTTATCGAGTTCGCCATGTATCGAATCCTAGCCGATGAGGCTGATTTTATTGTTATTTCAAAATCCGCTAATGTGCATTTTCACAGTCAAGATGGTACGGCTGGTGTGGTTGCTCAGCTTGAACAGGATTTAGGGATAAAGCTGTTTTCCGTCCATCGATTAGACACGCCGACATCGGGTTTACTGCTGCTGGCCAAAAATGTGGAGGCGGCGCGGCAACTTACCGAACTCTTTAGCGCCCATAAAGTGCAAAAGTATTATTTGGCATTGGCCAAGGGCAAACCGAAGAAGAAGCAGGGCTGGGTGATTGGCGATATGGCTAAATCCCGCCGCAGCATGTTTAAGCTGCTGCGCACGAAGGAAAATCCTGCCATAACCCAGTTTTTCTCCGTGAGTGTAGCTGAAGGCTTAAGACTGTATTTACTTAAGCCACATTCGGGGAAGACCCACCAACTGCGTGTCGCGCTGGCAAGTTTAGGGGTGCCTATTTTGGGGGACAATCTCTACGGCTCCGATGAGGCCGATCGCTGCTATCTGCATGCCTACTGCTTACATTTCGACTACTACCACGCTGGGACTGGCACTTGGCAGCAATATCGCTTTATGGATACACCGCAACAGGGAGAGGCATTTAAGACGGATTCCGTGGTTGCAGCGTTTAATGAATGGCAGGTGCCTGAATCGCTCGAATGGCCGTCGCGTTAGTTGCTAACGGTGGGCAAATGTAGGGTATTTTGGATAAAGCATTTGCAAAACCTAAGGCTTCCTGCGAAGTTTACAGGGTCAGGATGAGCAACCCATCTGCACCCAAGGAGCAAATTAGGTTATGGATACAAATAAATTATTGCTAGTCATTATTGCGATTCTTCTGCCGCCAGTCGCCGTGTTTTTAAAGGCGGGTGCGGGTAAAGATCTGCTGATTAATATCGTGCTGTGTCTGTTATTCTGGTTCCCCGGTTTGCTGCATGCGCTCTGGGTGGTGACTAAGGCCGAGTAGTTTCGAAGGGCCAATAAAAAAGCGCAACCTTGTTTATAAACAAGATTGCGCTTTTTTGTCTCCGTAAATTAACGCTTACAGGGCGATGCTGTAGCCGATAGTCGCGGTGCGACCCATGCCTTTGAAGTAACGATCATTTGTACCCATGGTTTGTGAGTAGTAGTTGAAATAGTCTTCATTTAGCAGGTTTTGTAGGCCTAAGCTCAGCGTGCCCTTGAACAGTGGCATTGAGAATGAGGCGTCTACTGTCGTGTAGCCATTAAAGTTGGCGTACTCTTCGCCATCGGCATCGGTAAAGTCACGGTCGATAAAGAAGTTAGCCTGAACGCGGGTCGACATTTGGTTATCGAAGTTGTGGGTCCAGAACAGGTTAACGCGATTCGGTGGCATGTTGGCGCCATCTAAATCAGTATCGGTTTTGCCATCATCGTTCGAGTCGTATTCGCCGCGTTGCATCGCGAGGTTAATTCCTAAATCATCGTTGCTGCCAAGGTAGGCGGTCAGATTCGCTTCGATACCATCAATCACGCTTTTTTCACGTTTCACATCGTAGAAACCATCGCTGTTAAGTGCTAAACGGGCACCGAAGTCTGTTGCTGAGCGGTAATAGGCTAACTTGGCGCTGATGAACTCACCTTGATAATCGGCACCAAATTCAACGTTATCTGTCACGATAGGTGCGAGTGACAGTGAGTTGCTGATGCTGGAGTCGGTCGCAGGGAAGCTATTGCCATCACGCAGGATACGGCCGATGTCAGGCATGCCGAAGCCTTGGTTATAGCTAGTATATAGGCGAACCGATGGGATGATTTTGTAGGATACGCCAACGTTAAATAGGGTTTCGTTGAAGCTAGTATCGCCCCCCTCGATTTCCTTATTGCCGGCACCGTATAGGGTTTTGTAGTCATCAACACTTAACTTAGCATGTTCGTAACGAACCCCGCCCGAAAGCGTTAAATCATTAATGACATCAAAGTCTAACTGTAGGTATGGTGCAAAGTTATCGTAGGTGCTTTCAGGCACCCAGGATACGCCCGTTTTTACTAAGTCCTGCTCTGTGGTGTCGCGGAATAAGTCCAGACCATAGGCGGCGCTGATACCGGTATTGGCAATATCCTTAGCCACTAATGAGGTTTTAAGGCCCCATTTTACCGAAGAGTTACGGGATTGGTCGTAGTACCAAGCCGCGTTATTGCTGCCTGTACAGGCGATAAGGCCAGGGGTATTCGCTAATGATGGGTCGAAGAAGGTCTTGTTACAGCCACCGCCATAGACAGCTTGGAAGTCTTGATTGAACAGTTGCACACTTAACTGTTGGCCGCCAATGTTTTGGTGGCTGTAGGTTAAGCTGCTGGTGGTGACTTGGTTGTTAGCCGCATCCCAGGGTTGTTTTTCTTCAATGGCACCAGTTGCGATACCGTTGGCGATATCGCCCTTAACTGGCATCCAGTCGCCGTTGTTATCCATATTGAAATGGTTAACCATTAGCTCTAAACGAGACTCATCGAAGTTATGGCCTAACTTGATGAAGAAGTCCGTGCTCTGGCTGTCCATCGACTCGCCTTGTGTCGTGTCGACACCAATCACATCGTGGTTAGCATCGTAGTACACGCCATTGTTGCGGTAGCTCACCGAGCCTAGCATATCGATAAGATCAGACTCGCCCGAGAAAGCGTAGCTGCCGCCAAAGCTCATGCCGTTTGATTTCATTGAATCAGGCACAGTGACATCAAAGCTTAGGTTATGCTTGGCATCACCCGATGGTTTTTTGGTGATGTAATTGATGATGCCGCCCTGCGCACCAAGACCGTGCATCGCGTTCGCACCGTGGATGATTTCGATACGTTCGATCATCGCAGGATCGATAGTTTGACCCGAGCGACCACCGCTACGCAGCGGGTTAGATTGAGGTACACCGTCGATCATAATCAAAGGTGGACGACCACGGAGGGTTTCACCCGTGTTGCTCATCTTCTGACGGCTTGGGGTGAAGCTTGGCGCTAGGTTACCGATAATGGTCGATAAATCTTTAGTGGTGCGGAACTGCTCTTCTAACTGCACTTGGTCGATGATAGTCACAGTGTTTGGAATCGCGCTTGGCGATTTTTCCATACGGCTCGCGGTCACAGTGATTTTTTCGATTTCTTTATTTTTGTTAGTAGCGCTATCAGGGGCATCCTGTGCCACTGCCGATTGAGTCAGCGCGCTGAAAACGGCGAGGGCAACAAACGAGGTTTTGAACGTCATATAATTTCCTATCGAAGACGAGTTAATTTGCTTGGCCCTTCTCCGTGGCATGGTGCTATTCCATTAAACAGCATTGCAAATGATAACGATTTTTATTAACTGCGGATTTTAGGGGAGTCGATATTGGTTGTCTAGCCGAATGTAAATAAATTGTGCATTAAATAACCACTTAGCGCAGCTTGTGACCGAGTTAGCATATTCCATGCAGAATCATGTTAACTAGGATCTGCATTTGGGTTTGATTCCAACTAGCCTGTAGAGGTGGCAATTGGGCTATAATGGCGCGAAATTAGCTTGGTTTGGGTGAAGTATGAATCGCAAAAAATATATTAATCAGACGCTTAAGCAGAAGGCAAAAAAAGCGAATGCCAAACTGCATAGCAGCAATAAGCCTAAATATATTTCAAAGGCGGAGCGAGCAGCCCAGGCCGAATTAGCGAGCAACGCAATTGAGAATCCACTTGCTGAAACTCAAGTCGCTGGACTAGTAATGGAATCACAGTCTGTTGAGGCTGTTGGTTGAACCGCAGCATAAGCTGCCACGGTAACCACTTTTATAAAAAAGGCCGACTGATGGGAATCGAGTCGGCCTTTTTTATGGCTAATCGTTTTAGTAGAAGCTGGTCGCTAACAGGTAACCTACAACAGAGGCGGTGAAAACCCCAATCAATCCAGGCACGAGGAAGCTGTGGTTGATAATGTATTTACCGATACGCGTGGTGCCTGAGCGGTCAAAGCCGATACAGGCTAAGTCGCTGGGATAGGTTGGAATAATAAAGTAGCCGTAACAGGCTGGCATAAAGGCGATGATAAGTTTTGGGTCGACGCCGAGCGCCAGTCCCATAGGTACAATGGCCACTAATGCGGCTGCTTGGCTATTCACCAGTTTAGAAACCAGGAACAACACAATCGCGTAAGTCCAAGGTTTACTTTCCACTACATGGGAGAGGGTTTCCTTCAACAAATCCATATGGGTTGCGAAGAAGGTATCACTCATCCACGCCACGCCAAATACTGAGAAAATCGCCACCATCCCCGCTTTAAAAACTGGGCCATTTGAGATGTCGCCGGGTTTTACCTTACATAACATCAAGATAATGGCGCCGGCGATCAGCATCATCATCTGGATGGTGAGGTTCATATCCAGTGGGGTGATTTTGCCTTTGACCTCAAAGGCGGGGCGTAAATCACTGAAAGCGCCGAGTACCACTACGGCCGTAATCGCCGCGAAAAAAATCCCCGTTGCCCAAAACGCTTCTTTCGGAAAGGTTTGATTGAGCAGGGTTTCTGATTTGTCGTAGATGTAGGCTCTTTGCTCGGCATCTTGGATACGGGCTTGGAATTCTTCGTCCTTATCTAAGTCCTTGCCACGGCGCAGACTCCAAAGTGCGGCCACAAGCACACCAGTTAGGGTCGCAGGAATGGATACCGCGAGAATTTCTAACATGCTGTAGGCACGACCAACCCCATGATTCGCGGCTAACATGGATACCATAGAAACCACGGCCACTGAAACCGGCGATGCGCAGATCCCCATTTGCGATGCGATAGAAGCCACAGCCATTGGGCGTTCTGGACGAATGTTTTTCTTTAGCGCGATGTCCGAGATGATCGGAAACATAGTGTAAACCACATGCCCTGTTCCGCAGAGGAAGGTTAAGGTCCAAGTGGTTAATGGCGCGAGGATAGTGATGTACTGTGGATGGCGGCGCAGTAGGCGTTCGGCAAATTGCATCATCACGTTCAAGCCGCCGGCGGTCTGCAGCACGGAGGCGCAACCAATAACGGCAAGAATAGTTAACATCACTTGTACAGGAGGCTTGCCAGGTACTAAGCCAAACACGAAGGTGAGGATAAATAATCCTATACCACTGATTAACCCTAAGCCCATACCGCCGAAGCGAGTACCGACTAGGAGGCAGCCTAGTACGACTAAAAATTCTATAGTAATCATGTTGTTTAACCTTACGCGTCAGGGCTGAGATTCATTATTTTGGTTTTTGCACAGCCTAATTTTGCGAGTGATTGCTAAACAAGAACTTGCGTTGCCTCACGGCAGTTGAAAAAGAGGTCGGTATTTTTCTGGAAATTTGAAGTGGCGCTAGATATTTGTGGAGAAGGTTTCGACTTTGTTAAGATTGCGCCAGCCAGCAGTATTCTGCGCTGATAAATATAATAAAATCCAAGGATGTCCAAGTGAAACCTGCTACCTACAACACTCAAGCCTTCGATGAGTGGATCCGCACCCGATTTGTGGAACTGAACTCGCAGCTCGAAACGCTCTATTATCAGCAAGCCGACCGCGCCAATGTAGTGGATGTTGGCACTGATTTAAAGCAGATGCTGGAATCTGAAGGACGTGAACTGATTAAAGCCCTGCTCGAAGAGGGCAATACCGATGAGGGCTTCGATAGCGCCTTCGACCTGCTCGGTAACGTCGGTCTTTACATGGCCGCTTGCCGTCGCCACGAAATCACCGAACCCACCCGCGAGATGACCTCGCCATTGCTCGAAGCCTCAGCGCTGGCAATGCATATCGGTGCTTCAATTGGTGTGACCCCCCGTTTTGCCACTGCGCATTTAACCACCCACAACCGTGCTGTTAACGGTATTTATAAGCGTTTCACCGACTTGCCCGATGAAAAGCTGTTTGTGGATTACAACACTAAGGGCATTCTCGCCTATAAGCGCGCCTCCGATGCACTGTTAAAAATTCAGCCCTTAGGGATTTCCCATCCAATTAGCCATGATTTATTGCGGGTCGCTAAACAGGCGCTGCAGGATGTGAGAGAGTCTAATAAAGAACTATTTAATCGTTTAGATACAGACCGCTTTTTCTACTGTGTGCGTCCGTATTACAAGCCATACCGTGTTGGCTCTGCTGTGTATCGCGGTGCCAATGCCGGAGATTTTGCGGGCATTAACGTCATCGACCTAACCCTAGGGTTATGTTTTGCCAACGAAGCTGCCTACTCGCAAATGCTGGTGGATAAGTTCCTCTATATGATGCCAGAGGATCAGCAAATTCTGCGTGAATGTATGCGTCGTCCAAATCTGATGGATGCGTTTTTAGATTCTGAGGCAAGTATCAATTTAGAGTGGTACCAAGAAAACCTTAAGCTTTTCATTGAGGTTTGTGAGCTTCACGGCGAGACCGCGATTCAACACCATAATGAGCTAGTGACTAAATATATTGCCGAGCCGTCAGTAAATATGGAGCAGCAGCATCTGAGTAAAGTGACCGCCAGCGGCCCACCATTGCACGTACTGCTGGCATCCCTTGAGCGTTTAAGGGATAGACGCGCGGCAGCTTTGCGCAGCGATATCCGCACCCGTTATGACGATATGCAAAAGCTCAAGGCGAGCCTGAGGTAAGCGTATGTTGGAAAATGTTAAATCCGAGTTTTGCCTCGCAGGCCCTGGTTACCTGTTAAACCATTCTGTGGGACGTCCGCTTAAGTCGACCGAGCAAGCCTTTAAGGAGGCATTTCTGTCACCGTGGCAGGACTCGGGCAGGGAGCCATGGGGGCAATGGCTTGGGGTGATTGATAATTTCACCAACGCCTTGGCACAGCTGTTCAACGGTAAGCCGCAGGACTTTTGTCCGCAGGTGAATTTATCGAGTGCGCTAGCAAAGTTAGTGATGTCGCTCGATTGCCTAAAACGCGAAGGCAGCGTCGTGCTGATGAGCGAAATCGACTTTCCAAGCATGGGCTTTGCCTTGAAAAAGGCGTTACCTGCGGGCTGCGAATTACGCTTTATCCCTAAAGGGCTCGATGTGACTGACCCTAACGTGTGGGATGCGCATATCAGCGCCGATGTCGATTTAGTCTTTGTGAGCCATGCCTATTCCAATACTGGCCAGCAGGCACCGATAGCGCAGATTATGTCGCTTGCCCGTGCGCGAGGCTGTTTAAGCCTAGTGGATGTGGCGCAGTCGGCGGGGATTTTGCCGCTGGATTTAGCCGCATTGCAGCCCGATTTTATGATTGGTTCGAGTGTGAAATGGCTCTGCTCTGGCCCTGGTGCTGCCTATTTGTGGATTAACCCCAATATGCTGCCACAGTGTCAGCCGCAGGATGTGGGTTGGTTTAGCCACGAAAATCCCTTCGAGTTCGATATTCACGATTTTCGTTACCATGGCACAGCGCTGCGTTTTTGGGGCGGTACGCCATCAATTGCGCCCTATGCTATTGCAGCACATAGCATTGGTTACTTTGCGAAAATGGGTTCGGAGGCGATGCGCCGCCATAACCTAAAATTGATGGATTTGGTTGCCGAGCATTTGGATAACGAACTTGCCTCACCAAGGGACAGTGCAAAACGCAGCGGCACTTTAATTCTGCAATTTGGCGAGCAGCAAGCCAAGATTATGGCTGCACTCGCCAACGCAAATATCAGTGTCGATGCCCGCAGTCTGGGTATTCGAGTTTCACCCCACATCTATAACGACGAAGCCGATATTCAGCAATTGCTGGACGTGATCAAAGCGAATCGTTAACGGCATTTGTAAATAGCTAAATGAGAAAAACCAGGCAATCGCCTGGTTTTTTATGGGGGTCGATTTAGGGATTAATGAACGCGTGGCTTAAGTGTGTTTACGATTAAGCCGCTCAACGATTTGAGTGGCACTGAGATCGTGCACCACGTTAATCACAGTAGAAGGGGCATCAGTCAGCGCGCCGAGCACCACTAAGATTGGAATCGTTTCCATCGGTAAGCCAAGAGTTGTGACGATAAAGATTTCCCCGAGGAAGGCACCGCCCGGTACACCGCCAATCACAAAGGCGGACAATACCGAAATCAAAATGGTCACCACAAACACATCAGTCGTGAAATCGAGTCCGAGTAGGGAGTAGATAAACACGATTTTCAGCGCGGTAATAATTGAAGCGCCGCCCTTGTTGAGATTCACCAACAGCGGCAGGCTGATTTCGGCAATTTCGGGTTTAATGCCCATCTTAAGCGCCGCCCGCATAGTGACTGGCAGCGTTGCCAGTGATGAGGTTGTGCCAAGGGCGGTAATCGCAGGTTCAATCGCATGGCGCCAAAATTGTTTAACACCATCTCGCCCGCCACCTAACCAAGCATAAAAAGTTGAACCCAGCGTGAGGTAAATAAAACTGGCCGCCAAAAAGATGCCTACGGCGCGGGCAAAGGTGACCACAACATCTGGCTCTTGGCTTGCCATGGTTGCAGCAAAGTAAGCACCTAAACCGACGGGTGCGACTACCATCAGCAGCGAGACAATTTTCATAATCACGGTATTGAAACTGTCGAGCAGGGCGGAGACTTTACGGCCATCCTCCCCCGATTGACCTATGGCAATGCCGCCAATCACTGACATGATGATCAAGGCGAGAATATTCGACTTAGACAGTAAGCCCGAAAAGTCATTGGTGGTGAGTAGCGCCACAAAATCCATATTCCCCGAGGTATCGCTAACGGTTTTATCAAGGCTTAAGGTCACGCCCTGTGCGGGGTCAAAGGCGAGGGCAAGTAACGTGATACCGATGGCGGGAATCGCCGCCATCATAATCGAGACCCCCATGATGGAAGCTAAAATTGCCCCTAGCTTTTTAAGATCTGTCATCCGAGCAATAGAGGAGGTCACACTCACGGCCACTAAGGGCACTATGATCATAAACAACAGATTTAAAAAAATTTGCCCTAGGGGTTTTAGCTTGAGTGCGAATTCGGGCCAATAGCTACCGAGCAGGCCGCCGATAAAAAGGGCGCTGAGCAAAATAAGAGAATCTTTATAGGGTTTAAGTTTTTGCCACATATCATTACGCCTATGGAAGGAAAGAGCGAAGGAATGAAATTGGCCGAAATTAATGGGTCGCCATTATGCAGCATCGACAGTCTCAAACTAACGACAGTCTTATTTAAGTGCAAGTGATGATTGATTTAAAATGAAATTTTCGAGCGCCCATAAAAAAGCCCCGCTAAGCGGGGCTTTGAGTAACTTGCGCCTAAAATTACAGGCTGTAGTACATTTCGAACTCTAATGGGTGAGTAGTGCGGCTTACGCGCTCAGACTCAGCAGTTTTCAGAGCGATATAAGATTGGATGAAATCTTCGCTGAATACACCACCGCGAGTTAAGAACTCGTGGTCAGCTTGCAGGTTCTCAAGTGCGTTTTCTAATGAAGTCGCAACTTGTGGGATTTCAGCCGCTTCTTCAGCAGGCAGATCGTACAGGTCTTTGTCCATTGCTTCGCCTGGATGGATCTTGTTTTGGATACCATCGATACCGGCCATCAGCAGAGCTGCGAAACCTAAGTATGGGTTAGCCGTTGGATCTGGGAAGCGAGTTTCAATACGACGCGCTTTTGGCGTTGGAACCACTGGAATACGGATTGAGGCGCTGCGGTTACGAGCTGAGTAAGCTAACATAACTGGTGCTTCGAAGTGTGGTACTAAACGCTTGTAAGAGTTAGTGCTTGGGTTAGTGAACGCGTTCAGAGCGCGAGCGTGCTTGATGATACCACCGATGTAGTACAGAGCAGTTTCACTCAGACCTGCGTATTTGTCACCCGCGAACAGGTTAACACCGTCTTTAGCTAAAGATTGGTGAACGTGCATGCCGCTACCGTTGTCGCCAACGATTGGTTTTGGCATGAAAGTCGCTGTTTTACCGTAGGCGTGAGCCATGTTGTGAACAACGTACTTCAGAATTTGGATTTCGTCCGCTTTCTTAGTCAGCGTGTTGAAGCGAGTTGCGATTTCGTTTTGACCCGCAGTCGCCACTTCGTGGTGGTGAGCTTCAACGACTTGACCCATTTCTTCTAGCACTAAACACATAGCGCTACGCAGGTCTTGTGATGAGTCAACTGGTGCAACTGGGAAGTAACCGCCTTTCACGAATGGACGGTGACCAGTGTTGCCTTCTTCGTAGCTAGTACCCGAGTTCCAAGCTGCTTCTTTAGCGTCGATCTTAACGAAACAACCTGACATGTCAGTGCCGAAACGAACGTCGTCGAACAGGAAGAATTCTGGCTCTGGACCAACTAATACAGTGTCAGCAATACCAGTAGAACGCAGGTATTCTTCAGCACGTTTAGCGATAGAACGTGGGTCACGGTCGTAACCAGTCATAGTGCCTGGCTCAAGAACGTCACAACGGATAAGCGCAGTGGTTTCTTCAGTGAAAGGGTCTAATACGAACGTTGTTGGATCTGGCATCAGCACCATGTCTGATTCGTTAATGCCTTTCCAACCAGCAATTGAAGAGCCGTCAAACATTTTACCGTCTTCGAAGAAGTCAGCGTCTACCTGATGTGCAGGAATAGAGACATGCTGCTCTTTACCTTTAGTATCGGTAAAACGTAAATCAACAAACTTAACTTCTAGTTCTTCAAGTTGCTTTAAAACTGATTCTGCTGACATTCTCAAGTCTCCAGTAGGGTAAAGGGAGGTCCCTTCTATAATCTTTAACTCAAGTCTTACCTGAGCCAAACTTACGAACTATAAAGCGATAACCATGCCAATATTTTAACTATTTGAAAGTTAATGGTTATGGGTAATGTTCATCGCAATAGATTCAATTAATGCACCATAATGGTGCTTATGTCTGTGGTATTTTGGTGCGTTATCCCATTTTGGTGCGCGTTTTGATTGGCTCATTTTAGTGCGCCTCACCTTATTGCAAATTGCCCCTCTGCTGAATTCGCGGGGAACTTACCCAAATCCGCTGAGAATAAACGCATTATTCATTGAGTTGCCTATAGGTGACCAAAATGAAGCAGACTGACGTTAGTACATCAGTTGTATTGGAAAGCCGTGGCAACTCATTTTTTATTCGGCGATTTATTGCTAATCAATTTGTCATAAAACGGTGCGAACTTAAATCGATACTTGCTTTACGCACCTAAATACCGTCTTTACGGTCGGATCTAATACCATATTCTTAACTTCAATATCGTTCGAAAGGATGAATTGTGTTTACTTAAAGCCGTGTAGCAGCCAGCAAAATTAGCTAAATCAGCGGATTAATGAAATTGGGATCGCTAAAGAATGAGCACTCCTTTTGATAGTTGATACAAGGCGTTACAGCTACAACAACATGTGATGGGGAAGTTGGCTATACTTTGAGCGTTTTTTAAGCTTTAGTGCATTAAGGTGTTAGCGGCTAATCGAATGAAAACCTGCTTTTTCATGTGGGTTAACAACTTGGGCTATTAATGGTTCCCTGCCTATCTAAAGACAGGCATTACAGAGGCGCCACTTTTACTCTTTAGTTTGGTGTAAGAGAGGATTGTTTTATAAGTGTTCAAAAATAATCCTGTGCGATATGGCCGCTCTAGAGTAGAATGGCACGCTTTTTTATGGCGACTCAACGTAGATTGCTAACGTGGATAGCTGTAACGAATATCGAAATATCCCTATTTTTAGTTTGATGGTAAGAGGTTTATCCGTGCTAGAGAATTTACGTAACATCGCCATTATTGCGCACGTTGACCATGGCAAAACGACCCTGGTTGACAAGCTGCTGTCGCAATCAGGAACCCTTGCAACCCGAGGAGAAGCAACTGAGCGGGTGATGGACTCCAACGATCTTGAAAAGGAACGTGGGATCACGATTCTGGCAAAGAATACTGCCATCAAGTGGAACGACTACCGCATTAACATCGTAGACACCCCAGGCCACGCCGACTTCGGTGGTGAGGTTGAGCGCGTATTGTCTATGGTTGACTCAGTATTACTGCTGGTTGACGCCGTTGACGGTCCAATGCCGCAAACTCGCTTCGTAACTAAGAAAGCGTTTGCTCAAGGCTTAAAGCCAATCGTTGTTATCAACAAGATTGACCGTCCAGGTGCTCGCCCTGATTGGGTTATCGACCAAGTATTTGACCTGTTCGACAACTTAGGCGCGACCGACGAGCAATTAGATTTCCCAGTGGTTTACGCTTCTGCGTTAAACGGCTTCGCAACCTTAGATCCAGACGAAGTTGGCACAGATATGACGCCACTGTTCCAAACTATTGTTGAAAAAGTATCTTCACCTGCAGCTGACGCTGAAGGTCCATTCCAGATGCAAATTTCTCAGCTCGATTACAACTCATACGTGGGTGTTATCGGTGTTGGCCGCATCAAGCGTGGTAGCATCAAGACTAACCAACAAGTGACCGTAATCGGCGCCGATGGTAAGACTCGTAATGGTAAAATGGGCCAAGTATTAGGTTACATGGGCTTAGAGCGTACCGAAGTTGACGTAGCAAACGCTGGCGACATCGTGGCGATTACCGGTTTAGGCGAGCTGAAGATTTCTGATACTGTGTGTGCCGCGGGTAATGTTGAAGCTCTGCCACCACTGTCAGTTGACGAACCAACACTGACCATGACCTTCCAAGTCAACACTTCACCTTTCGCAGGTAAAGAAGGTAAGTACGTGACTTCACGTAACATTCTTGAGCGTCTGCAACAGGAATTAGTGCACAACGTGGCACTGCGTGTTGAAGAAACCGACAGTCCAGACCGTTTCGCGGTATCTGGCCGTGGTGAATTACACTTATCTATCCTGATCGAAAACATGCGTCGTGAAGGTTACGAATTAGCAGTTTCTCGCCCAGAAGTTATCTTAAAAACCATCGATGGCGAACTGTGTGAACCATACGAGACACTGACCGTTGACGTTGAAGAAGAACATCAAGGTACAGTTATCGAGAAGCTGGGTGTACGTAAGGCTGAAATGAAAGACATGCAGCTTGACGGTAAAGGCCGCGTACGCGTTGACTTTGTTATCCCAAGTCGTGGTTTAATCGGTTTCCAAACCGAGTTCTTAACTGCAACTTCTGGTACCGGTCTGATTTACCATTCATTCGATCACTACGGTCCGCACAAAGGTGGCGATATCGGTCAACGCGCTAACGGCGTATTGATCTCTAACGCGACCGGTAAGGCGCTGACATTCGCACTGTTCGGTCTGCAGGACCGCGGTCGTCTGTTTATCGGCCACGCAGCTGAAGTTTACGAAGGTCAAGTTGTGGGTATCCACTCACGTTCTAACGACCTGACAGTTAACTGTCTGAAAGGTAAGCAGCTGACTAACATGCGTGCTTCTGGTACTGACGAAGCTCAAGTACTGACTACGCCAATCACCTTAACTCTTGAGCAAGCACTTGAGTTTATCGATGATGACGAATTAGTAGAAGTAACACCAAAGAGCATCCGTGTTCGTAAGAAACACTTAACTGAAAACGACCGTAAGCGCGCTAGCCGCGGCTAATGGTGGTTGTGGCTGATATAGTCAAAGCCTAACAGTCAAAAAATGAAGCCCCGCTAAGGTAACTTAGCGGGGCTTTTTTATTTAGGGCAATCACTTAAGCTTAATCATCTATAGGTAATTTTTTATGTTGTAGTTTCCACTGCTTTGGCGACACTCCAGTCCAACTTTTAAAATGGCGACTAAATACAGCGATTTCGGCATAACCTAATTGCAGTGCAAGTTCAGTGATGGTTTGAGTGCCGTAACTCAGTTGTTGCTCGGCTATGTTTTGCCTGATTTCCTGCAATAACTTGCGGTAACTTTGACCACTTTCTTTTAGCCGTGTTTGCAGTGTGCGTTCGTGTATGCCAAGGGCGGTAGAAACCCGCTCGATACAGCATTCGCCGGTGGGTAATAACCGATGTATTAAATCGCGCGCCTGATCGGCCAGATTATCGGGGTAGTGGCTTTGTAAATAGTGAAGGTGCCGCTGTAAGTGGCGGTTTAGCGCTTCTTCGTCGTGGTAGTTACGGCCGGTGAGCTGAGCGCTTTTTAGTACTAAGCCATCGAATCCTTCCTTAAAACGCACGATTTGGCTAAGACGATTAAGATCTAAATCAATGGGTTTAGCTTGGCATAAATACAGTGGCAGAGTATTGAGGCTAATGTTGAGTAGGCTCGAGACAAACATTGCAAGCTGCGCCACACTCATTTGCAGAAGCTGGTCTATGCCTCGGGAACTATGCACATTAATCGATAACACTAAGCGAACTTGCTCGCCCATAGGATGTAATTGCAGAGTTACCCCTGAGGCATGCAAATACAGGTATTCATTTACCCTCGTTAGCGCATCGGCCACAGTTGCAGCGCGGGACACTAACATCGGCAAATCACCTAATACATGCAGGGTTTGTCGCTGGGCAAGCATCAAACCAAACAGTGGTTGTTGGCAGCGACGGGCGGCAATTTCCAACAATTCGGCAATGCGAGTGTAGGCCACATAGGTATTGGGATCGCGAAATTGCGCTTGGCGTAATCCAGCCTGCTGGATCATCTCGATAGGATTCTCACCTAGCTCTAGCACTAACTGCTCAAATTGGCTGATGGCTCCACTTCGTACTAGATACATGGTTTGCTTAGTCTACTTTGGTCTAACACTCGTGAAATATCAACTGTGACTCGCCAAATGTCAAGATTATGTCGGATTAACCGTCTAGATTAACACTGTCTTAATAACTACACTTATAAGCTTAAAATAAAGGACACAAAAATGCGTTTAAACAACAAGACTGCAGTAGTAACGGGCGCTGCCGGGGGCATAGGGCAAGCGATCATCCAAAAACTACTTACCGAAGGTGCGCGCGTCGTTGCTGCGGATCTCTCTGCCGATGCGCTTAAAGTATTCCAAGATATTCCCGCCGATAAACTCGTGACCTTCGCCGTTGATGTGACCGATTTCAAACAAGTTGAAGCTATGGTGAAGCACGCTGCCGACACATTCGGTCAGCTAGATATCATGATTAACAACGCCGGTATTGGTTTAGCCAAACCGCTTTTAGACCACGATCCTGTGGGCGATTTCGACCCTGTAACCAATGTGAATCAAAAAGGGGTCTACCATGGCATCGTTGCCGCAGGTCGTCAATTCCGTGATCAAGGCACTAAGGGCGTGATCATGAATACGTCTTCTGTGTATGCCCAAATGGCCGCAGAGATGACCTTTACCTACAACGTCAGTAAAGCTGCTGTCGATATGATGACTAAGTGTGCAGCCCTTGAGTTTGCACCCATCGGCGTGCGCGTTTGCGCTATCGCTCCGGGTCGCGTTGATACGCCAATGCTTCGTCAATACGAAGCCTTGGGTTTATGGGAGCACATTCGCAAGGAACAGATGCGCAATACCTTCACTCAACCAAGTGAAATTGCTGATGTCGTGGCATTTTTAGTGAGTGACGAAGCAAACTGCATTAACGGTTGTACCGTAAATGCTTCTGACGGTTTCGAAAACTTCAAATATCCACTGCTGGGGTAGTGGCTTACTAACCTAAAAATATTATAAAAACAACGAGGAACGCAAAATGGCATTACCAGACGTTATTAATCATCAAGACTTTTTATTAACACTTAACACTAACGAAGAAAACATCATCAAAGATGCACTGCCTGGTGTTGATGTTTACCCACTGTTCTTAGATCCAGAGAACGGCACTTGGGTAATCCGAGCTAAGTTCAAGCCGGGTATTACTCTACCTAAGCATTTCCACACTGGTGTTGTTCATTTCTATACACTATCTGGCCGTTGGAACTACCTAGAATACCCAGATCAACCTCAAACTGCTGGCAGCTACCTGTATGAGCCAGGTGGTTCTATTCATACTTTCCACTGCCCTGCAGATTCTGAAGGTGCTGACGGCTTTATGGTGATCACTGGTTGTAATGTGAACTTTGATGAAGATGGTAACTTCATGTTCATGATGGATGCCGGTTGGATTGAGCAAGCTGTTGTTGCTGCGGCGAAAGCTCAGGGCTTCACTGCTCGTTACATCAAACCAGGTGCTCAAGCTCGCATGAGTGACGCAGAATAAGGATCTCGCTATGAGCATGATGAATGCCATTGTGATGCAGGATGGTGAAGTCACCCTGCAGCAAGTCGAATTACCAACACCACAGGCTGGCCAAGTATTAGTACGTAGCCTTGCCTGCGGTATCTGTGGTTCAGATATCCACATTACTCGCC
The DNA here is from genome assembly GCF_019457475.1 of Shewanella acanthi. NCBI lineage: Bacteria > Pseudomonadati > Pseudomonadota > Gammaproteobacteria > Alteromonadales > Shewanellaceae > Shewanella > Shewanella acanthi. The sequence continues at coordinate 247,149 of NZ_CP080413.1, forward strand.
ACTACAGCGAAGTGTTCAGCTTCTACCGTAAACTCGGTGTTATGCCTGAGGGTGTAGATGATCATGCTCCTGTGATGTTAGGTCACGAGTTCTGCGCTGAAGTGGTTGAATTCGGTCCGCAGACGCAACAAACTTTGGCCGTCGGTACTCGTGTGACGTCTGTCCCTTTCCTTTTGAGCCAAAATGGTGCGGGTGTCGGTGTGACTCCAGGCGTGAACGGTGCTTACTCTGAGTACTTCATTCTTGATGAAGCGCTGTTAATGCCCGTTCCTGATGATTTACCCTCGGAAGCGGTTGCACTGGCAGAACCATTAGCCGTTGGTTTACATGCCGTAAACCGTGGTGAAGTGGGCGTGGATGACACTGCGATTGTCGTGGGTTGTGGTCCTATCGGGTTAGCCGCAATTACTGCTCTGCACCTTCGTGGTGTTCGCAACATTATTGCCGCCGACCTACAGAGTGAAAAACTGGAGCTTGCTCGTGAATTCGGAGCGACTCACACAGTTAACCCAGGTGAGCAAGACGAAGTGGCTTACGCGACTGAAATTGCTGCAGGTAACCGTGTAGTGATCTTCGAATGTGTGGGTATTCACAAGCTGATTGAAGGTTTTGTGAAGCGTGCTCCTGCTAAGGCGACTATCGTTGTGACGGGTATCCACACTGCCGATGCAAACATCAACTACGCCTATGCGACAGTGAAAGAACTGGATATGCGTTTCTCTTACTACTATCAGCCAGAAGAGTTTGCGCAGTGTTTGCAAGAGCTGGCTGAAGGCAAAGTGCCTTGGCGTAAGCTGCTCACTGGTAAAGTGGGTATGGACGGCGTTTCGGGTGCATTTAAGCAATTGATGAAGCCGAACCCACACATCAAAGTTGTAATCGAACCATGGCGCAATGGTGAATTAGAGACGCTGTCTTAATCACCTAACACCCTGATTTCATCATTCGATAAAACCGCTATTTCGCAAGAAATAGCGGTTTTTTATTTGGGCAATTCAATCGAGCAAAGGGGAGAGGGCTGTAGATTAATCCTCTCATTTTTGCCGTTCGCAATATCGGAATAATCATACAAATTGAGTGGAGTTTTCCCCTATTTGGCCTAGCTTTAATTGTCGGGCTACTACTCTGTGACGGAATATCGAGAATATTCTGGATAAATTTTCTGTCATGGAAAATGCCAATCGAGTTGGCACATTGCGAAGGTTCGCAGTGGTAGTCCTGTTAGTGCTCCCGCGTTGTCGCTAAATTAACAACTAGGTTTGCAACCTAGGGGCACAAGCTCTATTTGTACACTCCAAGTAAAGGAATATCAGATGGACAAGACGCAAAGCTCAGGTTGCCCTGTGATGCACGGGGCGCACTCATCGGTCGCCGGTAATAATATGGACTGGTGGCCCAAGGCGCTCAACCTTGACATTTTACATCAGCAAGACAGCAAAACTGATCCTATGGATCCCGGCTTTTGTTACCGCGACGCCTTTAAGAGTTTGGACTACAAGGCGGTGAAATTAGATCTACACACCTTAATGACCGACAGCCAAGACTGGTGGCCTGCCGACTGGGGCCATTACGGTGGTTTGATGATCCGTATGGCGTGGCACGCCGCGGGGACTTACCGCACCGCCGATGGTCGCGGCGGCGCAGGCACAGGTAATCAACGTTTTGCGCCCCTCAATAGCTGGCCAGATAACGCTAACCTAGATAAAGCGCGGCGTTTACTCTGGCCAATCAAGAAAAAATACGGCAATAAACTCTCTTGGGCAGATTTAATGATCCTCGCGGGCAATGTGGCCTACGAGTCGATGGGATTAAAAACCTTCGGCTTTGGTGGTGGTCGACCCGATATTTGGCACCCCGAAAAAGACATCTACTGGGGCTCTGAAAAACAATGGCTAGCCCCAACCAATAATCCCAATAGCCGCTACTCCGGTGAAAGGGACCTCGAAAATCCCTTGGCAGCGGTAATGATGGGCTTAATCTATGTGAACCCTGAAGGGGTGGACGGCAAATCTGATCCGCTGCGTACCGCGAAGGACGTGCGTGTCACCTTCGCCCGTATGGCGATGAATGATGAAGAAACTGTTGCCTTAACTGCTGGCGGCCATACGGTCGGTAAATGCCATGGTAATGGTAAAGCCGAAAACCTAGGTCCTGAGCCCGAAGGCGAAGAGTTAGAAGCACAGGGGTTAGGTTGGCTCAACAAGAAGGGTGATGGCATTGGTGCCAATGCAGTGACCAGCGGTTTAGAAGGCGCTTGGACAAGTCATCCGACACAGTGGGATAACGGTTACTTCCACCTGCTGCTAAATTATGATTGGGAACTGAAAAAAAGCCCCGCCGGCGCTTCACAGTGGGAGCCCATCAACGTTAAAGATGAAGACAAGGTACCTTCTGTCGGAAATCCTAACGTCAAATATAATCCCATCATGACGGATGCGGATATGGCGATGAAGATGGATCCTGAATACCGTAAAATTTCCGAGAAGTTTTACAAGGATCCCGCCTATTTTTCCGAAGTCTTTGCCCGTGCTTGGTTCAAGTTGACCCACCGCGATTTAGGCCCTAAATGCCGTTATCTCGGCCCTGAAGTTCCAAGCGAAGATCTAATCTGGCAAGACCCAATTCCAACTGTCGATTACCGTTTAGATGCGGGTGAGATTGAAGATCTTAAGGCAAAAATCTTAGCCAGTGGCTTAACCGTCTCTGAACTTATCTCCACAGCTTGGGATAGCGCCCGTACTTTCCGCGGTTCGGATTTCCGTGGCGGCTCAAATGGTGCGCGGATTCGCCTAGCACCGCAAAAGGATTGGCAGGGTAATGAGCCCGAACGCCTGCAAAAAGTGCTTAAGGTGCTAACGGATCTGCAGGCGGGATTAAGCAAAAAAGTCAGTATTGCCGACTTAATTGTCTTAGGCGGCGTGGCTGCGCTTGAGAAAGCCGCCTTTGATGGTGGGGTGAATGTCTCTGTGCCCTTTATGCCGGGGCGTGGTGATGCGACTCAGGATCAAACCGATGTTGAATCCTTTGCTGTACTTGAGCCGCTCCACGATGCATATCGTAATTGGCAGATGAAGGACTATGTGGTTCAGCCCGAAGAGCTGATGCTCGATCGTACCCAACTCATGGGCTTAACTGCCAATGAGATGACAGTGCTTATCGGGGGGATGCGTGTCCTAGGTACCAACTATGGCGGCAGCAAACACGGGGTATTTACCGATAAGGTCGGCGTATTGAGCAATGACTTTTTCGTCAACCTCACCGACATGGCCTATAGCTGGAAACCTAAGGGTACCAATTTGTACGACATCGTTTGCCGTAAAACCGGTGCGGTGAAATGGACGGCCACCCGAGTAGACTTAGTCTTTGGGTCTAACTCTATTCTGCGTGCCTATGCTGAGGTTTATGCCCAAGATGATGCTAAAGAGAAGTTCGTGAAGGACTTTGTGGCCGCTTGGACTAAAGTGATGAATGCCGATCGCTATGATGTTTAGCATGCTTAAAGGCTAATGGAGAAGGGGCAGATAATTCTGCCCCTTTTTATTGCTTAGGTGATATTTGCTTACACTTAAGAATAACTCCACTAATGGCCCACGCGGTCAATCACTTGAATCAGTTGCATCCGGATATCATCCGGAGTTTGACTATGCCAGAAGCCAGATAAATAGGCTGTTAGCGGCAAGGCAAACAGACACAGCAATAGCAGCACCACTAAAACTTTGTGGCTCACCCTATGGCCCGTTTTCAAGCTAAAACCTAAGGCTTCGGATTTAGGGCAGGCGGACACGCAGCGCATACAGGCCTGACATTCATCGCTTCTTACTGTGGTCTGTGTGTGGATGATGATATTTGCCGGACAGGCACGGGTACACTTATCACACTTCATTCCCTTAGCTTCGATGAGGCAATGCTCCTTGTTACGACGGATTTTTAATGGGCTGGCAAAACTCAATATTCCCAGCATGGCGCCATAGGGGCAAAGATAGCGGCAAAATCCCTGACGACGCCATGCGGCAAGCATCAGAATAACCCCAAAGCAGGCTAAGGTTATTATCCCTGGGGTAATAAAGAACATCCCCATTTTAAGGTCGGCAATCTTGTGGTAGTTGCCTTGTAGGTAGTAGGGAATTGATGCACTCGGCATACCGATAACAATGTAACAAAGTGCTAGCAATAACAGATATTTAAGCATGCGTAGTGGCCAGTCTAACCAAGCGGGTGGCAACAATTCTGCTTTGATAAACCGCTTTCTTAGGCCATAAAGATATTCGCCTGCTAATCCGAGTGGGCAGGCCCAGCCACAAAAGGCGCGTTTGCAGATTAATCCTGTGAGTAAAACTGCAGCCAGCATTACCGCTGCCGCGGGGTGGGTTTGGTCCCACAAATTGAGGCTAATAATGGCCTTTAACTCTATTCCGCCGGCAATAGGAAGGAATGCGTCAACCACATCGGGGCGCATCAACCAAGGAGTCGCACCTTGTTTAAGCTGGATGGCATTGATGCAGTATTGAATCGCGACCATAAACAAGGACAGCGCCAACAGATGCTGGCAACCTTGCCTTAAGACGTTGATTTTGATTTCACCCTTAAACTCGGTAGGCGCGAATTGATTGACTAAGATGGTCACAAAAAGGGCGGCAACCAGTGCAATGCCAAGTGGCCAATACAGGCTTACCGCAACGGCGGAAAAACTCAGGAAAAGGGTGACTAAAGCGCCCCACCTTTTACCGCTCCAATAATTTAAAGATGCGATATACATCAGGGCGAACATAAGGGTCAGCGATTCAATAAATGTCATGGTCAAACTGCAGATTGAATTGGGTTACCTAATCTGAGTGGGGGTAGTGCCATAAGTTTCTGTGGTTAAAGCAAAATTGTGTCGTAGATCTGATATTGAGTTTATGGCGGGTTAAAAGCGTGGCAAAGCTCACAGAGGTTGAATAATCATCCCGGTCCTTTGGCTTGGGGGTTGTTCTAACAATGCTGGGTAGGACCCAATATTATAGTGATTCGGCGATACCTATTGGGCTTGCAAAGACCTTATTGCGAAAATGTTATTTGGCTTCAGCTGCTAAGCAGAAACATGATAAATTTTTACGGCTGATCGTAGGCAACAATATCGCTCTTGTGGGCATGCTGTTTCGGAATATTCGCGTCTTAATGCTGCTATCGCTTTGCACCCTCTAAATGCCCATCGGTATCGTTAATGTGTATAAACAGGTCAATCACGCAGAGGGCTGAATATATAAGTTATTTTTCAAGTGTGATTTATAGGCAATTTCAGCATTGCTGTGGAAATAGCGATGTTTATCGCTCTGACTTAATGATTTTTTAATTAGCTGAAATTTAAGATATTTTTTGAAGTTTAATTTTTGGCGAATTGATATGCCATTGAGTGCAACGTGTCGTACTGATCATGAAAATATCATCTTACATCGCAGTCGAACGGCAGCTGTGTTGAAGTCATGGAGAAGGGGAAGTTCATGCCTTAGGCCAGTGTGACTAGGTATTAGTAGTATATCTATCTGAAAAAATCGAAAATACTGCCAGCATGGGCGAGATGCTGGCAGTGTAGATAGCAGGAAAATGATTAGCTCTTTGCGTTTTCCAGTGCGTCGATAAATTTGGTTGATTCAGCAATCGACTTATTCATTTCTTTAATCAGGCCGGAAATATCCGTCTGCAGGCTGGCAAATTCACCCTTAATGGCACCAATAGCCTGCGCATTCAGGTTATGCTTTAAATACAACATATTGTCTTTCATGGCAGTCAGGATTGGCGGCATTTTCGATTCGGCGCGGCGCATGGTTTTCATCAGTTGCTCGTAGGAGCGGCGAGTTTCTTTCAACTTCAGCTCGCTGTTACGGCGCAGACTGGCTTTGCTAATTTCGCCAATTTCGGCCTGCCATTCATCAAATAGTGCTTCGGCAACACTCTCGACTTTGTCGATGCGATCGCTGACATCGTCTGCGGCATTTTGCGCTGATTCGTATTCATCTTTTGCTTTGTTATAGGCTTTTTCTAGGTTGCCACCGTTGTGATTGAGCAGAGCTTGCATCTCTTCGAGTGCCGAGCTGAATTCCTTTTGGGCATCCTCTTGGGATTCCTTAGCGGCTTTTACCCGATCGACCATGATGTCGCGCTTATGGTAGCCCACCTTTTCCATTGCCCCGTAGTAGGCACTTTGGCAGCCGCTCAGTAAGAGGCTTAGGGTGAGTATGCTTGAGGTCATTATCTTTTTCATCGGTTAGTCCGTTACAAATTGTGGGCTGAATCGGGCGTAAAGCGCGCCGCGTCAATGATGCTCCATAAATGGAAGATGGCGCCTATCACGGCCGGAACGATTAACCACCACAGGGCGTAGCCAACCACAGTCACCAGAAAAAACATTAGGGCAGCCAAGATGCGTCCCTGTAATAGCTGGCCTAAACCGGGGAAAAATAGACTTGCGATAGCAGCGATGACATTGCCGGCTGATCCTTGTTGTGACATCAATTCACTCCTTAGACTTGTAAATGAAGTGTTTATTGTACGAAGATAATGATTCATTACCAACATAATCAAGAGAAACCCGTGACTGAGAAGATTGAACTGGCACAAATTCGAGTCTTATTTAGCGGGATCTGGCAGTTTCTGCTGCATCTGAAGCGCCGCCTAGCGGAAGATCAAATTAATATCCGTGCAGGGCACCTTGCCTATGTCACTTTGTTATCTTTGGTGCCAATAGTCGCTGTGACTATGTCTATGCTATCAGCCTTCCCGGTATTTAAAGGTATTCGAGGCCAGATAGAAGCTTTTGTCTACGAGAACTTCTTGCCCGCTGCTGGGGATACGGTTCAAGTCTATATCAATGAATTTGTGGTGAATGCCTCCAAGGGGACGGCAGTCGGGATCGCAGCGTTAGTGATCGTTGCCATTATGTTGATCTCGGCCATCGATAAGTCGCTCAATAATATCTGGCGGACTAAAGAGAAACGCTCCATGGTAGTTGCCTTTTCTATGTATTGGATGGTGATTACCCTAGGACCTGTACTTGTGGGCGCAAGCTTAGTGGCGACATCCTATGTCGTCTCACTCAAGCTGTTTGAAGGCGATGCACTTTCTGGTGTTGCTCCGTTCTTGATTGGTAAGCTCCCCATATTATTCTCAATCGCCGCTTTTTTGCTGTTGTATATGGTTGTCCCCAATAAGAAAGTGAAGTTTTTACATGCCCTTTTAGGGGCGATTGTGGCGGCTTTATTGTTTGAGTTAGGCAAAAAAGGCTTTGCCCTATATGTGACTAAATTCCCAAGTTACGAAGCCATTTATGGTGCACTGGCGACAATTCCAATCCTTTTTGTGTGGGTACATTTATCTTGGTTGATTGTGCTGCTCGGCGCCGAAATCACCGCGGCAATGCCTGAATATTTGGACTATGAATCCAGCAGTGATGATAATGAAACCGATCTCGATGGTCGACCGTTAGCGGCGGTGGAACCCATAAAGGACAGTGCGCAAAATGAATCAGCAACTACACTCAATAAGTAACGATATAGAGTTTTAACTTGCTGAATCAATTTTAGATTTTTCGAATCGACTATGACCGCTATCGCTCAACATCTGCCTGCTTTTATTCGCCGAGACTGGTTTAGTGTTGGGAATGGCCAACAGCTTCATCTTGCCCAATTCGGCAATCCCAAGGGGATTCCTCTGCTGTATTTACACGGCGGCCCAGGTGCTGGCGTTGATGTCAGTGAGCTAACCTTGTTTGCGCCCGAGCAATTCTGGATTTTATTGTTAGATCAGCGGGGCGCGGGTCAGTCACAACCCTCGGCTGAGCTTGAACATAACCACCTAAATGGGTTGATCTGCGATATTGAGACCATTCGTCAGCAACTTGGTATCGAGCGATGGTGTTTGGTTGGAGGCTCATTTGGTGCGACGCTGGCATTGGTTTACAGCGGATTATTTCCCGAGCGAGTAATTGCCCAGGTTTTATGGGCGCTGTTTATTCCGTCTCAAAATGGGATTGAGTGGCTCTATGGCAAAACCGGCGCCGCCAAATTATTCCCCCATAATTACTCGGAGTTTACTGGAGGAGCATTAAGCCTTGAATTACTTTTTGAGGATTACCGAGCAAGGCTAAATTCGCCCGAGCCACGAATTTGTTATGATGCCGCTAGGCGTTGGCTTCAATGGGAATTAACCTTAGCTGACTTACCAACTTTGTTACCACTGCGCTTATCCTCGGTTTTACTCTCCCTCGCGCGCATACAGCTTCACTTTGTCGCCAATAATTACTTTAATATGTTCGATGTTTTACAGCGTGTCATCCCTAAAATCGGCGCTCGAACTTTGTTGTTTCAAGGAACGGCCGATGCCATATGTCCGCCGCATCTACTTGAAGCTTTTTTAGGGCAAATCACCTCGCCCAACATTGAGGTTCGAAGTCTTATTGAGGGGGGCCATTCACTGAAAAGCGAGGCTATCTCCCTTGCAGTAATGTTAGAAATTAAGGCTATGGGAGATTGGGTAAAGCAACAGCATTGGGCATAACTCAGCTCCGGCACTAATACTTCATTGACTTCGCCCTTGTAACCCTCAAGATGCAATGTTAATTTCGCCCACTCAATGGTCAAAGTGTATGGTCTTTGGTGCATTGGTAATCTGCAGTGTGTAAACGCCAGATGTCGTTCGCTAGTAATAACAAAGGAAACAAAGTGATTGCCCTAATTCAAAGAGTGAGCCGCGCGAGTGTGGTCGTTGACAACCAAACTATCGGTGCCATCGATAAGGGTCTATTAGTGCTGCTTGGGGTCGAGCGGGAAGATAACCGTGAGAAGATGGAGAAACTTGCGACTAAGGTGATGAGCTACCGGGTGTTTTCCGATGAAAACGGCAAAATGAATTTAAATCTTGAGAAGGCGGGCGGTTCACTGTTAGTGGTTTCACAATTTACCCTAGCAGCTGATACGGGCAGGGGATTAAGACCGAGCTTTTCAGGCGCAGGCACGCCGGATCAAGCGCTGCAACTCTATGACGAATTTGTTGAATTTTGCCGAGCTAAAGGGGTTAAAACCGAAACAGGACAGTTTGGTGCTGATATGAAGGTCGAGCTGATTAACGACGGTCCAGTGACTTTCAATTTACAGGTGTAGGCGGATAACGCCCTAAGAATCCATGGACGAATTACTCAACGAATTACGCCAGACTTGGCATCAAACCATTCCCGTTAGCGAGTTTATGCAGATATCGCCGCAACGCTTTATTGACAATGAACTTAGGGTCAGTGCGCCCATCGCGCCGAACATCAATCTACACCAGACCATGTTTGCAGGCAGTATTTATACCCTGATGACGTTAACGGGTTGGGGCATGGTGTGGTTACAGCAGAAATTACAGAATGTCGATGGCGATATCGTGTTGGCCGATGCCCATATGCGTTATCTCGCGCCTGTTGCCCTTTCGCCTGAAGCCAGAGTCGCGTGGCAAGATGCCGATTTATCGTCTTTGCTGAAAGGCAAAAAAGCAAAGGTAAAGCTTGAGGTTAAGCTCTATTGTGGGGATAGCTGCTGCGCCGTATTCGAGGGCCTGTATTTCAGTGTGCCTAAAATGTAAAATCTTTCTAAAAAATCGAATTTAATCTCAGATTTATTCCACTTTTATTCTTTTTTATGGGCGAATAAACTTACCTCCATAGCGTCGAGTGTCACTCTTAGGCGCTCGAATCAATTAATTTTTGGAGCAGATTATGTCTAAAGTCCTAGTGTTAAAATCCAGTATTCTTGGCGGATATTCACAATCTGCCTTATTAGTTGACCACTTGATTGGCCAATTAGAAGATCAAGGTGCGACCATTAAAGTGCGCGATTTAGCGGGTCAAGATGTATTACCAATGGTCGATGGTGAAATTGCATCGGGCTTTCGTGGTGGCGCAGATTTAACCCCTCGCCAACAAGAAATGCTTGATTTATCAAACGCCTTAGTTGAAGAGTTGAAAAGCAGCGACACTATCGTTATCACTGCACCTATGTATAACTTCAACATCCCGACCCAACTGAAAAACTGGATTGACTTCGTTGCCCGTGCCGGTGTGACTTTCACCTACACTGAAAACGGTCCAAAGGGTTTAGTGGAAGGTAAACGTGCAGTGCTTATCACAACCCGTGGTGGCGCTCACAAAAACAGCCCAACCGACCACATTGTGCCTTACCTGAAAACTTTCTTAGGTTTTATCGGTATCACTGATGTTGAAGTGGTTTACGCTGAAGCCTTGAACATGGGTGAAGAAGCAAACCAAAAAGGTATTAGCGAAGCGAAAGCCAGCATCGATGCCTTAACCGCTTAATCGAATCGCGCTTTATTTGCTAACCCATTAAAAATGCCAGCAAACCTGCTGGCATTTTTGTCTCTCAGTTTTTGCGTTAGTGCTCTCTGCGACCTCATCTGACGGGTTTGAGTTTTGCCTAAAGACAAACATTATTGGCATAACCTGCAGATTTGGCGCATATCGCTGGTTTCGACATAGCGCACTTTTATGCTGGCGTGACCGCGACTCGGCGAAAATTGAAACCGAGTATGACGAAGAATCTCACTCAACTCAGGCTCGGTTCGCGTTTTCGGCGCAGGGGGGGGCATCGTCTATGTTGCGCTTTGGATTAGGCATATTCTTGCTGCGATTATTTCGGTTGGCTGGATAACATATCATTGAGTGAGCCGCCGTTTATCACACACTCAAATCCCTTGGCTTTAAAAATATCACAACCCTTTTGGGCGCGAATGCCCGCACCGCAATAAAGCACGAAGGTTTGGGTTCTATTTTCAACTTGGGCTAACCATTGCTCTAAAACAGGGAGAGGTACATTGATTGCTTGCGGTAAATGACCAGCAGCAAACTCCTCTGGAGAGCGAACATCGATCACTTGGGCGCCCTGCACAATGAGTTGCCAGCAAAGCTCACCGCTGCGGCCACCAGTAAATTTAGCCAGTAAAGATTGAAACATTACAATCGTCCCATTAGAAAAGTTTCAATAAGTTTATTCTAATGAATTGTTTGCCGCAAGCTTGGGAAGTTTATTTTGGGCTATCGCTGGAGACAGGCAACATCCATAACCGCATTAGAAATTGCGTTGTCTTTTAGTTAAGAGGTTGCCTTATGGCGCAGAAGGGCTACTGCGCCATGGCAAGTGAAGTGCTAGTATTTCTTTAAAGCTTGTAAATCGCCGCCTTGGATTGATAAGCGTTGGCGATACGGCTCATTTCTATCGTTCCTGACGACAACTCTTGAATCTTAGCGACCAGTTGATTGATGGCATTGGCATTTTCGATAATGTCTTCGCCTATATGAGTTAAAACTTCGCACTGGGTTTGGGTGGTGTGAGCCACGCTTTCGCTAGCAATGGCGACTTGAGTTATTTGTTCTGAACGTTCGGCTATCCCATTGGCGATATCGTTGGTGTGTTTAAGGTTGTCTTGGGTACTGCGTTTACTCAAATCCATCGATTCGACCGTTTTAATCATACTGGTATTGAGGTGTGCCAGTACTGTAGCGATTTCATCGGTTGAGCGCCCAGTACGTTGAGCGAGCGCTCTGACCTCATCGGCGACTACGGCAAATCCACGGCCACTTTCACCCGCTCTTGCGGCTTCAATGGCGGCATTTAAGGCTAGCAGATTGGTTTGTTCCGAAATGCTACGTATGGCTTCAAGCAGCGAGGTAATCGATTTCACGTCCTGTGTTAGCTCAGATAAAAACTGAGTAACCTCAGTAGTGTTCAGTTCGAGTTTTTTCATGTCTTCCATAATATTTAGCGCCCGCTTTCTATCCCCACTACTCGAGTCTGCCGCTAAACGTGCGCCATGGGCAGAGTCTTGGCTGTCTGCCGCCGCTTGGTTAATTTGCTGGATAACATTTTGGGCGATATCAGAGATATGCAGTGCCTGCTGGTGTTGGCTTTGAACTGAGTGTTGGGTTTGCTCGCTTAATTGAGTGAGATGCGCTGTGGTTTTGGCCATATCAATAGCGATGGAACGATAATCGCTAAACACCTTAGAAAGCTCCTCCAGCATAGTGTTAAATGCGATTTCTGCATGGTTTTTTGCAGGTTCGAGACGAATCGAAATATCCTTGTTTTCTGATATTTGCTCAATGGCATCGGCGATGCGCTGATTAGCGGAGGATTCGGCATGCATCATGGCCGCTAGCATAATGAGAATGCCTGCCTCGGTAGCTGCAAACAGGGCGTGCACTAAGGTGATTTCCCAGTTGCACGCACCAGCAAAGATCATAATCGCGACCTGATTAATCTCTATGTTATGCAGTTGAATATAGGTAAACAGCACGTGATGAACGGCTACCGTGAGCAGGGCGGCCAATATGGGCTCCCAGCGCTGATAAATAAGGAATACCGCCATAGTCGCAAAGATATGAAAATGCATTTCTAACATACCCATCTGGCTTTGGATGAGCATGGCAGAAACTGTCATCATGATCACCGCCGCCACAATCGCAAAAGCAGGGGTGCCCTTGAGTAGGGAATAGCTTATTTGGGTGAGAATGAAGATGGACACTGCTGACAGCAGGGCAAAGTTCAGCATTTGTGCACCGACAAATCCACTGATCAGCAAAATAGGTGCCTGAGCCATCAGCAGTTGGTATAGGGTCTTATCGTGTTTAGCTGTTATCGACATAGCAGGTAAGTTATTCATTTTAATTAACCTATTTTGAATGCATCAGGGTTTTCAGGTCGGTCAGTAATTTATTGCTGTCAAGTTGGCGTTGGGTGTAGGTCTGGCTGAGTTTTCCTTCTTTCGAAATTAAGTAAAGATGGCCGCTATGCTCCCCTAGGTCATCGTTAAAACTCGACTTTTCAGCAAGCTGACGCTGTAACTTGGCTAATTGGCCTCGAGGTAACTCTGCACTTACAAATTGCGCTGATTGACTATCGATCATTTGCTCCCTGAGCGCGGGCAAATCATTTTGCGGATCGATAGTGATAAACATAAAGCGCAGTTGGGATTGTTCCTGCTCGTTGAGCTGCTGCCATAGCGTTTGCACCTGATGGGTACGGATAGGGCAAATTTGGGAACAATTTAAAAATCCCAGAAACAGATAACTCGGCCCCTGCCGCCAATCGCTGAATTGGTGGTTTCTTCCGTGAATATCCTGCCAGGTGAAATCGATGGACGTTTCTTGATGGGTGGCAATGCCGTAACTCCCCGACATTGCTTGATTAAGATAAGCAATCCCAGGAAAAATTAAAAGGGTTGCAACAATAAGACATGTTGCTAAAGCGGTACTACTTAGCCGATACATATTTGTCTTTTATTATTGATTTAAAGGGCCATTTAAGCGAACGGCAGCTAACACTACAATATCAATAAGAATAGCCACTTTCAGTGGGAATGTCGTAAATCTGTGTTAGGTCGTGAGCAGCTGCAAAGAGTTGTTCTTGAGCCTGATCTAAAAGGAGGCATCAGAGGTTGTTATCTATTTAACCTAAAAACAATTAGAGCCTTTTTGTCATAAACACGCTGTTGGGATCTAGGCCGTAATCGGCAAAGGGGCCGCATAATTCAAAGCCAAATTTTGCATAAAGACGGCGTGCGGGTATAAAGAAGTCCATCGAGCCAGTTTCGAGGCTAAGTCGCTCCACACCCTTAGCTTTTGCTTCATTAATCAGGTGCTGTAAAACCCGAGAGGCGACACCTTGTTGTTTATAGGTGGCGGCAGTGCGCATCGATTTGATTTCAGCATGCTGGGTATCTAACCATTTTAGTGCACCGCAACCCGCAAGATTATCGCCATCCCAAAGTGTCCAAAAACGAATATTGTCTTGGCGTAATCCTTCCAAATTCAGCGCGTGGACACTTTCGGGTGGCGAAGTTGCGCGCATATCTTCAAGGTGCTCTGTTAAAAGAGCTGCAATTTCAGAGCCTTTGAGATCGTCCAATACCATTTTCATCGTTGTTCTTATGCTCGGTCTAATGTTCAACGCCATCTTTGTCATTAAATAAGTCTCCATGCTTTAACGCAGCCCTTGTCTTCAATCTTTTTTGAGCAGTAGATTTATGGCACATATAAGCAAAGGCTAAGCCATTTTTGAATTGGTGAGATGACGTTTATCTATCTGTAACAGTTTGGCTCATAGCACTTAGGTAACACGACAAGCCAAGGAAGGCTGAAAAGACAAAAGGCGCTGGATGCGCCTTTTGGGGTCAAGCGGGGCAATTCACCCGAATATTACTGCGCCAACTGGTTTTCGAGTTTTCGCAGCGCGGCTTTTACTTTGCGGGAGTTTTCTGGTCCCATGCGGATCATTAACTTTTGAGCGCTGGGCAGCGCTTCGAGGTTAGGATCCACAAAGCGATAGTTCACACTAATTGAACTCAGTTCGATCGGCTCTTCGATGATGGGTGCTGCGAGCATCAGTTTTATCGCTTGCAGTATTCGGTCATTGAACTTGGCGTCAGTATAACCAAGCTCAGCAAACGCCTCGTCAAATAGCGGGGTTAATTGCTTATAGGTGGCCAATAAGGTCTGGCTATCCATATTGGCCAATACAGACGCGTAGGCGTCATATCTGTGGTAGCTTTCTGGATTTAAATACACTTTGTTGGTGATCTCAGAAACGCTAAATAGAGTTTCAGGGCCTTTCACTGGGCTGACTTTACGGGTCAAATCCCCTTGGGCTAAGTTATCGACAAATACTACAAACTGGCGCGCTAAGTCTTGGGTGACCAGCGCTGAACCTACTTGGGTGTTGTTAATGATGGCTAAGGCCTTTTGATGAACAAATTCATCACTTTCAGGCAGGCTCGGCACGGTTTCGACAATGGTAACCGGCTCTGGCATTTCCTGACTATTCAAGGTTTCTGTGGTTGGCTCTTGTGTATCTGTCTCGTTTTGAGCAGGCTCTTCTGGGCTGCTATCAAGTATCATCGGCTCAGTAGGTGGCGATTCGGGAAGTACAATCGGTGCATTGGGAATGAGTTTTGGGCCACTGTTATCCTTAATGTAGTAATAGTAGCCCGCGATAGAGAGCAGAATAACCAGCACGATCGCAAACATCGCGAAGCGATTACTGCCCGATGAGGTTTCTTGAGGGGTTATTCTATCTTCTTGGTTAACTTGCATTTTACATCCTTAGACTCAGTTTCAAGGAAATTGGTAACGGCAGCGATGTGAATGACCTGTGAGAACTCGCCCTTGGTTACCCATCCATTGTGCAAGATTCCACAAACATGTCCATAGCACCCTATCGTGCATGGCAAATATATTTGCCCTTAATGGGTTAGCACGCCGTTATGCCTGTACATACTGTTGTTTATGCCCCAACCAACGGTAGATGATGGCATCGACTGACGCAGGAGCTTGTACCATAAGATGGCTGGCCAATTTCTGAATGTGAGGGATGAGTGCTTGATCCCTTACAAGGTCGGCAATTTTGAGGTCGGCAAGTCCCGTTTGTTTTGTGCCTAATACTTCACCCGGCCCGCGAATTTCTAAATCCTTCTGCGCAATAACAAAACCATCGTTACTTTGTCTGAGCACATTCAGCCGTTGACTGGCAGTTTGGCTCAGGGGGGCTTTGTAAAGTAGTACGCAGTGACTGGCGATGGCGCCACGACCCACGCGGCCGCGCAGTTGGTGCAGTTGCGCCAGCCCGAGGCGCTCGGGGTTTTCAATGATCATTAAACTAGAATTAGGTACATCCACGCCTACTTCAATGACTGTGGTGGCAACCAGCAGATGGATATTGCCCGCTTTAAATTCGGCCATAATCTGTTGTTTCTCAGCGCTTTTCATCCGCCCATGAACAAGCCCTATATTGAGTTCGGGCAATGCTTGGCGCAGCTCCTCGGCGGTGTCTTCCGCGGCCTGGCATTCGAGCACTTCAGATTCTTCAATCAGGGTACAGACCCAATAGGCTTGACGTTTGTCGTGCATCACGCTGCTGCGAACGCGCTCCAGTACTTCATTGCGGCGAGAATCGGGGATAGCGACAGTTGTTACTGGCGTTCTGCCGGGTGGTAACTCGTCGATAATCGAGGTATCTAAGTCGGCGTAGGCGGTCATTGCCAAGGTTCGCGGAATCGGGGTGGCGGTCATAATCAGCTGATGGGGGTGGAATCCCTGTCGCATACCTTTTTCTCTAAGCCCCATACGCTGATGCACGCCGAACCTGTGCTGTTCATCGATGATAATCAGCGCCAATTTATTGAAGGTCACTTGCTCTTGGAAAATCGCGTGGGTGCCTATCACCATCTGCGCCGCGCCGGATTCAATATCTGCGAGCGATTGAGCACGGGCTTTTCCCTTGAGTTTCCCCGCGAGCCAGCCAACCTTGAGTCCGAGTGGTTCAAACCAAGCGGCAAAGTTAGCGGCGTGTTGCTCGGCCAAAAGCTCAGTGGGCGCCATCATTGCCACCTGATAACCACTTTCGATAGCCTGCAGCGCCGCAAGGGCTGCCACTAGGGTTTTTCCCGAGCCCACATCGCCCTGTACTAAGCGCATCATAGGGTGGGGTTTAGCTAAATCCAATCCGATGTCGGCCACAACCCGTTGCTGGGCGCCAGTGGGCTTAAAGGGCAATGACGCTAAAAAGGGGTTGAGGAGTTGCCCTGTGGCATGCATGGAGACGGCCGCATCTAAGTTAGCGCGCTGCCTCAGGCGTAACATGCTGAGATTATGGGCCAGTAGTTCTTCCTGTACTAAGCGTTGCTGCGCGGGGTGTTGACCTAACTCTAAATCGAATTGGGAAATGCCTGCGTGGGGGCGGTGCAATGTTTGCAGTGCCTGCTTTAGGCTTAAGTTATTGGGTTGCAGATTCGCTGGCAGTAACTCGGTTAGACCGCCGTCTTCTAATAATTCCAGCGCCTGTTCGGTGAGTTTTAACCAGCTCGCCTGCTTTAGGCCTTCGGTTGTTGGGTAAATAGGCGTGAGTGTGTCGCTTAGGCGAATATCTTCACCGGGATAGACGATTTTATATTCGGGGTGCACTATCTCAGCTTGATGATTACCACGGCGGATTTCGCCGTAGGCGCGGATCATTAATCCATTTTGCATGGCATTGCGCTGGGCGACGGAGAAGTTAAAGAAGCGAAGTGTCATGCTGCCCGTTTCGTCGCGGACATTGCACACCAGCATGCGTTTGCGGCCCTGAATAATTTGGGTTGACTGGATTTCGGCTTCTATCGTGCCGTAGTTGCCGGGCATTAATGCCGCAATGGGATAAATTTGAGTGCGGTCTTCGTAACGCAGGGGAAGGTGAAACAGCAGATCTTGGACTGTCGTAATGCCGAGCTTCGCGAGTTTTTCCGCGACCTTTTTGGCGACGCCTTTAAGGTCTGTAATCGGAACAAGATCCAATTGCTGCAAGTCGTTAGCACTCAATCACTGTGAATTTATACATATATTAACAGAGATTAGTCTTAAGGCAATCTTGAGCTTTTTAGCCTTAATTCTTGACTCTCCGACAGGCATCTTTCATCTGCTTATACCTTAAACGTGCCGTGTTTATTTATGATGTTGGCTTGCTATAATTGCCGCCCTTTTGACTTGTCCTTAATGTAATTGGCAGGGTTGTAACGTGTCTAAACGCAGTAAAAACGCGGCAAATTCGGTGGCGATTTTTAATATTGACGACCTCGCCACATGGCAAAAATACCGCAAGGGTTTATGCGATACCTGCCATGCGACCTGCTGCACGCTGCCCGTTGAAGTGACTGTGAGTGATTTAGTGCGCATGGCGCTTGTGGATGAGTTTGAAGCAGAGGGCGATCTCAAAGCCATTGCTAAAAGGCTACAAAAGGCGCGGCTAATCGATAACTTTAACCACAAGACTTCGATTTTTACCCTAGCACGCATGGCCAATGACGATTGTTTGTATCTAGACAGTAAAACCCGCCGCTGCACTATCTATCATCAGCGTCCCGAAACTTGCCGCAATCATCCGCAGATTGGCCCTAAACCTAATTATTGCCCCTATCGCCAGCGAGGCTAAGTGATTGAAGAAAAGCAGATAAAAGCCCAGGGTGTTTGCTTGCCTATTGTTTATTGACTGGGTGGTGAAGTCGTAGGCAATGGGAACCCTATGGGGCGATTGATTAGAAATCAACAAATAGAAAGGTGCTTTTGGCATTGGGAAGGCTTGGCTAGAAGGCTCTCTGTGAACGTGCTGTATTTGAGTCGCTCCAAAGTCCCTGCGAGATGAGCGGACAAGGAAGAATTTACATCTTTAGTCGAAGCAGCATTTTGGGATGTGCCAAAGTGCTTTAATCTCAATTAAGGGCGTTTCATTGAACTTACCAACATTACCGTAATTAAAGACATTCAATGCCAAAAACTGTACCGAACTCAGCCAACTGATTGAAATATTTTGTGGGAAATGGCGGATCTAGCTCAGCTTTTAAATAAAAATAACAGTGGATGAGAGAATAATAGGTCGCGGATGGGATATAATTGGTTGCCTTTTGCTAATTCATTGACGCACTCATCACGGTATCGATACTGCCTCTTTGTACGTTGTTTTAAACAACGCTACCAACCAAGGTTAAGCCAACACGTCATAGACAACGTCGATGGGTTTGAATGTGCGTGTTAGTCGGCCCATGCCACTAACCTGATCAGTCTTAATCCCATTTCGTCTGACAAGGTAATTAAATGGCAGATATTCCGTCTCTTCGACACAAAAGCGTAACTTAAGTGGGTCAGGCTCTGCATGCGCATTTAGCCATAGCAGAAAAACGAATAGAAAAGTGAATAGCAGATATAATAAACCCATATGCTTTTTAAACGTTGGGTGATTTTGTTAGTGAAGTAAAGGCCTTATCGCCATCCCTGTAAAATAATCCTACAAATTAAAGATGTGAAATCGGTGGCTCAAATTCTACTGGCGGGAAATTACAGCGCCCGCCGGTTCAAGTCAGTCTAGTGTTAATCGAAAGGTGTTTCATGAGTCTCTTAGATAACGTGATGATCGTATTGTGTTTAATTGGGGCGAGTTGCTTTTTCTCTATGTCGGAAATTGCACTGGCTGCATCGCGAAAAATCCGTTTACGTCAGTTAGCCGATGAGGGCGATGCCCGCGCCGAAAAAGTGTTGCAACTCCAAGCCCATCCCGGCAGCTTTTTTACCGTAGTGCAAATTGGTTTGAATGCGGTCGCCATCATGGGCGGTATCGTGGGTGAGTCGGCATTTCGTCCCTATTTCTATGAATTTTTATCACCTTGGTTGAGCGATCCTTGGCTCACTCAGGCAAGCTTTGTGATGTCATTTTTTATCGTGACCAGTGCCTTTATTCTGATTGCCGATTTGATGCCCAAGCGTATCGCGATGGCGATGCCTGAAACCGTGGCGCTGACACTCGTTGGTCCAATGACGTTTTGCATCACTGTACTTCGTCCACTTGTATGGTTTTTCAATGGGATGGCGAGCGGCATCTTTAAGCTGCTGCAAATCCCTACCGCGCGAAACGACGATATCACCCCAGACGATATTTATGCGGTAATGGATGCTGGTGCCGAGGCGGGCGTACTCGACAAGGGTGAGCAGCAAATGATGGAAAACGTATTTGAAATGCAAACCGTTTCAGTCACCTCCGCCATGACCGCGCGTGAGAGCTTAGTGTACTTTCTACTGCAGGACAGCGAGGAAGATATTAAGCGTAAAATTGCCGAAGATCCCCACACTAAGTTTTTGGTCTGCGATGGTCAGCTTGATGTGATTAAGGGATTTGTGGATGCCAAGGAATTATTAATCCGTGTTATCAATGGTCAAAAAATCACCTTAAATGACAATACTTTAGTGCATAATTCCTTAATCATCCCTGATACATTGAGCCTGTCTGAGGCGATGGAATACTTTAAAAACAGCCGCGCCGACTTTGCCGTGGTGATGAACGAATATGCCCTCGTGGTAGGGATTGTGACCACCAACGATTTGCAACGCGCAGTAATGGGTGCATGGTCGTTGCACGAGAGTGAAGAGCAAATCATTGCCCGTGATAGTAATTCGTGGCTTGTGGATGGCGTGACGCCGATTACCGACGTAATGCGTGCCTTTGGGATTGAAGAGTTCCCACACAATCAAAACTACGAAACCATCGCCGGTTTTATGATGTATATGCTGCGAAAAATCCCTAAACGCACTGACTTTGTGAACTATGCGGGTTATAAGTTTGAGGTGGTGGATATCGACGCCTACAAGGTCGACCAATTGCTAGTGACACGCATTGAGGCCAACAATGACAAAGCGGCATCGCCCGATACCTAATCACATTTTGGTTTTAAAAAGAAGAGCGAGGCGATGCTACAAAGGCATGGCCTCGCTTTTTTATATCACCTCTAAAAAGGCGTTTATGATGGGGTCATCTAAGCGTTTGATCTTGCAACAACAACCTAACTCGAAGGGGGCTATGGCCTTTGGGGAAGGGATGATTTGAATACGATCCCGCACAGGGCTGTTATTGATCACCGCCTCGGGCGTAATACTCACGCCGCAGCCTAACGCCACCATGGAGGTAATGGCTTCCTGTCCCGAAACTTGGGCATAGATATTGGGTACGAATCCCATTTGTTTGAACCAGTTATCGGCGCGGCGTCTGCCGGGGCCGTGTTCGGGAATGATAAAGGGCAGCTTGGCCCAATCAATCGGGGTTTGGCTGATTTGTTGCTGCACTTTGCTGCGCATTGTGGGGGCTATGATGGATAGCGGCACATCTTCAATCTTAGCGAAATACAAATTGTTCGGAAAGGGATCGGGCAGGGCTGCGATACCGATATCGACACGGTTTTGCTGCACTTCGGCAAGCGCATTGGCAGCATCGCCCGTAGTGAGTGCAATCTCCACGAAGGGGTGTTCTTGGCGAAAGCGATCTAACAAACTGGGGAGATGACTGTAGGCGGCAGTCACTGAGCAATACAAATTTAGTCTGCCGCGCAGCACATCTTGCTTGATATCGATGCTGTGCTTTAGGGTGTGCCACTGATTAAGTGTTTGTTCGGCGAAGGTTTTAAATTCCCTCCCCGCGTGGGTTAAGGTCACGCTGCGGTTATCCCGCTCAAACAGTTTGGCGTTAACTTCTTCTTCTAATCTTTGCAGCGCACGGCTTAATGTCGATGGGCTGACGTGCATCTGCTCCGCCGTTTTGGCGAAGTGCAAACTGTCACACAAATGCAGATACAATTTCAGGGTACGTATATCCATAACTTCGTCCTATTCGCTGCAACCTGAGAAATTGAAGGTCGAAAACAATATTGCATAAAACGCAATATTAAGTTTCGAATATATCATTTTAAGCAACGATAGCCATAGGTTATAGTGATTTCAATGACAACCAATCATTAACATTTAATGGATTGGGTTGAGACAAATATTTCCGACTGAAGGGTGGTGTCTGAGATGGCTAACTATTTTAACTCTCTGAATTTACGTCAACAATTAGAGCAATTGGGCCAATGTCGCTTTATGGATCGCAGTGAGTTCGTCGATGGCTGCAATTACATCAAAGATTGGAATATTGTTATTTTAGGTTGTGGTGCCCAAGGGCTTAACCAGGGCCTGAACATGCGTGATTCTGGCCTCAACATCGCCTTTGCACTTCGCGCTGAAGCCATCGCTCAAAAACGTGCTTCATGGCAAAAAGCCACAGACAATGGTTTTCGCGTTGGCACCTTCGAAGAACTGATCCCAGATGCGGATTTGGTCCTGAACTTAACGCCGGACAAACAGCATTCCAATGTTGTAAACACTGTGATGCCACTGATGAAGCAAGGCGCAACGTTGTCCTATTCCCACGGTTTCAACATCGTTGAAGAAGGCATGCAGGTTCGCCCCGATATCACGGTTGTGATGGTGGCGCCTAAGTGCCCAGGCACTGAGGTGCGTGAAGAATACAAACGTGGTTTTGGCGTGCCAACACTGATTGCGGTTCATCCTGAAAATGACCCTAATGGTGACGGCTTAGACATCGCTAAGGCCTATGCGAGCGCGACAGGGGGTGACCGTGCCGGCGTATTGCTGTCATCCTTTATCGCCGAAGTAAAATCTGACCTTATGGGTGAGCAAACCATCCTGTGCGGCATGCTGCAGACCGGTGCGATTTTAGGTTACGACAAGATGGTGGCTGATGGCGTTGAGCCAGGTTATGCCGCGAAATTAATTCAACAGGGCTGGGAAACCGTGACTGAAGCATTAAAGCACGGCGGCATCACCAATATGATGGACAGATTGTCCAACCCTGCAAAAATCAAAGCGTTTGAAATTGCTGAAGATTTAAAAGACATTCTGCAACCGTTATTCGAAAAGCACATGGATGACATCATCAGCGGCGAATTCTCTCGCACTATGATGCAGGACTGGGCGAATGACGATGCTAACCTGCTGCGTTGGCGTGCCGAAACTGCTGAAACTGGCTTTGAAAAAGCACCCGTGAGCAGCGAGCATATCGACGAGCAGACTTACTTCGATAAAGGGATTTTCTTGGTCGCTATGATCAAAGCGGGCGTGGAATTAGCCTTCGATACTATGGTGTCTGCAGGCATTATCGAAGAGTCGGCTTACTACGAGTCTCTGCACGAAACCCCGCTTATCGCTAACACTATCGCCCGTAAACGTTTGTATGAAATGAACGTGGTGATTTCAGACACCGCTGAGTACGGTTGTTACCTGTTTAACCATGCCGCAGTGCCACTGCTGCGCGACTATGTGAATAACATGTCGCCTGAGTATTTAGGTGCAGGCCTGAAAGATAGCTCCAACGGGGTTGATAACCTGAAATTAATCGCAGTAAACGAAGCGATTCGCCACACGGCAGTGGAGTATGTTGGTGCCGAGCTTCGTGGTTATATGACTGATATGAAGAGCATTGTAGGTGCTTAAGTTCTGCGCCGAGGCTGTGATTAAACAGTCCTCGGTATGTTTTACCTTACCTGCTTAGTTAGGCTGTCGAGCGGGCAAAACTGACATTGGTTAGTAGGCAATCACGCTGACTCATGTGCGTTTGTTAACGATTCACTTTGTTGTTTTGTATTGTCTCGGCAGGGAAGCTGAATTTTTTTTGAACAAATAATTTTTAATTGTGTTTGGCTAGTGCTTTATGGTAAAGCTAGTAACAAGCGATAGGACGAGTGTCCGATGCGCAGATTTCAAGCGATGCACATTTTTTTGAACACACCGATTAGGGTCTGATTATTAATGTTTAACCTAGCTGCCAAGCTCATTCTCGTGATTATTACCGTAGTGATTATTAAATCACAGCGGGGGCGGCGTTTGGCAAACTGGTAGACCTAAAAGGCTCAAAGTTTCGAAAGAACCCCCCTCTCCGAAAGGACCGGGGGGTTCTTCGTTTTAAAGCCTTAAATTCGAAAAGAATTTGGGCAGAACAGGATGAGGGTGGTGAGAGACGTTATGGAACCAGGACAAATGATCAGAGGCGCAGACGCCGTCATCAAAGTATTGGCGGCACACGGGGTGACCACAGTGTTTGGTTATCCTGGTGGCGCAATTATGCCGATTTATGATGCCCTTTACGGCAGTCCGGTTGAACATCTCCTAAGCCGCCACGAGCAGGGCGCCGCCTTTGCCGCCGTGGGTTACGCCAGATCGAGCGGTAAAACGGGAGTGTGCTTTGCCACTTCTGGGCCTGGCGCGACTAACTTAATCACTTCTTTGGCCGATGCGCTGTTAGATTCAGTGCCTGTTGTTGCTATCACGGGTCAAGTGTCCACCGCTGTTATCGGCACCGATGCCTTCCAAGAAATTGACGTCTTAGGCATGTCGTTAAGCTGCACTAAACACAGTTTTATGGTGACAGACGTTAAAGATCTAATCCCAACCCTTTATCAAGCCTTTGAAATTGCAGCTTCTGGTAGACCAGGTCCCGTGCTGGTGGATATTCCTAAGGATATCCAAATCGCACAGGTGGAATACCGCACGCCATTGCTAGCAGTGACTAGCGAGCCGCAGGCTGCGCAAACGGAAATCGCTGCGGCCCGCGCTCTGCTTACTGAGGCTAAACAACCTATGTTGTATGTGGGCGGTGGTGTCGGCATGGCGGGCGCGGTTGAGCCGCTGCGCGAGTTTATCGAAGTCACTGGCATGCCGTCGGTCGCCACCCTAAAGGGGTTAGGCACTATCGCCCACGGCACTCAAGGTTATTTGGGCATGTTAGGTATGCACGGAGGCAAGGCAGCCAACCTTGCAGTGCAGGAATGCGATTTATTGGTCGTAGTTGGTGCACGTTTTGACGACCGAGTCACTGGCCGCTTAGCAACCTTTGCCCAGAACGCTAAGGTGATCCATTTAGATATCGACGCCGCTGAGCTGGGTAAATTACGGATGCCGGATGTGGCGATTGCGGGCGATCTGCGTCAAATCCTACCTGCGTTAGCTATGCCATTAAATATCACCCCTTGGCAGGTCGAAGTTGCCCACTTAGGGCGAAAACATCAATGGGATTATCAACATCCCGGTAGCCTGATTTATGCGCCCGCTATGCTGCGCCGTTTAGCGAATAAACTGCCCGAAGACAGCGTGGTTTGCTGCGATGTGGGTCAGCATCAAATGTGGGTGGCGCAACATATGTGGTTCCGCCGTCCTGAGGATCATCTTTCAAGTGCGGGTTTAGGCACTATGGGCTTTGGTTTACCCGCTGCGATTGGTGCTCAGGTTGCCCGCCCGAATGCCACTGTGGTGACTGTTTCTGGCGACGGTTCTTTTATGATGAACGTGCAGGAGCTCACCACCATTAAGCGCCGTAAACTGCCGGTGAAAATTTTGCTTATTGATAATCAAAAACTCGGCATGGTTAAGCAGTGGCAGCAACTATTCTTTGAAGAGCGTTATAGCGAAACTGACCTGTCGGATAACCCCGATTTTGTGCAGTTAGCCTCGGCTTTTGACATTCCTGGCCGCACGATTTTCTCTTCCGATGAAGTCGAAGAAGCGCTGACCGAGATGTTGTTGGCGAAGGGACCTTATTTGTTACACGTAGCAATCGACGATGCTTTTAACGTTTGGCCACTGGTGCCCCCCGGCGCATCAAACAGCGACATGATGGAAGAAATGGAGAAACAAACATGATTCACTCCCTAGAGCTAACCATGCAACAACGCCCCGAAGTAGTAGAAAGGGTACTGCGAGTGACCCGTCACCGTGGATTTACCGTGACCCAGATGCAGATGCGGATGAATGAGGATGCGAGTCTGTCGCTGGATATGGAAGTTGATAGTGAGCGCGCCATCGAATTGTTGAGTAATCAATTAAATAAACTGATTGATGTGACTCAATGTAAGGTATTGTTACCTTTGAATGTGCCGCAAAAAGCCCACGCCTAGGGCATGGAAACCATTGCATCACCACACCGTCTGGGTTGTACCGAGACGCGCAGTATAAAGACCGATTTTTGATTTGAGAGAAAGGATACAGTCAATGCCAAAGTTACGTTCAGCTACCAGCACCGAAGGCCGCAATATGGCGGGCGCCCGCGCACTCTGGCGCGCCACAGGGGTGAAAGACAATGATTTTGGTAAGCCGATTATTGCCATTGCCAACTCCTTTACTCAATTTGTGCCAGGTCACGTGCACCTAAAAGATATGGGCTCACTCGTTGCGGGCGCCATTGAAGAAGCGGGCGGTATCGCCAAAGAATTCAATACCATTGCCGTGGATGACGGCATCGCCATGGGCCATGGCGGCATGCTCTATAGCTTGCCATCGCGCGAGTTAATTGCCGATAGCGTGGAATATATGGTCAACGCCCACTGCGCCGATGCGTTAGTGTGTATCTCCAACTGCGACAAGATCACCCCAGGGATGTTAATGGCGGCGCTGCGCCTCAATATCCCCGTGGTGTTTGTCTCGGGCGGGCCGATGGAAGCGGGTAAAACCAAGCTGTCTGACAAACTTATCAAGCTCGACTTAGTCGATGCCATGGTGGCGGCGGCCGACTCGAATGTGAGCGATGAAGATAGCGCTAAGATTGAGCGCAGTGCCTGCCCAACCTGCGGTTCCTGTTCAGGCATGTTTACCGCTAACTCGATGAACTGTTTAACCGAAGCTTTGGGTCTTTCGCTGCCGGGCAACGGTTCCATGTTGGCAACTCACGCGGATCGCCGCGAGCTGTTTTTAGAGGCGGGTCGCCGGGTAATGGCGCTGACTAAACGCTACTACGAACAGGATGATGCCTCCGCATTACCGCGCAATATCGCCAGTTTCAAAGCCTTTGAGAATGCTATGGCGCTGGATATCGCCATGGGCGGCTCATCTAATACCGTATTGCACCTGTTAGCGGCGGCGCAGGAGGCCGAAGTCGATTTCACTATGGCGGATATCGACCGTATGTCACGCCAAGTGCCGCACCTATGTAAGGTGGCTCCATCGACTCCCCAATATCATATGGAAGACGTGCACCGCGCCGGCGGTGTGATGGGGATCTTAGGTGAGTTAGATAGGGCAGGGCTTCTACATACCGATGTTTACCATGTGGCGGCGTTAAATGATGGCACGCCTGATAGCGGCACCTTAAAGTCAGTGCTTGCGCGTTTCGATGTGATGCAGACAGAAGATCCACAAGTAAAACAATTCTTTATGGCAGGCCCTGCGGGTATCCCGACCACTAAGGCCTTTAGTCAGGAATGTCGCTGGCCGACACTCGATGATGACAGGCAAGGAGGTTGCATCCGCAGCCGCGAGTTTGCCTTTAGCCAAGAGGGCGGTCTTGCGGTGTTGTCAGGCAATTTGGCCGACAACGGCTGTATCGTGAAAACCGCAGGTGTCGATGAATCGAATCTGACCTTTGTGGGCAGCGCCCGCGTGTATGAAAGCCAAGACGATGCGGTCGCTGGCATCCTAGGCGGCGAAGTTGTGGCTGGTGATGTCGTCGTTATCCGCTACGAAGGGCCAAAAGGTGGTCCGGGTATGCAGGAAATGTTGTATCCAACCAGTTACTTAAAGTCACGCGGCTTAGGAAAGGCCTGCGCGCTTATCACCGACGGTCGTTTCTCGGGCGGCACATCGGGCTTATCGATTGGCCACGTATCCCCCGAAGCTGCGGCGGGCGGCACTATCGCCCTGATTGAAAATGGCGATCGGATCGAAATCGATATTCCAAAGCGCAGTATCAAACTTGCCGTGAGTGATGCAGAGCTGGCAGAACGCCGTGAAACCATGTTAAGTCGTGGCCCGATGGCGTGGAAACCGCTGGACCGCCAACGCTACGTGTCCATGGCGCTCAAAGCCTACGCGATGCTTGCTACCAGTGCCGATAAGGGCGCGGTGCGCGATCGCAGTAAACTGGAGGATTGATATGTTTACTGCCGCAAAGCCAGAGGATGATTTTGTGCCATCCAATCAACTCGACCAGCTTGCCAAGGATCAATTGGCACAGAGTTATCTGCAGAAGATTTTGCTCTCATCCGTGTACGACGTGGCTAAGGTGACGCCATTATCGAGCCTTAATAAGCTCTCGGCGCGCCTCGGTTGCCAAGTTTTTTTAAAGCGTGAAGATATGCAGCCGGTGCATTCATTTAAGCTTCGCGGTGCCTATAACCGTATAGCTCAATTAAGTTCTGCGGAATGTCAGCGCGGTGTGGTGTGTGCCTCGGCGGGCAACCATGCCCAAGGTGTAGCGATGTCGGCGGCGAGTCGTGGCGTGGATGCCGTGATTGTGATGCCCGAAACCACCCCCGACATTAAGGTCGATGCAGTGCGCCGTTTAGGCGGCAATGTGGTATTGCATGGTCAAGCCTTCGATCAGGCTAACGCCTTTGCCATGGACATGGCTAAAGTGGAAGGGCGAGTCTATATCGCGCCCTTTGACGATGAGGCCGTGATTGCGGGTCAAGGCACCATCGCCCAAGAAATGCTCCAGCAGCAACGGGATTTAGAAGTGGTATTTGTGCCCGTGGGCGGTGGCGGTTTAGTCGCTGGGATTGCGGCCTATTACAAAGCTGTGATGCCTAAGGTCAAGATCATTGGTGTCGAACCCGAAGATGCCGCTTGCCTAAAGGCGGCGATGGAAGCGGGTGAGCCAGTGACTTTGCCTCAGGTCGGTTTATTTGCCGACGGTGTTGCTGTTAAGCGTATCGGCACAGAGCCGTTTCGTGTTGCAAAGCATTTTGTCGATGATGTCGTTACTGTTACCTCTGATGAAATTTGCGCGGCGGTGAAGGATATTTTTGAGGATACCCGCGCCATAGCCGAACCCGCTGGAGCACTCTCCCTAGCTGGGCTTAAGAAGTATGTCGGCACCAATGCCGATGGCGACAGTGGTCGCGGCGAGAAAGTTGCTGCGATTTTAAGTGGCGCCAATGTGAACTTCCATAGCCTGCGTTATGTGTCGGAGCGCTGCGAATTAGGTGAGCAAAAAGAAGCGGTGCTGGCGGTGAAAGTGCCCGAACGTCCCGGTAGTTTTTTGCGTTT
The DNA here is from genome assembly GCF_019457475.1 of Shewanella acanthi. Taxonomy (NCBI): domain Bacteria; kingdom Pseudomonadati; phylum Pseudomonadota; class Gammaproteobacteria; order Alteromonadales; family Shewanellaceae; genus Shewanella; species Shewanella acanthi. The sequence continues at coordinate 275,548 of NZ_CP080413.1, forward strand.
CTGCGAGCTCCTCGATAAGCGGGTGATGACAGAATTTAACTATCGATTTAGCAGTCGTGATATGGCTGTTGTGTTTGCGGGCATTCGCCTGACCAAGGGCCATGATGAGCTAGAACATATTATCAATACCTTAGAGCGCAACGGTTTTGAGGTACAGGACTTATCCGGTGATGAAACCGCGAAACTGCATGTGCGCTATATGGTAGGCGGTCATCCGCCGGAGCCATTAGAAGAGAGGCTTTTTAGCTTCGAGTTCCCCGAGCATCCTGGTGCGCTGCTCAAGTTTTTAACTACCCTGCAGAGTAAGTGGAATATTAGCTTGTTCCATTACCGTAACCACGGCGCCGCCTTTGGGCGGGTACTTGCAGGCTTTGAAGTGCCGATGAGTGATGCGCTGCCGTTCCAGCAGTTTTTAACCGAGCTTGGCTTTGTGTATCAGGAAGAAACCCAAAGTCCCGCGTATCAATTGTTTTTGAATGCTGCAAATACCAAACATAAAGCGGGCTAACACTTAAAGGGCGCACAGGCGCCTCTTTTTATGGTAGCTTGGCACTGATAAAAAGAAGGGGTAACCCTTCGGCAGATAAAAAGACCTCACGCACTAATTTCACGCACTAAGGAGACATGATGTTACCTGCACCGCAATTTCAAGCCTTTAATCCGCCTCGCCGTATTTTAATGGGGCCAGGTCCGTCGGATGTCTATCCCGAAGTGTTGGCAGCTCAAGCAAGACCGACAGTAGGCCATTTAGACCCGCTTTTTGTAGGAATGATGGATGAGCTTAAAAGCCTGATTCAATATGCCTTTCAAACCCAGAATGAAATGACCATGGCGGTTTCGGCACCTGGCAGTGCGGGCATGGAGACCTGCTTTGTGAACTTAGTAGAGCCGGGCGAAAAGGTGATTGTGTGCCGTAATGGTGTGTTTGGTGAGCGTATGCGCCAAAATGTTGAGCGCGTTGGCGCAATTGCCGTTGTAGTAGATAACGAATGGGGCACACCTGTTGACCCTGCTGCCGTTGAAGTAGCACTAAAAGCTAACCCTGATGCCAAGTTTTTAGCCTTTGTGCATGCCGAAACTTCAACGGGCGCATTAAGTGATGCTAAGACCTTGTGTGCGCTAGCAAAACAACATGGCTGTTTATCGATTGTCGATGCGGTGACCTCCTTAGGTGGCGTTGAGCTACGTGTCGATGAATGGGGAATTGATGCAATTTATTCCGGTAGCCAGAAGTGTTTATCCTGTGTGCCGGGTTTATCGCCTGTGTCATTTTCACCCGCCGCGGTTGAAAAACTGAAAAACCGTAAAACGCCGGTTCAGAGCTGGTTCCTCGATCAAAGTTTAGTGATGGCTTACTGGAGCAGTGCGGGTGGTAAGCGCAGTTATCATCATACTGCGCCTGTTAATGCCCTTTATGCCTTACATGAATCGCTGCGCTTATTGGCGGCAGAAGGCTTAGAACATGCGTGGCAGCGCCACAAAGAAATGCACTTAGTGCTGCGTGCAGGCCTTGAAAAGTTAGGCCTAAACTTTGTGGTGGAAGAAGCCTCTCGCCTGCCACAGCTTAATGCCGTGTTTATTCCGGAAGGCGTCGATGATGCATCTGTGCGTACTCGTTTGCTCAACGATTACAATTTAGAAATTGGCGCGGGGCTTGGGGCACTTGCGGGCAAAGCTTGGCGTATTGGCCTGATGGGCTTTGGTGCTCGCCGCGAAAATGTGGCGCTGTGCCTAAGAGCATTAGAAGAAGTGCTGAGTTAATGCGTTCGGTTTGAATATATCAATCCCCGCATTTGCGGGGATTTTTTTGGTTTGAGCTGATTGAGTCGAAGGAGATCTCGCGGGGAGTCGACAAAAATGCTTCGCTTCAAAGCGAATGTGAAGTGCGAAAACGGCAAAAAAATCCCGACAGCGAAAGCGGGCTGTCGGGGGTCTTCAAGAGGGTGACGTAAGTTGGCATAAGTGCCTTGAACTTACAGTGCGCCAGTTCTGGTCAAGCGCACCTTGAAAAACCAGATGATTACACTGCGATAGGCTCAGTTAATCAGGGTCATCATGCTGTACATAAGCCCTAATGCCTTCCCTGCAATATTGAACTGAGTTACACATGGGAGATGTTTTCTATTAAAACAGATTTACCCAGATAAGTTAGGGCAAGCTGCTGATCAATAGTGGCAAAATTATGGCAAAGTGGTTAGCGGTAGCTGAAGACTTTAATACTAAATGAGGACGGTACTGAAACGTACAGCCTAAATTTGAGGTGCTGAGGATGTCGAAAGTAAGTCCCTATTCGCCCAAAGAATGGTTACAACTCAACATGCAGCAACAGGGGTTGCTGGATTCGCATACCTCGGTTTCAGAGCTGATATCCCGCCTGAGCTATGTGCAAATTGACTCTATTAATGTGGTCGAGCGTGCACATCACCATGTACTCCATAGCCGCATGTCAAACTATCAGCCGCAGATGCTTGATGCTGCGCTGGCAAATTCGGAAGTATTTGAATATTGGTCACATGCGGCGGCTTATCTCCCCATAGAGGATTATCGTTTTAGTCTGCAACGTAAGTTACAACTGCAAAACGGTGGCAAACATTGGTTTGACGCTGACCTTAAGGCGATGCAGGAGGTGAAAGCGAGGATTGCTGCCGAAGGCCCACTGAAAGCGAGCGATTTTGAGCATGCGGCGGGTAAAAATGGTGCTTGGTGGGACTGGAAGCCGGCCAAAAAGGCTCTGGAACAACTGTTTATGCGCGGTGAGTTAATGGTGCTGCGGCGGGATAAATTTCAAAAGTGCTACGATTTAACTGAGCGGGTATTGCCTTCGAACATTAACAGCAAACCACCCAGCGAGGAGGAGTTTGCTCGGCATTTAATTGAGCGCTTTTTAGCTGCCCATGCCTTTGGAAGCTGCGCGCAAATTGCGTATCTACGTAAGGGGGTAAAATCCTTAGTATCCAAGGCTTTAATCGAAATGCAAGCAGAGGGCGAATTAGCGAGCTTTAAGGCATCGGGGCAGCAATATTTTTATCGCCCGAATCTGCAGTTAATCTCACCATTGAAAAATCGAGTCTGGTTACTCAATCCCTTCGATAATTTACTCATCCAACGCCAACGATTGAGACAGTGGTATGGCTTTGATTATCAGATTGAAGTTTATGTGCCTGCCGAGAAGCGTCAGTATGGCTATTATTCTCTGGCTATTTTATGGCGCGATAGTTTTGTTGGCCGAGTGGATGTGAAGGCTGACAGACCCAAGGGGATGCTGCTGTTGCAACAGTTGACGCTAGAGGAAGCTAGCCTTGGGCTTGATGAGGATTTTTACCACGCTTTTGAGATGGCAGTTCGCCAATATGCCCGTTTTAATGGTTGTGAGCGTTGGAAGCTGGTAAAGGCCAATGACAAAGGGCTAAAGCACCGTTATTCCCGCCAGCAGCAATGCTAATTTCAAACCTTAAAAATACAAAGCACAGCCAGTTAATGGCTGTGCTTAATCAATTTATTAGATAATGAGTCGCGGTAGGTGGTAATTACTCGGCTGCGTTGAGCTTTTTTTCTAACTCGTTAACTTGGGCTTGCAGCGCTTCTAATTTTTCGCGAGTTTTCAGTAGAACATGTTGCTGAACTTCAAATTCTTCGCGGGAAACTAAATCTAATTTGAGTAACTGATTTTGCAGCACTTGTTTGCTGCGCTCTTCAAACTCGCCAGCAAATTGCTTTAGACCGCTGGGCAGATTGTCGCTCAGCTGTTTCGCTATATCTTCGATTTTCTTTGGATTAAACATAATCATTTCTACCTTGTCACTGAATAAATTTATTGTAACTCAGTGTGCTAGCTTTCTAAAGTAAACCCCACAGCAGGATTGGGAATTTTGCCCCGATTGCGTAGCCCATTACGGCGAAGACGTATTGCCTCTCTCGACTTTCGCATCTTTGGGGTTGGGGGGATTTAATAGCCTTGGCTTGCTGGCTTCTGCTATGATCCCATCCCCCTTTTGTAGACTTGTTTGGATATTGCGCGAAGATGAAACTCAATCCTGCCCAAAATGATGCGGTTCATTATGTTTCGGGACCTTGCCTAGTATTGGCGGGTGCGGGTAGCGGTAAAACACGCGTAATTATCAATAAGATTGCCTATTTAGTGCAAAAGTGTGGTTACAACGCCCGTAATATCGCTGCGGTGACTTTTACTAATAAGGCCGCCCGTGAGATGAAGGAGCGGGTAGCGCAGTCGATGGGACGTAAGGAGGCTCGGGGACTGTGGATCTCGACCTTCCACACCTTAGGGCTTGAGATCATTAAGCGCGAGCACAAGGTACTTGGATTAAAGCCGGGTTTCTCGCTGTTCGACGATCAGGATACCTTGGCGCTGCTCAAGGAGCTGACCCAAAAGGAGTTGCAGGAAGACAAAGATCTTTTAAAGGCATTAGCAGGGGCGATTTCTAACTGGAAGGGGGGTCTTGTTATCCCCGATCAGGCGCGCAAACTGGCTAAGGATGAACAGCAGCAACTGTTTGCTATGCTCTATCAGCGTTATGCCCAACACATGAAGGCCTATAACGCGCTCGACTTTGACGATCTTATTCTGCTACCAACCTTGCTATTAAGGCACAATGAAGAGGTGCGAACCCGCTGGCAAACTCGCATTCAATATTTGCTGGTGGACGAATATCAAGACACTAACACCTCCCAATACGAAATGGTTAAGTTGCTGGTGGGAGAGCGTGAGCGCTTTACCGTAGTAGGCGATGATGACCAATCAATTTATTCGTGGCGTGGTGCTAAACCGCAGAACTTAGTATTACTGGGCAAAGATTTCCCTAAACTGAAGTTGATTAAACTCGAGCAGAACTACCGTTCGAGTCAGCGCATTTTGCGTGCTGCCAACATCTTAATCGCTAATAACCCCCACGTTTACGATAAGGCACTGTTTAGTGAGTTGGCCTATGGCGAGCCACTAAGAGTGCTTTTTGCTGCCAGCGAGGAGCAGGAAGCCGAGCGGGTGGTGGCCGAGATTGTACGCCACAAGTTTGTGGGACGAACCCAGTTTGGCGACTATGCAATTTTGTACCGTGGTAATCATCAATCGCGATTATTAGAACGGGCGCTGATGACCAACCGCATTCCCTATAAGTTAAGTGGCGGTACCTCATTTTTTGCCCGCGCCGAAATTAAAGACATCATGGGTTACCTTAAGTTAGTGGTAAACCCCGATGACGATAACGCCTTTTTACGCATTGTTAACTTGCCAAAGCGCGGTATTGGCCCATCGACCTTAGAGCGTTTAGGCAATTTTGCTAACGAAAAACATATCTCGATGTTTGAGGCGATTTTCGATCCAGATTTAAATCATCATCTGCCGCCTGCGGCTATGTCGTCTCTTTATCAATTTGGGCGTTTTATTGTCGATACCGGCGAGCATGCCGAGCGTGGTGAACCCGTTGAAGCGGTGAAGCAGCTGATTCGTAAGATTAATTACGAAGATTACCTCTACGAAACGAGTACCAGCGCTAAGGCCGCAGAGATGCGAATGAAGAATATCTCCGAGCTGTATCGCTGGGTAACTGAGATGCTTGCGGGTGATGAGTTGGACGAAGCCATGACCTTACCTGAGGTGGTGAATCGTTTGACCCTAAGGGACATGATGGAGCGTAACAGTGAGGATGAAGGTGGCGATCAAGTACAACTAATGACGCTGCATGCCTCTAAGGGCTTGGAGTTCCCATATGTATTTATGGTTGGGGTAGAGGAGCGTATTTTACCCCATCAAACCAGCATCGATGAGGACAATGTCGACGAAGAACGCCGCCTAGCTTACGTAGGTATTACGAGGGCGCAGCGAGAACTGTGGTTTACCCTCTGCCGCGAGCGACGTCAATTCGGCGAAACTATGCGCTGTGAGCCGAGCCGATTCTTGCATGAATTGCCCCAGGACGATTTGATTTGGGAAAACCGAAAACCGCAGCAAACCGAGCAGGAACGAATTCAGACGGGTAAAAGCCATATTTCCAATCTTAGGGATATGTTTAAGAAGTAGTATTGCAGATATTGAAACGAAAGGATGTTGCTAAGGTAGCGTAATGCCAGAGGTGTAAGCCTCTGGCATTATTTTTTATGCGCAAACTAAACTCGTGTTTTCTTGAAGGCTAAAGGGGGAGGCCAGCGCGGCGCCTTGACCAAGTACATAACCTATCGAATGCAACATCTGTATCTGTTCAATCTGCTCAACGCCAGCAACAATGGTTTGTAATCCTAGGGTTGATGCGGCTTGTTGGTAGGCAGTGATTAATTTGAGCTGTTTTGGCTGCAGTGGCATCGAAGTTAGAGGCGCAAGCTTTAATCCTTTGATAGGTAATAACAGCAAGCTATTTAAAGCGCTATGTCCACTGCCATAGTGACTTATCCCAAGATTTACACCGAGTTTGTCTAAGATTTCAAAGCCATTGTTATGGCTTTCGGTTTCTTGTACCAGTGCTTTTTCATTAAAAAATAGCCATAACTGCTGTGGCTTTACCCCCGTTTGCTTCAGGGCAAGTTTAAGTTCGCGCAGTGCCTGTTTATGTTTGAGGTGCTGACTCGATAACATCAAATGTAATTGGATTGTATCGCTAAACTTTGCCTTAAGGATTGGGGAATTTTTATTAATCGCGGCGAGAATATAAAGATCTAACTCAGTTTTTAGGTTGGCTTGTTCCGCAATTTCTACTAAATGCTCGTAGGGAATATTCCCCCATACTGGATGTTCCCAGCAGAGGTGACACTCGAGTGCATGAATCTGCTTCGTATCTAAATGGACGATAGGGAGATATTGAAGCTCTAACTTATGTTGCTCAAGCGCCTGCCTAAAATCATTCTCAAAGGTAATATCGCGCAACACGTTGTGCGAAGGACTATCGTCGAAAATCACAAAGCAGCCTTTGCCGTTGGCCTTGGCTTGGTACATTGCGGTATCGGCATTACGCAGCATAGACTCGCTGGTATCCGTTTTGTGCTTTCCACTGAGGGTGATGCCAATACTGGCACCAGAATGGATCTCTGCATCGCCTAGGTGATAGGTTTGAGAAATGGTTTGTATCACGCGCTCGGCCACATCTTGGGCATCAGATATACCACTAATGGAGTCGAGCAGAATGACGAATTCATCGCCGCCAAGCCGCGCCAAAGTGTCATTGCCGCGAATACAGGATCTTAAGCGGGTTGCTGTTTCAATTAAGAATTTATCCCCTTCTAGGTGTCCCAAAGTGTCGTTGACTTGCTTAAAGCCGTCGAGATCGATAAACAGTAGGGCAAATTGTTCTAGGCGGTGGCGATGTACATGCTTGATGGCCTGATCGAGTCTTTCCATAAACATGGCGCGATTGGGTAAGCCTGTCAGCGCATCATGTTTTGCATCATGTACTAGCTTGGCCTCCATTTTGCGTCTTTGTTTGATCTCTTTTTCGAGATTTTTATTTAGTTCAGCTAATGCTGTCGTGCGGGCGACAACCTTTTCTTCTAATTCTTCATAGCTTCGACGAAGGGATTCTGCGGCCAGTTTTTTCTCGATGGCGGCACTAATGTGCTGCGATACAAAGGTCAGTAGTTCTAGATCTTTTACTTGGTAGTTCTGGTTCATACTTAGGCTATAAATAGTGATAGCTCCGCGAACCTGATTATGGATAAACAGCGGTATACCAATCCATTGATGCATATTTTGGGTTTGGTTGAGATCCGGCGCCTCTGCATATAGCTCTCCCGACTCAATCAGTTGCCTAATGTCCGCCTGAGCTAATAGCAGCGGACGGCGATGTTTTAAGACATATTCTGTGAGCCCGTCTTTTAGGGCTCTGCTACCAGGATGAGTATTACCGAGCTGGGATACATAAAAGGGAAAGGTCAAATGGCTTCCCTGCTCATCCAGTAGAGCTATATAGCAGTTATTCGCCGGAATTAAATGGCGGATGACATTATGGAGCTGTGGGTAAAAATTGGGATTGTCTGTGCCAGAACTCGCCAGTTCTGCAATTTCAAATAATGACTTTTGTAATCGTTCTGCTCTGCGGCGCTCATAGACCTCAAGTTTCAGCTTATCGTAGGCTTGGCTTAGTTCTTTTGTGCGAAGCTGAATGGCAAGCTCAAGCTGTTCTTGATGTTTGAGCCGCTCCATGACTCCGGCAATATGATGACAAACGAAGGTCATGAGCTCGACTTCTATTTCGCCATAATGCACATTGGTGTCATAGGTCTGTACAACTAATACTGCAGTGACTCGGTTTTCATATTTTACGGGCACGCCAAGCCAAAGATGACTAGGTGAACCTAAGTTAAGGATTTCATTGGCGGCAATAAGCTCTTCGACTTTTTCTTCGCTGCACAGTAGGGGATTTCCGTTTCTAAATACATAACCCGTTAAGCCCTGCTGCAGCATGGTTGATAGCGTCTGAGCAGGAAACATTTGTGAAGGATGCTCATCTTTCTCATCGGCAAAGAAGGGCACTGAAATAGCTCCTGTGTGACTATCTTGAGTGGCAATAAAGAAATTATCAGCGGAAATCAGTTGCTTAAGGTGCTGATGTACTCCGATATAGAATTCTTCTAGGCTTGATACCTGCGTTGCCATATGGGAAAGATCAAGCAGGGCATTCTGTACTATCTCAGCGCGTTTATATTTGTTAGCTAAGTATTTTAACCGTACTAATTTTTTCTTTAAGCGCGAGATCTGAGGCGTGTGAGGTGGGGTAGTTTCATCTTCATCCTTAAACATGATACTTGTCCGCTTTGAATTAATTGTTATCAAAAAACATATTTAACATGAAATACCGTAACATCCAAGCCAAATTTCTGACGCCATGAAGTTGAAAAAATAGACAAATATATCAAAACTTGAGCAGTCAGAGAAAAAAATGCAAATAGCTATAGACTCAGGGGGCATTTCTCCATACTATATGCGGCGCTAACCAAGGCGAGCGCCCATAGCTCAGCTGGATAGAGCGCACCCCTCCGGAGGGTGAGGCCGAAGGTTCGAATCCTTTTGGGCGCACCATTTCTCCGAACGAGTAGTGAGCTTGATGTTAGCAGTAAAGTGAAATTCAGTGGTGATTGTAGCTCAGTTGGTAGAGTCCCGGATTGTGATTCCGGTTGTCGTGGGTTCGAGCCCCATCAGTCACCCCATTTCATTTACACATCTCGGTGATTAGCGCAGTCCGGTAGCGCATCTGGTTTGGGACCAGAGGGTCAGAGGTTCGAATCCTCTATCACCGACCACATTATTCGCAGAACTAGCGCATTCGTTTTTAACGAGTAAATAGTTAACAAATACGGTGATTAGCGCAGTCCGGTAGCGCATCTGGTTTGGGACCAGAGGGTCAGAGGTTCGAATCCTCTATCACCGACCAATTACATAGAAGCCTCAGCATTCTTCGGAATCACTGGGGCTTTTTTGTATCTGCCTTCTTCTTGTCTTCTCTTGCAATTCTCTAATGACCCAAGTGGATGTTAGCGGATTTGGGCGATGCTTAAGTGCTGCAATAAATAAGGCTCCCGAGGGAGCCTTATTAAGACATTCATTGAATTATTCGATATTGACTGGTGGCGCGATAAAACCTTGGTAGGCATCGGTTCTCAGTTCATGGAAGCGCTCAAGTTGAGCTTTCTCTTGGATACCTGTCACAATTACCTGAATATCTAATCCCTTTGCCACATTGATAATGGCACGACACAGCTCGCTGTTGTGTGAAGCTTCATCATAATATGAGAAGGACTGGTCGAGTTTCACATAGCTAGGTCTGAGTTCCTGAAGATATGACATTGAACCAAACTGACGTCCGAAATGGTCGATACCGAAATGTGCACCATTGTCACGGATGATATTGCACAGTGCGATGCAGGAGTCTAAGTCGGTATAAACCCCAGCCTCTGGGATTTCAAAACAGATCCTATCGGCATGATCAGCACTGCGTAGGAAATGGTTTAGCCATTCATGGAATTGTTTATCACTCAGACTCTGATGGGTCAGGTTGATTGCAATTGGCTCAAAGTTACGTTCAAGTAACTTGAGATCATAAATGGTTTCAATAAGGCATTTATCGAGAAGAGAGCCGAGTGACAGCAATTCGACGTAGGGCATAAATTGACCCGCATGGGCTAATTTATCCGCTAGCTCCAACTGACAATAAAGCTCTCGCTGAACAATGCCTGTTCCCTCACAGAACTGAATCGGTTGCCATCTGAACTTAAATTTACGGTTACTGATCGCATGGCTTAAATTGTCACGCCATTGCTCACGGGTAAACAGCTGCTGTTCGTTAGTTTCAAACCAGTGGAAGGTTTTATGTTCCTTCAGGGCCTTTTGCAACGCATTATCGGCCTGGGCCAAAATGTCTGACACTTGCATTTGGCCTATGCGTTCAGCCACACCGATAGCAAAGTTTTCATTTGGCTTACAGCCTGCTTTGGACATTTCCTGATTGATGGTGCGGATCAATGTTTGTAAGTATTTACTAATTTGGTCGTGTTCAACATCAGTTAGCAGGAAGGCAAACTCGTAGGCGGCAATCCGTGCGATGACGGAAGGTGTAACTTCGTTGAGTTGTTCCTGCAGTTTTTCTGCAAGGATGCGGATGGTTTCATCACGCACTTGATAGCCGTATTTACTGTGAACTTCTTCTAGCCAATCGAGTTTAGTTAGGATCAATGCACCACTGCCGGGCTCACTTAACCAACCATTTAAGCGATTAACGACGTAGATACGATTAGGTAATCCAGACGCAGCATCAACTAAATTTTTCTTACGTAGGGCGCCGACTTCTTCGTCTAAGGATTGGAATACCTGCTTAAGTTGTGCCGACATAGTGTTAAAGGCGACCACAACATCCTTTAACTCCATGGTCTTTGGTAATGGTAAGTCAGGGCCAAACTGGCGAGCAGCAATATTGCGAGCGTATTCAGACAGTGAATGTAGCGGTTTTAAAATCCACGTTAACCCAACCCTTGCGGTAAAAATGGCCACAAGGAATAACAGCGAGAAGGCGATGATAGTGTTGGACATAATGCGCCATAACTCGTGGTAACCAAAGCCTGGGTGGGCGGTGATTTCTAGCTGCGCTAGTTGTAACCAACCTGAGGTTATCGTGCTTTCTTTTTTGATGGTTTTAAACAAGCTGAGATTAATAAACCACTGGGGAACATCTTCAATTTTGATATCGTTATTCCACTCTTGCTGTTTGCCATCGACCATCCAGTTCAGTTTAATGTTCTGATAATAACCCCCTTCGAATATCACATTGACAAGGGTTTCAGCTGCCACGGTATCGCCAGCTTCCAGTGCAGGCGTTAGCATTAGACCAAGCGAGGTACTGGTATTGTTTAGATCCGATTCCATCTGCTTGGTTAAAAAGCTTTGCGTCTCTGTAAATTGCACATAGCCTAATGTGGCAATCACCATCAAAAATAGGCTAAAAAGCAACGAATAAATCTGTCTAAACAGTGTCATCTTTTGGGCTACTCCACTTTTAATTTGGGTTGTCTGAGCCTATCAACACCTAACCTATGGTTAAGGTCATTCCATTTTTCTAATCGTGCGGACGAGCCAGCTAACACACCTCGCCCTTGTTCTTTATTTAACCATAATTGTTTACCGTTAAAGCTGTAAACTGGTAGTAAATCCCTACGCTGTGTTGCGGGTTTTATGGTGCGGTCGAGGTTGTCGAGAACCAATGGCACTGATGAAGGGGTATCGTAGTAAGCTAACACCATATGATACTGATTTACTGTGGTTGCTTTAACCATAGTGATCCGCATTTTATCTTCAGGTACACCAAGCTGGAGTAGGGTGAAGTACTTCGCGATGGAGAAATCTTCACAATCCCCACCATTCACGCCAATAAATTCCATCGGTGTTGCCCAGTAATTTGATATTCCCCACAACTTAATATCATCAACAAAGCGGAACATATTGAAAAAGTTGTTCACTTTGACGAGTTTATCTTTTTCACTTAGGGATCGGCCTTCAGTTAACACTTTAAACCAAGCTTTAGCACGCATACCCGCTCGGCCGCCATAATGTCGCTCTAGTGCAGAAACGATTTTGGCTTCATTGAGGTTTTGAGTTGGCGCGGCATAAAGGCCGCAAATGCCTAGGCCTGTCGCTATTAGAGTAAAGCGGCAGACTCGCAAAAACGAATTTTGGTGACAACGTCTGCCGCTCATAGCCTAGTTTATTAGCCTTTAGTAGGTTGGTTGATCTACGGGTTGAGTTCCATCAAATGGCGTTTCTGGTGCAGTTCCATCCACAGGCGTATCCATCATGTCTTCAGGACCATCAACTGAATAAATGGTCCACTTCATATCAGACTGGGTATCATCGCCCGTGACTTCGGCAACTACGCGGCGGTTTTGTCTTTCTGCCTCAGGGGAACGCTCAAGCACAAGTGGTCGAGTTGGGCCATATCCAATTGCAGTTAAACGTGCTTTATCAATACCATAGGTATTTACTAAAACGGATGTCACAGCATCCGCACGTTCCTGAGACAACACCGCATTACGCTCGTCGGTACCTGTACGGCTTGTATGGCCTTCGATGGTGACTTGAGTGTTGGGATATTGCTTGAGGAAATTAGCGATTTCCTCAATCTGCGGATAGTACTGAGGGTCAATATAGGCAGAGTCGTTAGGGAATAATACGTTGATGTCCTTACGCTCGTTGATGGCTTTCACTTTTCCGCAGCCATAATTATCGACACCAGCACCTTTGACTGTGTCATTACAGCGTTCGCGTGCTTCGATAACACCATCAGTATCAGGATCTGTAAGGTCATATACCTGAGTTGTAGGCATTTCTTCGATGTTAACGGTATCTCGCATTGAGCAGCCGCCAGCCAGCAGTGCCACACCAATTAATAGGCTAGTTGTTGTTTTCATTTGTTTGCCCCTCCTTCATAGTTTCGTTCGCCACGCCACGCTTCTGGACGGGTTACTCTGAGTGAATCCAATAAACGACCTGTAGAGTTCAGTACGCGGTATTTCGCAATGATTTCATCGTATTCAGCTTGTAGATAGTCCTTACGGGCTTCGAATAGCTCGTTTTCGGTATCCAGTAAGTCGAGTAAGCTGCGTTGGCCTAGATTGAACTGTTGAGAGTAAGCACTTTGTGTATCCTTCGAGGCAATAACATGCTCACGGATATATTGTTTTTGCGAGCCCAGCATTTCGTAGGCATTCCAAGCGAGGTTTACTCCTTCAACGACTTCACGTTGAGCACGTTGACGAATTTCTTTCGCCTCATTGAGTTTGTAGGCTGTCTCTTTCTCGCGGGCTAAATCTTTACCACCGGCAAACAGGTTGTATTTCATACGAACCATGGCCACGATATCGTTGTTATAACCATTCACATTTTGGCTTGGGATTAAGCTAACACCGTCTTCGCCACCGATATCATTATTCCAGTTGCCATTAACTTCTAATGACACCTGTGGGTAGTAACTCGCTTGCACCGATGAGCGTTCGTTTTCCGCTGCGCGGATGTCATTAGCAGCAGATCTTAGCACTGGATGATTTTCTTGCGCTTCTGCAAGGCCTGTATTGAGATCCGTTGGTAGCATATCGGCATCAGGAACAGGTTGAATTAAATCGACGGGTTCAGCTTCAACCACACGAATAAACTGTGCTCTGGCATCAAACAGATTGTTCCGTGCCGAAACCACGTTGGCATTAGCGCGGGCAAGACGGCCTGTGATTTGCGATAGGTCAGCCGTTGAGCCTAAACCTGAGTCGGTACGCTGTTTGATTTGCTCGTAAATCTCTTTGTGGCTATTGAGGTTTTTCTCAGCGAGCTTATAGACCTCATCGGTGCGCATGTAATTGAGGTACACTTTGCTGACTTCTAAGGCAATGTCTTCTGCACCCGCTAATAATGCCCATTGATCGGCACTGGCTTCAAAACTTGAGCGATCCACTTCACTGCTAGTATAAAAACCGTCGAACAACATTTGTTTCAGACTGACGCCAAACTCACCGCGCTCAAGTTCAGCAACACCGTCACTATCGACTTCACCAACACCAGGGCGTCTGCGGGTAGAGATACTGTCGGTTTGTTCCCAACCGTAACCCGCGGTAATGTCGATGGTTGGCATATAGCCCGAAATCGCTTGGTTAACTTTTTCTTCGCTGGCTTTAAAGCGGTTAAACGCAATACGCAGGTCAGGATTCGTATCTAGGGTATATGCCACTGCCTGCTCTAACGTTTGGCTGTGTGCCGATAACGGAAGCAGTAATGCGGACATTACCACCGCTATCCTAGAGCATTTAAATTGTCTTCTTACAAAAGTATTCATTGCAAACCTCCCGGTTTTTTAATCAGGCTTATCGCTCACGTAGAGCGGTATCCTTAGCCCTTAGAATTGGATTTAAAATGTACTCAAGAATGGATCTTTGCCCCGTGATCACATCAACTGTAGTCAGCATCCCCGGGATAATTGGCATCTCTGTGCCATCGTCTTTCATTAAACTCGATTCTTCTGTTCTGACTCTAATAAGATAGAAGCTATTTCCCTCTTCGTCCTGTGAAGTATCAGCACTGATATGCTCCACCGTTCCCTTAAGGCCGCCATAGCGGGTAAAATCGTAGGCGGTCACTTTGACGACCGCGGGCAATCCTGTATGTAAAAACGCAATGTCTTTCGGTAATATTTTTGTCTCAATCAGTAATTGATCCTCCGAAGGAACAATTTCTATAATATCAACACCGGGCTGGACAACGCCACCTAATGTATTGATATGTGTAGTTTTAATTGTGCCATTCACAGGTGAGGTGATAATAGCTTTGCTGACTTTATCCTGCGCACCTACCTGAGCCTCATTCATTCGTGACAGCCTAGTTTGAGTTTCATTTAGCTGTGCTCGAACATCGGCGGCGTAAACAAACACGGCCTCACGGCGCTTCAAAATGGCTTCATCTAAGGCAGCCTTTAATTTTGGCCTTAGTAGGCGTAATGAATTAAGTTCGCCCTGTGAATCGTTTACTGCTCGTTCTAATTTTAGCAGCTCAACTTCAGGGACAATGCCTTTTTTAGCTAAGGGGCGAGTGAGTTCTAATTCCCTTGAAATCAACTGCATACTGGTCGTTAATGTTGCAGTTTTGGAAGCTAGGTCATCGATCTCTTGCTGTCTTTGTTGGATTTGACGAACCAAAATCTCAAGCTGGTTACTCAGATTATCTAAGCGGCCGTTATATTCTTCTTGTTGGCGTTTAACCAATGCCGGTTCTGCAGCGACAATTTCTTGGGGGAAGACGGGAGGTTTTTTGGTGATTTTGACCTGCTCACGCCAATCCGATGTCATATCAGATATCAGTATACTATCTAATTCGGCGCGCATACGTATTGCGTTGGTTTTTAATCCAAAAACCTCTTGTTCTTGCTGTGCAAAGTCAGAACGAAAGCGGGTATCGTCAATACGTACCAAAGGTTGCCCCTTAGTCACGATTTGACCTTCCTGCACGTATAACTCTTGCATAATGCCACCATCTAAACTCTGAATGACTTGCACCTGCGAAGAAGGGATAACCTTACCAGAGCCTGTCGTCACTTTATCCAGTTTAGAAAAGCTTGCCCAAAGTAGAAAACACACCATCATTGCGGTCAGTGCCCAAATAATCAGCCGATGGCCGCTTGGCGCATCAGTCATCATGGCACCGTAGACATCATCGACCATATCGAGATCATTGGCAGTCAGGTTTTTGCTCATTTTTGCAGGCCTCCATTTACGAGACCCGAATTAAGTTTTGCTAACACTTCGGCTTTAGGCCCATCGGCGACCACATGGCCTCTCTCAAGCACAATGATGCGATCAACTAACTGTAATAAGTGCATTTTATGAGTAATGATAAGTAGGGTTCTGTCTCTGCTGACATTTTGCATTGAGCGAATAAATTGCTGTTCTGCTCGGGCATCTAAGCTAGCGGTTGGTTCATCCATCAACAGCACTGGTGGATCGTTTAGCGTCGCACGGGCGAGGGCAACCGTTTGACGTTGGCCGCGACTCAGAGACATACCGCCTTCACCCACCTGTTGATCTAAACCTTCCGCTTCAAGATGGGTAAACTGGCTGACACCCGAAAGCTGCACAGCACGTATCAGCTGATGCTCCGTGACTTGTCTGGTACCAAATAGAATGTTGTCCCTGATTGAACCGTGGAAAAGCACAACGTCTTGGGGTAAATAGCCAAAGTTACGGCGAAGATCGCTGGGGTGAATTTGTGCCGAATCTACGCCATCGTAGCGAAGACTTCCCGCTGTGGGCTTAAATAATCCAACAAGGAGTTTGGCTAAGGTACTTTTCCCTGAGCCATTACGACCAATAATTGCGATACGCTCGCCGGGGCTTATGGTGAGGGAAAATGGATGCAGTACAGGCCTTTCTGAACCTGGATAGCTAAAGCCCACATGATCGGCTTCAATCTTACCTATTAGTCTGTGTTTACTGACGAGATGCCCTTTATTTTCGAATTCATCTTCTTGGGTCATCAGTTCATTTAACTGCCTTAGCGCACTCGCCGTATGATTTGCACGGGTCATTAAGCCTGCAAGTTGCGCCATGGGGGCTATCGCGCGGCTAGATAACATTACTGCAGCGATGATTCCCCCCATGGAAATTAGGTTTTCGGAAACGTGATAAACCCCGAGAATGACTACGCAAACAACAGTGAATTGCACAATGAAGTTTGCAACGTGGGAGACTGAATTTGAGAGCTTTTTAGAACGCAGCTGCCAGTTGGCGCTATGGCCGATCATTTGTTGCCAACTTTTTTGCACTATCCCTTCGGCGCCATTAGCTTTAATGGATTCCATGGCTGAGAGGCTTTCAATTAAGTGACCGTGCTTGAGGCTGGAGAACTTGTTGCCTTCCTCAATGGCTGCTTTCAATTTGGGTTGGATGTAAAGGGTGTAGGCGATGATGATTGCGCCGCCAACCACTGGAATAAAGGCGAGATCCCCAGCGACAATATAGATGATGATCAAGAAAAATACCGCAAAGGGTAAATCGACTAGCGTAGTAATCGTCGCCGAGGTGAGAATTTCCCGAATATTGTCAAATTCTCCCATTTGTTTTGCCATGCCCCCAATACTCGGGGAGCGCTTTTCAAGCGGGATGCCAATGGCTTTTGCAAAGAGTTTTGAGGAGACAATAATGTCGACCTTTTTGCCAGCGACATCAATAAGGTAGCTGCGTAATTGCCGCATGATAAAATCGAATAAATAGGCGATAGAGGCACCGATTGCCAAAACCCAAAGTGATTCAAATGCGAGATTGGGTACCACCTTGTCATAGACGTTCATAATGAACAGCGGTGACACTAGGGCAAAGATATTTACCAGTACAGAGGCAATCAGTGCATCACGGTAAATTGGGGCTGAATCTTTTAAGGTTTGGATTAACCAGTGGGTTTTGTTGTCGTGCAAATAGACATCAAAGCCCATGTCACCGCGGTATTCCTGCTTTACTAAGAATAAATAACCCACGTAGAGAGCTTCGAGTGACTTTATCGAAAGTAGTTGTTCGCCGCCGGTCTCGGGCAGCTGAATCACGGCTTTGTCAGACTCGAGATCAAATTCCCGTAATATACAGGCCTTTTTATCCTTTAATAATAAAATGCAAGGCAACAGTATCGGAGAGATATCGTCTAGTCCCTTACGGGATAATTTGGCGGCTAAACCCGCTCGGGATGCGGCTTGAGGAACGAGATCTGGTGTTAGTACTGCGCCAGACAAGGGTAAACCCGCGGCCATAGATTCGCTCGAACAGGGGTTCCCAAAATGCTCAGTCAATAAAACCAAGCAATCCAACAATGGATCAACTATCACTCGCTGTGAGGCAGAAATAGTCCACTGCTCAACTTTTTCAGATGCAGTTACAGACACAGACTCATCTATCCTTTGATGTTTTTATTTTGTTAATCAGAAGTATGAAACAAGATGGCCTATATTACTATAGGCCATCGAAAGTCAATTTATGACTAATGTTTGTTATGGTACAAAGGCTATATGTTTCTCCTCATCAGGGGCGGCTAAGCTTGATGAAGAAGATTCCAATACAACAGGGGCTGACTCGACAATTAATGGCGTATGACCCGAAGCATTTAATAATCCATTAATTACCGCTAAATTATCATCAACAGTTTCCTCATTGGTATATTGTCCAATCAAGTCGACTCCGTCGAGAATAATGTGTTGTTCAAAAACGCCATCCTTGTCTGCATCGATATCGATGACAGTTGAAATGCCATCAGAATCCTCTTGCTGACTAAACAGTAAATAGTCTTGCAGTGTTTCTGCAGTGAAATTTTCAGGCAGGTCTTGCAACAGACTACTAAGGTCTAACGTGTCCTGAGTAACGTCAAAATCGGTGACATGGTCGACACTGTTATTGGTATCAGCATAACGCCAGACAAAGGTATCTTCACCATCACCACCAGTTAGTACGTCATTACCTTGACCACCATCAAGTGAGTCGTTGCCATCTCCTCCGTCAAGAACATCATTTCCACTGCCTCCACGTAGAGTGTCATCTCCAAGACCGCCAATAAGGGTATCATTGCCAGACCCACCAAGGAGGACATCATGACCACTTCCACCATCGAGATAATCGTTTCCTGCTAATCCAAGTAGGATATCCGAACCATCTTGGCCAAATAGTGAGTTATCACCATCGTCATCGTCATCGGTACCAGTAAGTACATCGTCATGTTCGGTAGCTAAGATTGTAGTTGACGAGCTTGGAGACGTACTAGTGGTATTATTACCGTCAACAGTTAAGGTGACTGTAAATGGATTACTACTATCAATATCACCATCGCTATCAATAATATTGGCATTGAAATTAAGCGTAGTACCAGTAGGTGAAGGTGCGTAGGCTGTGCCATTGATGTCATATAAATTGAAATCTAAACCGTTTAGATCTGGGTCTGTTTGGTTTATTGATTTCATGAAATCAATTTGTGAGATAGCAGCATAGCCTAGCGAATTAATAATTGAAATTAATTGGGTACTTGTGCCAGTCAATAGTGCTGAAGTGATTGAATTACCGTATTTGTCATAACCGTGTACGACAACACTGATATTTCCATTGTAAGTTTTGCCACTGTTTGCAGTGAGTCCCATCTTGCTAATTTGTGCAACATTATTCTCAAACGTGACGATTAATTTGTCATCATTACCAATATCTTTGCCTTCTCCGACACCAAAACCATTTTTTGAGCCATTTACAGTGTTATTAGAGGTGCCATCTCTTGACGTCGCAGTCAAAGTGAATGCTAAGTTGGATGGTTCTGTAGTTGAAAGAGTACCGTCTGATAGGCCGTAAAGTGTATCCCAATTACCACCTATAGATCCGGTTGACTTAACTTCAAATGGACTTAACTCGGTGATAGGTGAATTCAATGCAAATGTATATTCACCGCTCGCTGGATCTAGGGTCAGTGTGAATATAAGGTTCTGACTGCCATCCCAAGCATCTCCATCAGGATCGGTATAGGCAATTAAAACATTTGGCTCATCTTCATCTACGAAATAATAAATTTTCTCGCCATTGCCTGTAAATTTTCCTGATTCGTGGAACCAGGAGCTAGGATCACCTGCTGTCCACCCGACAATATTTACGCTCAAATCCGCGGCATATGGGTTGTTGTCTGCACCTGCAATATTTATAAATCCGGAAATCTCGGAATTTTCAGCATTCGCAACACTAACATTCGTTATAGATGCATCAATGATATCATCTTGTATAACAATGGATAAATCAGAACTTAAAGTACCTATGTCCTTAAAGTCGCCATCTGCAGACGTTGCTTGAATGACAATACCCTCAATCAGAGAATGTAGGTTCTCACCAGCTGCATTTAATTGTGGCAGGTTATCTAAAAGCGTTACCGTAACCGTAATATTACCGGTTTCGCCTGCTGCAATGGCTTGCTCGGGGTCAGCAAATGTAAGTTTGATTACTGATGCGCCGTCAGCATTCTCAAGGTGACCAACTAATTCAGAACCATCAGATGACAATTCCCAATAAATCACCACGCCATTGAGATTGGTTACTGTTGGTTGTGCATCGAAATGGAATTGGAACTGTGTGAGTGCTTCATTTCCTGCAGTGAAACTAACATTTACATTCGCTTGTGTTGATGCAGCATCACGTAAAGAGGATTCTAAAAGCACGACTTCAGCGCTACCGTCTATAACCACGGTCGCAGTATCGCTAGCTTCAACGGACTCGTTATCTGCCTTATCGGTTTGCGTGGCGGTGACAGTGATGCTTTCTTTTTCATCTGGAGCCGTTTCAGTCCAGCTGATGACGCCAGTGCTTTCGTCATAAGAGAAGGTTCTGGTTGAATCATCATCCATTAACGTCCAATCACCGTCGTCATCAAACTCAAGATAGAGCTTAACGGTGGTAGTCTCGCCTGCATTCTCAATATTGAGAGTGACAAAGCCACCTTCTTGGAAATCTGCATCATTGATGGTGACTTGGATTTGGACGTTATCACTACCGATTTCGTCCTGAGTCAATAAGCCATCACCAGGATCGCCGTCGTCGACAATGAGGACGGTAGGTGCGTCAGGTGCAGTTTCATCGTCCACGGTCGCAGTATCACTGGCTTCAACGGACTCATTGCCCGCCTTATCGGTTTGCGTGGCGGTGACAGTGATGCTTTCTTTTTCATCCGGAGCAGTTTCAGTCCAGCTGATGACACCGTTGCTGTAGCTAAATCCTGCAGCAAGCGCATAGCCACTTTCGGCATCAGCATCTTCGACATACAGGTCGCCGTCCATCAGGTAGAGCACTACGGTGGATTCAGTACCACTGTTGTCGATATTGAGAGTGACAAAGCCACCTTCTTGGAAATCCGCATCATTGATGGTGACTTGGATTTGGACGTTATCACTACCGATTTCGTCCTGAGTCAATAAGCCATCGCCAGGATCGCCGTCGTCGACAATGAGGACGGTAGGTGCGTCAGGTGCAGTTTCATCGTCCACGGTCGCAGTATCACTGGCTTCAACGGACTCATTGCCCGCCTTATCGGTTTGCGTGGCGGTGACAGTGATGCTTTCTTTTTCATCTGGAGCAGTTTCAGTCCAGCTGATGACACCGTTGCTGTAGCTAAATCCTGCAGCAAGCGCATAGCCACTTTCGGCATCAGCATCTTCGACATACAGGTCGCCGTCCATCAGGTAGAGCACCACGGTGGATTCAGTACCACTGTTGTCGATAGTGAGAGTGACAAAGCCACCTTCTTGGAAATCCGCATCATTGATGGTGACTTGGATTTGGACGTTATCACTACCGATTTCGTCCTGAGTCAATAAGCCATCGCCAGGATCGCCGTCGTCGACAATGAGGACGGTAGGTGCGTCAGGTGCAGTTTCATCGTCCACGGTCGCAGTATCACTGGCTTCAACGGACTCATTGCCCGCCTTATCGGTTTGCGTGGCGGTGACAGTGATGCTTTCTTTTTCATCTGGAGCAGTTTCAGTCCAGCTGATGACACCGTTGCTGTAGCTAAATCCTGCAGCAAGCGCATAGCCACTTTCGGCATCAGCATCTTCGACATACAGGTCGCCGTCCATCAGGTAGAGCACCACGGTGGATTCAGTACCACTGTTGTCGATAGTGAGAGTGACAAAGCCACCTTCTTGGAAATCCGCATCATTGATGGTGACTTGGATTTGGACGTTATCACTACCGATTTCGTCCTGAGTCAATAAGCCATCGCCAGGATCGCCGTCGTCGACAATGAGGACGGTAGGTGCGTCAGGTGCAGTTTCATCGTCCACGGTCGCAGTATCACTGGCTTCAACGGACTCATTGCCCGCCTTATCGGTTTGCGTGGCGGTGACAGTGATGCTTTCTTTTTCATCTGGAGCAGTTTCAGTCCAGCTGATGACACCGTTGCTGTAGCTAAATCCTGCAGCAAGCGCATAGCCACTTTCGGCATCAGCATCTTCGACATACAGGTCGCCGTCCATCAGGTAGAGCACCACGGTGGATTCAGTACCACTGTTGTCGATAGTGAGAGTGACAAAGCCACCTTCTTGGAAATCCGCATCATTGATGGTGACTTGGATTTGGACGTTATCACTACCGATTTCGTCCTGAGTCAATAAGCCATCGCCAGGATCGCCGTCGTCGACAATGAGGACGGTAGGTGCGTCAGGTGCAGTTTCATCGTCCACGGTCGCAGTATCACTGGCTTCAACGGACTCATTGCCCGCCTTATCGGTTTGCGTGGCGGTGACAGTGATGCTTTCTTTTTCATCTGGAGCAGTTTCAGTCCAGCTGATGACACCGTTGCTGTAGCTAAATCCTGCAGCAAGCGCATAGCCACTTTCGGCATCAGCATCTTCGACATACAGGTCGCCGTCCATCAGGTAGAGCACCACGGTGGATTCAGTACCACTGTTGTCGATAGTGAGAGTGACAAAGCCACCTTCTTGGAAATCCGCATCATTGATGGTGACTTGGATTTGGACGTTATCACTACCGATTTCGTCCTGAGTCAATAAGCCATCGCCAGGATCGCCGTCGTCGACAATGAGGACGGTAGGTGCGTCAGGTGCAGTTTCATCGTCCACGGTCGCAGTATCACTGGCTTCAACGGACTCATTGCCCGCCTTATCGGTTTGCGTGGCGGTGACAGTGATGCTTTCTTTTTCATCTGGAGCAGTTTCAGTCCAGCTGATGACACCGTTGCTGTAGCTAAATCCTGCAGCAAGCGCATAGCCACTTTCGGCATCAGCATCTTCGACATACAGGTCGCCGTCCATCAGGTAGAGCACCACGGTGGATTCAGTACCACTGTTGTCGATAGTGAGAGTGACAAAGCCACCTTCTTGGAAATCCGCATCATTGATGGTGACTTGGATTTGGACGTTATCACTACCGATTTCGTCCTGAGTCAATAAGCCATCGCCAGGATCGCCGTCGTCGACAATGAGGACGGTAGGTGCGTCAGGTGCAGTTTCATCGTCCACGGTCGCAGTATCACTGGCTTCAACGGACTCATTGCCCGCCTTATCGGTTTGCGTGGCGGTGACAGTGATGCTTTCTTTTTCATCTGGAGCAGTTTCAGTCCAGCTGATGACACCGTTGCTGTAGCTAAATCCTGCAGCAAGCGCATAGCCACTTTCGGCATCAGCATCTTCGACATACAGGTCGCCGTCCATCAGGTAGAGCACCACGGTGGATTCAGTACCACTGTTGTCGATATTGAGAGTGACAAAGCCACCTTCTTGGAAATCCGCATCATTGATGGTGACTTGGATTTGGACGTTATCACTACCGATTTCGTCCTGAGTCAATAAGCCATCGCCAGGATCGCCGTCGTCGACAATGAGGACGGTAGGTGCGTCAGGTGCAGTTTCATCGTCCACGGTCGCAGTATCACTGGCTTCAACGGACTCATTGCCCGCCTTATCGGTTTGCGTGGCGGTGACAGTGATGCTTTCTTTTTCATCTGGAGCAGTTTCAGTCCAGCTGATGACACCGTTGCTGTAGCTAAATCCTGCAGCAAGCGCATAGCCACTTTCGGCATCAGCATCTTCGACATACAGGTCGCCGTCCATCAGGTAGAGCACCACGGTGGATTCAGTACCACTGTTGTCGATAGTGAGAGTGACAAAGCCACCTTCTTGGAAATCCGCATCATTGATGGTGACTTGGATTTGGACGTTATCACTACCGATTTCGTCCTGAGTCAATAAGCCATCGCCAGGATCGCCGTCGTCGACAATGAGGACGGTAGGTGCGTCAGGTGCAGTTTCATCGTCCACGGTCGCAGTATCACTGGCTTCAACGGACTCATTGCCCGCCTTATCGGTTTGCGTGGCGGTGACAGTGATGCTTTCTTTTTCATCTGGAGCAGTTTCAGTCCAGCTGATGACACCGTTGCTGTAGCTAAATCCTGCAGCAAGCGCATAACCACTTTCGGCATCAGCATCTTCGACATACAGGTCGCCGTCCATCAGGTAGAGCACCACGGTGGATTCAGTACCACTGTTGTCGATATTGAGAGTGACAAAGCCACCTTCTTGGAAATCCGCATCATTGATGGTGACTTGGATTTGGACGTTATCACTACCGATTTCGTCCTGAGTCAATCGTTCATTATTGTCGGTGTCATCAACGATTAATACCGTTGGGGCGTTGGGTGGCGTGGTATCAGCACCGTAGGTTTCAGTATCCGTGGCGGTTTTAGAGTTACCCGCTGCATCGGTGGCGGTGACAGAGGCGGTAATGCTGTCGGTGGTGGCACCGACTAAGGCACTGGCATCGACGTCAACGCTGAAGCCTAACTGGCCGTCAATCATGACCACGGTAGTGGTGATAAGGGTTTGTCCATCCAAGCTCAGGGTGACAGTGTCGCCCAGCTGTACATCGCCGCCGACAGTACCACTTAAGGTGACTTTACCGCTGCTTTCTGCTTGGTTAATGACGTTGTCGCCGCCGACTACGATAGGGTTCAGGTCAATGCTGGCGCTGATGTCGGTATCGACGCCGTAGGTTTCAGTATCCGTGGCGGTTGCTGAGTTACCGGCAGTATCGGTCGCGGTGACAGAGGCGGTAATGCTGTCGGTGGTGGCACCGACTAAGGCACTGGCATCGACGTCAACGCTGAAGCCTAACTGGCCGTCAATCATGACCACGGTAGTGGTGATAAGGGTTTGTCCATCCAAGCTCAGGGTGACAGTGTCGCCCAGCTGTACATCGCCGCCGACAGTACCACTTAAGGTGACTTTACCGCTGCTTTCTGCTTGGTTAATGACGTTGTCGCCGCCGACCACGATAGGGTTCAGGTCAATGCTGGCGCTGATGTCGGTATCGACGCCGTAGGTTTCAGTATCCGTGGCGGTTGCTGAGTTACCGGCAGTATCGGTCGCGGTGACAGAGGCGGTAATGCTGTCGGTGGTGGCACCGACTAAGGCACTGGCATCGACGTCAACGCTGAAGCCTAACTGGCCGTCAATCATGACCACGGTAGTGGTGATAAGGGTTTGTCCATCCAAGCTCAGGGTGACAGTGTCGCCCAGCTGTACATCGCCGCCGACAGTACCACTTAAGGTGACTTTACCGCTGCTTTCTGCTTGGTTAATGACGTTGTCGCCGCCGACTACGATAGGGTTCAGGTCAATGCTGGCGCTGATGTCGGTATCGACGCCGTAGGTTTCAGTATCCGTGGCGGTTGCTGAGTTACCGGCAGTATCGGTCGCGGTGACAGAGGCGGTAATGCTGTCGGTGGTGGCACCGACTAAGGCACTGGCATCGACGTCAACGCTGAAGCCTAACTGGCCGTCAATCATGACCACGGTAGTGGTGATAAGGGTTTGTCCATCCAAGCTCAGGGTGACAGTGTCGCCCAGCTGTACATCGCCGCCGACAGTACCACTTAAGGTGACTTTACCGCTGCTTTCTGCTTGGTTAATGACGTTGTCGCCGCCGACCACGATAGGGTTCAGGTCAATGCTGGCGCTGATGTCGGTATCGACGCCGTAGGTTTCAGTATCCGTGGCGGTTTTAGAGTTACCGGCAGTATCGGTGGCGGTGACAGAGGCGGTAATGCTGTCGGTGGTGGCACCGACTAAGGCACTGGCATCGACGTCAACGCTGAAGCCTAACTGGCCGTCAATCATGACCACGGTAGTGGTGATAAGGGTTTGTCCATCCAAGCTCAGGGTGACAGTGTCGCCCAGCTGTACATCGCCGCCGACAGTACCACTTAAGGTGACTTTACCGCTGCTTTCTGCTTGGTTAATGACGTTGTCGCCGCCGACCACGATAGGGCTCAGGTCAATGCTGGCGCTGATGTCGGTATCGACGCCGTAGGTTTCAGTATCCGTGGCGGTTTTAGAGTTACCCGCTGCATCGGTGGCGGTGACAGAGGCGGTAATGCTGTCGGTGGTGGCACCGACTAAGGCACTGGCATCGACGTCAACGCTGAAGCCTAACTGGCCGTCAATCATGACCACGGTAGTGGTGATAAGGGTTTGTCCATCCAAGCTCAGGGTGACAGTGTCGCCCAGCTGTACATCGCCGCCGACAGTACCACTTAAGGTGACTTTACCGCTGCTTTCTGCTTGGTTAATGACGTTGTCGCCGCCGACCACGATAGGGTTCAGGTCAATGCTGGCGCTGATGTCGGTATCGACGCCGTAGGTTTCAGTATCCGTGGCGGTTTTAGAGTTACCGGCAGTATCGGTGGCGGTGACAGAGGCGGTAATGCTGTCGGTGGTGGCACCGACTAAGGCACTGGCATCGACGTCAACGCTGAAGCCTAACTGGCCGTCAATCATGACCACGGTAGTGGTGATAAGGGTTTGTCCATCCAAGCTCAGGGTGACAGTGTCGCCCAGCTGTACATCGCCGCCGACAGTACCACTTAAGGTGACTTTACCGCTGCTTTCTGCTTGGTTAATGACGTTGTCGCCGCCGACCACGATAGGGCTCAGGTCAATGCTGGCGCTGATGTCGGTATCGACGCCGTAGGTTTCAGTATCCGTGGCGGTTTTAGAGTTACCCGCTGCATCGGTGGCGGTGACAGAGGCGGTAATGCTGTCGGTGGTGGCACCGACTAAGGCACTGGCATCGACGTCAACGCTGAAGCCTAACTGGCCGTCAATCATGACCACGGTAGTGGTGATAAGGGTTTGTCCATCCAAGCTCAGGGTGACAGTGTCGCCCAGCTGTACATCGCCGCCGACAGTACCACTTAAGGTGACTTTACCGCTGCTTTCTGCTTGGTTAATGACGTTGTCGCCGCCGACTACGATAGGGTTCAGGTCAATGCTGGCGCTGATGTCGGTATCAATGGTAGCGCTGTCGCTAGCGGAGTCAGTGTGACCCGCTGGGTCAGTTACGGTCGCTGTAAGCGTTAGTTTGGTGCCATTGGCTGGTGCTGGGGTTTCTAAATTCAGGCCATTTGCCAACATGTCAGCGGTGACAAGGCCGCTGAAGAGTTCATTACCGTCTTGGTCAGTGATGACTAAGGTATCGCCTATGGCAGTAGTGGCGCCGAGAGTCACTGAATAATTCACGTTACCATTGAGTTCGCTGATGTTAATCCAGCCATCGTTGTTGGCATCTTCAGTGATGACAATTGACACTGCAGGGGCGGTAAGATCTACACTTCCATTATCATCGGCAGCTCCACTATTACCTGCTGGGTCAGTCACTGTAGCTTCTGCTGTATATGAGCCTTCGGCTAGAGGGGTGGTTACATCGGCAGAGTAAGTGCCATCGTCATTAACAATGGCTGTTAGAGTTTGTTGGTCACCATTGCTATCAGTTATAACAATGGTTACAACACTACCAGGATCTGCATCTGTGGTACCAGTGATTGTAGGAGTTGTATCTTGAGTGTTGTCAGGGGCATCAACAGTGATAACTGGTGGGATGGTATCAATTAATGCAGTATCACTGCCCTCTGGTGATACATTACCAGCAGTGTCAGTAATTGTTGCGATTACGGTGATAGTGGCGCCTTCACCTGGTGAGGGGAAATCGAGATTAACGAATCCGTTATCGATGTCTTGCTGTGATAGCACGTAATCAATACCATTAACGGTTAAGGTATCTCCAGCAATTGCGCCTGTATTATCTAAGCCGATAGTAACATTAATTATTGTGCTTCCATTGAGTTCTGCATTACTAATGAATTCATCATTATTAAGGTCTGTATTAATGGTTACACTTGGTCCACCATTTACAACAGGAGTAACATCAATATTTAACGTAGCAGTAGAGCCTGTATTAGTGGTGTAAACCACTTCTGGTACTTGGCCGTTCCAGTTTGTGTTTGGTGTAAAGGTGTAAGAGCCATCAACATTAAGGACTAAGCTACCACCGTCGAGTAGTACTGTTGTTCCCGCGGCATAACTGTTTCCGTTAACACTGAAGCTAGCAACTCTTAGTAAAGAGTCGATATCACTATCGTTATCAAGAACATTGCCTATGGCTACTTCACCCTCTGCAATGGTATTGGTGTCATCAACTAAAACCGAAGGGTCATCGACAGGAATTACATTAATAGTTAAATTTGCTGTTGCACCAGTGTTAGTGGTGTAGGTTATTAAAGGAAGTTGGCCATTCCAGTTTTCATTTGGTGTAAAAGTATAACTACCATCGCTATTGATAATTAGGTTACCACCATCAAGAATGACAGTGGTTCCAGTTGCATAAGTCGTATCGCCAACAGTAAAACTAACTACAGTGAGTAAGGTGTCAGGATCGGAATCGTTATCCAATACGTTCCCAGTCGCAATTTCATCTTCATTAATCTCGTTGAGATCATTAGCCAAAATGGAGGGGACATCGGTGATGGTTTGTTCTGTTATGCCCGCATCTGCAGCTAAAAGTACTTGGCCGCTACTGTCATATCCAGCTGAGGCTAAAGCTTCTGCGCCATCACGCGAAAGACTCACATAACCAGAGTCACCTCCGCCCCCTGCGATTGGGGTGTTACCTGCGGCGGTTTCTGGCAAACCTAGAGTGGGGTCTTCACCAGAGGCAATTAAATCCTGTAATGCTTGGATTTCTGAAGGGAGAGCCTCACTAGAAGCGCCTGGAGCTGCAAATGCTGACTCAGATTCGCTTGGGACAGCTTCGTTAGATAGCTTAGTGCCATCGTCGAAGGTGATCTCATAGGTTGCATTGTCCCCGATTGTTAGCACAGCGCCTTTAGGGAGCACATCTCCATCCTTAGCGGATTGAGTTGAACCATTAACTTCGACACTGATTTGCCCTTTAACAAGCTTCAGCAAACCATTTTTAGATGTAGTGACGGATCCCATAATAAGCTCCCAACAGCTTAAACTGTGTTAACCAAGATACACAAATTCAACATTTGTTTTGAAGATGTGATGCAATTGATGAAATATTAGCTGGTGTTTTGAGCTAAGTCAATTTTTTGACGCGACGGAATTGCTTGCTGTGACTGGGTTTTACTGTGCTTTCGAAGGGGGTGACAATATTTGATAAATCACTATATCTAGTGTGGTTTATGTGATTTTAACCGTATTTAGTATCTTAAATTAGTTGAAGGTTAACAATAGTACAACAACTCTATACTGTCTAGTCGCTAAAAAATTTAGTTTAGAGACATGATAAAATTTGGGCTAAACGCTCTGAATTGGGCGAAACACATGCCGTGCACTTTTTAAAGGTACACGGCAAGGTTTGATTAGAGGTTCACTGCTTGGCGGTAGCTTTGGTTGGCATTTGCCTGTTCACCCAATTGTTCTTGAATGCGGGCGAGGGCTAGCCAGGATGCTTTGTTAGGTGCGATACGACACACGTTTTGCCAACATGTCTTGGCTTCTTTTATATCCCTTGTCTGCTCATAGAGTTGGGCTAAGCAAATTTGATAGTCAGCATTATTCTCATGGGTAATTTCATGCTTAAGCAGCTGCTTACGGATCTCGAGATCATGGGCAGTCGTGATTTGAGGAATGACAGTTAACAGCGGAGCTTCAGGTGAGCTACGTAGTTTTTTCGAAACTAACTTTAATGCCTGTTCTCTTTTATTAAAGCGGCACAGTGCCACGGCATAAATTGAAAGGTATTCAGATTGATTTCGCTCACTGCGGCTTAGCCATTGCCAGCACTGTTCTAGTGCCTCTTCACCTTTCATACCTGCAACTTTAAGTAACGCGGTGTTTGTCTCCAATGTTAAGGCATCAAATTGCGCGTCATCAAGGAGTTGACGTTTCTTTAGAATGGGCAGTAGTAGCTTAAGCGCATCCCAATCTTCTTGTGCGCGGTAAAGTTCCAACGCGAGTTTAAGAATGGGCGTCTTACTCTTGCTGGTAGGTGCTAATTTATCGAGCTCTGTGCGGGCTTGAGCGAGGTCGCCTTGCTTGAGTAAATAGCGGGTGCGAGTGGTCGCGACTGCGGTTTCAGCATGGGGCTGTGCTGCAGCACGTGCAAGATAGCCATCGCGCTCAGTTATTTTATTTTGATATTGAGCAGCCCTTGCTGCGGCTAATAAATTCAGTGCCGGTAGCTCACCGTTGTCAGCCCCCTTAATCATTGCCCGCTCAGCTGCAGGCCAATCTTCTTCCGCCAAGGCCAGTGCACCGATAAGGGTGTTCTTTTTCGCTGAACGTTTACGCCACTGCTGGGGAATAAAACGGCTGCGAAGTAATAAATTAATCGCGCCAATCACTAGCCATTCCAGTATTTGGAAGAGGGCGTAGAAAATGATCAGCATAAAGATGCCAAAGACTAAGCTAGTTTCGAGTTGGTAATCGCCGGCTGTGATATAAACATAACCTGTATTACCAACAACCCAAGGACTAAGACAGAGTCCTATAAGCACAACTCCAAGAAAAATGAGTGCCTTAATCATAGCTGCGGTTCCTCTTCTGAGGTCAATTCACCGTAACTGGTTAACTGTAATAACAGTGGTTTAGCCGCAAAAGATGTCAAGGTAATTAGGTTGAGTTCAAGTCCTGCAAGCTCATCAATCTTAGCGATAGTTTCTTGAGTTTGATGAGCCCGTGTATCGAAATAGGTTTGCAGCCACTGCTTGGCCATCATCAATGATTGACGATACGAAGCGGCGTCATAACGATACAAGGCTAATTGCGATTGCAGCAGTTTATGGCGAATGTTTTCAACTAAATACCATTGTTGATCTGGGGCGAGTAGTGCTGGGGCATCTGCTGTGCGGTGGCGAATGGTAATAAAGTCTTGGGTGATGGCTTTCCAAGTTTTATTGAGGTTTGCTTGCCAATCGGAGACATCTGCGGAAATAGTCGTGTCTTCCTCGGCATTGGCTTCACCGTCGTTACGGCTCAGTGGCAGCTTATCGAGCTGTTCAATCAAGGCGTCGAGGGCGAGTACATTGCCGTCGATATCAACACTTTTCATATTTGCAGTGGCAGCAATGTCCTTAGCTAAAGCTTTACGAATAGGCAGCAAGGCTGGATTATTCATGGCCGCAATGGTTTCATCGGCGGACTTGAGCAAATCGGTGGCGGTGCGTGGGTCCTTTTCGAGCCAGAGTTTACGTCCGGCCATATTCACTAAATATTCCGCTTCAGCAGCCATCCAGTGGGTTGGGCTACGCTGGGCTAACTTGTTAATTCTTTCATGAAGTTGGCTTTGGCCATTGGCCAACTTTGAAAGGTCTTGGAAGGTTTTAGCGTCATTAGCTTGTTGCTGTTCAAGCTGGCTAATACGTAGGTTGGGTTGCTGAAGCGCTTGTTGTAACTTTTCCTGCAGTAGAGTGTTTTTGCCTTCTTGAAGCACTAATTGCTGTTGTAATTGTTGATACAGCATAAAGCCTGCACCGATTGTGCAAGCGGATATGCCTAAGGCGAGTAAGACACCAAAGCGGATCCCCCAAGAACTGCGGGTTGGGGTCGAGCCAGAATCGGCCTTTTGCGTTGAAGCGATTTTCGGTGCTGCAATTTCATTTTTAGCCGTCGCGTCAGTTGCTTCAACTGGGGGAATGTCAGCAGTTTCAGGCTTGATTGGCTCGGATTGATCCGATGCGTGTTCCACTGATTCTGGGTTTGCTGATGCTAATTTTTGCGACTCAGGGCCTTGTGCTTCGTGCTTATTATCCATTTAACCGTCCTTAAAAACATGCTGCAGCCGAATTCGAGTAAAATCGGGCTAAAATAGCACTTAAAGTTCAAGGGCGATTAGCACGGCTTTGCTGTTGGCGGCATTGGCATTGGTGACTTGGGTTATACCAAAGGCATGAGCTTGAGCTTCTACTCGGTTACTGGGGACTATGATATGACATGAGCGCAGCCATGCAAATAACTCTTTTGGCACTAGATTTATTAGGTTCTCTAGTATTTCACCACTAGTCACCACAATAGTATCTATCCCAGAATCTATCCACTGTTGCACGATTTTCTGTCCATCAAGCTTAGGACAAGCCCTTTGATAGACTTCCCAATAACGTACATTGGCACCACGTGCAGAGAGTTCTTCGGCCAGCAATTCGCGCCCGCCAACCCCTCGAATGATAGTGATGTTTTTGCTTTGAATTTGTTGCAACTGGTCAAGGCTGAGTAAACCTTCACTCTGCTGACTCTCTTCTGGCGCTTCCATTGCGATGATGCCGAGCGTATCAAATGCTTCCCAAGTCGCATGCCCAACGGCGAAGTAGGGAACTTGTGGCCAAGCAATTGTGTTACCAGAGTTTATTGATGCAGCTTGAATGGCACTCTCTGCAAAACTCACTGCATTGGCGCTGATACAAATAATTAGCTCTGCAGTAGCAATTGGATGGGAGGGAGAAAATTCGAGCAGCGGTGTAGGTTCAACACACAAGAGTGGGGTCACGCAGTGGTCGATGCCCCTTTCTGTTAAGGCATCCACCATCGACTGATTGCGCCCCTCGGGGCGCGTCAGTAAGATCTTCATCGACTTAGGCTTTAGCGTAAACGGCGTCGAGAATGGCTTTGGCCCCTTTGCTTAATAACTCGTCGGCAAGGGCGACACCTAGTTGAGTGGCTTCGGTCTTAGGACCTGTGATCACGCCTTCGATGATTTCACTGCCGTCAGGGTTGCCGACTAAACCACGCAGCGTCATCTCCTCGCCATTAATCTCGGCAAAGGCACCGATTGGTACTTGGCAACCGCCTTCTAAGCGGGTGTTCATGGCGCGCTCGGCAATCACGCGGTAGCGGGTTTCTAAATGCTCTAGTGGCGCCAATAGGGCTTTAACACGCTCATCGTTGGTGCGACATTCGATACCGACAGCGCCTTGACCGTTTGCAGGCAATGATTCTTCGGCAGAGATAAAGCTCGCGATACGTTCAGACAGTTTTAGACGAATTAGGCCGGCAGCAGCGAGGATAATCGCATCGTATTCGCCATTATCGAGTTTGGCGAGGCGAGTCCCTACGTTACCGCGAAGGTCTTTAATGATGAGATCTGGGCGAGTTGCACGTAATTGACACTGACGGCGCAGGCTCGATGTGCCTACGATTGCGCCCTGTGGTAATTCGCTGATTGATTTATAGATATTTGAGACGAAGGCATCGCGCGGGTCTTCACGTTCGCAAATTACCTCAAGGCCTAAACCTTCGGGGAAATCCACAGGCACGTCTTTCATCGAATGCACGGCGATGTCAGCTTGATCTTCGAGCATGGCGACTTCGAGTTCTTTTACAAACAAGCCTTTACCGCCGACTTTGGCTAATGGCGTGTCTAAGATGACGTCACCCTTAGTGCTCATAGGCAGCAGCTCAACAATGATACCTGGGTGGATGCGCTCTAATTCGGCTTTAACAAATTCGGCTTGCCACATGGCGAGCGGGCTCTTGCGGGTAGCGATACGGATACGATTTTCAGACATGCCTAGCTTCCATCAAAGATCTTAGTTGCATCAATGCTAACATTGGCAATGGGTTAATGTAAGAAAGCCATTGTGATTCTTTGAAGTCGGCTAGGTTCTAAATAGGTCAAAAGTGTGACGTGCATCCCATTTTGTTGCTCTGTCTTGCAAAAGTGTTAACATGAGCACACTTCTAATAAGTTATTAGGCGCCGTGTTCAAGGATGGATCAGCAAAGCCAGTTTCCTGAGATTGCCGAGAGACTTAATCAGGTTCGTATCGCACGAGCTCAAGCTTTGCTTTCGCCCTTGCAAAAACACTTATTCCAACTCATTCCCTATTTTCTCCACCATAATGCGCTGCAGTTGCCGGGCTATACCGACGTCAAAACCCCCTGCGGTGTTCATGGCTATGTACCTAACTCGGTCGAATCCTTAGCCTGCGATGTCTTTAAGCTGCCATTTATGGATGATGCTGCAAAGTATTATGCCTTTGAGGGCGTGTATGCCATGGGCAGTACTGCTAGTTTTGGCCAAAACAAAAAAAGCGATGTGGATATTTGGCTGGTTCATAACGCGCAGTTGACGGAATCTGAACTGGCATTAATTCGCTGCAAGATGACGAGTCTCACGGCATGGTTTGCTGATTACCAATTTGAAGTGAATTTTTACCTCGTGCATCCGCAGCAATTTAGCGATGGCGCATTGTCGAGATTAGGCTGCCAGTCTTCCATGGCCCATGAACACAGTGGCAGTACTCAGCATTGGTTATTACTGGAGGAGTTTTACCGTAGCCAAATTCGTTTGGCAGGGAGAACCATTGCCTGGTGGCCCGATGCTAAGTTAATCCCAGGATTGCTTTACCTAGGCAATGTACATGAGTTGCCCGCCAGTGAGTATTTTGGCGCCTCACTTTGGCAACTCTATAAGGGGCTGAATAAACCCCATAAAGCACTCATTAAAGTACTGCTACTTGAAGCCTACGCCAGTGACTATCCCAACTCGCAGCTGCTATGCGACAGGTTATGGCAAAAAACACTTGAAGGGGATTTTTCGACCAGTAACGATGCTTATTACTCAATTTATGAGGTCATCGAAGCCTATTTAGTTAAGCAAAACGATGCTCGAAGGTTGGAAATTGTCAGGCGCTGCTTTTATCTCAAATGCGGTGTTTACCTAAGCCGCGCCGATGAGAACAAAGATTGGCGTTATCCTAAGATGCAGCAGTTAGTGCAGGACTGGCAGTGGCCCGACAGTCTTATCCAGACGTTGGATGACTGTGAACATTGGCATAGCGGCCAGCTGCATTGGTTTAACGATCAACTCAATCAATTATTGCTCGCGAGTTATCAGACTCTTTTACGGTTTGCATCGACCCATGCCCTTAACGAAGGGCTGAGGATTGAAGAGCTAGGCATGTTAACGCGCAAGCTACATACCTATTTCAGTCAAGACGAAGATCAGATTGCTAAGCTCAATTTGCTCTGGAGTCGAACGGTGGCCGAGTCCGAAGTGACTATGGTCTCAAGCGATCAAGAAAATCGCTATTACCTTTATCGGCAAGGGCCAAGTCCACAAAACCTATTAGGTGAGCCTGCAATTTGTAAGGGCAAGACACCGTCTGCACTAATGATTTGGGCGTGTTTGAATGGCGTTTCGACGCCTGAGACTAAATGGCACGATTTCGGTCAGAGTAAGGTGAAGTCTCGCCGCTTAACAGAGGCCGCGCAGCGACTGCTGAATTTTATCGACCACGACTGGCGGGTCTCTAAGCTCGATTTGTGTCAGCCCTGGCACTTTAGAAAGCTAATATTTGTGCTCAACCTCGATTGCGACCCCACCATCGAATGGCGCGGCCAAGAGATGATGGTCGACATGATGAATGCCAACGTATTCTCCCTTGGGCGTAAAAAGGAAAATATGCTCGGCGCCTTGGATGCGATTTGTTTGAACAGTTGGGGTGAGTGGCAATGCCATCGCTTTGAGGGCGAAACCGCCGTTTTGCAGGCGCTCGCGTTTGTGACGCCGGGTCTTAGACGTGCTACCCAGAGCGTTGATATGGACGTGATCAGCTGCTCGCAAAAACTCAGGCCACAGCTTAAGTTGGCGGTGAAAAACCTGCTCAGACAAACCGTGCGTCTTTGTCGGCAGGCACAGCCGTCGAGCACCTTAGTGCAACCACTGCAAATCAGTCACACCCGCTATGGCATTTTCTTTAATGCGCTGGGGATGGCCTACCAAGATTTAAGTGATGCAAAGTCTTTTTATCAGCAGTTATCGCACTCGCATTTAGTACAGTTGCCGCGACCTAAACTAGGTGACGATCCTTTTACCAGTATGCCCAAGATTATTCAGAACTTTGCGGCTAAGGGTGCGATTCAATATTTCCTGCGTCAGCGCGCCGACAATTTGGATGTGTTTATCCTCGATGAGGACAATCAGCTGAGTCACTATGTACAGTCGGGCTCGAATATGGCGGAGCTAGTGAACAAAGTGAGTCATCACTATGTATTTGATGAATATTATGCGGCTAAGGCGAGATTTAATATTCCGCAATTCTTCCATTTAGTGCGGGTGGCGGGCGAGCTAACGGTAATGCCCTTTGGGGTGGATTTAACCAATGCAGATGTGGAGTTTTAGGCGGGAGTGACTCCCGCCCAAACAGCTTAGAAGCTTAAGTCGATACCGCTTTGACGAAGGATCGACTCCTGAACAAAAGGCATAAACTCGCCGCCGTTGCGGCCGTCAATCCATTTTCCGTCAACAAAACCAAAGTGATAGCCACCAAAGCGGGTCGCTACCCAGATTTCGTGTAGGGGTTCTTGTTTGTTAATGACGATCTTCGAACCATCGACAAATTCCAGTTGTAAAACGTTGCCGCTGGCGTCGATATCGACATCGGCGTCCTGTTCATCAATCGCGGTTTCAATGGCGGATTCTATCGCTTGGAACATGTCATCGGCGAGCTGGTGAAATTCTGTATCTGTCATGGCCATGCATTTCTGTCCTTTGCTTTCGTCAAGATGGGTGCGATTATAAGGCCATTAGTCACTAGATGCACAGATGTTGAGAAAAATGAGACTGTTTTTATTGTTATTGCTTGGTAGCCTATTCATCACGGCATGCGGCCAAAAAGGGCCTCTGTACAAATCCTCAGCAGCAGAGGTGACTCAGCCTAAAAAACTTAAAACGCCAAAGAGCGTGGCGACTGAGGCACAGCCGAGTGCGGTAAGCCAAGCAGAAGCTGAAAAAACACAATAAAGATAAAGAAATAATAAAAATCGCAGTAAGGAATCGGACATTGGATCACTTTCTCTACCAAAATAACACCCTACATGCTGAAGGCTGTCAGGTTAACGATTTAGCTAAAACCTATGGCACCCCACTGTACATTTATTCACGCGCAACCTTAGAGCGTCACTGGCACGCGTTTAATAATGCGGTGGCCAGCCACCCGCATTTGATTTGTTACGCGGTAAAAGCCAACTCTAACTTAGCCGTACTTAATGTGCTGGCGCGCCTTGGCAGTGGTTTTGATATCGTCTCTGGTGGTGAACTTGCCCGTGTTATTGAGGCCGGTGGTGATCCTGCGAAAGTCGTGTTCTCGGGCGTAGGTAAAACCGTTGCTGAAATGGAGCAAGCATTAAACCTAGGTATTTACTGCTTTAACGTCGAATCGAGCGCCGAGCTTGAGCAACTCAACGAAGTTGCGGGCCGTTTAGATAAAGTTGCCCCAGTGTCTCTGCGCGTTAACCCAGACGTAGATGCTGGTACTCACCCCTATATTTCGACGGGTCTTAAGGAAAACAAATTCGGTATCGCGATGGATGAGGCCGAAGTCGTGTTTGCCCGCGCCCATGAATTACCGAATCTTAAGGTGAAAGGCGTGGATTGCCATATCGGTTCACAACTCACAGAGATTCAACCTTTCCTCGATGCGATGGACAGAATGTTAGCCTTGATAGACCGTTTGGCCGCGCAAGGTATTGTGATTGAACATTTCGACGTCGGTGGCGGGTTAGGCGTGACCTATGACGATGAAACACCACCGCACCCAGATGTTTATGCGGCAGCGCTGCTGGAACGTTTAGGTGATCGTCAGCTTAAGCTCATTTTTGAGCCAGGCCGCGCCATTGCCGCGAATGCGGGGATTTTCGTGACTGAGGTGCTGTATCTTAAGGAAAACAGCGACAAGAACTTTGCGATTGTCGATGGCGCAATGAACGATTTAATTCGTCCAGCGCTTTATAGTGCTTGGCAGAACATTATTCCTGTGAATCCGCGCAATGAGCCAACCCACAAATTCGATATCGTGGGCCCAGTGTGCGAGACCGGTGACTTTTTAGGTAAAGACCGTGACTTAGCCATCGCCGCAGGTGACTTATTAGTCGTGCGTTCGAGCGGTGCCTACGGTTTTGCCATGGCGTCTAACTACAATACCCGTCCGCGTGCGGCCGAGGTGATGGTCGATGGTGACAAGGCTTATCTCGTGCGTGAGCGAGAAAAATTAGCGCAACTGTGGCAAGGTGAGCAGCTGCTGCCTTAGGCTAATCTCAGCTCAGGATAATAAATGTATATCAAACAGCTCTTTGTGCCGCTTAACTAGGTTGAATTGACTTACAATTGGCTTGCTATTGTTGCGGTAATTCGCCTTGTCATCAGTGCAAAGCCTAAGTTTGAAGTAACGTGCTTAATTTATGCTGTGTTGATTGGATTTATTCATCTCTAAACCAGAGTTGAGGTTAGAGTAAAATATTATATTGATTCAGGCGCTTGACTAGGGACTGTTAGCAAGCGCCAAGGCTTAAAGGATAAGTATCTTGATCCAATTCACTAAGATGCACGGGCTGGGCAATGACTTTATGGTGGTCGACGGTGTCACTCAGAATGTGTTCTTTTCGCCTGAGCAAATTCGTCGCTTAGCCGACAGGAATTTCGGCATTGGTTTCGACCAGTTACTCTTGGTCGAGCCGCCCTATGATCCCGATTTGGATTTTCATTACCGTATCTTCAACGCCGATGGGGGCGAAGTTGAAAACTGTGGTAACGGCGCCCGCTGTTTTGCCCGTTTCGTGCGTAGCAAGGGACTGACTAATAAGAATAAAATTCGCGTCAGCACCGCCGTGGGTAAGATGACATTGCGCCTCGAGCGCGATGGCACAGTGACCGTTAATATGGGCGTGCCTATTCTCGAACCGAGCCAAATTCCTTTCAAGGCCAAAAAAGCCGAGAAAACTTATCTCCTGCAAACACCGCAGCAAACCTTCCTTTGCGGTGCCGCTTCTATGGGCAATCCCCACTGCGTGCTTGAAGTTGAAGATGTGGCCAATGCTAATGTGGCCGAAATCGGCGCTATGCTGACGAAACATGAGCGTTTTCCTCGCGGAGTCAACGTTGGATTTATGCAGGTCGTAAACTCAGGCTATATTAAGTTAAGGGTTTATGAGCGCGGCGCGGCCGAAACCTTGGCCTGTGGTACGGGTGCCTGTGCAGCTGTAGTTGTTGGTCAAATCCAAGGCAAGTTAGATCAGCAGGTTAGAGTAGATTTACCCGGTGGCACTTTAACCATCAATTGGGAAGGCGAAGGCAAGCCACTGTGGATGACGGGCCCTGCGCAGCACGTATATGACGGACAAATTCAGTTATGACAGAGACAATGATACCGCAGTCTAATCTGCCTTTTGATGAGTTGATCATTCGCGAGTATCTGCTCGACAATCCGGATTTTTTTAATCGTTATCCCGAGCTGTTATTGGCGATGCGTTTGCCTCACCTCGACCGTGGGGCGGTATCTTTGGTTGAGCGTCGCCAGGAGCTGTTGCGTCAGCGAGTCGCCCAGTTAGAGGAAGAGATCACCAGCCTCCTAGCTATGGCCGCCCGTAACGAGAAAATTTTCGTATTCAACACTGAGTTGTCGTTTAAGTTGCTCGATTGCGTGAATTTAGAGTCGCTTAAAGAAGTACTCGCGGATAGTTTGAAAGAGCAGTTCCATTTTACCCATGTGCGTCTTATCAGCGTGCTCGAAGCCGATGTCGAGATGAAAGCCATTTGGGAACAGCGCCTTCGTAAACAGTATTACTTTGGTCGCTTAACCCAGCAGGAAGCCAAGCGTTTATTCGGCAGTGAAGTGGGCTCGGTAGCGCTTGTGAAGTTAGCCGATGATATGCCGGTGATTTTTGCCGTGGCGAGTCAGGATGCCGCCCATTTCCACCCCGATATGGATAACACCTTACTCGAACAACTACGCCGATTATTGGCCCATATGTTGGCTAAGCTCTGATCGGCGTGTGTCTTGTCATTTGAATGGTAACTTGGCTGCAATCCTGTATTTCAGTGCGTTGCAGTTAGGTAAAACTGGATGATGTTAGCACGGTGACTCACTCTTATGTCTGAACCTTGCAGCCAATATTTACAGCAGTTTGAGACCTATATGCGCTCGGAGCGCCAACTCTCGGCGCACACTGTCCGCAATTATCTCTATGAATTGCAGCGCGGCAGCGAGTTGCTGCCCGAAGGCATTAACCTTATTAACGTTGGGCGTGAGCATTGGCAGCAGGTGATGGCCAAGTTACACCGCCAAGGGCTAAGCCCGCGCTCTCTTTCATTGTGGTTATCCGCCATCAAGCAATGGGGCGAGTTTTTACTGCGGGCCGAAGTTATCAGCCTTAATCCTGCCAAGGGGTTAAGTGCGCCTAAACAGGCTAAGCCGCTGCCGAAAAATATCGATGTCGATTCCTTAAGTCACCTGTTAGAAATCGATAGTGACGATCCCCTCGCGCTGCGTGACAAAGCCATTATGGAGCTGTTTTATTCCAGCGGTTTACGTTTAGCGGAATTAGCCGCGCTCGATGTGCAAAGTATCCAGTACGACCAACATGAAGTGCGCGTAGTGGGTAAGGGCAATAAGGATCGTATCGTCCCTGTTGGAAGAGTGGCGATTAAGGCGCTGAAAGCTTGGTTAAATTGCCGCGAGGCTATTGCCTGTGAGGATAACGCGCTGTTTGTGACCCAGCAGGGTAAAAGGTTATCCCACCGCAGTATTCAAGTACGAATGAACAAATGGGGCCAAGAGCAGGCACTGGCGATGCGAGTGCACCCTCACAAACTCAGGCATTCCTTTGCGACCCATATGCTTGAATCCAGTGCCGATCTGCGGGCGGTACAGGAGTTACTGGGCCATGAGAATTTGTCGACCACCCAAATCTACACTAGCTTGGATTTTCAGCATTTAGCTAAGGTGTATGATAGTGCCCATCCGAGGGCGAAAAAACAGCAGGATAAATGATGCGTTGTTACCTAAGACCGCAAAATATCAAGGCTATCAGTTTCGACCTCGATGACACACTCTACGATAACTACCCGCATATCTTAAGGGCTGAAGAGCAGTTAATTCAGTTTTTACATCAACAATATCCCTTAACCCAGAATTGGCATTTTCACGATTGGCGCATTCTTAAATTGCAGTTGTTAAAGCAACATCCTGAGCTTGCCCACGATACCTCGGCAGCGAGGGTTGCAACACTCGAAAAAGGTTTAGCGGAGCTCGGTTACAGCGACGCAGAGGCAAAGCTCGGCGCTCAGGCGGGGCTTGATTGTTTTTACTACCACCGCAGCGATTTTAAGGTATCAAACGAGGTGCTTAAGCTGCTCAGCGAATTAGCTAAGTATTATCGTCTGATTGGCATTACTAATGGCAATGTGGATGCTAAGCGGATTGGTCTTAGTGATAGCTTTGAATTTGTACTGCACCCTGGCAACGGGGTGCGGATGAAACCCGCAAAGGATATGTTCGATCTTGCCTGTGAGCGGCTCAACATTGAGCATAAGCAACTGCTACATGTTGGCGATAGTATGAATGCCGATGTTAAGGGGGCGAGACTTGCGGGGTGTCAGTCGGTGTGGTTAAACCCCAGTTTTGGCCGAGTCGAAACAATACCGATAACCGCAATACTGCCCCATGTGGAGATCACTGCTCTTCATGGGCTTGCGCACCTGTTATTGCCGTAAACCTTCAAGTCACCCTGTTAACGGCCCTTTAGCAACTTATTACAATGGTGGGCGCGGCGCATTAGCTGCGTCACCTGCCTTCGGCTGGCGTGCATATCCGCATCGCCGACGCGAAAATAAGTGCCTGTATATGCATCACCGCCAATAAAAATAGGCTTTAAGTGTTCGGGCGCTTCTGGGACGCGGATCCGAATAAGCTTTTTATTCAAGATTTCAATTAGCTGCACATCAGATAATGCCAATATGTTGTGGCTGGTTTGGCTTGGATCGTCGAGGATTTCCCAAAAGTGCTCTAACACCGGCAGGGGATTGGCAATACCCTCGATGGTGAACTGTCCCTGATCTTCCCGTACCCCGAGAATAATCTCGCCCCCTAAGGTGTTGGCAAAAGAGCTATAGGTTGCCCAGATATCTTCGGGCAATTGTCCTTGGCCATCGCGCCCAGCGGCGAGCTTAAATTCCACTTGGGCGGATTCGTGTAAATCTGAAATATCATCGAGCACAAAGGGAGGATTATTCATGGATGTCTTATCCCTCTATAACACTTCACTTTTTGTAACATGCTAACCGATGAATGACCAGTTTTTCGCCAATCTAATGACCAGCGAAGTTGCTAGTGCATTTTGATCAGGGGAGGTGTGGTGAGAGCGATTAAAGGAAAAGGCGAAACGCTTGAATCCAAAAGCGTTTCGCCTACAGGGCGGTGCAATTACAGCGTTGTGGAATTACTTTTAAGTGCCATCACAACTTAGTGCTTAAACCAAATCCCCGAGAGCAGCGACTCTGGTAGGGTTACCACTAAGGTGTCGTCGGCGTTATAAAGCGAAGCGGTTGTGACTACGCCCTGCGCCGTCAGGTTTTTACAATCACTCTGTGACACATCGACGCTAGTGATGCCTTGTTGGCTAAATTGGCCGCTAAATTGACAATCTAGCCACTCACCCGAGAAGCTTCCATCTTGATTAATAGTAACCTCTGCGACATCACCATCGACTAGCACTTGATAGTTACCCGCCAATGTAGCGATATCCACAGTGCTCGCCTCGACTGCGCTAAAGCTGATACTTTGACCATTCAGCGTGCAAGTTAAGCTGCTTTCGTCCTGCTGGCATTGATGCTTACTATCGAACTCAATTTGGCCAGTGGTGTTATCGAAACTCGCAGCCCACTGCATTTTCGTATCGCGCTCATCCAAACTTTGCAGGGTAATAAGCGCTGAATCCACTAAGTTGGCCTGCCACAGAATGGGCATACCTTCGTCGGTTAAACTCACGGCCTGATAGTGACCAGCGGTTATGCTGTGGCTTGGTGTTTCGACTGTCGGCTCGCTATGGTTATCGTCCCCACATCCCGTGAGCGCAATAATAGGTAGCCAAGAAAGAATGATGCGTTTCATGGCCTGCCCTTATTTAATTAGCGAGTTAAGTTTTAATTGAGTGAGCGCCGCTTTGGCTTGGCTTGCCTGCACTTGGGCATCGATAGTACTGATAGTGATATAACCGTTATATAGGGCAACGCCCTCGGAATCTTCGGCGTGATCTTTCACTAAATCTTCACCCTGGGCGAAGGAAATTCCCATTTTGCCATCGAGTAACTGTTTGGCCACCGCTGAAGCTGCAGCTTGATCGAGTCCTTTCGCCTCCATAATGCCCTGAGTCATGTAGTACATGGCGCTTGTGTCCTCGGCTAAATTGCTACGAAAGACGATATCGGCGCCCGCATTCCAACCCACTTGGGTAAACTTGTAGCCTTTGTTGTTATCAAGATCAGAAGGTGTATTGACGTTTAGACCCGTAAACGGTGGCAGTAGTGGTTGACCCTCGGAGCGCTGGGCTTCCAAAGTGCTGATGATATCGATAACGATCTTGGCAACTTTTGGCGCTTTTTCTGCATCACCATCGGCTGCGCTTATAGCAATAGCAGGAATACCGCGGGTAATCGACACCATAGCCGCACCAAGGGTGCCTGAGCTGTTGTTTAAGTAACCTAAGTTATTGCCTTCATTAGGGCCTGAGATCACTAGATCGGGCGCCTTACCCCAAGCTGTTTGTGCTGCGACGTCGATACCGTGCAGTACCGCCATAATGGGCGTGCCTTCAACGTAGTTTGTAAAAGCTTTGCTAGTATCGGTATCGCCTACGCAGTACTGCATATCCTCCGCTTTAGTGTAATTGGTCACCACGGGCTTAAGAAAACTGATGGCGCCACCTTTACCACTTTGGCCTGTACAAGGTGCCGACATAACGACATTGTGACCTGCTGATTTTAGGGCGCTGAACATGACCTGGATATTGTCAGTATTCCAG
The DNA here is from genome assembly GCF_019457475.1 of Shewanella acanthi. Taxonomy (NCBI): domain Bacteria; kingdom Pseudomonadati; phylum Pseudomonadota; class Gammaproteobacteria; order Alteromonadales; family Shewanellaceae; genus Shewanella; species Shewanella acanthi. The sequence continues at coordinate 319,178 of NZ_CP080413.1, forward strand.
CTGTCATCATTAGTGAGCACAATATTTAAGGCGAAGGCTTGTGAGGCGAATAGGCTTGAAGCTAAAAGGCTAGCACAGAGCAAGGTGGGCTTGAACATCTAAAACTCCTGAATAATCGTTAACTTAATTGACGAGCGGGAGAATAGAGCTAAAAGATGTCAATTAAGTTAACGATTTGTTTCAGTATGATGTCCTTTAAAGTGTATCACTCTGAAGCAGTTAGGGATTCGTTGGGAGTATTACTTCTTTTGGATATATTGCTGTAATACCGCCAGCATCGATGCACCCGATAAACCGATCATCATGGCACCATTCATCGCTTCAATTGGTCCGAGTAATTTCCATTTATCACTCATCACAATATCGCCATAGCCTAAGGTTGCGAAATTCACCCCTGAGTGATAAATCGCCTGATGTAAGGTGTCGAATTCGCCTAAGACGAAAAATAAGCAGCCCCAGGTGACGGTTTGTAAAAGGTTACCGATCATGACGATAGTAGTAATGCCAAATAGACCAAACACCCCCGCGATCATGCTATTACGTTCGTGCATCCGCTTATTGTAGAAACGCAGGCACCACATGGTTGCCAAGGATTGCAGCAACATATTCATTAAGATAATTGGCAAACCAACGGCTAATGCTAAAAACATTTCATTCTCCTACAGGGGTTTCTGATACAGGTCGACCAGCGGGCCAGTGTTGTTCGAGGATCTTAAAACATAGCCAGCCGTAACCTGCGATGGCTAAATACAGACTGCAGCGCATTGATGCCGCTAGCCAAACGTCCTTGCCATTAGCACTATCGGCAATGGCTGGACCAAAAAGGATAAGGGCAGTGATCCAACTATTACTCCAGAATGATGCAGGAAAGCGCGTTGGCACGAGTTGAAGCATGCGTTGTGTTAGCCACAGGGTCATCAGGGTGAGCATAAGGACTAACATCAATAATGATGGCCAAATGCTTAATCCCATCCATAAGGCGAAGGCAAGCAGCGCGCCCACCAAGGTGGATAGCACCAGTTCACGCCCCGCCTCTTTAGCATTAAGCAGGGTACTTTGCTGTGCCAGCATCACTGTTTTCATCACAGCAGGGATATAAAACGCAGGGTCGTTAAGGGCTAGAAACCAAATTGGCAACACAATTACGGTCGCACGCAGTGCCAGCCTTTTAGGGTGTTCTGGCGGTAATGGTTTTGGTTTATTCACCGCTGCAACGGGAGGCGGTGGGAACAGTGCATGGGCTGCTGCATTGACTAGGGTGCCAATCAGCATACCTACAGCGATTAGCTGCGCGATTGCGAGTGCGAGGGCTTGCTCAATTAAGCCTGCAATGGGGATGAGGGTAATCGCCATTGTTAACAACATGGCAAGTACGCCCTTGCCCGTAACCGACATCACCATCAAAAAGTAGAGTAGTAACGCAACTAACAACACAGCGGCTAGGGGGTAATAATTTAATAGAGGTACTAACAAGACGCCTGCAGTCATGATAAGTGCCAGCAAGGTGCCACCAACGATGCCTTTTTTGAGGCTCAGCGCCTCACCGGGCATACAGAGTATGACCCAAGCCATAATGCAGCCAAGATGGGGCATAGGTAGCCCAAACCCAAAGCAGACAAAGACCGCTAAACCTGTACCAACGCTAATCCTGAGTGCCGTAGTGTCTGCGGGGTGCATATTTGACCTCAATACAGGTACGAGAATAGGCTCATGAGTCGAATATACAGGGCGCCGAGGGGGTTAAGCAGGCTATGTTCCTCGCTGTAAATCAAGATATCGGCTTGACCTCCAACCCGTAAGTTTTCAGCGGGCGGCATATCATCGGGTGAGAAGGCAATTTTGACAGGAAAGCGCTGTGCTTGGCGCAGCCAGTCGCGACTATTACTGACGGAGGGTAAAGATCCAACAGCGTGCTTTTTACCATCGTCAACACCATAGACAATGCTGCGGACTTCTCCGCTAAAAAGTTTGCCCGGCATGCTGTCGAGTAAAATTGATACCTTATCCCCAGGCTGCACATTGCCCAGATTGTTTTCGGTAAAATCAGCGGAAATCCATACATCGTGAATGGCAATCAGCGTCATGGCTGGAGTTCCTGCGCCGATAAATTGCCCCACATCGGTATTTAAATCTGTAATTAAACCGCTGCTTGGCGCGACCACGTGGGTATTTTGTTTATCGCGCTCGGCTTTATTAACCGCGGAGCGGGCACTGAGAAGTTGCGAGTTGTTTTCACCACTAACCCCTGCCGCCTCTATTGCGCGTCTCACATCGGCTTCTGCCGCTGTGACTTGGCTGCTGGCTGTTTCACGAGAAGCTTGAGCCATTTCGAGTCGGCGCACTGAAATGGCCCCAGGGTCTTGGCGGTATAGGCGCTCTTGACGTTCCGCATCTTTTACGGCGTTGTTGTAGGATGCGCGCATGGCTTCTAATTTCGCTTGGGCAGCTTTAACGCCTTCGCTATTGGCTTTAACACCACTGAGTACCGTTTCATAGTCGGATTTTGCTTTGGCTAGCGCGATATCATAGGCCTCGGGATCGACATCAAAAAGTGCCTCGCCTTCAGTAACATCTTGATTATCTTTGACATAGACCTTAAGGATTTGCCCCGTGACTTCGGCTGTAATCGGTACAACAAAGGCCTGAATCCTTGCCTGAGAACTGTAGGGGGTCAGCCGGTCGGCCAAGAGATACCAGAACAGCAATATCACTATCAATGCCAATAGGCCTAAGGTGGCATATTTACTGGCTTTTCCTGGAGCGGGTGCATTGTCAGTCATTCACAATTCCCTTTTAATGAGTCGATGGAGATTGGGCGCTTAGCTCAGCTCCAGCTTTTGGTTGGCTGCTATCGAGTAATGGGGTCCAGTCATCTCGTGAGCGAAGCTGTTTCTCTACCTCTGGAGTAACTAATGGGCGCAGTCGCCCTTGCTCCCACCCTCCACCAAGCGCTTTGTAAAGACGAATGAGGTTAGCGATATGCGCGCCGCGACTGTTAACGAGCTGAGCTTGTTGGCTAAACAGGGCACGTTGAGATTCTAATACCCGTTGAAAATCCGCCATTCCCTCGCGATAACGGGTATTAGCGATTTCGAGTGATCGTTTAGCGGCTTCGCCTGTCTGTGTGAGCAGCTTAATTTCGGTCTCGCTGTTGGCGTAGGCGATAGCGGCATCATCGACCTCCCGTGCGGCATTAAATACAGTTTCACGATAGAGTTCATGGACTTGCCAAAAAACCGCATCTTCCACTAATACTTGGTTAGTTAATCTGCCGCTGTCGAGAATATTCCAGCTTATCGATGGACCCACGCCCCAAGAAAAAACGGAATGGCCACTGCCTGTGGCATTAATCCCTAGGGTGCCTGCGAGGGTTATCGATGGATACAGATCGCTTTCTGCAATACCAATCAGCGCCGATTGGGCGGCAAGTTGGCGCTCAGCGGTCCTGATATCTGGGCGGCGACGTAATAAATCAGCTGGCATTTCAGCGACTAATGCCAATTTCCCCTCAGGGATAACCCCCGTATTACTCGCCATTTCTGGCAAGGGGCCAGGTGCTCTTGCCAAAATCGTGCTGAGTGCATTTTGGCTCTGGCGCAGATTGGTCTCTAACTGCGGGATAGTTGATAGGGTTGCTAAGTATTGAGTCTTAGCTTGTTGTACATCCAGCTCGGCGGTATTACCGCTGTTAAATTGACGTTGGGTGATCTCTAAGCTGCGCGCTTGGATCTGGGCATTTTCATTGGCAATTTGCAGCTGTGCCTCAAGGGTACGAATCGTCACGTACAGCTGGGCAACCTGGGCAATCATCAATACTTGTACATCGTCGTACTGAGCGATAGTGGCAAAATAGCTGGCATCGGCTGCTTCGATACTGCGCTGAAATTTACCCCAAAAATCGAGCTCCCAGCCCAAATTAAAGGCTGCGCCGTAACTGCTGCCTGAGGTGCTTTTGCCGCTTTGAGTTTGTCCGGCACCAAGCCACTGGGCTGTAGCTTGGGTGAGTTGGGGATTCTTAAGACTCTCTGCTATGCCAAGTTGAGCCTGTGCGGCAAGAATCCGTAATCCCGCAATACGTACATCGGGATTTTTCAGCATGGCTTCATGAATCAAGGCACTGAGCGCAGGGTCGTTAAGTTGGGTCCACCATTGCTGGTAATCTTTGGCCGTTGGCGCCCCGCTAAATAGCTGCGTTTTAGCACTTTGCCACGCTTCAATCTCAGGTACTACGGGACGTTGATAATCAGGCCCTAGCACAGTACAGCCACTGAGTAGCACGCATACCCCGCCAACCACTAAGCGGGGAACAAAGCGATCAATTATCATCTTGCTCTCTCAATTCATCTTCGAGGCCTTCATCCACCCACATCATAAAGATGCGGTATCCGATAGACAGTAGCGTGGCACCAATAAACATACCTAGGATGCCGCTGGTGGCCATACCGCCTAAGGCCCCGATGAGCACCACTGGCATGGGAGCATCAACGCCGCGTCCGAGAAAGATGGGTTTGAGCACGTTATCCACCGCCCCCGCAAGCATCATCAACACTGTATAGATAATGCTTAATAATGTGCCGTTGTCACCTGCCATCCAGATATAGGCAATGGCTGGCAAAGTGACTAATAAGGCAGGGATTTGAGCAATACCTAGCACTAAGACCACCACAAAGAAGATACCCACGGCAGGGATACCCGCAAAGGTCATCACAATACCGACTAACAATGCTTGAATGAATGCGACACCAATAACGCCGAGGGCAACGGCACGAATAGTAGAGGAACAGATGTTGATCAATTTTGCGCCCCGTTCAGGTCCCGCAATGCGAATTGCTATCCGAGTTGAACTCTTAGCGCCTGCATGGCCATAGGCCATCATGACGCCTGCGATAATAAAAGAGAACATGCTCAGTAATAAACTACCACTGATGCTCGCAAGCGCATGAAGCACTTGTTTTACGGCATCGCCTAAGTGTGGTTGTAGGCTTTTGACTAACGAAGGTAAGTCGGTGGAGGCTTTTTGCCAAACGCCATAAACTTTTTTACCAACGAGGGGGATATTGGCAATGCTTTCCTTTGGTGCAGGGACTTCGAGGGTGTTTTGAGATACGCGCTCAACAAGGCTGCCCATGTTATCTGCCATTGAGCTCACCATCCAAATCGTCGGTAACACCAATATCATTAAGCCAAGCACAATCAATAGGGTAGCGGCTCTACCCTGTTTATCATTTAGCCGCTTAGCGACGCGTTGGTGAAAGGGGAAGATGACCACGGCGAGGATCACGGCCCACAACATGAGATTCAAAAAGGGGGAGAAGATAGTGAAGCAGAATGAAGCTAGCGCGAGTAACATGCCAAACTTAATGAACATGTCTAAAAACTTAGTGACGATACGGTTTTCGACCGCTATGATTTCCTTGTTTTCCATTCCGTTATTACCTCAACGAGTTATAAATCTATAACTTGAATCATCTGTATTTGTACGGAACTACAGATTCCTGATTACATATTTTGGTGCGGGATGATTAGGCGAACCTTTAAGTGTAACTAATCATTATTATCATCAATGCACAGAGACCAATTACAGAATGAAATGTATCAACTCTTTATAAATGTCATCCCACAGTTCAATCTTTGTACCATTTTTATATTAGTTTAGATTCCACAAAGAGTTTGAATTTATTCCTTAATAAAGTCGTGGAAGTGATAAATGTCATGCAAAAGTCGAACTCGGTTCCACATTGTCCTTTACCGCATTCTGTCCATTTTTTAATTCAGTCATCAAAGACACAATAAAAGCAGGGTGCAAAAGTGCATTTGTGCATTGAGTGGCGTGTCAGGTAGCAGGGCAAGGAGATAATGGGGGCTGTTTCGACGGATGGTTGTGTGAGTCGACAATTAAACGACCTCTAAAAAGACAAGAGTAGATAGATAGGTAAACGCTCGGGAGAGTAAAAACTCGATTTTGTTAATGCCAAGAAGCAAAAAGCCTGAATTGCTTCAGGCTTTTTTAATACAACAGCTTAATCCTAAAGGATTAGTTCATGCCGTATTTCTTTAATTTTTTACGCAGAGTACCACGGTTGATACCTAGCATGTTTGCTGCGCGAGTTTGGTTGCCGCGAGTGTGTTGCATGATGATGTCTAGCAGAGGTGCTTCAACTTCACTTAACACCATTTCGTACACTTCTTGTGCTTCCTGACCGTCCAACTGTGCGAAGAAGTTAGTCACGGCACGCTTTACTGCGTCACGTAATAACTGGGGCTTGATAGTGCCGTTTGCGGTTTCGATTTTGCCAACGGTAAGCTGGTGAACTTCAGTGTTAGTTGTCTGATCAAACATTCTATTCTGCTCTTTATTAATTCTGTACTAATTCATCAAAATAATATTCCACGAGGGAATACTGTTCTGCAGCGGTTTCCAGCTGATTAAAGTCAGCCCGGAACTGGCGCTGATCTTCTTGGTCTAGGTACCACCCGATATGTTTTCTGGCGAAGCGGATACCCTTGTATTCACCATACAATTCATAAAGTTTGGTGAGATGCTCAAGCATAACTTGACGCTGCTGTGCCATCTCAATAGGCGCTAGCTTCTTACCTGTGTCCAAGTAGTGCTGGATTTCTCTGAAAATCCAAGGTCGTCCTTGAGCACCCCGTCCTATCATCAGAGCATCGGCACCGGTGTAATCCAGCACGAAACGTGCTTTCTCCGGACTGTCGATGTCCCCATTTGCGACGACAGGAATCGAGACATTTTGTTTAATTGCTTTGATGGTGTCGTATTCGGCGTTGCCTTTATACATACATTGTCTCGTGCGGCCGTGAACGGCGAGCGAGGCGATGCCACAATCCTGGGCAATTTGGGCAATTTGAACACCGTTCCTGTGTTCAGGCTCCCAGCCTGTGCGAATCTTTAACGTGACGGGTACATCCACAGCACCAACCACGGCCTGTAAAATTGCTTTCACTAGGGGTGGATTTTGCATCAGGGCGGAACCTGCCAGCTTTTTATTCACTTTTTTTGCAGGACATCCCATATTGATGTCAATGATATGAGCGCCTTGTTCAACATTGAACTGGGCAGCTTGCGCCATTAACTCGGGGTCGGCTCCTGCGATTTGCACTGAGCGAATGCCTTCCTCGCCAGAATGCGTCATACGCTGGCGACTCTTATCCGTATCCCATACTTCAGGATTGGATGAGAGCATCTCAGACACCGCTAAGGCTGCACCAAAGCGAAGACAAAGATTACGGAAAGCCTGATCGGTGACACCTGCCATTGGTGCCACGATCAGCTGATTCTTCAGTTGATAGGGTCCAATTTGCATTCTATGTTTCACCTTAGCTCTTCAAAGGGGCGCTATAGTAGCCCTTTTTATGGGCCGTGAAAAGGTCAATAAATGACCTAGAAGCAATTTTTTTTCTTGACTTTTTACGTGTGAGACGTAATTGGCAAAATCGGCCTAAACCAGTGGTGGCGCTTGCTGCGCCACCCATTAGCTCTATTTACGTACGCCTGTCAAGCGGCTCCAATCTTCTTTATAGGATGGCTCATCCATATCGAACCATTGGCTGTAAAACTCTGCAATTTCCAGCGCTTGTTCACGCAGCAAACCAGAAAGGGCTAATTTACCGCCCACTTTTACGCGTTCGGCAATCAGTGGCGCCAGTTCGCGCAATGGGCCTGCAAGGATATTGGCCACTAAAACGTCGGCTTTAAGATCGGCGGGTTGATCTTCGGGGAGGTAAAGTTCGAGTCTGTCGGCAACATCGTTACGTTCGGCATTGGCCTTGGAAGCATCAATGGCTTGATAGTCGATGTCGATACCTGTGACGCGTTTGGCGCCCAGTTTGAGGGCAGCAACGGCTAAAATGCCTGAGCCACAGCCAAAGTCGATCACTTCTTCTTGACTTAAATCTAAGCTGTCTAACCACTCTAAACAGAGTGCAGTCGTTGGGTGAGTCCCCGTACCAAACGCAAGGCCCGGGTCTAAGATCACGTTAACAGCATTAGGATCTGGCACTTCGCGCCAGCTTGGGCAAATCCATAAACGTTCACCAAACTGGATGGGGTGATAGTTGTCCATCCATTCGCGAACCCAGTCTTTGTCCTCAATCTGCTCAACCTTATGGCCAAAGTTTTCGCCTAAAAATGGCAGGGTTTTGAGCATATCGATGGTTGGGCTTAAGTCCATGTCTGCCTCGAATAGGGCGACAACCACGGTATCACGCCACAGTGGGGTTTCACCTAATTTAGGTTCAAAAATGGGGGTGTCTTTACCATCTTCGAAGGTAATAGAAACAGCGCCTTCTTCCAGTAGTAAGTCGCTGATAGTTTCAGCATCATCACTGTTGGTATTAATGCGAAGTTGGATCCAAGGCATGGAGATATCCTGTGGCTAGGTTTAAAAAATATTGGCCTATTGTATACCGAAACCGCGCTAAATTGCAGGATAGCCCTGTAATTTAAGCTCATCGATAAAGGAACGTTAACGGGTATGACATAGGGGAATATCGATGTGAGTGACTGCGATGTTGTTGGGATTGGCAACAGAGGTCTTACATTTATCTCTCGCTAATACAGAGAGTTAATTAATATCCCATTTCATGCAGCTAAAATCAGCTTGTTGTTTTGTATGATATCTTAACATTATGAAATTTATTGGTTAATTGGTTTTACCTTTGTTTGATTGTTATGTCGGCTTTTGTGATCCCCTTCTAAGAGTGGGCAGTAAAGAAGTGAGTTGCTTCACGCTTTAAATTTATCCATCTGAATCCGCTGTTAAGTTGCTGCTATGTTTTAGGCTGCACAGTGGTGTCGACTAACCAGCAGAAGGTAAGCAAGATGACAAGCGTGACGCGAATTCACAACAGGGTGAGGATTAAGGGGATTGGCCACCCTTGGTCGGCGAGGGCCGACAGATTGCAAAGCGCGACAGGCATTATGCTTGGGGGCTTTTTATTGCTACATATGCACTTTGAATCCAGCATTCTGCTCGGTAAAGAGGCTTTTTATCGTGTCGTGCAAATGCTTGAAGGCGGCATGTTTAGCAGCACTGGCCATGGCTTCCCTATTGTGACCAAACTTTTTTCCGTGTTTATGCTGCTGGTGGTGATTACCCATGCGGCTGTTGCTTTAAGGCGTTTTCCGGCTCAACTTGGTCAGTGGCGTGCACTGCGCTCCCACCTAGGGGGAATTAACCACAGGGATACCCATGCTTGGTTTTGGCAGTTAATCACCGGTTTCATCCTGTTTTTCCTCGTGCCAGTGCACCTCTTTACCATGATCCTTAATCCCGAAATTGGCCCGCACTTATCGGCAGAGCGGGTGTACCACGACAATGCTTGGCTGCTGTATGCGTTATTGCTGCCAGCTGTCGTTATCCATGCGCTGATTGGGCTTTACCGTGTGGCGGTAAAGTGGGGCATTACTCAGCACCGCAGTGGCCTACGTAAAATCGCTAAAGTATTGATTGTATATTTGTTGTGTCTAGGGATCGCCAGTTTAGTGTCGTACGTGATTATTGGTAGCGATCTCGGTGTGCCAGTAACGCCCTATATACCTAATCATTAAATAGATTTTACTGATTCAATTTGCTTCTTTAGTCGAAGAAGCAAGGCAAGCTATTGTTTCGCTACTACTATTTAAGCATTAGGTTAACTATTCGCATTCTGTTTGATCTAACACAGGATTTTTAAAGATTTTGTGCGCGATAGTTGAGTCTAAGGTTGGAATCTAATTGGGTTGGCAAGTGACTGCCACACCACGCATGGGGCGAAAACAATGGCAATCAAACTCAGTATAAAAAAATGGAGTGCCTGGCTGGATGTGAGCCAGAGTCTGTCCGGGGTGATTTTAGCGGTGTTTTTATGGACGCACCTCGTTTTGGTGTCGTCAATTTTATTGGGGGGCGAGGCTATGAATTTTGTCGCTCGCGCAATGGAACTGAGTTTCCTTTCCCCCGATGGCCATGGTTACCCTTGGGTGGTGTCCTGCATTGCTGTGGGCATTGCGGCGCTGGCCTTAGTGCATGTGCTGGTGGCTCTGCAAAAACTGCCAATGAGCTTGCGTCAGCAACGATCTTTACGCCAGCAAATGCAGGTGATTAATCACAGTGATACTCGCCTTTGGCGTTGGCAGGCCATTACGGGCGTAGTCATTCTGCTGTTATTGCCCGTGCATTTGTGGCTTATCGGCTCAGCCCCCGAAACCATTGGCCCACAGGGCAGTGCCGAGCGTATCTGGAACCAAGGCGTGTGGATGGTATATCTGCCTCTGTTATTCACCGTAGAGCTGCACGCCGCTATTGGGATTTACCGAGTGGCATTGAAATGGGGCGCCGCTCGCGACTTAAACAGCCGCAGCCGATTACGCAAAATTAAAACCATAGTGAGCGTGTTGTTTGTGGTAGTGGGAGTTGCCTCGTTGTTGGCCTTTCTGCCCCATGCTAGTTAGCTAAATAATTAAATACATGAACCTGACGACAATAGCCGTACCCAATAGTAAGGAGCAGGCGTGAAACTGATTTATACCGATTCATTAGTGGTAGGTGCTGGACTTGCAGGCCTTAGGGTTGCCATCGCCTCGAAGGAACGTGGGCTAGATACCTTAGTGTTATCGCTCATTCCGGCAAAGCGTTCACACTCTGCTGCCGCGCAGGGGGGAATGCAGGCGAGTCTTGGCAATGCCGTTAAGGGCATGGGTGATGATGAGGACGTGCACTTTCAGGATACGGTTAAAGGATCGGATTGGGGATGCGATCAGGAAGTGGCGCGAATGTTTGCTCATTGTGCACCAAAGGCGGTACGCGAATTAGCGAATTGGGGCGTACCTTGGACACGGGTGACGGCAGGACCAAGGGATGTGATTGTTAACGCGCAAAAAGTCACTTTGCAGGAAGCCGAAGAAGCCCACGGACTTATCAATGCCCGAGACTTTGGTGGCACCAAGAAATGGCGCACCTGTTACACCGCCGATGGCACGGGTCATTCGCTACTTTATGCTATGGATAACAAGGCCATTTCCATGGATATTCCCGTCCATGAGCGAGTAGAAGCCTTAGCTCTAATTCACGATGGTAAACGTTGCCATGGGGTCATTGCCCGCTGTCTTATTACGGGTGAACTCCGTGCTTATGTGGCTAAGTCGACCACTATCGCGACCGGCGGTTATGGTCGAATTTACGAGGTTTCAACCAACGCCATTATCTGCGAAGGCATTGGCCAAGCGTTGGCACTGGAAACCGGCGTTGCGACGCTCGGTAATATGGAAGCGGTGCAATTCCACCCAACGGCGATTGTGCCCGTGGGGATCCTGACCACGGAAGGTTGCCGCGGCGACGGCGGTTTGCTGCGCGATAAAGACGGTTATCGCTTTATGCCGGACTATGAGCCGGAGAAAAAAGAGCTGGCTTCAAGGGATGTGGTATCACGTCGCATGACCGAGCATATGCGTAAGGGTAAAGGTGTCGACAGTCCCTATGGTCCACATTTATGGCTCGATATTACCCTGCTTGGCCGCAAACATATCGAAACTAACTTACGGGAAGTACAGGAGATTTGCGAGAACTTCCTTGGCATCGACCCAGCGAAGGATTGGATCCCCGTGCGCCCGACTCAGCATTACTCCATGGGCGGTATTCGCACTAAGGCTACCGGTGAGAGTCCGCAGCTTAAGGGGTTATTTAGCGTAGGCGAAGCCGCCTGTTGGGATATGCATGGCTTTAACCGCCTAGGTGGCAACTCGCTCGCCGAAACCGTGGTCGGCGGCATGATTATCGGCAAATACGTGGCCGATTTTTGTGAGAATAACAGCCTTGAAATAGATACTAAGCTTGCCGAATCATTTATGCATAAGGTTAAGGCTGAAATCGATTCGCTTATTAATGGTGACGGCAGCGAAAACCCCTTCGAAATTAAGCATCAAATGCAACGTATCATGATGGATTACGTAGGAATTTTTCGTAATGGCCCCGAGCTTGATAAAGCGGTTACTGAACTTAAAGCCTTGCTCGAACGCTCTCGCAACCTCAGCATTAAATGTAAGAAACGTCATGCTAACCCAGAGCTGGTAGAAGCGCTAAGGGTTAAACGCATGTTGAAAGTCGCCTTGACGGTTGCCTGCGGCGCAGCGGCCCGCACAGAAAGTCGCGGCGCCCATGCCCGTGAGGATTACCCGCAGCGAAATGACAGGGATTGGCTGAATCGCACCCTAGCAAGTTGGCCCGATGCGAATTCGCTCGAGCCAGTGCTGAGCTATGAGCCGCTCGATGTGATGAAGATGGAGCTGCCACCAGGCTACCGTGGTTATGGCATCGATAATGCCATTGTTCATCCGGATACCGCCAAGCGTGAACAACAAATTGCTGAGATCTTGGCCAGTCTTGGTGAAGATGCCGACCGCTATCAACGTCAGGCTGCATTAATGCCATTTGATTTACCACCAAGTTTGCAAGCGAAGAATGAACGTTTAAGCGATACCTTAAAACCAGCCGCCAACACCCGAGGAGAACAATCATAATGAGCCAAGGTCGCCAGTTAACCTTTAATATTTTTCGTTATGATCCCCAGGAGCCAAACGATAAGCCCAAAATGGTGCGTTATCAGCTCACCGAAACCCCTGGCATGACAGTGTTTATTGCGCTGAATAAACTGCGGGAAGAACAAGATACTTCGTTGCAGTTCGATTTTGTTTGCCGCGCGGGGATTTGCGGCAGCTGCGCTATGGTGATTAATGGTTTTCCAACGCTAGCCTGCCGCACGCTAACGGCGAAATACCCAAAGGGTGAAATCACCCTAATGCCGTTGCCTGGCTTTGAGCTGATTGGGGATTTATCGGTCAATACCGGCAAATTTATGCGTGAACTCGCCGAGCGTTTAAAGCTGTGGCTACATCCAAAATCCAACGATATCAGTATCCATCGCCTCGAAGAGCCTATGGCGCCAGAAGAAGCCGCACGTCTGTACGAGCTTGAGCGCTGTGTCGAATGCGGCGTTTGTGTGTCGGCCTGTGCGACTAAACAGATGCGCGACACCTTTGTGGGTGCTGTTGGGATGATGAAAATTGCCCGTTTCGAGCTCGATAGCCGTGATGCCCGTAGTGCTGAGGACTTTTACCATGTGATTGGGAATCAGGATGGGGTGTTCGGTTGTATGACCTTGCTCGGTTGTCAGGATAACTGCCCGAAAGATTTACCCCATATGCAGCAGATTGCTTACCTGCGCCGCAAAATGGCGATGACACTGGTGTAATACCGATTGGGGTTGCATCCTAATGATAGACCCAATTTGGGACACATGAAAAAGCCGCATTTTGCGGCTTTTTCATGCGGGATGTTTATCGGCATCACTTTTTATGCATTCAGCTTATTTGGCTCAAGCTTTTCGTCTAAGAGCTTGTTCAGCTTCATAAAAATTTACAGTGTATGCTTGTCAAAGGTTTATCTTTACCGCTTGGGCAGATCACATATCATCAATCCCAAAGCGGCATCATATTCAAAAGCCATGAGTGGGGGCGACGACTAAGCTTGGAGTAAGACTGGTTCGCCGATTATCGAGTATCTGCTGCGCCTAAGACAGGTCAAAGGCGCTTCGATTTTCCCAACAATCAGGGTGTTATGAGCTAAAACCTTCGAGAACAATTTTGCCAATCGCTTTGCCAGACTCGATAAGAGTATGTGCTTTTATCAGGTTTTCGGCGTTTATTGCACCGAAATGCTGCCCTAGGGTGTTATGAAGTTCGCCTGAATCGATTAGCTCACTGACTCTATTTAGCAGCTGATTTTGGGCAATCATATCTTCGGTTTGATACAAGCTACGGGTGAACATCAGTTCCCAATGTAAAGATAGGCACTTACGTTTGAGTTTGAGCACATCTAATGGCTCTTTAGGATCATCAATTAGCGCCAGTTTCCCTTGTGGTTTTATCACCTTAATAATTTCATCGAAATGTACATCCGTATGGGTCAAGCTAATCACGTGGGTCACATCGGCGATATCCAGTTTAGCTAATTCTTCAGACAGTAATTGTGAGTGGTCAATAACCGCATGGGCGCCTAATTTTTTTACCCACTCAACTGTCTCTGGTCGTGATGCTGTGCCGATAACCCTTGCCCCAGTCAGTTTTACTGCAAGCTGAGTGATGATCGAGCCTACACCGCCGGCAGCGCCAATGATCAAAATGCGCGCATCGTGGGCGGAACTATCCTGTGGTAAGCCTAAGCGATCAAACAGGAGTTCCCATGCCGTGATGCTAGTTAGAGGCAATGCAGCAGCTTGTGCGTTGGACAAGGTCTTAGGTTTGTGGCCGACAATGCGCTCATCCACTAATTGGTACTCGGCATAACTGCCACTGCGGCTAATATCGCCGGCATACCATACTTCATCCCCTACCTTAAACAGACTCACCTTATCGCCAACGGCTTTAACGACACCGACTGCATCCCAACCGAGGATTTTGTATTCGCCCGCTGGTGCCGAGTTTGATTTACGTACCTTAGTATCTATGGGGTTGACTGAAATGGCTTTAACTTCAACTAAAAGATCAAAACCTTGCGGTATTGGTTCAGCTAATGTGATGTTCTCTAATGCATTTGGTGCGCTAATCTCACCTGCGGTTTGGTAACCAATCGCTTTCATATCAATTCCTCTAGTGTTCTGGATGAGCGTGACTTGTTATTGAGTGCCATTGTGTGAAATATTGACTCCATAATAAACGGGGTAATGTTTGTAATATTTTCAAAGGATTTTTGATAATCATGCTGCTCAATGATCTCGCATTGTTTGTTCGTGTTGCTGATAGTGGCAGCATTTCTTCTGCGGCTACAGAAATGGATATCTCTGCTGCGGCTGCGAGCGCTGCGATTAAAAGGCTTGAAAAACAGCTTGATACCAGTTTATTTGTCCGAACTACCCGTAGTTTAAGGTTAACGGCGCAGGGGGAGCGTTATTTTATCCATTGCCGCCGCGCCTTGAACGATCTCACCCTAGGTGAGCAGGCGATTGCGAGTGATAAAGGCAAGATTTCAGGCACTTTAAGTCTTTCGGTCTCTTCAGATTTTGGACGTAATTTACTCGTTCCTTGGCTCGACGACTTCCTCGAGGATTTTCCGCAGCTGCAAGTTCGGTTGCATTTGGGTGACAATATCAGCAGTTTCTATCACGATAAAATTGATATAGCCGTGCGCTATGGCAAGCCGCAGGATTCCAACCAAGTTGCGTTTCCTATCTGTAGCGTAGAGCGGCTGTTATGTGCTTCTCCAGAATACTTAGCGGCGTTTGGAGAACCCGAGACCTTGGAGCAGCTGACACAGCATAATTGTCTATTTTATAAATTAGATGATAGAACCCATGACCAATGGCAATTTCAGCGGGATGGTCAGGAGTTTAAAATCCGAGTCACTGGCAATCGCAGCGCAAATGATGCCGAGATTGCTCGTCGATGGGCGGTGGCGGGTAAAGGAATCGTCTTTAAATCTGGCTTAGATCTCGCCGCAGATATTATGGAGGGGCGGTTAGTGCCTCTGTTACCTGAATATCGCGGTGAGGCCGTCAATTTATATCTAGTGTGTCCTGGACGTGAGCATGTGACGCCTGTGATTTTGCTCCTGCGTGAAATGCTGAGACAGCAGACTCAAACTTTAAGCCGTACTTTGGCAGCGTATCTTAAGTCTGATAATCAAGGGCAATAAAAAAGCCGCATGATGCGGCATTTTTTATGCGTCTTTTGCAGACTTATCTATTTAACTGCGATTAAGACTTGGCGCGTTTCATCGCGGTGAAGAACTCATCGTTAGTTTTGGTCATGGCCAATTTATCGATGAGGAACTCCATTGCGCTGACTTCGTCCATTGGATTTAAGATCTTACGCAGGATCCACATTTTTTGCAGCTCATCAGGGCTAGTGAGTTTTTCTTCACGACGAGTACCGCTGCGGTTAAAGTCTATCGCAGGGAATACGCGTTTTTCCGCGGCCTTGCGAGACAGGTGCAGCTCTTGGTTACCAGTACCTTTAAACTCTTCGTAGATCACTTCGTCCATTTTCGAGCCAGTATCAACCAGTGCGGTGGCGATAATGGTTAAGCTGCCGCCATGTTCGATATTACGTGCAGCACCGAAGAAGCGCTTAGGACGGTGCAGGGCGTTAGCGTCAACACCACCGGTTAACACTTTGCCCGATGATGGGATAACAGTGTTGTAAGCACGTGCCAGACGAGTAATAGAATCGAGCAGGATCACTACGTCTTTCTTGTGTTCAACTAAACGTTTAGCTTTTTCAATTACCATTTCAGCCACTTGTACGTGGCGACTTGCTGGTTCGTCGAAGGTTGATGCGATAACTTCGCCTTGAACTAGGCGTTGCATCTCTGTCACTTCTTCAGGACGTTCATCGATCAGCAATACCATTAACACCACTTCTGGATTGTTGTAGGTAATTGATTGAGCAATGTTTTGCAGTAATAGGGTTTTACCGGCTTTTGGCGGTGCAACGATAAGACCACGTTGACCTTTACCGATTGGCGAACATAAATCCAGAATACGTGCAGTGATATCTTCGGTTGAGCCGTTGCCACGCTCCATACGAATACGCTCTTCAGCGTGGAGTGGAGTTAAGTTTTCGAAGAGGATTTTATTGCGGGAGTTTTCTGGTTTATCGAAGTTAACTTCGTTGACTTTTAGAAGGGCAAAATAACGTTCACCTTCTTTTGGTGGGCGAATCTTACCAAAAATGGTATCACCCGTTCGCATGTTAAAGCGGCGAATTTGGCTCGGTGATACATAAATATCATCAGGGCCTGCTAAGTAAGATCCATCAGCACTACGTAAGAAACCAAAACCGTCTTGGAGTATTTCTAATACACCGCCACCGAAAATATCTTCGCCACTTTTGGCGTGGGCTTTCAGAATAGAGAAAATAATGTCCTGCTTGCGAGCACGGGCCATATTTTCGAGTTTCATATTTTCGGCTAGCAAGACTAGGTCGGAAATGGGGGTGTCTTTTAATTCAGTTAAGTTCATGTTGGGGATCTTGTTTTACGCGACAAAGCTTACCGCAATCAATCAGTAAAGTTTTGTGATTATGGATAGTGATTGATGAGCGAGAAGAGGTTTAGTTAGAAAGAATCTGGTTATTAAAGTAGCACTAACAAAGCGGGGCGTCCAGATTTTTAGGGGAAATCCGGCACAATTAATTTAAGCTTGTGCCGGAGGTCACTCATAGCGACTGCAAATTAGATTTGTGCGTCGATGAACTCTTTTAATTGGGTTTTAGATAGCGCACCCACTTTAGTGGCTGCTAACTCACCATTTTTGAATAACAGTAGAGTTGGGATGCCGCGAACGCCGTATTTCGCAGGAGAAACGTTGTTTTGGTCAACGTTTAATTTAGCGATAGTCACGCGACCAGCGTATTCCTCTGCAACGTCGTCTAGGATTGGCGCGATCATTTTGCAAGGACCACACCATTCAGCCCAGAAGTCTACCAAAACGGGTAATTCTGCATTTAATACGTCGTTTTCGAAGCTGTCGTCGCTCAGATATACAATTTTATCGCTCATGATGTTCTCCAGTTTGGCTGCCATTGCTGGTTTGTTAATGGCTTACCATGTATATTGTGGTTGAAAAATAGCTTTTCAAGGTACCGTTTTTACAATGTGGCTATTTCAAACGATCGAGTATCTTATTGCAACCCCAAATGGTATGCTTGCACAATGAGCCAAACACATTTATCCAATCAAAAATTTGCCGACCTACCTTTGCATCCAGAGGTAAAACAGGCCCTTGCCGAAAACGGCTTTGAATTCTGTACGCCAATTCAGGCGTTATCGCTTCCTGTATTACTTCAATCAAAAGATATTGCTGGTCAAGCTCAAACGGGCACAGGTAAGACGATGGCGTTTTTGGTAGCCACGTTTAACCACTTGCTATCGACTTCCGTTCCTGAAGGTCGCCAATTAAATCAGCCCCGCGCTATCATTATGGCGCCAACCCGTGAGCTGGCAATTCAAATCGCTAAGGATGCGATTCTCCTCGCCAAACATACTCACTTAAAAGTGGGGATTGTGTATGGTGGTGAAAGCTATGAAACACAACGTAAAGTATTAGATCAAGGTGTAGATATTCTTATCGGCACCACTGGACGTATTATCGATTACGTGCGCCAAGGGGTGATTAGCTTAAACGCGATTCAAGCCGTGGTGCTCGACGAAGCCGACCGCATGTTTGACCTAGGATTTATCAAAGATATTCGTTTCCTGTTTAGACGCATGCCTGGTGCAGACCAACGCCTTAATATGTTGTTCTCGGCGACACTGTCGATGAAGGTACAGGAACTGGCCTACGATCATATGAACGATCCGGTCAAAGTCGAGATCGCGCCAGAAGAGAAAACCTCTAAGAACATTAAAGAAGAAATCTTCTATCCTTCCCAAGAAGATAAAATGCGCTTACTGCTGACGCTGATTGAAGAAGATTGGCCTGAAAAAGCCATTGTATTCTCCAACACTAAGCACAGCTGCGAAAACCTCTGGTCTTGGCTTGAAGGTGACGGCCATCGCGTGGGTTTACTCACTGGTGATGTGCCACAGAAGAAACGTATTCGTATTCTTGAGCAATTCACACAAGGTCAGCTAGATATTCTGGTTGCAACAGACGTTGCTGCGCGAGGCCTGCATATCTCCGACGTATCCCACGTTTACAATTATGATTTACCCGATGATTGTGAAGACTATGTGCATCGTATTGGCCGTACTGGCCGTGCGGGTAACAAAGGGGTGTCGGTCAGCTTTGCCTGCGAAGAATATGCCTTGAATCTGCCGGCGATTGAAAGCTATATCAATCACTCGATTCCGGTCAGTAATTATGATCGCGATGCCTTGCTTGAAGATATTCCGCCACCGGTAAAAATCCACCGTAAACATCCATCCGGCCCGCGTAATGCGCGCGAGCGTTCTGGAACTGGGCGACCACAGGGTGCCCATCGAAGTGGTGGACGTCCACCTCGCCATGACAGGACACGTAGACAGTCGTAAATGCCAACACCATCTTATGCTGCCATTACTTTAGGCTCTAATAGTTTTAATATGCTGATCGCAAGGACAAAAGGCGGTCAGCCCCACATTATTGCTAAATACAAGCGCAAGGTTAGGCTCGCTGAAGGTATCGGTGAATCTGGCAGTTTAACGCCTGAGGTCATGCAACGCGGTTTAGATTGCCTGGGCATGTTTGCCGAGATGCTTGCGCTGCATAAGATTGAACCTAACCATGTTGCGGTGATTGCCACCGCGACACTGCGTTGTATCAATAATGCCGATGAGTTTAACGCAAAAGCGATACCGATACTGGGTCGTCCCATCGAGATTATCTCGGGGATGCGCGAAGCCGAGTTGATTTATCAGGGCATGGTTGCTACGACCACTGGGCAGGGGCGCCGACTCGTTATCGATATAGGTGGCGCCAGTACTGAGTTTATTGTTGGTGACGGTCATCAAGTGTTATTTAAAACCAGTTTACCTATGGGCAGCGTGACCTATAATCGCCGCTTCTTCAGTAATGCCCCTTTCCAAGAGCTCGATTTTGAGGATGCTAAGCAGGATGCATTGGTTGTCTTGGGCGAGCATCGTAAAACCTTAAAGGATTTCGGTTGGCACTGTGTGGTTGGCGCATCAGGGGCGGTACAATCCGTGGTCGAAGTGTTGCTTTATCGTAAACAGTCCGAAGCCATCACCTTAAAAGTGTTAAATCAGCTTAAGGAAGAAATTCTGGCCGAGGAAGATGCTAAGCTCTCAGGGATTATTGGCTTGAGTAGCGAACGTGCACCAACCTTTGCAGCGGGTGTGGCCATACTTATTGCCCTGTTTGAACATTTAGGTGTTGAGCAGTTAACCCTGTCGGGTGGCGCGCTAAGGGAAGGGGTGCTGATGATGTTAGCCCAGCGGATTTTGGAAGAAACGATCTAACCTATCTCGATGACTACATTGATTAACAAAAAGGCCGCTAAGCGAGTAACTTAGCGGCCTTTTTGTATTAAGTGTAAATCTTGAATTTATTTAAGAATATCGCTTAAGTCATTTTCGAGTGAAACGGTTGGACGCTCAACGATACGGCCAATTTCTTCGCCCTTTTGCATCACGATAAAGGTTGGGATGCGTTTAAAATCGTACTTAGCCGCTAAACCATCAGGATCTTGTTTAGTACGGTCAACCCCAATGTAGGTCACTTTGATATTTGGGTTGGCCACTTCTTCCATAATGCGGATAAAACGTGGGGTTTCACGGTGACAATCTGGGCACCAAGTACCAATGATCACGACAATCTCAGTCGGCTCTGTTACCGCTTTGAGTGGTGCAATTGAGGTGGTATCCACCTGATAGCTTTTGTAGCCCTCAGCGAATTCGTTGAGGTCTTTAACTAAATGCTGCGCTTCAACTTTACCGGTTAAAATCACTTCTTGTTTCTCCTCGCTGCAGGTCGCAATCAAGCCCTGTTGTTGCTCTTCAAATCCACAGCCACCGTTTGCCAGCGTTTGGCAGCTAAAAAACAACGCGGTTGTGGCGAGTAATGCTTTGACATTATTGTGCATGATATGTCCTCAAAGTCGAAGAAGAATATGAGGTTGCATTCAAACACTAATAAAGCTTTTCTAAAAGTAGCTAATCCATTTGCTGCAAGCCAGATCACGCAACACTTGGCGATTTTAGCTACTTGCTCGCAAATTTATGATTTTGCTCGCTTCTATTAAGCGTGCGTTAATAGCTTTTCTAGAATCGGCTTATTGGCATCGGGGAAGTCATAGTTGGCGAGTTCGCTTTTATCCACCCAAGCAATAAGCTGACCCTCAAGCCCTTGGGCATTGCCACTAAATTGAGTCACGGTATGGATATCGAGCAATACCTGCTTGTCGGGGTAATCGTAACTCAATGCCATAAAGGGTTCGCTCGATTCTACATCGAGGGCAATTTCTTCTTTTAGCTCGCGGATTAGCGCCTGTGAGACGGTTTCATCTAACTCTACTTTGCCACCCGGGAATTCCCATTTGCCACCTTGATGTAAATGGTCAGGACGTTTGGCGAGGAGGACTTGGCCCTGCGCGTTGAGGATAATGCCAACGGCAACATGGATACGTTTTGTCATGGGATTCTTCTTAAAGCTGATGCGTTTATTTGAGGGGCATTATTAAATTAATGCCTTGGGCTTATTCTTAAACTTATGTTTTGAAGACTATTCTTTAAAACCTATTCTTTGAAAAAGCTTTCTTCGTCGTAACCGAGTTCATCTAAGGCATCGAGATCAAATTCTGATTTTACCGGAATGGCGTGTTTTTCTGACGCCCAATCGCCAAGGTCAATCATCTTGCAGCGCTCACTACAAAAGGGCTTAAATTCGGACTGTGGTACCCATTCAACTGGGGTTTTACAGATAGGGCAATTAACAGTTAACGGCATATAAAGGCTCTCTTTAATAGCAGATGCATCGCAATAGTATTGCAGTACTAAAGCCTAAACCTTATTAGATTGAGCTAGAGCAGACAGTGTGGCGATGCTAATTGCCGTTAGTCTAAAGACTTCAGGCGCAGGTCGCCAGTAGGAAATCGATACTGCGGTCCGAATGACGTTGCTGGTCGAATTGCACAAAATGGATGGCGTAACGGTTTTTATGGCCGCTGATAGTTGGATAACAGCCATGTGCGGCGTCGAGTTTGACTCTGACTAAGGAGAGAGCTTGAGCGCTATCGCCTTGAAAAAATCCGGCATGGGCGGTGGCGTTATCAAAGTGTGCCGTACTGCGGGTGAGTTGTAATAGAAGGTTAATGGGGTTGAGCAGTGGCTCAAAGTGTGCAATCCAGTGTCGGTAGTCCTGCTGACGTTCTTCCCAAGGCTTAGCGAGCCAATAATGCAGTTGCGGTAGGTCGAAGTTGCAACAGGCGCCCGGCATACCAAAGCGCTGTCTTAACGCGGAGAGGAATCTGTCCTGTTTTAGCTGAGTGCCGCAGCGCTCGGGTTTTTGCAGTGGTTCGCGAGCCAGCGACAATGCCTCGATATATTGCTCAATTTGTTGCTTGTCTACATGTTCAAGCGCTTGCCATTTGCCGAGTTGGATAAGATTACGCTCAATATCTTTTAATACTTCATTGCGATAATCGCAGCGCTCGGATAATTCACACAGGGAAAAAAGCGGGTAAAAGCAACGGTGTTGGTGGTCGTGATTGAGATTATTACTAAGCTGTTTATTGAGGTATTCGAGCCGAAGATAACTGCGGATTTTCTCATTTAACGGCTGTTCATAAACTAAATCAGTCATGGGCAATATGCGTACCGGATAATTGTAAGTAGCGTTGGTGCAATGCATGCACTTCTTGTTTTAGGGCTGAAACCTCACCCTGATTATCAATGACGTCGTCGGCCTTGGCGAGTTTCTCACTGCGACTGCATTGGCTGCTGATAATGCTATTTACCTGAGTTGCATCGACATTATCCCGTTTTACTGTGCGACTGACTTGCAGCTCGGGTGAAATATCCACCACCAAAGTCCGATTGACTAACTTATCTAACCCATTTTCAAATAGCAAGGGTGCAACAATAATCACATAATCAGAGTGAGCATTTTTAACTTGATTAAACATCTCTTGGCGGATCATCGGGTGCAGTAATTGGTTTAGCCATTCGCGCTCTTCACCTTGGCTAAAAATCAGTGCCCTTAACTTGGCGCGATCGAGCTCGCCATTTGGGGTTAAAATATCAACACCAAAGTGATTTACGATTGCTTGCAGGCCGTGGGAACCTGGAGCTACTACGTCACGGGCAACCAGATCGGCATCGACAATAGGTATCCCCAGTTCGGCAAACAAATTGGCGACTGTGGTTTTGCCACTGCCAATACCACCTGTTAGACCGACAATAAATTTAGCCATAACTCTTTTCTTAACTTCTGTCTTAATGGGATATTTTGGAGGTTCTAGGTTCTAGGGCTTAAATAGCACTTAAATACCAATCTACAATGGGTTGACCCCAAAT
Source organism: Shewanella acanthi (assembly GCF_019457475.1). Taxonomy (NCBI): domain Bacteria; kingdom Pseudomonadati; phylum Pseudomonadota; class Gammaproteobacteria; order Alteromonadales; family Shewanellaceae; genus Shewanella; species Shewanella acanthi. The sequence goes on from NZ_CP080413.1 coordinate 342,184, forward strand.
GACTGCAATCCAACCCGCTGCAGCGATATAGGGGCCAAAGGGAATGGGGTTACTCAATTGATTGCGCATACCCTTACGATTAGCCACTATTATAGTGATACCCACAACAGCCCCAACTAGGGATGATAGTAGAATCACCAACGGCAGCATTTGCCAACCAAGCCAAGCACCAAATACGGCTAGCAGCTTAAAGTCGCCATAACCCATACCTTCTTTACCCGTGAGTAATTTAAATAGCCAAAATACTGACCAGAGGCTTAAATAACCTGCCGCGGCACCAATAATGGCATCGGTGGGGCTCGTGAACATCTGGTTAAGATTTAAAAGTAAACCTAACCATAACAGCGGCAGGGTGAGTTGATCGGGCAGTAGCATTTCATCTAAGTCGATACCTGTTAGGGCAACGAGTACAAAGGTGAGCAGGCTAGTAAAGACAAACTGCCAGCTTGGGCCAAAATGCCAAGCAAGGGTTGCTACTAAAAGCCCTGTGATTAACTCAATAATGGGATAGCGTGCAGAAATCGGTGCTTTGCAGGCGGCGCATTTGCCCCTAAGCATCAACCAACCCAGCATCGGCAAGTTATGCCATGGTTTGATGGCGGTTTTACACTTTGGACAGGCAGAACCTGGCACAATTAAATTGTATTTTTCAGGGTAATGATCAATGGGTTTATTGAGTGTATCGATACCAACCTGTCGAATTTGTGTTAGTAAATCGGCATGGTATTCTTCCAAATAGCCATTACATTCCTGCTGCCATTCCCGCTTCATCATCACGGGTAAGCGGTGAATCACTACATTTAAAAAGCTGCCAATAGTGGCGGCAAAGATAAAGCTTAAACTTATAAACAGCCAAGGAAGCCGTTCTAGACTAGAGATAAATTCGGACATTTTAATTCTTATAAATTAGCGCTGACTATTTTTGGGTTCATATTTTAGACCCTAGACCCTAGACCCTAGACCGTAGACCGTAGACCGTAGACCGTAGACCGTAGACCGTAGACCCTAGACCCTAGACCCTAGACCGTAGACCGTAGACCGTAGACCGTAGACCGTAGACCGTTAACCCACCACATTACCCATTTGGAAGATAGGCAGATACATACCAACAATCAAACCGCCAACTAAGGTGCCAATTACCACCATCATTATTGGTTCAATTAGGCTAGAAAGACCATCGACCGCATCATCTACCTGCATCTCGTAGATATTGGCAACTTTATTGAGCATATTATCAAGCGAACCCGATTCTTCACCAATCATCACCATTTGGATTAGCATATCGGGGAACAGCCCAGTGGTGCGCATAGCGACGTTCATCTGCATCCCCGCCATCACTTCCTGGCGTACTTTTAATAGGGCTTTTTTATATACGGCGTTACCGGAAGCGCCAGCGGCTGACTCCATACCATCAATCAAAGGCACACCGGCGGCAAAGGTAGTGGCTAGGGTGCGAGAGAAACGCGCCATCGCGGCTTTATGTAAAATCTCACCAATTACAGGTATTTTTAGCACCATTTCATCGATTCTGTCTCTAAAAGTTTGCGAATTACGATGGGCGCGAACAAATAACCAAATAGCAATTACAATGCCTGCAAAGAAAAAGTACCAAGAACTTTGTAAAAAGCGTGAAATACCGATAATGAGCTGGGTAAAGGCGGGCAGTTCTGCGCCAAAACTTGCAAAAATCTCTTCAAATTGAGGAACAACAAAGAGCAATAGAAGCGTAGTTACCAGAATAGCGACTACTACTACCGCAGCAGGATAAAACATCGCTTTTTTGATTTTTGATTTTAGTGCCTCTGCTTTTTCTCTGTAGGTGGCAATACGATCGAATACTGCATCGAGGGAGCCTGAGTGTTCACCCGCAGCCACTAAGTCGACATAGAGATCATCGAAATAGCGCCTATGGGGGCGCAGCGCATCGGATAAGGGGATACCCGATTGCACCTCAGAAAGAATACCCCCTAATAGTTCTCGCATTTTTTGTTTTTCATGGCCACGGCCAAGCATTTCGATTGTGGTGACTAAAGGCACACCTGCGGCCAGCATGGTCGCTATCTGGCGAGTGACCATGGCGATATCCATGGGTTTAATATCGGGATTTCGAGAAAAAAAAGGTGCCGCTTTTTTGCGTACTGTTTTAGGGTTTACGCCCTGGGATTTAAGCTGGCTTTTTACCTCGGCAACAGTAGCGCCCTTAAGCTCACCACCGGTTTTTTGGCCATCGCGGTTTAGGCCTTTCCATTCGAAAGTATAAATCTTAGGTGGAGCTTTTTGTTCAGTTCGGCCATTGCGCGACTTTCTTGCGCTAGTTGCGGTTGCCATAAATAATCCTTTTGTTTATCGAAGTGCTAGAACCTAGAACCTAGAACCTAGAACCTAGAACCTAGAACCTAGAACCTTTCGTTATCCAAAACTAGTGACGCGATTCACTTCGGCGATACTGGTTACGCCCTGAACTACTTTTAATAAGCCAGATTCACGCAGATCGCGCATTCCCTGTGATTTGGCTTGATCGGCAATCTGCAGTGAATTGCCGCCTTCCATAATAGTTCGGGCAATTTCATCGGACATTTTCATCACTTCGTAAATACCGACTCGGCCCTTATAGCCGCCGGAGCAGTGCTCGCAACCTACGGGTTTATAGGTTTTAAAGCCTTGGGAAATTTGATCTTGGGTAAAGCCTAAACGAAGCAGTTCATGCTCGGGAATATGCTCTTCTTGCTTACACTCAGTACATAAACGCCGTGCAAGACGCTGGGCAATGATCAGGTTTACGGAGCTTGCGATATTATAACCAGGTACACCCATGTTGATTAAACGGGTGAGGGTTTCGGCAGCGGAGTTGGTATGCAGCGTCGATAACACCAAGTGACCCGTTTGTGCCGCCTTAATGGCAATCTCTGCGGTTTCAAGGTCACGAATTTCCCCAACCATCACTACATCGGGGTCTTGACGTAAAAATGAGCGTAGCGCAGAGGCGAAGGTTAAGCCCGCCTTTAAGTTAATATGAACTTGGTTAACCCCTTCAAGGTTAATTTCGACCGGGTCCTCAGCGGTGGAGATATTACGTTCGCTGGTATTTAAAATATTTAAACCAGTATATAGAGATACTGTTTTACCCGAACCCGTAGGGCCAGTGACTAAGATCATCCCTTGGGGTTTGGCTAGCATCTCAAGGTAAAGCTTTTCTTGGTCCGGCTCATAGCCCAGTTTTTCGATGCCCAATTGTGCGGAGGAGGAATCCAAAATCCGCATTACAATCTTTTCACCCCAGAGGGTCGGAAGTGTACTTACCCGAAAGTCGATGGACTTAGTGCGGGAAAGCTTCATCTTAATTCGGCCATCTTGGGGGACTCGGCGCTCAGCAATATCGAGTTTCGACATCACCTTTAAGCGCGCTGATAAGCGTCCTGATAAGCTAATAGGTGGTTCAGACACTTCATGCAAAATACCGTCGATGCGAAAACGAATACGGTAGCGCTTCTCGTAGGGCTCGAAATGCAAATCCGATGCGCCCTTACGGATGGCATCTGTTAGGATTTTATTGATATAGATAACAATGGGTGCATCATCGCTGCCATCGGCATTATCTTCTGGCCGTTTGTCGGTATCGGTAACTTCTATTCCCGCAAGTGCCGCCTCATCCATTCCACCTAAATCGAGACTGGATAAATCTTCTTCGAGTACCTTTTCTAAGGCTTTGGCTAGCTTATCCTCTTCCACCAAAATCGCTTCAGCGTGCAAACCTGCACTAAATTGAAATTCTTCGAGGGCGGCAATATTGGTGGGATCGGATGTGGCAATATAGAGGCGGTTACCGCGCTTAAATAATGGTAAACAGCGGTGTTTCTCTATTAGTTTTTTATTCAGGAACTCATCGGGGATGGCGCCAATATCAAATTCGGCCAAATCCAGTAGCGGGGTGCCATATTCTTCATAGCAAAGCTCGGCAATGCTACGGGATGAAATCAGCTGGGTTTGTACTAGAGTACTTACTAATGCTTGCTTTGATTGCCTCGATTTGGCAATAGCAGTGGCCATCTGCTCTTCATTAAGCAGACCCTTACGAATAAAGAGAGTTGATAAACCTAAATGAAGACCGGATGTAGGCATATTTTTTACTTTTTACCTTAAGGCATTCGATAATTCGAATGCCTTAAGGTTTTTCTATTATGGGTTTGCTGGTGCTGCTGCTGCGTAAGACTTGCTAGAACATAGTTCTTCATTGGCGCAATCGACACTCCAGCGAACAGAACCATCAGTTTGTACATTGGGTGTCAATGTGTAAGTATCTGCAGCTACTAATCCTTTATAAGCATTAGGCGTAGCTACTAAGTCTGTACCATCCCATTCTACGGATGCAACAGCTGCGCCGTTATCACCTAAGTCGTTTGGAATTCCATTTGTTCCGGGAGTGTTACAGTTAGCAGCAAAGTTATCAGGACCTTCTACTTGTGCACAGGCTTCAATAGCAACTTTAGCTGCTTGCGTTGCATTAATCACTTCAGTATATGCAGATTTTTTAATGTAATTTTGATAAGCAGGTAATGCGATAGCAGCCAAAATACCGATGATGGCAACTACGATCATTAATTCAATCAGAGTAAAACCCTGAGCCTTTTTGTTTAACTTAGTGTTTAAACGCTTGTTCATTGCTTTCATTTTAATCTCTCCAGCTTACGCAGTGTAAAATTAACTGTTTACTTTTAACGAATTAACACTCTGTGTTTTGAGTACAATCCGTAAAGTAAGTGAGTTATCGACTTATCTCAAAACTCATTTTACTAGCAGCCCTCTATTCCATATTGAGGCTTGTAGTGAGCACAAGACTTATCGTCCATACAACCTTTTTATGCAGCCAGTGTATACAGCTTGGCTACAATTTCGATACGACTATACCATGGTGAGTGACAAATTGATGTAGCTACAAATTTCTTTGTTAACAATAAATCTACAAACCATCAGCACGTCATTTCGTATAGGTTATACCCAATTGAATCGTCAAGCATTTTTTGCTCGCCATCCAGCTTGTGTAAACCTCGATTAGCTTAGGGCTTAAGCTTAAATTGCTTTGCCTGTTAACCAATCTTAACGTTACTCGGTACTAAATCTCCTCGGTATGAGGCCTTGCCGCCTATGCTGATGCTATGCCTACTTAGTAAGCTTTACATGGTAGAAACACACTAGGTATTAATAGCACTTCGCATAAAGTTGCATGGTATTTATCCCGCGTTTCGGTTAGGTCGACCTAGGTCGCTTCACCTCGGTAAAAGTTAGTACAAAGTTATACAAATTGAAACAGCTTTTTTTAAGAAAACATCAATAAAATGATTATTTTGTCTAAAAAAATAGCAATATCCAGCGTTAGGTTCTAACAATATTTTGACATCGATATTTTATTGGCGATTTGGTTATGAATGCCAATATTTTGTCATTTTGATAGGTGAGGGTAAGTTTCTGTTAGGCTTAGGATTTTACCCGATTAATTGGCAGTAAAACCCCTCGATAGGGAAGTGAGCGATTTGATTAAAAGGTATTTGTTTGTTTTATCGTACTTTTATTAGGTGTGATTGTTTTAGGAGTTGGATCACTATATTTTGACGTGATAGTTATCATCTAGATTCTAGGCTCTGAACCTAGAACCTAGAACCTAGAACCTAGAATCTAGAATCTAGAACCTAGAACCTAGAACCTAGAACCTAGAACCTAGAACCTAGAACCTAGAACCTAGAACCTAGAACCTAGAACCTAGAACCTAGAACCAGCCGTTACGATTTTAACCTTAAGGATAAATCCAACGCTTTGATATGCTTAGTCAGCGCACCGACTGAGATATAGTCAACGCCCGTTTTGGCAAATTCAGCTAAGGTATCTAAGGTGACATTGCCCGAGACTTCGAGTTTGGCGCCGCTTCCTTTGGACTTGTATTGACTGTTTAGTTCAACCGCTTCAACCATCATAGTGATATCGAAGTTATCTAACATGATGATATCTGCGCCTGCATCTAAGGCTAACGCGAGTTCGCTTAAGGATTCGACTTCCACTTCAACGGGTTTATTTGGATGCAAACCACGTGCGGTAGACACTGCTTCTGCAATGCCGCCGCAGGCCATAATGTGGTTTTCTTTAATTAAGAAGGCATCGTACAAACCGATACGGTGGTTTTTACCGCCACCGCAAGTCACGGCATATTTTTGGGCTGTGCGTAGGCCAGGAATAGTTTTGCGGGTATCGAGCAGGCGAGTGTGAGTACCCGCTAACTTATCAACATAGTGTTTTGTGAGTGTGGCAACCCCGGAGAGGGTTTGAATAAAGTTCATTGCGGTGCGCTCGCCCGTCAGAATGGCACGGGCAGGGCCGGAGAGTTCACACAACACTTGGTTTGGTACTAATAGGTCGCCATCGTCCACATGCCAACGGATGGCGACTTCGCCACCGAGTTGATTAAACACTTGCTCTGCCCAAGCTTTGCCACAAAAAACGCCTTCTTCGCGGGTGATCAGTGTCGCTTCGGCATATTTATCGGCGGGGATCAGTTGGGCGGTAATGTCACCGTGGGCTTGGGCTTTAGTGTGCTCGCTGATTTCGATACCGCCGAGATCTTCACTGAGGGCGGTTTTGACTGCGTGGCGAATATCGTTTTCTAACATGGTATAGATCCTTGCTTTACTGCCTGCGTGACTCTTTTATGACTTCCGAAGGTAAAGCTACTTCCTTAGATTTAGCGACTTCCGAAGATTTAGCATTAATCGCCAGTAGTTGACTCAATTTGGAATGACTACTCGCAGTAAGGTTTTGTTCGAGCCTTATGAGGCGCTAAGGTTACCACCTCAGGCATAGGATAAAAAGTCACGCGCCTTTAACCGTCTAAGATTATAGACCGCAATGGATTCATCAATACGGTTTTATCCACGTATGGGTATTATTTATTCCTTATCTATCCGCAGTGTATTCAGCTACCTAAGCTGGTAAACTGCTTAGGTTTTTGTTAGGAAGCCAGCTGTTTAATCGCAAGGTAAAAATCACATGGCTGCCCTGACATTTGCTGTTATTGATTAGCCCAAACTCCAACAATAATGGTTATAGAGGTGAATGGTGATATATGAGCTTTAATGCGGGTTGGTTTTCATCGGCTAGGCGCTGTGAGTCGCCACATTTTAATCAGCGTCCCTTTGGCGAAGTGAGCCTGTTAGTCATTCACAATATCAGCCTGCCAGCGGGTTGCTTTGGCTTGCCCTTTATTGACCAGCTATTTCAAGGTTGTTTGGATATCAATGCCGATCCGAGTTTTAAGGATTTAGCCGGACTTGAAGTCTCGGCGCATTTTTTAATTCGACGCGACGGCGAGTGCGTGCAATATGTGAGTTGCGACGACAGAGCCTGGCATGCGGGCGTGTCGCGTTATGGCGAGCGTGATAATTGCAATGACTTTGCGGTGGGAATTGAGCTCGAAGGCACCGACCTTGAGCCTTATACCGATGCGCAATATCAACAGCTGGTCTTACTAACCGAGGCACTGATTGCACAGTACCCATTGATGAGTGCAAAGCGGATAGTCGGCCATTGCGATATTGCGCCTATGCGTAAAACTGACCCAGGCCCGAGTTTTGATTGGAAGCGATATTTAACCGCTTTAGGCGAATAGCCAAGCGTGAATACGTTGTAAATTACACCCAAGTAAGCAGAGAGTGTTAAATAGGTAATTGATGCTATGCGATTTTACCAATGTTGCGTTAAGTTGTTATTCTTAGTTATGCGCTCAATTTTCGCCTGAATCAAAGGCTAATCAAGGAGGAATCGATGGCATTATTTTCATTGCTGGTTGCCATTTTGGTGGAGCGACTTAAATTTCTCCCATCATCATGGCAGTGCGACCGAGTACTGCAATCCTATCAAAGCACGTTTTTTGGCGACAAAGCCTCACTCACACCATCGACTATGGCGTTAGCCTTAATTCTGCCAGCTGTAGTGGTTTATGTTCTCGGTTGGTTAGTCTCTGGCATGTTTTGGGGATTACTCAATCTTGCCCTTTGGGTTGTGGTGGCGGTGATTTGTTTTAATCATCAAAAACAACGGGAAATGTTCAAAAAGTACATGCTGGCAGCGTGCCGCAGTGATGTGCAGGCCTGCTATCACTTTGCTTCAGAGCTGGATTGCAGTGAATGTCTCGATGCGGTGTCTGAAAAGGAGCTGGGCGCAAAGGTGGGTCAAAGTGTCGCTTGGATTAATTACCGTTATTATGGCGCTGTGGCTTTGTGTTTCATCTTTTTAGGGCCAGTGGGCGCCGTGCTCTATTGTACATCGCGTTTTTACGCCGAAGAAAATATCTGTAAATCACTTAACTTGCCACTGATAGATGATTTGATGTTTGTCCTCGATTGGATCCCTAGCCGCATTTTTGCCTTTGGTTATGCCCTAAGCGGTCAATTTAGCGAGGGACTATCGGCATGGAGTGAACATGCACTCAATATCAATACCAGTGCCAGAAAGCTAGTCACGCAAACCGCGTTAGCCTCGCAGCCTCTGCCTGAAGTCTCAAATGCGCCCATTTGCGTGCAATCGACTTTAGCCCTGCTGGTCTTGAGTAAACGCAATTTCACCTTGATGGTGACTTTACTGTCCTTGCTGACCATCTTTGGGATTGTGAGCTAATGCCCGTCATTCGCTAGACTCACCAGCTTCAAGAGCCAACCTAAGTCACAGTTTCACTCACGTTGCAAAGGAGTTGCGAAATATTACGTAACTCCTTTGCAAACCATCAACAACATCGGCCTCGATCACAAAAAGCGGCTTTTAAGCTGTGATCTATAGCTATGCTAAGTCACAATCCATTGAGGTAATCAGCGTCATCGCTGCCATGATAAATGCAGTCGCACGCTGGCGATTTTCAATAATGCTGGCTCAGATGAGCTGGCTTTCTCTAAGCCGATAAAATTGGTCTATCCTTTGACAGCACGAGTTTTACTGCTGGTAAGTGAGGGGATTTATAGGGTGAATTTTGCAGCTTTGGTTTTCTAATTAGCCTTCACAATTTATCCCTGCGAATTTAACTGATTGTATTTTATTGAGTGCTATCGCAGCTTTTCTTTATCGTCAGTGTGTTTTAAACGGGCTGGGCGATAGGGTCGATTTTCAATCTGGACATCAATAGGCTGATTTGATAAAGTGCGCCCACTCAAAAAAATTGGTAAGACCAATTGACAACTGAGCTTTTACTTTAATTTTCTAGCTCAATCGCTAGAACAAATAAGCTTGAGATGGAGCTACGCGCCTAATGGCCTACAGTAAAATTAGTCAGCCTAAAATTTCTGATGTGATCATGGCTCATTTAGAGCAAATGATCCTTGAAGGCAGTTTGCAGCCTGGGCAGAAGTTACCGCCGGAGCGCGAACTGGCGATTCAGTTTGAAGTTTCTCGTCCGTCATTGCGTGAAGCGATTCAAAAGCTTGAGGCCAAAGGTCTATTGATGCGCCGCCAAGGCGGTGGCACCTATGTAAAAGAACAGCTATGGCAGAGTCTTGCCGATCCTATCGTTGAATTAATGAATGCCGATCCAGAGAGTCAATACGACTTGCTGGAGTTTCGTCATGCCACCGAGGGCATGATGGCCTATTTCGCCGCCCTGCGTGGAACCGATGCCGATATGCAAAATATCAAGCGCATGATCCTCGAGGTGGAAGAGGCAAATAGCATTGAGCAACAGGCGGGCGCCATTGTGCGTTTTTACCGCGCCGTTGCCGAAGCATCGCACAACGTGGCCATGCTTCACCTTGTACTGAGTTTAACCCCTGTGCTGCATAAGAATGTGGCGCAGAACTTGGAGCTTTTAAGCCGCCGCGAAGAAGCTTCAACCATGGCAAACGATCACAGACGGGCGCTGCTCGCTGCTATCGTTCGTCGTGATCCCGAAGCCGCCAGAGAAGCATCGAACGAGCATTTGAGTTATATCGAAGAGGTCATGTTATCTGTGCGGGAAGAAGATAGCCGGTTGCAGCGTAGTTTGCGCCGTTTAAAGAGTGGCGCTTAAGTTTTAAGTTAGCCACGAGCTAGCGCAAAACCTGCCAAAACTAATTTCCATCATGTATATAGAGAAGGACAGTGTCATGTCTGAAGATATGCTACAAGACTTAGATCCGTTAGAGACTCAGGAATGGGTTGACGCCCTGCAAGCCGTATTAGAACAGGAAGGCCCTGAACGTGCCCATTTCCTACTAGAGAAACTGATCGATAAAGCTCGCCGCAATGGTACGCACTTACCTTACACTGCGACCACGGCCTATCTAAACACGATTCCTGCCGGTCAAGAGCCCCACATGCCAGGCAACCAAGAGATGGAACGTCGCATTCGCGCCATCATCCGTTGGAACGCCTTAGCTATGGTTCTGCGTGGTTCTAAGAAAGATTTAGAATTAGGTGGTCACATTTCGAGCTTCGCCTCCAGCGCGACCATTTATGATGTGTGTTTCAACCACTTCTTCCGCGCGCCTAACGAAAAAGACGGCGGCGACTTAGTGTATTTCCAAGGCCATATCGCCCCAGGTATCTACGCGCGTTCTTTCCTTGAAGGTCGTTTAACCGAAGACCAACTGGCGAACTTCCGTCAAGAAGTCGATGGCAAAGGTCTGTCTTCTTATCCGCACCCTAAGTTAATGCCTGACTACTGGCAATTCCCAACGGTATCTATGGGCTTAGGTCCAATCCAAGCGATTTACCAAGCGCGCTTCTTAAAATACCTGACCGACCGTGGTCTGAAGGATTGTTCTGAGCAAACCGTTTACTGCTTCTTAGGCGACGGTGAGTGTGACGAGCCAGAAGCTTTAGGTGCAATCGGTTTAGCCGCTCGCGAAGAGTTAGATAACTTAGTCTTCATCATCAACTGTAACCTGCAACGTCTGGACGGCCCAGTACGTGGTAACGGTAAGATAATTCAAGAACTTGAAGGCGAATTCCGCGGCGCTGGCTGGGAAGTCGTGAAAGTGATTTGGGGTCGTTACTGGGATCCATTATTGGCCCGTGACACTAGCGGTAAGTTACTGCAGTTAATGGAAGAAACCGTCGACGGTGAATACCAAAACTGTAAAGCCAAGGGCGGCGCTTACACTCGCGAACACTTCTTCGGTAAGTACCCAGAAACCGCTGAAATGGTAGCCAACATGTCTGATGATGACATTTGGCGCTTAAACCGTGGTGGTCATGACCCAGTTAAAGTGTACGCAGCATTAGATCACGCCAAGAAGACCAAAGGTCGTCCAACGGTGATCCTCGCGAAAACCGTTAAAGGTTACGGTTTAGGTGATGCGGGTGAAGGTAAAAACATCGCCCACAACGTGAAGAAAATGGGTATCGAGTCTATCCGTTACTTCCGCGATCGTTTCAATATCCCAATTCCAGACGATCAATTAGAAGATCTGCCGTTCTACCACCCAGGTCCAGATTCGGAAGAAGTGAAGTACATGATGAGCCGTCGTGCAGAATTGCATGGCAGCATGCCACGTCGTCTGGAGAAATTCAGCGAAGAGCTGGAAGTACCGTCACTGAAGATTTTCGACTCGATTCTGCAGGGTTCTAATGGCCGTGAAATTTCGTCAACCATGGCGTTTGTTCGCGTACTGACCGCGCTGTTAAAAGACAAGAAAATTGGCAAAAACATTGTGCCAATTATCCCTGACGAAGCCCGTACCTTTGGTATGGAAGGTCTGTTCCGTCAAGTGGGTATTTACGCCCACGAAGGCCAAAAATACGTCCCACAAGACTCTGATCAAGTGGCTTACTACCGTGAGGATAAGTCTGGCCAAGTACTGCAGGAAGGTATTAACGAACTGGGTGCAATGTCATCTTGGGTTTCGGCTGCGACCAGCTACTCAGTGAACGATGTACCTATGATCCCATTCTACATCTACTACTCAATGTTCGGTTTCCAACGTATTGGCGACATGGCTTGGGCAGCGGGTGATATGCGTGCTCGTGGCTTCTTAGTGGGTGGTACTTCTGGCCGTACAACCCTAAACGGTGAAGGTTTACAGCATCAGGACGGTCACAGCCACGTACTGGCTAACACTATTCCTAACTGTATTACTTACGATCCAACCTACGGTTATGAAATTGCCGTTGTGGTTCAAGATGGTATTCGTCGTATGTACGGCGAGCAGCAAGAAGATATCTTCTATTACCTAACCACAATGAACGAAAACTACGAGCAACCTGCCATGCCAGAAGGCGCAGAAGAAGGCATCGTTAAAGGTATCTACAAGTTAGAAACCGTTGCTGGCTCGGGTAAAGGCAAAGTTCAGTTAATGAGCTGTGGCACTATTCTTGAGCAAACCCGTAAAGCGGCTCAAGCACTGGCGAAAGACTTCGGCATTACTGCCGACGTATTTAGCGTAACCAGCTTCAACGAACTGACTCGCGATGGTCAAGCAGTTGAGCGTTGGAACATGCTGCACCCAACTGAAACGCCAAAACAAGCGTATATCAGCCAAGTGATTTCTAGCGATGCACCAGCAATCGCGGCCACTGACTATATGAAGATTTACGGCGAGCAATTACGTGCTTACATGCCAACCGATTACAAAGTGTTAGGTACTGACGGTTTCGGTCGCTCAGACAGCCGCGCGAACCTGCGTCACCACTTCGAAGTGGACGCTAAGTTCATCGTTATCGCAGCACTGAAATCACTGGTTGACCGTAAAGAGCTGCCTGTTGATGTGTTAGCCAATGCCATCAAGGAATACGGCATCGACGCTGACAAGATCAATCCACAGTACGCGTAAGAGGCAAGAATAATGGCTGAATTAAAAGAAGTTTTTGTTCCTGATATCGGCGGCGACGAAGTACAGGTTATCGAAATCTGTGTTTCTGTGGGTGACACTCTGGCTGCGGAAGAATCGATTCTGACCGTTGAAAGCGATAAGGCGACCATGGATATTCCTGCGCCTTTCGCGGGCGTGTTAACCGAGCTGAAAGTCGCTGTCGGTGACAAAATCAGCGAAGGCACCTTAATTGCGATGATGCAAGCAGCGGGAGCTGCCGCTGCCGCTCCTGCTCCTGTTGCAGCACCCGCTCTGGCGGCACCTGCATCTGCACCTGCTCCAGTACAAGCAGCCCCTGTAGCTGCAGCGCCAGCGACGGGCGCAACCCAAGTGGTTGAAGCTAAAGTTGTCGAAATTAGTGTGCCGGATATCGGTGGTGACACCGATGTGTCTGTTATCGAAGTCTTAGTTGCCGTCGGCGATAAGATTGACGTCGATGCAGGTCTTATCACTCTTGAAACCGACAAAGCGACCATGGACGTACCATCACCATTCGCCGGTGTGGTAAAGGAAGTGAAAGTGGCAGTGGGTGACAAGGTTTCCCAGGGCTCACTGGTCATTATGCTCGAAGTGGGCGGTACGGCACCTGCTGCCGTTGCTCCGCAAGCGAGCACGCAAGCAGCCTCTGCGCCTGTGGCTCCAGTAGCAGCCGCAGCGCCAGTGGTTGCCGTGAAAGAAATCCAAGTGCCAGATATTGGTGATGCGAGCAATGTCGATGTGATCGAAGTGCTGGTGTCTGTCGGTGATGACATTACGGTTGATCAGGGCTTAATCACCCTTGAAACCGATAAAGCGACCATGGAAGTCCCTGCGCCATTCGCCGGTAAACTATTGTCGTTAACCGTTAAGGTTGGCGATAAGGTTTCTCAGGGCAGCGTGATTGCGACGATTGAAACTAATTCTGTTGCAACAGTAAGTGCTGGTGCTCCTGTTGCACAAGCATCAGCTCCTGCGCCTGTTGCTCAAGCTGCAGCACCTGCACCTGTGGCTCCAGCGCCTGTGAGTCGTCCTCCTGTGCCGCACCACCCAAGTGCTGGCGCGCCAGTTGCTACTGGTGTGGTTCACGCCTCTCCTGCGGTGCGTCGTCTAGCTCGTGAGTTTGGTGTCGATTTGACTCAAGTCACTGGTACTGGCCGTAAGGGTCGTATCATGAAGGAAGACGTACAGGCATATGTGAAGTACGAACTGTCTCGTCCTAAGGCGACAGCAGCAACCTCAGTTGCAGCGGGTAACGGTGGCGGCCTGCAGGTGATTGCAGCGCCTAAAGTTGATTTCAGCAAGTTCGGTGAAGTGGAAGAAATCCCATTAAGCCGTATCCAGAAGATTTCAGGTCCTAACCTGCACCGCAATTGGGTCACTATTCCACACGTGACTCAGTTTGATGAAGCCGATATCACTGAGCTGGAAGAGTTCCGTAAGCAGCAAAACGATGCGGCGGCGAAGAAGAAAGCCGATTATAAAATCACGCCTCTGGTCTTTATGATGAAAGCCGTGGCGAAGACGCTGCAGCAGTTCCCAGTGTTTAACTCAAGCTTAAGCTCTGACGGTGAATCACTGATCCAGAAGAAGTACTACCATATAGGTGTGGCGGTAGATACGCCAAACGGTCTTGTCGTGCCCGTGGTTCGTGACGTGGATAAGAAGGGCATTATCGAGTTATCACGCGAGCTGACAGATATTTCTATCCGCGCCCGTGACGGTAAGCTTAAATCTGCCGATATGCAGGGCAGCTGTTTCACCATCTCGAGCCTAGGTGGCATTGGTGGCACTGCGTTTACCCCAATCGTAAACTACCCAGACGTGGCGATTTTAGGTGTGTCTAAATCTGAAATTAAGCCTAAATGGAACGGTAAGGAATTCGAGCCTAAATTGATGCTTCCGCTGTCACTGTCTTACGATCACCGCGTGATCGACGGTGCCATGGCTGCACGCTTTAGTGTGACACTGTCAGGAATTCTGTCCGATATTCGCACTCTGATTCTGTAAACAAATAAGGCTGCTCGCTGCGAGTAGCCTTTTGTTTATTGTGATCAGTATCAAACACGGGTTAAAATGCGCCCACCTTACGCGCTGGCGCATTTCTGTTGGCAGGATTGCTCTTAGCCAATGGATTGAATGAGAATTAGAGGAAAACATGAGTAACGAAATCAAAACTCAGGTAGTGGTATTAGGTGCAGGCCCTGCGGGTTATTCTGCAGCTTTCCGTGCGGCAGACTTAGGTCTGGAAACTGTGATTGTTGAACGTTTTAGCACCCTCGGTGGTGTGTGTCTGAACGTGGGTTGTATCCCATCGAAAGCACTGCTACATGTTGCTAAAGTGATTGAAGAAGCCAAAGCTGTTGCTGCACACGGTGTAGTATTCGGCGAGCCAACAATCGATTTAGATAAGTTACGTAGCTTCAAGCAAAAAGTAATCAGCCAGTTAACTGGTGGCTTGGGCGGCATGTCAAAAATGCGCAAAGTTAACGTAGTTAACGGTTTCGGTAAGTTCACTGGCCCTAACAGCCTAGAAGTGACTGCTGAAGACGGCAGCGTAACCGTTGTTAAGTTTGACCAAGCGATCATCGCAGCCGGTTCTCGCCCAATCAAACTGCCATTCATTCCACATGAAGACCCACGTATTTGGGATTCAACCGACGCATTAGAACTGAAAGAAGTTCCAGGCAAACTGCTGGTGATGGGCGGCGGTATCATCGGTTTAGAAATGGGTACAGTTTACTCTTCTCTGGGCAGCCAAATCGACGTGGTTGAAATGTTTGACCAAGTGATCCCTGCTGCTGACAAAGACGTCGTTCGCGTATTCACTAAGCAAATTAAGAAGAAGTTTAATCTTATCCTCGAAACTAAAGTTACCGCAGTTGAAGCCCGTGAAGACGGTATCTACGTTTCTATGGAAGGTAAGAGCGCGCCAACTGAGCCAGTACGTTACGATGCCGTATTAGTGGCAATCGGTCGTACGCCAAACGGCAAGCTGATCGACGCTGACAAAGCAGGCGTTAACATCGATGAGCGTGGTTTCATCAACGTAGACAAGCAATTACGTACTAACGTACCGCACATCTACGCAATCGGTGACATCGTTGGTCAACCAATGTTGGCTCACAAAGGCGTGCACGAAGGCCACGTAGCGGCTGAAGTTATCGCTGGCATGAAGCACTACTTCGATCCAAAAGTGATCCCATCAATCGCTTACACAGATCCTGAAGTGGCCTGGGTAGGTCTGACTGAGAAAGAAGCGAAAGAGCAAGGTATTGCTTACGAAACAGCGACTTTCCCATGGGCAGCATCTGGCCGTGCAATCGCTTCTGATTGCAGCGAAGGTATGACTAAGCTGATTTTCGACAAAGACACTCACCGCGTAATTGGTGGTGCAATCGTTGGTGTTAACGGTGGCGAACTGTTAGGCGAAATCGGCCTAGCAATTGAAATGGGTTGTGATGCTGAAGATTTAGCATTAACTATCCACGCTCACCCAACTCTGCACGAATCAGTGGGTTTAGCGGCTGAGTTATACGAAGGTTCTATTACTGACCTGCCAAACCCAAAGGCAAAGAAAAAGTAATTTAATCTAACGCAAAAAAAAAGCGCCCCATTGGGCGCTTTTTTATTGCCTGAATTAATTGGTTGTCACAATTGTAACTTTAATGTGATCAAGCGGATGAATTGCAGCTTTTGAACTGCTAAAGTACAGCTACGGTATGAAGTAAGTCGTCAAATGCAAACTAAAATAATTAAATTCTTCCTGACAAGTTTCATCCTTTTGTGTACTGGCCTCAATGCAGTTTGGGCTGGTGATTTTGTACAACGCGTTTTTACCGACCGTGATGGATTAGCCGCCACAAGCATTCGTGATTTGACTTTAGATGACCATGGTTTTTTATGGGCAGCAACGGAGCAAGGTTTATATCGCGTAAGTAACTCTAAGGTTCGTCGTATTGATAAAATCGGTACAGAGTTACGTCTTATCGATGAATTTATCAATTCAGTCGTCAATATTGGGCATGACAAACTTTTGGTCAGCACCGATGCGGGAATATTTCTATATGATATAGAACTCAATCAATTTTCTGCGTTTGGTTCCACGTCATTATTCCCCGACTACCAAGGTGGCGCACTTCTTTCGGCTGCGAAAGTCGACTCGCAATACTGGGTGTTATTGGCCGCCAGTGGTCAGATTCTTCGTTTTACACCTTCATCACTCGAACTCACTCCCTTAGCCCGATTACCCGTCAATCGCGATCTTCCCTGGCGAAAACTGATCGCTCTCCCTGAGGGGGAGTTATTACTGGCGGGGCAGTTTGAATTGCGTCGTCTCGACCAGAGCGGAAATACACTATCGCAGTACCCATGGACTGAATCCATGGGGAGTATTCTCGATATTTTTCAAGATTCTAAGCAAAGAGTATGGCTTGCGACTAGCCGTGGAATTTATCGCTTAGATTTAACTGAGCAGCAGGCTTATGCTGTCCCTGAACTTCCTGATTGGAGTACTGTAATTGTTGAGGACCCCGATGGAGACCTCTGGTTTTCGAGTCGCATTGGCCTTTTGAAATGGACGCCTGAAACCCACAAGATAGTGAATTATCAACAGGAGCTTAAGGAACAAGCCAACATGGAAACCCTTAAGGCCATGTTATTTGATCGCTCTGGTTTGATGTGGGTTGGCGGTTCGGGTGATGGATTGGCGTTGCTCGCCTCCCAGCCGGAGTTCATTTTAGATACCTATACCACTAATCCGCCCTATGCCTTAAGTGATTCTATGGTCTGGTCAATCGCTCAGCTAGAGGATGGACTTTGGATGGGAAGTTCTAGTTTGATGTATATCGAAAAGGGCGCAAAGACAGCAATAGATATTCCGATTGAAGGTGCATTACCCCATGAGAATATCTACGATCTCACGCCTTTTTCAGAGCACTTCCTATTAGTGTCGACCACGAGTGGGTTATTTGTTGTCGATAGAAATACTCGCAAGGGCAGCAGTTTTGCATTTTGGTTAAATGGGCGTGATGAGTTTAGAAATAAACTCATCTATAAAACCTATGCCGACACTAAAATCGCTGGGCGTATTTGGATTGCGACTTCAACAGGGCTGTTTTACTGGCAGCCAGGGCAGGATGAACCTAAAGCCTATGACTTTAAGAAGTTTAAAACTGACTCTGAACCGACGCGACCAGCGGTACGTATACTGCGTCGGACATCGGATGGGAAATTATGGCTCGGTGGTAAACATCTATTGGGCTATGTGGATGAAAACGATGAGTTTCATGACCAGAGAAATTTGTTTAAGCAATTAAATGCGATGCCAACCGTGAGCCATATTGCTGAAATGTCTCCAGGCGTTATCTGGTTTGGTACCTACGAGAAAGGATTATTCGAATACCACCCACAAACGGGTGCCATTAAGTCGTTGACCTCGGAATGGCAGGTAAGCTGTAACTCTGTATTTTTGATCCAAAAAACTGAAAATGCGAATCTGGTCGCCTGCGCAGACTCCCTCATTCGTCAGGATATTAAATCCGGTGATATTGCGATGTTCAATCAACTCGATGGTTTGATTTCCGATGAATTGAACGAAGGCGCCTATTTCTATTCGCCTGCTCAAGGGCTTTACCTTGGGACGCCAGAAGGGGTGATGCTGATTGACACTGATAAACTGGCCAACAGGATCAGCGATGACCATGTGATGCTGGAGTCGGTGTCCGTCTATTACGACACTAGCACTGAGGTGTCGCTCCTTCCCAAACCGGGACTAGTGGTAAAACCCGATGCGAATATGGTGAGCCTGCAAATCACGAACCTCGATTACCTCGACGATTCCCCTATTCAGTTTAAATATCGACTTCATTATCAAGGTGAAGAGGATAATTATGTGCTGCTGCAGGGGGAAACCCAGATTAACCTCGCAGGTTTAGCCGCGGGTGAATATGAGCTGGATGTCTTGAGCCAGGTAGACGGTATTTGGTCGAACAAGCCTTTTACCTATCCCTTTAAAGTTGAGCAACATTGGTGGCTAACTCAAAGCTTTAAGCTGCTGTTATTATTATTTTTTTTAATAATCACCTTAAGCATTGCCTGGTATCGCCAACGTCAGATTCGTACCTTTAAGCAGATGAACCTTGTACTTACTGAGACCGATGACCGATTACGCCAAGCACTGAGGGGCAGTGACTCGGATCTCTGGGAATGGCATCGGGATACTCGCTTGTTTTACTTAGACAATCGCGGTGGTGTATTGGGATCTGATGTAAGTGAATATGTGGTGCCCATTGAGGATTTACCTGTGCATCCAGAGGATAGCGAGCGTGCCTACGAAGGTTGGCAAAAGATGCTGACGGGTGAAGTGGATTTGTTTGAAGCCGAATACCGTTATCGCCGTAAAGGTGGAAAATGGGGCTGGTTAAGGGTGCGTGGTCGCCCAGTGAGCCGTCACAAACTGTCCAATGAGGTCGAACGTGTTGCCGGTATTTACAGCGATATAACCCTGCAGCGGGAGTTAGAAGATCAAAACAGCTTACTCGCTCAAGCTTTTGAAAATACCTCCGAAGGCGTGTTAATTCTCGATGCTGAAGAAAATATCCGCGTCGCTAACTCGGCGGCGCAGCGCATTATTGGCACTCCACAGAAGGATTTAGTTGGGCAGTCCTTTGGGCAATTTATTCAAATGAAAGACGGTTTGGCCACTGAGTTAGGCCTGCTGCTTTCAGGTGAGCAATCTTGGACGGGTGAAAGGGAGTTGATTACCCAGAACAATCAAATCTGTCCTGTGTGGCTTAACGTGTCTGAAATGTACTCTAATAACCAGACAGTGAAACATTATGTTATTGTATTTTCTGATATTACTGAACGTAAGCGAACAGAAGCGGATTTAAGGCGTTTAGCTAATTATGATGTGCTGACGGGCTTACCTAACCGTTCCTTGTTTTCCAGCCGATTACTCCAAGCGATTCAGGAAGCGCAGCAAACGGGTGAGAAGCTAGCATTACTGTTCCTCGATCTTGATCGCTTTAAGCATGTGAATGATTCCTATGGCCACAGTATGGGTGATGCTCTGCTGATTGAAGCATCAAACCGTCTGCAATCTTGTATCTCCAGTGAGCATATGCTCTGTCGTTTTGGTGGTGATGAATTTGTACTGCTTCTGCGCCATGCTAATGATATTAATGAGATAAATCATATAGCCGAGCGCTTGTTAGCCCAAATAGTGGCGCCCTTTAAGTTATTTGGTCGTGAGTTTTATATCTCTACGAGTATTGGAATTAGTATTTGGCCCGATGATGCGGTGCAGCCCGAAGCCTTTATCAAGAATGCCGATCTTGCTATGTATCACGCGAAGGAGGAAGGGCGCGGCAACTTCAAATACTATTCCTCTGAACGCAATGCCCAGGCGCTGTACCATTTACGTTTAGAGGCAGATCTTCGTAAGGCCATTGAGCGACAAGAGTTCGAACTGTATTTCCAACCGCAAATCGACATTCTGCAGGGGGATAAATTCATCGGCATGGAAGCGCTGCTGCGTTGGCACCATCCGAAGGAAGGCTTTGTTCGTCCCGATATTTTTATTAAGGTAGCCGAAGCTTGCGGTTTAATTGTCGATATCGATCGTTGGGTAATACGGGAAGCCTGTTTACAGGGAGCTAAATGGGCAAAACTGTACGATGGGCATTTCAAATTATCCATTAATATCTCGGCGGCCCATTTCCGCCAGCTCGATTTTATTGATGGTATTCAAACTATTCTCCGCGAAACCCACATCCCACCGTCTTCGTTAGGTTTTGAAATTACCGAAGGGGTATTGATGAAGGAACTGCAGGTGGCGAAAACCCACTTGACTAAGCTGAAGGAGTTGGGCATTGAGGTCGCCATTGATGACTTTGGTACTGGATATTCTTCTTTAGCCTATTTGCGCCATTTCGATGTGAATACCTTAAAAATTGATCGTTCATTCCTGATTGATATTGCCACTAATACAGCCGATCAGGCGATCGTAAGCAGTATTATTGAATTAGCGCGTAACCTTAAATTAACCGTTGTGGCAGAAGGGATTGAAAACTTAGCGCAAATCGAGCAAGTGCTGAGTCGTGGTTGTTATATTATTCAAGGTTATTATTTTGCCAAACCTATGTCAGTAACAGATTTTGAGCAATATCTACTTAATTTAGCGAAGCCAGATCTTAAGTTAGATAAATAATACGCCATTCAGCATTTAATCGTATGGCTTATGGTAATTGGTTAATTTAATTTTATTAATATTGAATTCAGCCTGCCAACGTTATTGTTAATGTCGGCTCTAAGTCTATGGATACGATTTAAAGCACAAGTATGACTGAGGATTAATGGGATAAGTTTGTTAATATTCAGTCGAAAATATTAGCCAAGAATAAGTAGCTCATTATGATGCGTCGATTAATCGCTTCCCTGTGTTTATGTCTTTTTATCTCCCCCTTATTTGCCGCCGAGCGACCCAAAATCGGCCTGGTATTGAGTGGTGGTGGGGCAAAGGGGGCCGCCCACGTTGGGGTGCTTAAGGTGCTCGAAGAACATCATATTCCTGTCGACTATATCGCAGGTACCAGTATTGGCGCCTATGTCGCGGGCATGTATTCCCTTGGTTACAGCGCATCCGAAGTTGAAGCCATTATGATGGGAGTTAATTGGGATAGTGGCTACTCCGATACCATTCCCCGAAATGTGCTGAGTTATCGCGATAAACAATTAAGGGATCGTTATAATATTCCCCTCAACATGGGCTATAACGAAGGCGAAGTGCGGGCGCCAAGTGGTTTGCTGCGCGGGCAAACGATGTCACAGTTATTACGCCAGTCTACCGATTTAGTGCAGCAATTTGGTGACTTTAACGATTTAGCCATTCCTTACCGTGCGGTGGCGACCGATCTCGAAACTTCACTTCCCGTGGTGATTAACCATGGGAGCTTAGTTAAAGCCATGCAGGCATCGGCTACTGTGCCTGGTGCGCTGCAGCCTACCATGATTGATGGCAAGCTATTAGTCGATGGTGGTATCGCTAACAATATGCCCGTCGATGTGGTTAAAGCCATGGGGGCAGATATTGTTATTGCCGTCGATATTGGCTCGCCCTTAGTGAGTAAGGATAAGCTCGACAGCACAATTGCAGTGCTCGATCAGCTATCCAACTTTTTGACCAACGCTAGCACCGAAAGGCAAAAGCAACTTCTGACCGAAAAGGATGTGTTAATTCGTCCCGCCATCGATGCCTTGAGTACCACAGACTTTACCATTATGCCGGTGGCCTTGGGGTTAGGTAAGGATGCTGCCAATCTCCAGTTAGATAAACTACTGCCATTGAGCGTAAGCGAGGCGCAATACGCCGATTATGTTGAAGCAAAAAAGCGCAAGGGGCAGGGATTAATCGCCGATATCGCCCATCCTATCAAGGAAATTGTGTATGAAAACCATTCTAAGGTCAGCCTCAATTTACTGAAGGAAACCCTCGATCTTAAAGCGGGGCAAACGGTCACTAAGGATGAACTTAACGAAGCGCTAAAACGTATTTATTCCCTCAATAAATTCGAGCGGGTTGATGCCGAGTTTGTTGAGGAGGAAGACGGCCGAGTATTAACGATTACCACCCGCGCTAAATCCTGGGGGCCAAATTATCTGCAGCTCGGGTTTAACTGGGAGGATGATTTTAGTAGTAATTCGGCAATCAGCTTCGATATGGCCTATACCATGACGGACTTAACCGATAATGGTGGTGAGTGGCGCAACGAGTTAAAACTCGGTTTCGATAAATTGTTTGCCAGTGAGTTTTATCAGCCCTTAGATAGGGATCAGCAGTTCTATAGCCGGGCCCGCTATCAATACGATATTCATAAATGGAATCTCTACGGTGCCAGCATTGAACCCATTGTCTTCGACAAAAAGACACACGCGATTGAATTGGGTATAGGCTACAACTATGTCGCAGAGGGGATTATCGAATTAGGACTTGTGGCCGAAAAGGGCTTGATTGCTAACGATGTACTGCTTAGTGACGACTTTCATTTTGACTCCTACGGCGGCTATCTCAAATTCGGTTACGACAGTTTAGATAGCATTAGTTTCCCCACTTCAGGTAAACGTGTCACCCTAAACGTCTATGTACGCAATGAGCACTTCGACAAAGTCCTCTCAGAGGATGACAAGGAATACAGCGTTCAAGTTGAAGCTGATTGGAAGGGAGCCCTTAGCTTAGGTAATCATGCTCTTGTGGGTAAGATTTCGCTGGCAACCAATAACGACGGTTATAGCTCATTGCACCTTGCGGACCTAGGGGGCTTCTTAAATCTATCTGGTTACAATAAGGAGGCGTTGACCGCTCCCCATAAAATCTTCGGCGCCTTTGTGTATCAATATGATCTGGGGCGAGATGCCCTTGGCATGACGGAATACCCCCTCTATTTGGGCTGGAGTCTCGAGGCGGGGAATGTGTGGTTTGAGCGTGATGCGGTTGAGTTATCCGATCTAATCTATGCTTCGAGTTTGTATGTTGGCACCGATACTTCAATGGGGCCGGCAGCCATTGGTTTTGGGGCGACCGACGAAGGAAATAAATCGATTTATCTGTTCGTGGGCAAGGCTTTCTAGGCGCGCTTTACGTATTCAATGAGCAGGGCATAACGCTGATAGTCGCAGAGTTATGCCCTTATTGTCTGTAAAAACAAGCCCCTAAATCGAGCTGGTAAGCACCTTAATGGTTGCCTTGGCGTTTGAAAGTGTCATAACCTTTTACAAAATCTTGCTACAGCTCACTTGGGCGAGATGCTAAGGTTTTGCAGGAAAAATAACAACACACCAACGGAAGCTGGGGAAAACAATGAAGAAGATTAGCACACTGGCGCTGGGCATCGCCTTGAGCCTAGGATTAGCTGCTTGCAGCAGCGAACCTAAAACGGAAGTCGCCGCGGTTTCTGGCATTGAATTACAAAATTTTGATGCCTCAGTTCGCCATCAGGACGATTTTTACTACAGCGTTAACGGCAAATGGTTAGCGAACACGCCTATCCCTGCCGACAAATCAAACTACGGTGCGTTCTCTGTACTGTACGATCAAAGCCAAGATGCGCTGAAGAAAATCATTGATACCGCCGCTGCGCAAAAAGATGCAGCCCCTGGTTCAAACAACCAGAAAATTGGTGACTTCAACGCCAGTTTTATGAACACCGCTTTGCTCGAAACCTTAGGTGTTACACCGCTTAACCCACTGATTGGCGATATCGCTGCAGTCAAAACCCATGGCGAATTGCCTGCGGTAATGGGTAAATTACTTACAAGTGGTGCCAGCATTCCAATGGGTTTCTACGTTAACAACGACGCGAAAAACTCAACTCAATACGCTGTATATTTAAGCCAAGCTGGCTTAACTTTGCCAGACCGCGATTATTACCTGAAGGACGACGCTAAGTTTATTGCCAATCGCGAAGCAATGGCGAAATACGTGACCGATGTGTTGACCGAAGCTGGCTATAAAAATGCCAAGCGTGCGGCGAAGAACGTTGCTGACATCGAAATGATGATCGCCAAAAGCCAGTGGAGCCGAGTGGAATCTCGCGATGCTAACAAGGCCTACAACAAGTTAGACCGCGCAGCCCTTGAAAAGCTGACCAGCAAGTTCGACTTTAATGCCTTTGCTGCGAGTGCAGGTTTAGGCGATAACGTGACGGACATTATCGTGCGTCAGCCTTCTTATTTTGAAAAACTGGGCGCTAACTTTGAAGCCTTCCCAGTTTCAGCTTGGCAGGATTATTTAACCTTTCACTTAGTGGATAGCTACGCCGAGCTGTTAAGCAAAAAGTTTGTCGATTTAAGCTTTAACTTCAAAGACAAGACTCTGATGGGGGTTGAAGAGCAGCAACCACGTTGGAAGAAGGCCGTTGACGGTGCCGACCAAGTGATTGGTGAGTTGGTGGGTGAGGAGTATGTTAAACAATACTTCAAGCCAGAAGCCAAAGCACGTATGGAAACCATGATCAAAAACCTGATCAAAGGCTTCGAAGTCAGTATCAACGAGCTGGAGTGGATGACGCCGGAAACTAAGCTCGCCGCCCAGGAAAAACTGTCTAAGTTTACCTACAAGATTGGTTATCCAGATAAGTGGAAGGACTACTCGGCTTTAGAGATCAAATCCGACGAGCTGGTGGGTAACTATATGCGTTACGCCAATTTCGAATATCAGGAAATGATCAACAAGTTAGGTGAGCCTATCGATCGCACTGAGTGGCACATGACACCACAAACGGTAAATGCTTACTACAGTGCAGTAGGTAACGAAATCGTGTTCCCTGCAGCTATTCTGCAACCACCTTTCTTCAACATGGAAGCTGACGATGCAGTTAACTATGGTGGTATCGGCGCGGTAATTGGCCATGAGATCAGCCATGGTTTTGACGACCAAGGCGCTAAATTTGATGGCGACGGTAACCTGCGCGACTGGTGGTCGGATAAAGACCGTGAAGAGTTCCAAAAACGGGGTAAGCAGCTATCTGCCCAGTACTCTCAGTTTGAAGCTCTGCCAGGTAAGTTTGTGAACGGCGACTTAACCTTAGGTGAGAACATTGGTGACTTAGGTGGCCTGACGGTTGCTGCGCGTGCCTATGCCATGAGCTTAGAGGGCAAGCCTGCTCCTGTTATCGATGGCTTAACCGGCGAGCAACGCTTCTTTGTGGGTTGGTCACAGGTGTGGCGTCGCAACTACCGTGATGAAGAGCTGGGCCGTCGTTTACTGACTGACCCGCATTCACCAAGCCACTACCGTGCGATGGGTACGCCCCGTAATATTGAAGCTTTCTACCAAGCCTTCGATATGAAAGAGGGCGATAAGATGTTCCTTAAACCAGAAGAACGCGTAAAAATCTGGTAATTCAGTCTGTTACATTGATTTAGCGACGGATTGAACTGAAAAAAAAGCCAGACAGATGTCTGGCTTTTTTATTTGTTGGTATAGGTGAAACGCGGTACTAGATAACTTAGCCGTTCAAATGGTGATGAACTCTTGGCACAGAGTCATTAGCCGAGTACTTCGTGCAGCGCGAATAAACTGTCTTTTTGATGGTGGGCAATCGCCCACTTAGCGTCACCACGCAGTTCTTCAGCAGGTATCGCTAAGGTTTGCATATTGGCGGCGCGAGCGGCGACAAGACCATTGAAGGAATCTTCAATGGCGAGGCAATACCGCGGATCGACCCCTAATGCAGCCGCGCAATTTAAGTACACTTCAGGGTGGGGTTTGCCATAGATAAGTAGCTCGGCAGATTCTATCGCCATAAATTCACGTTTTACTTCAAGTTTGGTCAGCACTGCATCGATTAAAAGGCGAGGGGAGGACGTGGCTAAACCAATCTTTAATCCCTTGGATTTACAGTATTCGATTGCCTCTTTGACCCCCTCCATCGCTTCGCCAGTTGACAGGATTTCAGCTGCCACTCTTTCTACGATTTCGCGGCTGACCTTAGCATTATCGTAATCGGTCCAAGGTGACTTGTGGTACCAATAGTCAACGCATTGGTCGATACGAAGTCCGGTCGTTTGCCTAATGAGTTCGAGCGTTACGGGTACACCGAGCGCTGCTAATACTTCATATTCAACCCTTTGCCAAACGGGTTCTGAATCAATTAACACGCCATCCATATCAAAAATCACGGCTTGAATGCTTAGGGCTGTCATGGCTGCTCCAAGGGACAAAAATGATCACTGCAAATTCAGTCTGAGGGGCTTGAGTGTATGTTCAAAGGGACTATCTTCAAAGCCCAAATCACCGAAATTGATAATTTTTTACGTAGAATGGGCCTAACGAGATTGAAAATTTTTTGTTCGAATTTAAATTTATCGAGATATGTTAACTATATGTAGTGTATAGTTTTTTGTCTGTTTTCAAACTATTGTCTAATTTCCTTTGTTTTATTCTTCCCCTATGGTGAGCGCCAACTTAGGATTTAGCCCATATTTCGCCCTTCGCTGAGTGTGACCTGATTCATACTTTTGCAAAGCTGTAGTATACTGCTGCCCGGAAATTCGGGTCGAACATGTCGGACTGTTAGCTTCAATTGAGAAGACGGCAGTTTCGTTGTTAGAGCGCCAAACAAAGAGGAATGTTGCCGTGCTAGAAGCATATCGTAAACACGTCGCAGAGCGTGCCGCAGAGGGCGTAGTCCCTAAGCCATTAGATGCACATCAAGTGGCTGAACTGGTTAAGTTAGTTCAAAATCCACCCGCTGGTGAAGAAGCCGTTATTCTTGACCTGCTAGAAAATCGAATTCCCCCAGGTGTTGACGAAGCTGCTTACGTTAAAGCCGCTTTCTTAGATGCGGTAGCGAAAGGCACTGCAACTTCACCTATCCTGTCTGCCGAGCGCGCGACTGAGTTATTAGGCACCATGCAAGGTGGCTACAACATCGAGCCGCTGATCGCGCAATTAGACAACCCAGCATTGGCGCCATTAGCAGCTAAGGCTCTTGCCCACACTCTGCTGATGTTTGATTCTTTCCACGATGTGGTTGAGAAGATGCAAGCGGGTAATGCCTACGCTAAGCAAGTGGTTGAAGCTTGGGCAAACGCAGACTGGTACTTAAGCCGTCCAAAATTAGCGGACAAAGTGACTCTGACCGTATTCAAAGTGTCTGGCGAAACCAACACCGACGATCTGTCACCAGCACCCGATGCTTGGTCACGTCCAGATATCCCACTGCACGCATTAGCGATGCTGAAAAACGCGCGTGATGGCATCGAGCCAGACGTAGCAGGCAGCGTGGGTCCAATCAAGAAATTAGAAGAACTGAAAACCAAAGGTTTCCCATTAGTTTACGTGGGTGACGTTGTAGGTACAGGTTCATCACGTAAGTCAGCGACTAACTCAGTACTGTGGTTCATGGGCGATGATATCCCATTCGTACCTAACAAACGTGCTGGTGGTTTCTGCCTAGGTGGCAAAATTGCACCGATTTTCTTCAACACCATGGAAGATGCGGGCGCGCTGCCAATCGAACTTGACGTCAGCAAAATGGAAATGGGCGATGTGATCGACATTTACCCATACGCTGGTGTTGTTAAGCGTCATGGCACTGAGGAAGTGATTTCTGAGTTCAGCCTGAAAACCGATGTACTGTTAGACGAAGTGCGTGCGGGTGGTCGTATTCCATTGATCATCGGTCGTGGTTTAACTGACAAAGCGCGTGCAGTATTAGGTTTACCAGCATCTGACGTATTCGTACGTCCACAAGACATCGCTGACTCAGGCAAAGGTTACACCCTTGCTCAGAAGATGGTAGGTAAAGCCTGTGGCGTTGCTGGCGTGCGTCCAGGCCAATACTGCGAGCCTAAGATGACCTCTGTTGGTTCACAGGACACTACCGGCCCTATGACCCGTGACGAGCTGAAAGACTTAGCCTGTTTAGGCTTCAGTGCAGACCTGACTATGCAGTCATTCTGCCACACTGCCGCTTATCCAAAACCAGTTGACGTTAACACTCACCACACGCTACCAGACTTCATCATGAACCGTGGCGGTGTATCACTGCGTCCAGGTGACGGTGTTATCCACTCTTGGTTAAACCGTATGCTATTACCAGACACAGTAGGTACTGGTGGTGACTCACATACGCGTTTCCCAATCGGTATTTCATTCCCAGCAGGTTCTGGTCTAGTTGCCTTCGCAGCAGCGACCGGTGTTATGCCTCTGGACATGCCAGAATCAGTATTAGTTCGCTTCAAGGGCAAGATGCAACCTGGCATCACCCTACGTGACCTCGTACACGCGATTCCATTAAAAGCGATTGAGATGGGTCTGCTAACCGTTGAGAAGAAAGGTAAGATCAACATCTTCTCTGGTCGCGTACTGGAAATCGAAGGCTTAGAAAGCCTGAAAGTTGAGCAGGCATTCGAACTGTCTGACGCTTCTGCAGAACGTTCTGCAGCGGGTTGTACTATTAAGTTGGACAAAGAGCCAATCATCGAGTATCTGACTTCAAACATCACTATGCTGAAGTGGATGATCGCTGAAGGTTACGGTGACCGTCGTACTATCGAGCGTCGCATCAAAGGCATGGAAGAGTGGTTAGCTAATCCTGAGCTGATGAGCGCTGACGCCGATGCTGAATATGCTGCAGTGATCGAAATCGATCTGAACGAGATCAAAGAGCCAATTCTGTGTGCGCCTAACGATCCAGACGATGCAGTATTACTGTCTTCTGTTGCGCAAACGCAAATCGACGAAGTGTTCGTTGGTTCTTGTATGACTAACATCGGTCACTTCCGTGCTACCGGTAAGATGTTAGACAAGTTTGCTAAGACGCTGCCAACACGTCTGTGGATTGCTCCACCGACTAAGATGGACAAAGACCAACTGACTGAAGAAGGTTACTACGGTATTTTCGGTCGCGTTGGTGCGCGTATCGAGATCCCAGGCTGTTCACTGTGTATGGGTAACCAAGCACGCGTAGCTGACGGTTCAACTGTGGTATCGACTTCGACTCGTAACTTCCCGAACCGTTTAGGTACAGGTGCTAACGTTTACTTAGCCTCTGCGGAATTAGCGGCGGTTGCAGCCCTGTTAGGTCGTCTGCCAACGGTTGAAGAATACCAAGAATACGCGAAAGAGTTAGACGCAACTGCGGCTGACACTTACCGTTACCTGAACTTCGATCAAATCGATTCTTACACTAACAAAGCATCACAAGTGATCTTTCAATCAGCCGTGTAATCGACTGATGTAAGAACAAAAAAGCCAGCATTTGCTGGCTTTTTTATTGAACTTTTGCGGCAATGCAGTTAAAGCATTGCGGCAAATGGGGTGAATTTAGGCTTGTTGCGCTGATTCAGAATGTTTGTTATGCAGTACTTCGAGTAGTTTATCTTCAAGCTCAAAGCGAGTTTCCATGGTATGGGCAAGCTCGGATAAATCTTCATCGAGCTGATACAACACTTGATCATCTTCGGCTTCTGCATACTTATCATTAAAGTCGAGGGCGGCATTGGTGGTCGGAGTAATTTTCGGCAGTACTTGCTGTGCTAAGGATTTACTCGACGGGCCAAATTTTTCACAGGCATTGACCACTTGATCGTACACTTCAAAATGACCTTCGGATACATAATCTACTAACAGATCACAAAAGGATTTTACATTGTCGAAGGTTGGAAGGGACTTTTCTGCCTTAGCGTAAGGAGGTAGTCCAGCAATCTGGCAGTAATGCACCAGGAGTTTGCGACGATTTTCTAGCCATTGATCTATAAGCTTATTTGAACCGCCCCACTTCTGTTCTGCTTTTTCGAGTTCTCTCAGCATGATGCATTCCATTTAAGTGCCAGGACATCTCTCTACTGTAGGAGAGAAATGGTTAATCGATCAACTGTTTTTATCGGAATTTGAAAGATCATAGCGATGGACAAACCAGTTGTTTTGTATGAGAAATACCGCAAAATAAAAAGCCCAACGATAGAAAACTATCGTTGGGCGAGTATTGTTTACAGCAGGCTCGATGCGACGAGCTTCTTGATTGTTCTTGCTAGCGCAGACTTTTTATATCAAAGGGAGCAAGTAGGTGCAACTTTTTTCTGCAACTCTGTGAGATCGGGTTCGATTAATAAACAGTGTGTTATCTGTTTAACATTTCGACACAATGTGCTGAAAGGATGATCAAGGATGGGGATTAGCTCACATTAATTTGCACATGTTGGTTACATTATTCGCGTAAATGCTAAACTACCGACCCAGCGGATCTCAAATTAAGTCTAGGAATCAAGCCACATGGCAGAATTAAAGAATGATCGTTATTTACGCGCCCTACTAAAACAACCCGTTGATATGACGCCAGTGTGGATGATGCGTCAAGCGGGTCGTTATCTTCCTGAGTATAAAGCGACTCGCGCACAGGCGGGTGATTTCATGTCTTTATGCAAAAACCATGATCTGGCCTGTGAAGTAACACTGCAACCATTACGTCGTTACGACTTAGACGCTGCGATTCTGTTTTCCGATATTCTAACCGTTCCAGATGCAATGGGTTTAGGTCTCTACTTCGAGACGGGAGAAGGCCCACGTTTTGAGCGCCCAACAGACACTATCGATGCGATCAAAAAGCTAGCCATCCCCGATCCTGAAGATGATCTGGGTTATGTGATGAAAGCGGTTAGCACCATTCGCCGTGAACTTAACGGCCAAGTACCATTAATCGGTTTCTCTGGTTCCCCTTGGACACTGGCTACTTATATGGTTGAAGGTGGCTCAAGCAAAACCTTCGAAAAAATTAAAAAGATGGCCTACGCAGAACCTGCCGCTCTGCACATGCTCTTAGACAAGTTAGCTGATTCTGTAACCTTATACTTGAACGCTCAAGTTGCTAACGGCGCGCAATCGCTGATGATTTTCGACTCTTGGGGCGGCGCGTTATCACACACCGCTTACCGCGAGTTTTCACTGCGTTATATGCAGAAGATTGTTGATGGTTTGACGCGTTTTGCCGATGGCCGCCAAGTGCCTGTGACCTTATTTACTAAGGGCGGCGGTTTATGGTTAGAAGCCATGGCTGAAACGGGCTGTGATGCTTTAGGTTTAGACTGGACTGTGGATATCGCCGATGCCCGTCGTCGTGTAGGCCATAAAGTGGCTCTGCAGGGCAACATGGACCCATCAATGTTATATGCACCAATTCCACGTATCGAAGAAGAAGTGAGCCAAATTCTAGCGGGTTACGGTGAAGGTACTGGTCATGTATTTAACTTAGGTCACGGTATTCACCAACATGTTGACCCTGAGCATGCAGGCGCCTTTATCAAAGCCGTTCACGCTCAATCTAAGCAATACCACAAATAATATTGTTGAAGATTAAAACTAGCGGACCTTAGGGTCCGTTTTTTTATGCCTAAAAGATGGGGCGCTGGTGGTCACAATTTCATACATCAATGATACGAAATGTTACATATAAAGCATTGTTTTAATCAAAATGATTAAATGTATTCAAATTGTTTCGGTCAATGCTTGTTGGTTATGGTATTGATAAATATGCCACTTTTTTAATTTAATTTACTTTTTACTGAGTTAAATCAAAAGTGTTTTAAGTAAATGGCGGCATGCTATTGCCTGCTTTTGCAACGAACAGTCGTCATTGAGATTTCATCACCATGGCAAATACGATATTTTGCGTGACGATAACAGGCTGATTAAAAGCCCATAACGATTGAACGATAGAACCGTGGTGCAAGATGCGCATAGGCAACAAAATATTAATATTTATGGCAGGATTTTGTTTACCTGCATTAGTGCTTGTATTCTTGAGCCTGAGTTATAGGTTCGGCCCAGATTATTTTTCCCTGCCTTTTGTTGAGCAGTCTCTTACGCTATTGGCAGTAGACCGCAGCGTTATGGCCGCTTCTTTGATGCTTTTAGCATTATTGTTTTTGACCTTCGGTTATATTCGCCTTCGTATTCGATTGCTCTCTCCGCTCCATGGCTTGATGAAGCAATTATCGCTGATAGATCCCTTTGCCAGTGTTTATCGCCCCGTTAGCGGAGAAGGGCATCAAACCCTAGAGGTGCTCGCATCGAGTGTGAATGCCTTACTTGCCCAAGTTTACCAACAAAAAGAACGTAGTAAGACAACCTTAGAGGCTATTGCCGAGGCGGTTATCCTCACCGATCTTAATGCCAACGTGCTTTATATGAATTCGAGAGCCGCAATCCTGCTAAACGTGGATGTGGATAGCGCCGAAGGTCAAACATTGGCGGGGCTAATTAAGGCCGGTGAACAGCTGAATCAAGCAGTGTTTGAAAGTATTGCCAATGGGGGCAGTGCGCCTAGTGTCACCAGTGTAAAAATGTTGCTGGGTTCTTGGCGCATTCTGGAGCGCAGTATCAGTAATGTGTTTAATCATCAGGGAGCCATTGTTGGCACAGTGCTGGTGCTAAGGGATATTACAGAGCAGGAGTTGCTGAAATTCAAACTGCAAAAAAGGGCGAATTTCGATGGCATTACTGGG
Organism: Shewanella acanthi; assembly: GCF_019457475.1. Lineage (NCBI taxonomy): Bacteria > Pseudomonadati > Pseudomonadota > Gammaproteobacteria > Alteromonadales > Shewanellaceae > Shewanella > Shewanella acanthi. Next base: position 374,982 of record NZ_CP080413.1, read on the forward strand.
TTACTAAACCGCCAAGCCTTCGATGAGCAGCTCGAGGGCTTTGTTAGCACATCCTCCAATATCGCCATGTGTTATCTGGATCTTGAGCAATTTAAATTGATTAATGACAGTTGCGGCCATGGGGCAGGGGATCGCATGTTGTCTTTGGTTGCTAAGGCTATCCAAAGCTTATTGACGGACAATGAGCTGTTAGCCCGATTAGGTGGGGATGAATTTGGTATCGTCATCCGTAATCGCAGTGCCGTTTCTGTGGTCAAGTTACTCAAGCAAATTATCGTCAATGTCGGCAAGCAAGTTTTAGTTGATGATGATTGCAGCTATAGGGTTGGGGTGAGTGTAGGTGTGGCCTTTAATCATGGTGCAGTTGTTGATGCGCAAGAATTACTTAAAGACGCGGATATTGCCTGTATTGCGGCAAAGGCTAAGGGCGCAAATCAAATCCATATCTATGACGATAAAAATAAAGAACTGAATTACCAACGTAATGCCCCTAAATGGGCTGTACGTATTGCTAAGGCAATTGAAGAAAACGAACTGCTGCTCTATTACCAACCGATAAGAGGACTAGGTCGAAGCGGGTTACGCCAACGGATGGAGATTCTGCTCAGGATCCAGGAGCCCTGTGGCCGTATCTTACCTCCTGCGCAATTTATTGCGGCGGCGGAGCGCTTTAAATTGATGCCAGATATCGACAAAGAAGTTATCCGTAAGACGTTCTTTTGGCTTTCTTTACATCCCCATTTATGGGCGGATCACTGTATTTCGATCAATTTATCTGGCAACAGTTTAGGTGCCGATGGAATGTTGGAATATATCGCGACTCAGCAGCATATCTTTGATATTCCGAGCCAATGTATCTGCTTTGAAATTACCGAGACCACGGCAATCCAGAATCGCCAACGTGGTCTAGAAATGCTCAAGCAACTCCGTAAGTTAGGTTTTTCTTTTGCCCTAGATGACTTCGGTAGTGGCTTAGCATCATATGGGTATCTTCGAGAATTGCCCGTCGACTATGTGAAGATCGATGGCTGCTTCGTGAAAAACCTTGCCGTTAATGCCAAGGACTACGCGATTGTGAAGTCGATTCAGGACGTTTGCCGTGTGATGGGTATTGAAACCGTGGCCGAATTTGTTGAAAACCAAGAGACCATAGAGAGGTTACAAATCCTTGGGATTAATTATGCCCAAGGCTATGCCATAGGTCGCCCGCAACCCTTAGCACATTACAGCAAGTTGGTCGAAGAACGCCAAATACAGCGCGCATAAGTGATTGCGCTTTAAAGATGATTATGACAAGTTACCACAAAGTTGAATTAACACGGTGGTAACAAGTAAATGCTTATGGATGGTCTTACTGGCAAAGTGGTCATAGTGACAGGTGCTTCGGAGGGGATTGGTCGTGCACTTGCACTCGCTCTGTCAAAGGTCGGTTGTAAATTGGTGCTCAGTGCCCGCAATGAAACCAGGCTCGCTTCACTGGCACTCGAAATCGCCAATCATGGCCCTGCGCCCTTCGTCTTTGCCGCAGATGTGGGCGTGCCCGCAGAATGCGAAGCCTTAGTCAAAGCTGCGGTTGCGCACTATGGCAAGCTGGATATTTTAGTGAATAACGCCGGCATGACCATGTGGTCGCGTTTCGATCAGTTATCCCAGTTGTCTATTCTCGATGACATTATGCGGGTCAATTACTTAGGCCCAGCTTATTTAACCCACGCAGCTCTTCCGCATCTTAAACAAACCCAGGGGCAGGTTGTTGCGGTCGCTTCGGTTGCCGGTCTTACCGGTGTGCCAGCGCGAAGCGGTTATGCAGCCTCTAAACATGCGCTTATTGGCTTCTTCGATTCGCTACGTATTGAGCTTGCAGACGATGATGTGGCTGTTACTGTCATTTGCCCCGACTTTGTCGTCACGCAAACTCACAAGCGCGCCCTCGATGGCAATGGCAAACCGTTGGGGGAAACGCCGATGAAGGAATCGAAAATTCAAACGGCTGAGCAGTGCGCCGAGATGATGTTACCCGTGATTGCTCGCCGTGGACGGCAGTTAATTATTTCAATGCGTGGTAAAATGGCTCGCTGGATTAAACTGATTGCGCCGGGACTTATCGATAAAATTGCCCGTAAAGCAATTGCCTCAGGGCATTAATTATTGGCCTTTTGCTTGATAACAATAAACCTCGCATGGCGAGGTTTATTTTTGGGAAGCTACTAAATTTCAGTGGTTTAGGTATTAAGCATGAGCACTCATGTTTTAAGGCTTAGTACATTGTGTCGGCGAGCCTGAATTTTTCCACAGCGTTGTGCCATCGGTGAGTGACATAGGAATAAAATTCAGCCCTTGACTCATATTGGCGGGTGGCAGGTCAGTTTCCAATTCATACATACCCATAGGGACAGTGCCAAGGTCGGCATTGGCGGCCACTTGCGTTGCCGCGAGGCTTGAATAACGCAGACCCAGCATATCGAAATGGCTGCGCCAATCGCGCCCAGTTAATTTGCTTAAGGACACCAGCATAAAGTCGTTGCCGGGAATATCCTTCACGCTCTTGCCACCATAGACACTGCCGCCGCTATAGGGGAAAAGCCCAAATCCTAAATTGACGCGATTGGCTTCCCAGTCATTGGCATTATTGGCGTATTTACCAAAGATACGGCTGTGTTGGTACAGCAGGGTAAACAGGTTAAAGCCGTTATTGAGCACTGTGCCATTGGCCATGGTCATGCCATGGGCTTTGAGCGCCATTTGGATATAAAAGGCCATGCGAAAGCCGTTGTGCGCCGCGTAGCTATTATTCGCCCACGGCGCTGTGTATCTGTCCGTCCCCGTATCGATCACTTTGCAGTTAGCGTTAAAGACGATGCGATTACCATTACTGTCCTTCGTCGCTGCCGCATCGGACATGAAGACATAGAAAAGATCCTTATGATTCATATGGCTATCTTTGATGATGTCTTCACCTTTATTGCGCAGATAATGGGTTTTCCACAGCACTACATAGGGGAAAATATTGTTGGAGTTTTCCCCCGCGCGGCTGCTGTAACTCGCCCAGTTATCGATATTTTCCGCCCCTGCGTATTGCACGTTGAGGCGGTTGGTTTGCAGGTTGTGGCCAAGCTCGTGGTTATCGCCCCAACCCGTTGGTGAAATATTCCAAGCCGCATCCCAGGGATTACCACTACAACCTGAGCCGCAGTGGGCATTTTGGTCATAGTTTGCATGTTGGATGATACTGCGGGTGTGCAAATTGGCATCGGTGCAGTCATCACCAAATAGCCCCTTACAAATGGCTAATACATCGCTGGGTAGAGACTCGTTTAATGTCTTACCTTGCACTTTAAGCCCCGCCAGCGTGTACACGCTATTGATATGATCATCGACAATGCTCGTCAGCAAGGCGTCCACATCTGGAATGTTACCGCCAATCGCATTCATAAACCGATCGCGACGCAGGTGCTGCTCCGCGCCGTCGGTGCGTAGATCTACATGGGGCAACTCAGTATTTTGAATGCGATCATTAAAGTTGCTGATCTGAACAGTGTCGGTGAAATCCATGATGGTGGGGTGCTTCGCCACATTTTCGGCATTAACCTCGACACTTAAGTCGCTGCCAGTTATGTAGAAATAAATAGGGCCACCATAGGGCGTCGAAAATTCGATGCTTTCATCCGCATTGAGCTTAAGGCGCTGCTGGGCGAGCTCAAGCGGAGCGCGGTAAACCTTTTGCTCATAGGCGCGATTAGTATTGCGTCTATGGTAATTGAGTTTGATTTCAACGCTGGCGCTATTGCTATCCACACGACTTAGCTTAATTGGCGTGCCAGGCAGGGCATACCAACCCGTCGTCGTCCACTGGCCTGTGTAAGGCACGCTTATGGTTTTACGTTCCGATTCTGTGGCTGGGTAGGTGTAATTAGCCGAGGTGCCCTTAGTTAAGTTGCTCTTATCGGTAACAAACTCCCCCAAATCAGCCTGCGCTGGGTTTAAGCTGCGGGCATAGCTTATCACCCAGTCGGCAAATAGCGCCTGTTGCCACTGACTTTGTTCGGTATAGGCGATGGGGTAATCGATGTCGCCGCGGTATTTATCTGCGAGTAACAGTCCGGCCTTCATCAACGGGAAGCTCGCGCCCTTAAAGATGTCGAGATGGTTGTTATCTATGCTGATGGCGTTAGTGCGATACCAATCTGCACCCACTTTAAAGGCATCGACAAAGGCTGGGCTAGTGCAACTTAAGTAATTGCCCGTACAGTCATCTAACACTGCCGTATTGAATGTTTGATTGCGAAGCTGGGTGAGCAATTCACTCACCTTCAGTAGTGATTGATCCTGGGCGAGAATATCATCCAAGCTCAGATCGCTCGCCTTCAGTTTGCTCCAGTAGTTCCCTGCGGTAGAAAGTCCCATCTCAAGGTAGAGAGGCGCTAACATCTCGCTTTGGTTGCGGGAATAGTTCGATAACAGTATCGGAATACCTGCAGTTTTGGCTTTTTCTACTGCCGCCTTAATGCCTGCATAACCTAGGGATGCTCGGTCGATGTCGCTTAGTACAATCAAATCCGGCTTAAAGTTGTCGATACAGGTCGACAGCTCGGCATAGTCACAGCTGTTAGCGGTATTAATGCTATGGGCGTTAGGGTAATGATTGCTTAGCCAATTGCGAATGGCTTCGTTATGGGGAAAATACTGACTGTCGGCGCGGCTTGGCATTTGCGCGGTAACAATCGAGAAGCCATCGATGCGATCTTTGCCCTGGGTTAGCCAGCCAATGAGATTGCTGAGCAGGGTTTCGGTTTGCTTAGAGATATTTACCGAGAACAGGTTCGCTGCCATGGCGCCATAGCGCAGGTTTTGCTGTTCACTCACCATCACTAAGCCATTAACGGCGGGATTGCCACTGCCGTCGACATTTGATGGTAGCAGGGTAAAGGTGTTCTCCGGCATAAAGCTTGAGAAGGTGATAGAGTCATGGCTGGGATCCCAGCTAATGGTCGAGCCAACGCCTTGGAACAGGGCGCTGACGAGTGTATGTCGCTCAGTATCAATCTGGCTTAGCTGTGCATGGCTAAAATCAATAAGCTCTTCGGCGCTAGCAAGTTGGTGATCCTGATGCTTTATGGCATTTTCGGCATTGGTGATAAACACGGCCGCAATGTTGCAATCGCCTGACATCGCTGCCGTGGTGTAGGTCGCACCATTGAGTGTGCCATTACAGCCCGAGATACTGTCGAGTACATAGCCACTTTCGGGTTTAATGGTAAATTGCGCGCTTTTGCCCGCATCCACGCGTTGACTGCTCGGGCTTAAGGCGCCGCCTAAGCTTGTTGCACTGCTAGCAGTGTATTGGCTGACAACGGGCGGTTGAATGGGTTTTTCTGGTGTTGTTGGCCCTGCATCCTCAGAGCCGCCACAACCTGCAAGTAATAATGCGGTTGTGATTGAGACGAATCTCATTCCCATAGAGAGTCCTTATTTCGTTGGGATATTCGCGTGCTATTGTAGCGAACTAAGGTAGTTTAAAGTAGGTCTTACAATGTTAAATCCCTTATTATTCATTAACTTAATTTTGACGTTCGTCAAATTTAAGGCATAAAAAAACCGGCGTTCGCCGGTCTTTTTTAACGAATAGACTTAGCCCTGTTGTTCACGGGCAATCGCACGGTAACCAATGTCAGTACGGAAATACACGTCATCCCAGTGGATTTCTTCAACCAGCTTGTAAGCGGCTTGCTGGGCCTGCGTTACGCTGTGACCCAGTGCTGTTGCGCACAGTACGCGGCCACCGTTAGTCACCACGTGGCCGTCTTTCATCTCGGTACCCGCATGGAACACTTTACCGTCGTTGTTACCTAGGCTTAAGCCTTGGATCACATCGCCCTTGCGGTATTCGTCTGGGTATCCGCCGGCCGCCAGTACTACGCCCACTGCGGCGCGCTCATCGTACTCAACGGTCACTTTATCTAACTCACCACGGGTGGCGGCTAAGCAAAGTTCTACCAGATCCGATTTTAAGCGCATCATGATAGGTTGAGTTTCTGGGTCGCCAAAGCGGCAGTTGTATTCCAGTACTTTTGCGCTGCCATCGGGTGCGATCATCAGACCCGCATACAAAAAGCCAGTGTACACATTGCCTTCGGCTGCCATGCCATCCACGGTTGGGCGGATAACGTTAGCTATGGTCCAATCGTGAACGGTTTGCGTCACAACAGGGGCTGGAGAGTAAGCACCCATACCGCCAGTGTTCGGGCCGTTGTCGGCATTGTCACGGGCTTTATGGTCTTGGCTGCTTGCCATGGCGAGAATGTTTTTACCATCGACCATCACGATAAAGCTGGCTTCTTCGCCTTTTAGGAACTCTTCGATAACCACGCGCGAACCGGCTTCACCAAACTTGTTACCCGCTAACATATCTTCGATAGCGGCATCGGCCTCGGCTTGATCTTGGGCGATGATAACGCCTTTACCCGCAGCTAAACCGTCGGCCTTGATTACGACTGGATAGCCAGTCGTGCCAGTCAATTCAAGTACGAAGGCTTTAGCGTCTTCGATTTCGGTACAGTTTTTGTAGCCCGCGGTTGGAATGTTGTGGCGCGCTAAAAAGTCTTTGGTAAAGGCCTTAGAACCTTCTAACTGAGCCGCCGCTTTAGTTGGGCCAAAAATGGGCATACCGGCAGCGTTAAAGGCATCTACCACACCAATCACTAATGGTGCTTCAGGACCTACGATAGTCAGGGCGATTTGGTTAGTTTGAGCGAAATCCAGCAGGGCTGGTACGTCGGTTGCGCTGATGTTCAGGTTTTCCAACTTTGGCTCGAGCGCAGTACCTGCGTTACCTGGTGCCACGAAGACTTTTTCAACTTGTGCCGATTGAGCCGCTTTCCAAGCGAGGGCATGTTCGCGGCCACCGCCACCAATAACTAATACTTTCATGTGAATCATCCCTTCAATTTTTATTTTCTAATCACAGTTTAAAGCCGCCAGTGTCAGTGATAACGAAACAGCCAGCACGGTTGTGTGCTGGCTGTTTATTTTATCAGTGACGGAAGTGGCGCATGCCCGTCATCACCATGGCCATGCCGTGCTCGTCGGCTGCTGCGATAATTTCAGCATCGCGCATTGAGCCGCCTGGCTGGATGATGCAGCTAATGCCTGCCGCTGCCGCTGCGTCGATACCGTCGCGGAACGGGAAGAAGGCATCCGATGCCATCACAGAGTTAACCACTTCTAAGCCTTCATCGGCGGCCTTAATACCGGCGATTTTCGCGCTGTATACGCGGCTCATTTGGCCTGCACCAACACCTATGGTCATGCCATCTTTTGCGTAAACAATGGCGTTAGATTTAACGAACTTAGCTACTTTCCAGCAGAACATTAAGTCTTTTAATTCGCTTTCAGTGGGTTGACGTTTAGTCACCACTTTAATGTCGTCTAAACCAACCATACCTTGGTCACGGTCTTGCACTAACAGACCACCGTTAACACGTTTGTAGTCTAAGGTCTTGGTCTTAGTATCCCATTGACCGCACTCTAATAAACGTACGTTGGTTTTCTTAGCCACCACATCGCGGGCACCTTGGCTGACTGCTGGTGCGATGATGACTTCAACAAATTGACGCTCAACGATAGCACTTGCCGTTTCGGCATCTAATTCGCCGTTGAAGGCGATGATGCCGCCGAAGGCTGACGTTGGGTCAGTTTGGTAAGCGCGGTTGTAGGCATCGAGCAGGTCTTTACCTAATGCAACACCACATGGGTTAGCGTGTTTAACGATAACGCAGGCAGGCTCGCTAAACTCTTTAACGCACTCAAGGGCGGCATCAGTGTCAGCGATATTGTTGTAAGACAGTGCCTTACCTTGCAGCTGAACGGCTGTTGCGACTGAAGCTTCATCGATCTTAGTGTCGACATAGAAAGCCGCAGTTTGGTGGCTGTTTTCGCCGTAACGTAGATCTTGCTTCTTCACTAATTGAGTGTTGAAGGTGCGTGGGAATTTAGAGTCTTCGAAACACTCGTCATTGCTGTGCGCAGGAACCATAGTGCCGAAGTAGTTGGCGATCATGCCATCGTAACCCGCAGTGTGTTCGAAGGCGGCAATGGCTAAGTCGAAACGGGTAGCATGGGTTGTGCTGCCATTGTTGGCGGCCATTTCGGTTAACACGCGATCGTAATCGGCTGCATTAACAACGATAGTCACATCTTTATGGTTTTTAGCCGCTGCGCGCACCATAGTTGGACCACCGATGTCGATGTTTTCAATCGCATCTTCAAGGGTGCAACCAGCTTGTGCAACAGTGTCTGCAAAGGGGTAGAGGTTAACTGCAACCAGATCGATTGCGTTGATGTTGTTGTCGGCCATAACGCTTTCGTCAAGACCGCGGCGCGCGAGGATGCCGCCGTGCACTTTAGGATGCAGAGTCTTAACACGACCATCCATAATCTCAGGGTGACCTGTATAATCAGATACTTCAATAACAGGCACGCCGTTATCCGCTAACAGGCGAGCGGTGCCGCCAGTTGAAAGCAGTTCCACACCTTGAGCGTGAAGAGCTTTGGCGAACTCAAGAATTCCGGTTTTATCTGAAACGCTTAACAGCGCGCGACGAATGGGTCTGGCATTATTTGCAACAGTCATTTGGGTACAGGGTCCAGTTATTTTAGTTTCAAGGATCTTTCGGAAAACAGAAGCACGACTATTTAATCCTGCTTTCCAAAAGCCCCTTGGTCCTACGTATATTTTGTGTCCCATCGTCAGGCGCGCGTATTCTACCGCAAAAGAGATCCCGTCGTTGTTTTTTCTACGCGATATCACAATATGATTTTCAGAACAAAGTGGCTTAATACTCGACCTAAGAGTAAAGTGGAAAATAACCCTTGACCTTGGAGTAGACTCCAAGGTTTATACTCGCGCCATAGTGAAAGGTTTGGAATCGAACGATGGATTCAACCTACGCCAGATAAGGATGGGACTATGTACCGAATTGGTGAGTTGGCCGATTTATGTGAGGTGAAGGCCGACACATTAAGATTCTACGAGAAGCACGGATTACTGGCCCCTTCGAGCCGGACTGATTCTGGCTATCGGGTTTATACCGAGGACGATGCCGCAAGGCTTAAGTTTATTCTGCGGGCAAAGGCCGTGGGTTTTACCTTGAGTGAAATTGGCGAGCTGCTATCGATTGAGCTGGATAAATCCAACTGGGCCTGCGCCGATGTGAAGGGCATGGTGGATCATAAATTGGCGCAGGTGCAGGCCAAAATTGCCGAGCTGGTACATTTTCAAGGCAGCTTACAACGACTTTCCGATGCCTGTTGTGGTGGGCCACGTAGCGCTGAATATTGCTCGATTCTTGAGGCGCTGGAATCTAGCACCGAAGAGGTGAGAGCTGAGCATCATCACGCACAGCACAGTGAACACGAACATCAAGCGGCCGTTGCTGAAATGAGCGCAAAGGCTCAATGCAGAGATTAGCGCAGGGGATTTATCATGTTACTTAAGAATTTTATCGATCTGTTTCTCGATTCAGCCCCCTGGCTGCTACTGGGGCTTATTTTGGCGGGGCTGCTAAAAGTTTTTGTGCCTATGGCGTGGATGCAAAAGCAGCTCGGTGGTCACGGCTTTAAAACCGTGGTTAAGGCGGCGCTATTAGGCGCACCTCTGCCTTTATGTTCCTGCGGCGTTATTCCTGCAGCAGTGGGTCTTAGACGTTCGGGCGCCTCTAAAGCGGCAACGACTTCCTTTTTAGTCTCCACCCCTGAAACTGGGGTCGACTCTGTTACCGTCTCCTATGTGCTGCTTGGGCCTTTTATGGCGATAGTCAGACCCATAGCTGCGGTAACGAGCGCCATCGTTGCAGGCCTCTTGGTTGGCCGCGATGATGACGATGGTAAACCTGCTATTGCTAGCGATGCTGCCAAAACAACGGCTGCGACTAGCTCATGCTGCGCACCAAAAGCAAATGATGCGGTTATGGCGAATAAAGCGCTTAATGCAAATAAAGCGGCTAGTGCAAATGAAGCAATTGGGACTGACACCACTTCTAGCTGTTGCAGTTCGACAAAGGCTGCTCCCTCAGTGAAACCCGTTTCAAGTTGCTGCTCATCGAGTGAAAACAAAGCCAAAGTAAAAGTAGAGGATAAAGTAGAAGCAAAACCTGCCTTCAAGATGATGCCAATGCAGTCATCATCACTTATGGCGGCGAATGCACCCGCTGGCACTGTGGCAATAGGTAGCATTAAGGCTATATCTCCAACTGTTAGCAATGCTGCGCAGGTTGAAAAGGTAAAGCCAAGCGCAAGTTGCTGTAGCTCTGAGGCTAAAGCCGATCAGGAAGCTGCACCCATTGTGGTGGTAAAAAAGGGCTCTTGCTGTGGCAGTGAGCCTGCAACTAAATTGGCTCAATCAGTATCGGATCAGGCTGAAGGCGCGAGTTGCTGCGCTTCAACTAAAGATACAGCGACCGAATTAAAATCAGAATCGGTACTTACCCGTATTGGTGTTGGGCTTAAATATGCCGCGACCGATTTAGTGCGTGATACAACTTTATGGTTGCTGGTGGGTTTATTTTTCGCGGCGCTAGTACAAACCTATGTTCCCGCTGACTTTTTAGCGAAATGGGGCGATGGTATCGGTGCTATGTTAGTGATGGTGCTGATTTCTATCCCAATGTATATCTGCGCGACCGCATCGACGCCGATTGCCGCGGGTTTATTGTTGGCGGGTGTCTCACCTGGGGCTGTACTGGTGTTTATGATGGCAGGCCCTGCGACCAATATTGCGACCTTAGGCGTGGTGAGTAATGAGCTGGGTAAACGTGCCTTGTTTGGTTACTTAAGTGGCGTTTTGGGTGTGGCCTTAGTGGCGGGAATGGTGGTTAACTATCTGGTTGATAGCTTTGGTTTTGTGGTGATGCCACAGATTGGCCATGAACACCAAATGTTACCGAGCTGGTTAGTCGCTACCTCAGGCATAGTGTTGGCTGCGTTAATGGCGCGCGTGTTGTGGCAAAAAATTCCCCGTAGCTGGGTACGCCGCAGTGATTGCTGTTCATAGTTTCTGATAGTCCGCTGCCGAAAATCGAAAATAAAAATCCCCAGCAAGGCTGGGGATTTTTTTACTCAAGTGTTTAAGCGATTAGAAGCTGTAACGAGCTCCGATTGCATAACGTGCTGAGTTTTGTTGTGCCAGCAGCATTTGCTCTTCGTAACGACCGTAAACGCGCTTTTCCTGTGCCAGAATGTTAATACCTTCAGCGAAGATAGTTAGACTGTCAGTCAGCTGGTAACTCACACTCAGGTCTAACTGGCCATAGGCTTCGGTAAATTGTGGTGCAGGACCGCCAGCTTCCGCTTGACCCAATCCAGAGAGGAAGGTATCACGCCAGTTGTAGGCTAAGCGAGCTTGTACATCGTATTTTTCGTAGAAAATTGAGAAGTTAGCAGTATCTGATTGACCTGGTAGAGCAAATTGCTCATCCACTTTCTCAACATCATATTCAATATCGCCATCAACTAAGGTGTAGTTAGCGGCAAAACCAAAACCTGTGTCCCAGAGCCAATGTTGCCATGCAAATTCAATCCCGTAGATATTCATATCTTCAACGTTGTTCGGTTTGCTGATTTTCCACTCGGCGATAGGATCTGAATCTGACTGATGCACTCGGCCGTCAGCATTGCCATAGCCATTGTCGATAAGCCATTGAAATACGGCTTCATCGCTTGGAGTTTGATTGTTAGCAATTAGCTCTGCACGGGCCATTTCTGCGGCGGGACCTGAATAGGGATCACGTAGGTTGTCGTAGCTTACTGTTTCGATGGTGCCGGCAAGGAAGTTTTCAACTTCCTTATTGAAGTAACCAACAGAAACATAGCTTGCGTCATCATAGTAGTACTCTAAAGACAGATCGATGTTGTTAGAGCTGTAAGGTTTCAGTGCTGTATTACCCGAAAAGCCCGTGCGTGAACCTACTTTAGGAATTGGCGTTAGCGAGGTTGTTGCCCGCATTGACCCTAGGGTTGGACGGCTGATAGTGCGGCTGTAACTGAAGCGAGCAATCAAGTCGTCTGTGATTTCTAAATTGATGTCCAGATTTGGCAAAAATTCTTTGTAGTCGCTCGACTCATGACTGAAAGTGAAGTCGTCCGAAAACACGGTTTGCCACTCGGTCGGGTTTAACCACACCAACTCTTCCGCTTCCTGCTGCATTGAGCTTGCAGTAACATCGGTTTGCTCATAACGCAGACCAACTACAATGTTAAGTGGCATTTTATTGAATTCACTTGCGATGTTGGCTTGGATGTATGCAGAAGTCGTGTCTTCTTGGATGCGGTGATCGTCCTGCCAAGGCGCGGCAACATATTCAACATCGTAGAGGCCTTCGGCTCTATCCATTGCAGCTTGTTGGTTGTAGGTGTAGTAGTATGGGATCAGCATGTCGTTACCACCACCTGAGAAATCAGACAGGAAGTCTGAGCCTAGGCCAACGTAACTGACATCATCTGCCCAAATGCCTTTATTGCCATACCAACCAGCGCTGATAGGGCCAGTGTATGAAGCCTGGGCGTGGGTTTCCATTGAGGTGAATGCAAGGCCGAAATCGATAGAAGCCAGTGCGTCATTACCTTCGTTTAACCACTTACCGTTAAACTGATATTGGTTCACATCGGTTTCATTGCGGCCAGCGCGTACACCGGCAAACAATGAGGCATAGTCTTCAGGCTGTAGATGAGGCTCACCGTTCGGGTTTAAATCAAGGTAGTTTGCGCCTAACAGCGGAATATCAGTTCTTGTTGCATCGTAGGTTTTATTAGCAACGTTTAGGGCGCCGAGGATAAAGAAAATATTATCCGCGTTGTTGTCTAAACCACCTTCAGCGGTTGCCTTAGAGTCATGGGCGTCAAACGACAGTTCGAGGTTGTCTTTTGCTTGCCATTTAATGTTAAAGCCCAGTGACTTATTGATATTGTCTGAAGCATTTTGGTTCATGGTGCCTGAATAGTCACCATCAACTTCAGTCACATAATCGAAGGTGCCGTGTTCGTTGATATGGGCGTAGGTCGCGTTGCCAGGGCCCGAGAACCACAGACCCCAAGTGTCAGTATTAGAAACATCCGACAGTTTTGAGTAGGTGTAATCTAGCGTTGTTTCAATTTTATCTGTTGGCGCAAATTGGAAGACAGCTTGAGCATTGGTACGTTCACGCTCTGAATTTTGATCCGCAAAGCCAACGTTACGGGCATAGAAAGTATTGCCGTAAGGGTTTTTGTTTTCATTTACCACAACGGCGTTTGGATTTAACTCGGCATGAACGTTTTGGCGCCAACCGTCGATAGTTGCTTTACGGAGGTTGCTATCGCGTTTTTGGTAAGAGGCGTTAAAGCCTAAACCGATAGTGTCGTCCATAAAGGTGTTGCTGAAAATCCCCGAAACTTCAGGAGTCAAACTGTCGCCGGTGCCAACCTCAGTATCGTGGTGGCCTTTAGCACTTACAGTGGCTACTAAGTCACGGGTATCGAATGGGCGGGCCGTCAGAATATTCACCGTTGCTCCCAAACCGCCAGAGCTGATATCTGCTTTTGAGGTTTTATAAACTTCAACACCGCTGATTGAATCTGAAGATAGGTTGGCAAAATCAAATGAACGGGTTGATTCACCTGATACTTGGGCCGTTGGCATCACACGGTTATTCAGCATAATCAAGTTAAAATCTGGGCCAAAACCACGCACAGTGATTTTACTGCCTTCACCATTAACGCGGTCGATGGAAACACCGGTAATACGTTGCAGTGATTCTGCTAAGTTAGTATCTGGGAATTTACCAATATCTTCAGCCGAAATTGCATCGACAACACCGGCTGACTGACGTTTCAGATCCATGGATCTTGCTTGGGAACCACGGATACCAGTGACTTGAATAACTTCGATATTACTTTCTGCTTTAGGGGCTTCTTCGGCAACCGCAGGTAGGGCTGACATCACACCCAATACCAGCGACACCTTAGTGGCTAACATGGATTTTTTAAATTGTGTAGGTCGCATTTTTATTCTCCCTCATACCCGTAACCGTATAAGTGGTCCAGGGGGTTATAGTTGTAAGGCCTTACTTGCTCGCATCCAGCGCTCCCCTTGCGAGCATAAATGTAAGCGCTTACATAAAGTAGGGCGAGCTGATTTTTATGTCAACAATTTTGAGGCGCAATATTAAAAAATTGTTTAAAAAAGTGGCGATTTAGCGTTTGCTCTTAATTTTTAAGCAAAAAAGAGAGCCATTTGGCTCCCTTTTTTAGGTGGGAATCACAGTGAAATTACTGAGTCGCGGATGACAAGTTCTGGCTCGAAACGATGGCTAAAGGACACCTCGGTATTGTCATAGACTTCCCTTAGTATCCAGTGGGCGGCCATGCGCCCCATTTCATTGATAGGGTTAGAAATCGTGGTGAGTTTGGGTGAAATATAGCGAGGGAAATTAATATTATCGAAGCCAACAAAGGACACATCCTCAGGGACTCTCAGGCCTCTTTCTAAACAGAGACTAATAGCGCCAGAGGCCATTTGGTCGTTAGCGCAAACCACGGCGGTAAATAGCACTCCGCGATCTAAAAGCGCCGCCATTGCGGCGTAACCGCCTTCTTCACGGAAATCGCCCTCATAAAACAGGCGTTCATCAAATGTCAGCCCCCATTCTGCTAAGGCTTGACGATGTCCTTCGAGGCGCTCTCTGGCATCGAGTTTAAAGAGCGGCCCTGAGATATAAGCTATTTGTTTATGTCCTTTTTCAAGTACATGGCGACTCGCGAGTAAACCACCCTGAAGGTTATTCAGATGTACGCATCTTTCATCAATGCCATCCACATGTCGGTTAATGAGTACCACGGGGGTTTTACCTTGGCAAAGTTCGACTAAATAGGCATTTGAGATAATTTCGGCGTCGACAATCAGCGCATCACAACCCCGGGAAAGCAGAAATTCCACACCGTCCTTTTCTTGGTCAGCATCACTGTGTCCTGCCGCGATAATCACGTGTTTATTTGCCGCCCTTAATGCCGATTCAATTTCTCGCATCATCGGGCCGTAAAAGGGACCATCGAGTTGTGATACCAACACGCCAACGCTATTAGAACGATTGGATGCCAATGATTGGGCAATAGTGTTTGGTCGATAATCCAGCTTTGCCATGGCATCGTGGACTTTTTTCTTGGTCTTATCGCTAACTTTGCCGGTGTTATTCACTACTCGTGAGACTGTCGCTAGCGAAACACCGGCCAGAAAGGAAACATCGTAAATTGTGGCCATAGGCACTGGCAGTCCTTTTACTACTATGTAACTGATAGTTTTTGTTTCAGCGTGGAGTTGATTTCAGCAACTCTTTGGTTGTCCAGTGTATATCGTCCCATGACAAAGGCAACTGCTACTGAGGCAAGCGCAGGATACAGGGTGAAACACAGCAGTATTCCCTCTAAGGTTTCTGGGGTTTGAGCTACATCCACCTGATAGCCATAGGCTGCCAGTAACCATCCTGCGAGCGCGCCGCCAATGGCAAGCCCGAGTTTGATAAAGAAGATGATTGATGAGTAAACCAATCCCGTGGTGCGCACACCAGTCTTAAATTGCCCATAATCGACAGTGTCCGCCATTTTGGCCCACAGCAAAGGCGTGCCCATGTTGATGCTAAAGTTCCAAGCTATATAGAGCCCTAGCGCGAGCAGATATTGGTCACCGGGTACAAACCATGCGACAACGCACAGTGCAGCCGCAATCAGCTGCAGACGAATATAGGCTTTGACCTTACAGACTTTGTCAGCCAGTTTTTGTGCCAGCGCAACCCCGACGAGATTGCCTACGACGCCGCTGGTCACGAACACGCTTATCATGTCCTCGCGGCCAAGGAAGTATTTAACATAGTAAATTGCCAGTGTGGATTTGAGGACTAAACCCGTCAGCAAAAATATCGCCGCTGCAGATAACACTCGCCATTGATCATTGGCCCACAGGGCTTTGGTGGCGAGTTTCAGGTTGTCGTTGGAGTCATCAGTGCTAAAATCCCTCTCCTTTGTGCCAGCAAAGCACAGCAAAAACATCACTGTACCCAGTATGCTCATGGCGAAAATCGTCAACTGATAGCCTTTGGCCTTATCTCCATGCCCAAAAAAGTCGACTAAAGGTAAGGTGAGTGCTGTGACGATAAGTCCGCCCAGCATGGCAAAAACAAATCGATAGGACTGCACTGATACCCGTTCGGTCGGATTTGTAGTTAATGCCGCCCCTAGCGCACAGTAGGGAATATTGATGGCAGTGTAGGCCAGCATCAGTAAGGCGTAGGTGATCAGTGCATAGATTTCTTTACCACTTTCACTGAGCGAGGGCGTTGTGAATGCTAATACACTGATGACGGCAAAGGGCAGGGCGCACCAGAGCAAGTAGGGGCGATAGCGACCCCAGCGGCTGCGAGTGCGGTCGGCCAAATAGCCCATCAGAGGGTCGGTTACCGCATCCATAATGCGAACTACGAGAAACATTGTCCCGACAAAGGCCGCCGAAATACCGAAAATATCGGTATAGAAAAACGTCAAGAACAACATGACAGTCTGAAAGATGATGTTGCTCGCAGTGTCGCCTAATCCATATGCGATTTTTTCTTTGACGCTTAACATGGCAATCTCCTTATTATTATTTTTGGCAAACTGCGCGCCTGTGTGAGAGTAGTCCCTGATAGGCCTTTGCGCTCGCCTTAGGGATCCGAGCTTGAGAATCGTAATCTACGTATACCAAACCAAAGCGTTTGCGATAGCCTTCGGCCCACTCAAAATTATCCATCAAGCTCCAGGCAAAATAGCCGCGAACATCGACCCCTTGCTCAATGGCATTGTGCACAGCCAGCAGGTGTGATTGCAGATAATCGAGCCTCATAGGATCATATACTTCGCCATCGACTAACGAATCACGTTCAGCCGCCCCGTTTTCGGTGATGTAAATGGGCGGCAAATCAAATTCCTCAGACAGGCTCTTAAGTAGATAGGTAAAGGCATCTGGGCTGATTTCCCAACCCATATCGGTTCGGGGCACATTATCGACGCGTACCTCCTCAAACCCGAGCTCGCCACCGGCTTGATAAACGGTGCGGGTGTAATAGTTAATCCCAAGGTAATCCATAGGCGCACGTATGATGTCCATATCGCCTGGATGTATCAATGGTCTTTCATGGGGGGCGAGTAAGTTCAGAATATCGGGGTAGCGTCCGAGCATCAGAGGCATTAAATACCAAGTGTTGTGGTATTCATGGGCTAGGCTGGCGGCTTGTAAATCTTCCTCACTTTCGGTCAACGCAAAGCTGGGGCTAAAATTCAGCACTATGCCCGCCAGTGCCTCTGGCGCTTCACGTCGAATGATTTGCATCGCCAGTCCGTGTGCTAACAGTAGGTGGTGTGCTGCTAAGCGACCTTCTTGACGACTCGTGCGCCCTGGGGCGTGAATACCGGCTTCATAACCAAGGAATGCGCTGCAGAAAGGCTCATTGAGGGTTGAATAGGCGTATACCCTATTTCCAAAATGGGTCGTGACAATTCGGGCATATTCTGCAAAGGCATAGGCCGTTTCACGGTTTAGCCAACCACCTTTATCTTCAAAGTGTTGTGGTAAATCCCAGTGATAAAGTGTGACAAAAACTTTAATGCCACGGCGATTGAGCTCATCCAAAAGAGAAATATAAAACTTCAGTCCATCATGATTAATGCTGCCATCGGCATTTATTACTCGTCCCCAACTGATTGAGAGGCGATAAGCGTCAACGCCTAAGGAATCGATGAGTTCAACGTCATCTTGCCAGCGGTTGACATGATCGCAGGCCACTTTTCCGTCAGAGCCGTCGGCAATCTTGCCCTCTGTGGTGCAAAAAGTATCCCAAATACAGGGCTGACGATGTTGTGCATCACCTTCAATTTGAAAGGACGCAGTCGCTACGCCATATAAAAAATCTTTTTGCATCATTGCTGAATCACTCGGCAGAGTGAAAGGCAGAATTGTTGTCATTGTCGTGTAGTTCCAGATCTTGACCCTGTAGCAGTTTACCCTTTTCCAGTCATACGGCTGGTTTAATAGGCTAAACAAGTTGACAAGAGTTAGCATAGTGTTAAAAATGAAAGCGCTTACATTAATCTAATGGCTGAACATTCAAAGGTCAATCATAAAGCTATAAGACCGCAGAAATGACGGCAAAAATCAGGGGATAAAAATGGCTGCGACACCTCTTTCGCAATCGAGTGCTACGCATAATACCAGCGGAGCAAACGGACGCTATGGTTTTGCGTTAACATCGCTTACCAGTTTGTTTTTTATGTGGGGATTTATTACGTGTTTGAACGATATTCTGATCCCCCATTTAAAGGCGGTGTTTGAGCTTAATTATGCTCAGGCAATGTTGATTCAATTCTGTTTTTTCGGTGCGTATTTTCTTGTGTCTGTGCCTGCGGGAGCCTTAGTTAGACGTCTTGGTTACCAAAAGGGCATAGTAGTTGGTCTTTTGACCGCAGCTCTGGGATGTGGACTCTTTTATCCTGCAGCTGTATCGGCAACCTACGGGGTATTTTTAGGCGCCCTGTTTGTTCTTGCTAGTGGGATCACTGTATTGCAGGTGGCGGCGAATCCCTATGTGGCAGCGCTTGGGCCGGTGCAAACCGCTTCTAGTCGATTAACCCTGACTCAAGCATTTAATGCCTTAGGTACCACAGTGGCTCCCGCCTTTGGTTCTGTGCTGATTTTATCTGCCGCGGTGGGGGCTTCTGCTGAGGCCGAAGCTGAGGCGGTAAAACTACCTTATCTCCTCCTGTGTGGCATGCTCATTGTACTGGCAGTGGTTTTTGCATTGTTGAAACTGCCACATTTACATGAGCAGGAAGACCATGTTCAAGGGGCTGCAAAAGTTAGTGCGTTAAGCCATAGGCACTTGGTTTTGGGTGCCCTAGGGATATTTGTTTACGTGGGTGGTGAAGTTGCCATCGGTAGCTTTTTAGTGAACTTTTTAGGTCAACCCCATGTAGCGGGAATGGTTGAGTCTGAGGCCGCGCATTACATTGCCTTCTACTGGGGCGGCGCTATGGTGGGACGCTTTATCGGTGCCGCCGTAATGCAAAAAATTGATGCTGGTAAGGTACTTGGGTTTAACGCGGCGATGGCAGCAATCTTAGTGTTAGTTGCGATCAGCACCGAGGGCATGGTGTCAATGTGGGCCATTCTTGCGGTCGGACTCTTTAACTCTATTATGTTCCCCACCATTTTTAGTCTCGCACTGAAAAACCTAGGACCAGCAACTGCGCAGGGCTCTGGTATTTTATGTTTAGCGATTGTTGGCGGTGCTGTGGTTCCGTTATTACAGGGGCTGCTTGCTGATAGCATAGGTTTATCAAGTTCTTTCATTCTTCCCGTTCTTTGTTATGGCTATATCCTGTTTTATGGCCTGCGTGGTTCTAAGGCTCAGGAGGCCTAAACATGAAGTTAGCGTTATCGATTACGGCTCTTGCCATTCACTGCGTCTTATCTACGGCGGCTATCGCTGCTCCAAATCAATCTGAAGGCATGCCAAAGACAGACCAAAAAATCGAGCTTTGGCCGAAGTCGGTCTATCAGGTGAAAACCGATGCGGCTCTTGAAGCGCGCGTTGCGAAGTTATTGGCGACGATGACGCTTGAGCAGAAGGTCGCCCAACTTATTCAGCCCGAAATCCGAGATTTCAGTGTTGATGAGATGCGCCGCTATGGCTTTGGCTCCTACCTCAATGGTGGTGGTTCATTCCCCGGCAATAATAGCAAAGCCACTGCTGCCGATTGGGTAGCTCTTGCCGATGCAATGTATCAAGCGGCCATAGATGATTCTCAAGATGGTATCGCTATCCCCCCGATTTGGGGGACGGATGCCGTTCATGGCCATGGCAATGTGCTCGGGGCAACCTTGTTTCCCCACAATATCGGTTTAGGGGCTGCCAGAGATGAGGCGCTTATTCGAGACATCGCCGCCGCAACGGCGAAAGAGGTTCGCGCAACGGGGATTGATTGGGTATTTGCGCCAACAGTCGCTATGGTCGATAACCTACGTTGGGGTCGTACTTATGAAGGTTATGCCCGTGATCCTGAGTTAATTCAACGTTATGGTAAGGCTTTTGTTGAAGGCATGCAGGGTCCTTGGGGTGAGCATTGGTTAGATGCAAGCCATACCCTAGCGACCGTGAAGCACTTTATTGGTGATGGCGGCACGACCAATGGTGACGACAGAGGCGATACTCAAGTTGATGAAAGCACTCTGATTGCACGCCATGCTCAGGGGTATTTCGGCGGCTTAGCCGCTGGCGCTCAAACTGTGATGGCCTCCTTTAACAGCTGGAACGGTGAAAAGTTGCATGGCAGCCACTACCTACTGACCGACGTGCTGAAGGGGCGAATGGGATTTGATGGCCTGGTGGTGGGTGACTGGTTAGGCCATGGGTTTGTGCCCGGCTGCGATAACGAACATTGCGCGGCGGCAATCAACGCCGGTGTCGATATTCTGATGGCTCCAGGTGACAGTTGGCGTGCGCTTTATCCGAATACCATTGCGGATGTGAAAGCGGGTGTTATTTCTGCCGAGCGTCTCGACGATGCGGTCAGTCGCATACTAAGGGTCAAAATGCGTGCAGGATTGTTTGAGGCTAAAACCCCATCGGCCAGACCATTTGCGGCAGACCAAGAGTGGATTGGTCATTCAAGCCACAGGTTACTCGCAAGACAAGCTGTAGCTAAGTCATTGGTATTGATTAAAAACAATCAAAACGCTCTACCTATTAAAGCTGGTGCGCGCGTGTTAGTCATAGGTGATGGTGCCGACAATATTCCTAAGCAATCGGGCGGCTGGAGTATGACATGGCAGGGCACTGAGGTAACGAATGCCGATTTTCCTGGTTCAACTAGCATATTGAGTGGACTGCAAAGCGCCTTAGCGGCCACTGGCGGTGAGGCTCGCTTGAGTGTCGATGGCAAAATCCCCACAGGTTTCAGCCCCGATCTCGTACTTGCTGTGATAGGTGAAAACCCCTATGCCGAAGGTAACGGTGACCTCGATAATCTGGAATATCAACGTGGTGACAAGCGTGACTTGGCACTCCTCAATGCTGCTCGCGAGCACAAATTACCGCTTGTGACTGTATTGCTCTCGGGACGTCCTCTGTGGATGAATCCAGAGATTAATGCCTCCGATGCCTTCGTCGCCGCATGGTTACCTGGCACAGAGGGGGCTGGGGTGGCTGATGTACTGGTCGCGGGAAAAGATGGCAAACCTCAGGTGGATTTTAAAGGCACTATGCCATTCCCATGGCCATCTTCTCCATTGGCAGATGGCTATGATGCGGATCTAAAGAGTGACGCTAAGCAGCATCCACCATTATACAAAGTAGGCGAAGGACTTAACTATCAAAGTAAGGTCAGCTTACCGCGCTTGAATGAAGATACAGGCATTAGCGATGTGGATTCTGCAAGACTGGAAATCTTCAATAAGGCAATTAAAGCCCCTTGGCATCTCGCGGTGGGTAACAGTAACGGTATGCACAAAGTGGGGGCAGGATTGTGGCAGCAGGGAGATTGGTCGGTACGCAGTGTGAACCGTTTAGTGCAGGAAGATGCACGACGTTTTACGTTAAATGCGCCAGCCATGGTGAGCTTTAGTGATGATTTTTCGATGGATCTTCGCCGCTTTGATCTCAAGGATAGCTATCTTGATTTTTCAATGGCAGTTGAAAGTGTTGCTGCGGGAGAGATTGCAGTTGGCTTAAGCTGTGAATCAGGTTGTCAGGCGACGGTTCCGCTTGCTAAGCACCTCAAGGCCGATGGTCAGTGGCGTCAAGTCAGTATTCCGTTGAGTTGTTTGGTTGCAAATAGCGATTCCCTGAGACAGGTATTTAGCCCTATGAAATTACATGTAGAGAAAGGCGCCGATTTGCAATTGGCCGATGTGGCGATTGTGAAAGGGAAACCCATCACTGAAGCGCTCGATTGTAACGGCGCATCCATTTTAGTCATGCCTGTGGCGTCTAACTAAGTTTTTCATGGAGTTCAAGACGTTTATGTATCGCATAGGTGTAGATTTAGGTGGCACTAAAATTGAGTTAGTGATGCTCGATATTCATGGCGGCGAGTGCTTCAGAAAGAAAGTGGCGACGCCGCGGGAGTATGACGCTACGCTGGCAGCTTTAGCAGAGCTGATTGGCGAGGCCGAGCAAACCGTCGGGCAAAGTGCCAGTGTTGGTATCGGTATCCCCGGTATTGTGTCGTCGCGCACAGGCTTAGTGAAAAACTCCAATGCAACTTGGCTAAATGGTCGCCCCATGGATAAAGATTTGGGCGCTATGCTGGGGCGCGAGGTGCGTATCACGAATGACGCCAATTGCTTTGCAGTATCGGAAGCCGTAGATGGTGCCGGTGCAGGCAAGAAGCTAGTGTTCGGTGCGATTTTAGGAACAGGTTGCGGTGCTGGGATTGCAATCAACCACAAAGTTCATGCGGGTGGGAATGGAATCGGCGGTGAATGGGGCCACAATCCCTTACCTTGGATGACGGCACAGGAGTTTAATTCGACCCGCTGCTTCTGTGGCAATGCCGATTGTATTGAGACCTTCGTTTCTGGCACTGGATTTGTCAGAGATTTTAGAAGCTTAGGTGGTACTGCGGATAGTGGCATTGAGATTGTGTCACTGATGCAGTCCGGTGATGCTCTGGCTCAAGTCGCATTTACTCGCTTTATTGACCGTTTAGCGCGCTCCTTGGCCCATGTGATCAATCTTCTGGATCCCGATGTGATTGTGCTCGGTGGCGGGGTTTCTAATATCGACCTGATTTATGAGCATTTACCAAAGATTTTACCCCAGTATGTTCTAGGTGGTGAGTGTGAAACCCTCGTGGTGAAAAACCGCCATGGCGCATCATCGGGTGTTCGTGGCGCCGCTTGGCTTTGGGCCCCGGGGGAAGTGAGTCACTTATTCTAGCGACGTAACATATTCGCCGTGTTTGATAGTTTTTCCTATTAACACCGTTTTAAAAGTGTAATAAACAGGAGGTGGCTATCCCACCTCCTGTTTATTTATGCGTGAGCTATTTTTTCGCATCAATAAAGGGCAGGGTGCCTGACGGTAGGACTGTTGTCGGCAGTTTACCGTCCCACTTTTCGGCCTTAGTTAATTCCACCAGATTTTGGTTTTGTGCCAATGCCTCGGCGCGGCTCTTAATGGCCGATGCTTCTGCATCCCCCTTAATACGAATACTCTCGGCTTCGGCCTTTGCGCGGGCGAGCTGCGAGTCTGCCGCCGCTTGTGCTTGGGTTACGGCGATCTGCGCGCTGACTCTTTCTTTTTCGAGGTTTTGCAATTGGGTCTGCACTTCAACTTCGGCGCGCATTCTGTCTTCTACTGATTTCTCGTAGGCATTGGAGAAGTCGATGTTTTCAATTTGCACCGAACTCACTTCAATCGGGCCTTTAACCGATTGGATGATGGCATTAGTTACATCGAGACCGAATTTAATCCGCTCCTGCACTACAGAAATTGCCGTGTATTTACCGAAGATGTTCTCAACTTGGGTGGGCACTTGGCGGTCGAGCAGGCGAGCTACCATGGCATCGATACTCTTGAAGTTAGCATAAACCTCATCGACGCGATCCGCTGGCACACTGTAAGTGACGGATGCACGCAGGGTGGCAGGCTGTTGATCGCGGCTATAGGCCTGAAGTGAGCTATAGCTAGTGGTGTGGGTTTGGGTAGAGATTTTCACGACTGTATCGATGAAGGGAATTTTAAACCCTAGGCCAGGTTCGGCGGTGCCAATGATTTTACCATTACGTAGTACTACGCCACGTTCACCTTGGTCGACTGTGTACCAGCTGCTAAACAGTGAGATGATGAGGATGATTACTAACCCAACAGGGATGAGTGTCATTAGGCTGAACGAACTAGGAACTTTGAAATCATTTCTTATCATTGTGCTTTCCTGCAGTAAAAAGTGCGCACACATGGCATGCACACTGAGAAGACTAAACGATACTAAATACTTTAATTTTTATAGGTTTGGCATTTTAACAAGGGCAAATGTAACTGAAGGGGAGTGCGTGGGCAACAAATTGCTAACAAAGCAAACTTAAGTATTGCCGTTACCAAGGAGCTCTATTGTTTGTTGTCTTAGGGAGGTTGATTCGCATCACAAATTTGTAAGCGTTGTTCAATTACAGTCGCAGCTGCATTTGGGCTGGGATTAGATTTTTTGAAATATTTTTACGCCAGTAGGGATCAAATCAAGGTGATCGGGATCTTGTTAATGCTGTTGTTACTAGGTGCTTCAAACTGATTTAATTTTGTAAGGTGATAAAACGACAAAATAAACTGCTTTGTCTCGTGTGTCCTATGCCTTAAGTTGGCTCAAAAACACTATGGCATAAAAGGTCGTAAACATGTCAGCCCATAAAATTCCTGAATCAAACCCTTCATCAACAGCGAACCTCGGTTTTGATCAGCGCAAAATGCTGATCCTCGCAGCGGATATTGTGCTGCTGTTTGCCCTTTATTACGGTTTGCCCTTCGATCAAGGTGTTAATACGGGACTGGCCATTTTAGTGTTTGCTGGGGTGTTATGGCTGTCCGAGGCGATTCATATCAGTGTGACCGCGATTCTGGTGCCAATTCTGGCGGTGTTCTTTGGGGTATTTGAAACCAAAGAAGCGATGAGCAACTTTGCAAATCCGATTATATATCTGTTCTTTGGTGGCTTTGTGCTTGCGGCGGCATTGCGACATCAGCGGATCGATACCCTGATTGCCCAAAAATTACTGCGTGCTTCTAAGGGAAAGCTCAGCGTTGCTTGTCTTATGCTTTTTGGGGTTACGGCGCTGCTGTCTATGTGGATCAGTAATACTGCGACTACGGCCATGATGCTGCCCCTCGCACTGGGGATTTTGCAGCAGCTTGACCGTAAAACTTACCACAGTACCTATGTGTTCATGCTGCTTGGGATTGCCTATTCTGCCAATATTGGCGGTATTGGTACTTTAGTTGGCAGTCCTCCAAATGCGATTGCGGCGGCTCAAGCGGGTTTAGGTTTTAGCGATTGGCTAAGGTTTGGTATTCCAACCGTAGTCTTGTTATTACCTTTAATGCTGCTGACTTTATATTGGTATTTAAAGCCTGATTTATCGGCGAAATGTGAGCTTGAGGAGACGACACAGACGCTGAGCTTTCAGGGGAAACTGACACTGTTTATCTTCTTTGCCACCGTATGTAGTTGGATTTTCAGTGTGCCACTGGCCAAGATATTCGGTGGAATTAGTCAGTTTGATTCCATCGTCGCACTCAGTGCCGTGGTGCTGCTCTCGGGTCTAGGGCTGGTGGGTTGGAAGAAAATTGAATCGACAACGGATTGGGGAGTGCTAATTTTGTTCGGTGGTGGGTTAACCCTAAGCGCGATTCTAAAGAGTACCGGCACCAGTGTCTTTTTAGCCCATTGGATGACGGATATTTTTGGCAGTACCCATATGTCGTTATTCGTAGTGGCGGTGATTGCCTTTGTGGTGATGTTGACCGAGTTTGCCAGTAATACCGCGAGCGCCGCCCTCTTGGTGCCAGTATTTGCGGCGATAGCGGAGGCATTAGGTTTATCGCCCGTGATGCTTTCGGTGTTGATTGGTATTGCCGCCTCCTGTGCCTTTATGTTGCCCGTGGCTACGCCGCCTAATGCTATCGTTTATGGCTCTGGTCATGTGAAACAGTCAGAAATGGTGCGGGTCGGGATGATAGTCAACTTTCTCAGCATGTTAGTACTGGCCGTTATCGCCCATATGTTTTGGGATGTCTAAAATCATCACTTAGAGCAAATATAAAAATACCCAGCTTAGCTGGGTATTTTTATGAGGAAACTTAAATATAGCTTTTTAGCCACTGATCCAGTGCCGATTTAGGGAAGGCACCAGCTTGCTGGGCAATCACTTTACCCTGTTTAAAGATAATCAGAGTCGGAATCGATCGAATGCCAAATTGCGCTGCAAGCGCCTGTTGCTCTTCGGTATTAATTTTACCGAAGCGGTATTTTCCCGCCCAGGATTTAGCGCTTTCATTAAAGATAGGCGCAAAGCTTTTACAGGGACCGCACCAGCTGGCCCAAAAATCGACAACCAGTGGCAGCTCGGATTTATGGGCATGGTTGATAAAGTTTGCGCTGGTCAGCTCGACGGGCTCAGGGCTCATCACACTGAGTTTGCATTTACCGCAGCTCGGCTGCTCTTGCAGGCGTTCATCTGGAACGCGGTTTAGGGTGTGGCAATGGGGGCAGGCAATTATCATGATAGGGCTCCAGCGCAGTAGCAATAATCAGGATATGGGGATGAGTTCGCGAATTTAAAGGGCGTGAGGGAGAACCCTTTATACCTTCAGAAAATAGCAAACAACACCGACAACGGCTGTCGCCAATGTTAACATTGGCCATGATTGAATGACTCGATAGCCGAGCAACACGAAAGAGATGAAGAAAATGACTGAATTAGAAGTAATTGACTTAGTAGTTGGCGAAGGTAAAGAAGCCGTGAAAGGCGCGTTGATCACCACGCAATACCGTGGTTTTTTACAGGATGGCACCCAATTCGACTCTTCCTATGACCGTGGTCAGCCTTTTCAGTGTGTAATAGGTACTGGCCGTGTGATTAAAGGCTGGGATCAGGGGTTGATGGGAATGAAGGTTGGCGGCAAGCGTAAATTGTTAGTGCCAGCTCACCTGGCCTATGGTGAGCGTCAAGTGGGCGCTCATATTAAACCAAATTCCGACTTAACCTTCGAAATCGAACTACTTGAGGTCTTGACCCGCGATTAATCCGCTCCGGCCAAAACCGAACTGGCTGGCTGATTTTGGGGTGTTACTTAACTGTAGTGTGTTTTACACTTAGCCAACATTGAGTAAAGGGGAAGATACGAGCAGTGTCATCGGAATCCTTGGCAGCATTAGTTGCTCAACAACAGACCGAAATCGAAAGGCTTAAACGTGAGAATGCACGTTTAACGGCCTTAAATCGCCGTGCCGAGGAAAAGCTATTTGCAGCACTCGATGGCAATGGTCTGTGTTTGTGGGAGCAGCATGTTCCCAGCGGCAATCTCACTCTGTTTAATGTTAAGTGGGGTGAGCTGCTCGGGTTTAGTCGCGAGGAGCTTGCTGCCCATGTTGATAGCTGGAAGAGTAAACTCCATCCGGAAGACAGGGATTGGGTTATTCAGGCCTTTGAGGACCATATCAGCGGTAAAGCTGATTACTATCAAGTAGTACATCGTATGTTGCACAAGGATGGTAGCATCACTTGGGTATCCGATAGGGGGCGCATCGTTGAGCGTTTAGCCGATGGTACGCCACTGCGGATGATGGGTAGTCATATCGATATCACCCAGGAAAAACGCTACGAAATTGACCTTGCACGATTGGCCCATAGCGATCCTCTCACCCAATTACTTAATCGTCAGGCCGTGGCGAATGCATTCGAGTCAGCGAATGGCTCAGGCGCACTTTTCTTTATCGACCTCGATGGTTTTAAAGAGTTAAACGATAAATATGGGCATAAATTTGGTGATCAAATTCTTATCCATGTGGCACAGAGTCTGACTATCCATGCGGGGAAGAGTGCCAAGATTGCTCGCCTTGGCGGTGATGAGTTTGTGATTTTATTCGCGACCTCTGATCGGGTATTTTTAGCCTCAATTGCCACGGCCTTGCTGGCCGAATATGAACAGCCATTTTCGATAGAGGGGAATGATGTCGAAATAGGGCTCAGTATTGGGGTTGATATTTTCAACCCTGGAGACAGTTTTTCTTTGAGCTGTGAACGTGCAGATGCCGCTATGTATCAGGTCAAACATCAGGGTAAGCACAGTTATCGTTTCGCGTTAAATCCGGAGTAAACCGTGGTAGTAAATTTGCTCTGTTGAGGTCGTGGCAAGGCTGTTTAAAGAGGAGTGTGCTCGCAGCCCCAGATTTCAACCGCTGCAGTTTGCTTATCTGGTATGCCAACCCAAAGCGCCATCGCCTGACACTTAACCTGACCCGCTTGGTCGAAGCAAATATCATAGTCGCCCGCTTCAGGAGTTCTTCCTAAGCGTAATTTGGGGATTATCGGGAGTGTGGGTTGATAATGCCAGCTGCCATCGCTAAAGACGGCATTATCGGGGATTTCCATGCCCGCACCTGTGCCTTTTACCCTAGCTTTGGTGAGCACTAATCCCTTTGGTAAAATGCGGTAATCCTCTTCCCAGCGAATTTTCTCTATCGTGTGCTGCCATGCCAGCGTGAAGTTGTCCGTGGGCACAAATGCCCACAGACTGCCCGCTAGGCCTAAACATAGACCTAGCATCTGTTTTTCCTATAGGTATTTTTAGCGCTCAAGGATATTTACTCGCTCTGCTCATTATGGCGTTTAAGTCTGCGCGCCCTTAAGCTGTGCTGCACGATAAAGACAAGGGCGAGGCCAAAGCCAATTTCATCACTTAATGGTGTGGCGAGGATCAAACTCGCACCCGCGACAAAGCCCAGTACTCTTTCCCACCAATAGAGATTTTGCAGTAAGTAGCCGGTGAAAATAACGCCCCAAATACCAATGCCGACGGTGGCTTTTATGGCGACAAAACCAATAGCAAGCCAGCTGTCACTTTGCAGCATCAAAGCGGGATCGTAGACGGCCATAAAGGGGATAACGAAACCCGCGATGGCAATGCGGATAGCCCAGAGGCTGATTTTAAGGCCGGACTCCTTAGCAATCGGCGCCGCGGCAAAACAGGCTAAGGCGACGGGAGGGGTGAGGTCGGCCATAATCCCAAAGTAAAACACAAACATATGTGACACGATAAGCGGCACACCTAGGTCGAGCAGTGCAGGTGCAGCAATCGAACTGGTAATAATGTAGTTAGGAATACTGGGGATCCCCATGCCAAGTACCATACAGGTCAGCATAGTGAGCACTAATGATAGGAAGAGATTGTCCTGGCCGATTGCTAGAATGTAGCTGGCAAAAGTAGAGGCTATTCCGGTCAGTGACACTATGCCGATGATGACCCCAACCAGTGCACAGGCTATGCCCACGGGCACCGCATGGCGAGCTCCATCAACGAGGGCCTGCAGGCAAATAAGCAAGGTGTCTTTTCCGCCCTTAATAAACCAACAAATGGCCACTAAGATGGCGATAACACCAAACACTACGGCAATCCCGAGTTGGAAGAAGCCTGCGCATAGCACGCCAAGCGCAATCCAAAAGGCGATTCGCATGGCATTAGACGGCAGTTTTAGGATAATCGCCGAACCTAAGATGACGATGGAAGTTAGCGCTAAGCCCACCATGCCTGAGAAGAGTGGCGTCCTACCCGAGAACAATAGATAGATAAGAATAAACAATGGGATAAGTAGATACCAACGTTCCTTGACCGCCGTCCATGGATTAGGACATTGATCCTTTGGTAGGCCGCATAGGTTGGCGCGTTTGGCCTCTAAATGCACCATCCAGAACACTGAGCTGAAATAGAGCAGAGCAGGAAGCAATGCCGCCTTTGCGATTTCAATAAAGGGCACATTGATGGTTTCGGCCATGATAAAAGCCACGGCGCCCATAATGGGTGGCATAATCTGACTTCCCATACTCGAAGTCGATTCAACGCCTCCGGCAAAGGCGGCGCGATAGCCAAAGCGCTTCATTAGCGGAATGGTGAATTGCCCCGTTGTCACAACGTTTGCAACCCCTGAGCCCGTGATTGTGCCCATCATTGCCGAGGACACTACCGCAACTTTAGCGGGGCCGCCAAGCTTATGGCCAAAGAGCCCCATCGCGAAGTCGGTGAACAGTTTGATCATGCCCGCCTGTTCGAGGAAGGCGCCAAATAGGATAAACAGAAAGATATAGGTCGCCGACACATAGGTGGGTGTGCCGTAGAGTCCTTCGGTGCCGAAGGCTAATTGGTTGATAATCTGATCGACACCATAGCCGCGGTGCATTAAGTCTCCGGGCAGGTATTGGCCGAATAGGCCATAGGCTAAAAAAATGCTGCAAATAATGGGCAGGGCAATCCCCATAACTCGGCGAGCGGCTTCAAAAACCAGCACGATCAAAATAATGCCTATCACCATATCGCTATCGGTTAGTTCACCCGAACGTTGAATGAGATCGGCTTCAAAAATCCATTGATAGGCGGCCGTGGCCATCCCAGCAAGGCCAAGTACCCAGGCAAGGGGCTGCCATGGGCGGGATTTACCTAAGGCGGGGTAACTTAAAAACACTACTAATAATAGAAACCCCACGTGGGTCGCCCGCAGTACTTGGGTGGATACCGGGTGAAAAGCCGCAGTAATGATTTGAAAAATCGAGAAGACAAGCGCGGTATAAAATAGCGCCTTGGGCCAGTCACTGGTTTGCGCGCCTAAGCCTTGTTCGGAATCGCTCATTTATGTATGCCCCACAGCATTAGACAACAGAGGGTAAAGCAGCCCTTGGAAACCTTCCCAAGGGCTTGATTAGAATGATAGTTATCACTGAGTTAAAGCTTAGAGTGCGCCAACTTCTTTGAAATAACGTTCAGCACCAGGATGCAGTGGTGCAGGTAGATTCTTAGTCGCCTTGTCTAAACTGATGGCTTTGGCCGCAGAGTGAGCATTACCGAGACGGTCTAAGTTGGTATACATAAGCTTGGTCATTTGATAGGCCAGTTCGTCAGACACTTCCATTTGGGTAACAAACAGATTTTGAATCGCAACCGTTGCGATATCCGTTGTTTGACCATCGTAGGTTGAAGCGGGGATCACGCCGGTTTGATAGGCTGGGTTGTTGATTTTGGCAACTACGTCCGCAGGGATTTCGACGAAGTTAACCGGCATGGTTGAAGCTAAGTCTCGCAGAGCCGCCATCCCTAAACCCGATGATTGCAATGTGGCGTCTAGCTGACGGTTTTTAATCAGTTCAACCGATTCGGCATAGGGTAAAAACTCCACTTTGCCCAGATCATCGTAACTTAGGCCAGCGGCTTTTAAGATGGCTCGAGCGTTCAGTTCGGTTCCCGATTTAGGGGCGCCAACGGAGATGCGTTTCCCCTTTAAGTCCGCTAAGGTTTTGATGCCTGATTCTTTGTTGGCAACGATTTGAATGTAATTAGGATAGGCTGCTGAAAGAATTCGGATTTTATCTAATGGTTTTTTAAAGCCAGCATCCTCATCCCCCTGGTAAGCTGCGGCGACTGAATCCCCCAATGCGAGGGCTAATTCACCGCGACCCGCTTGTAATAAGTTGAGGTTTTCAACCGAGGCTTTAGTGGCTTGCACTGAGGTTTTCGCCCCTTCGATGCCATTCCCATAGAGCTGTGACAGCGCCACTCCAATAGGGTAATACACTCCACTGGTTCCACCAGTGAGAATATTAATAAAGGCTGGAGCTGCAGCCATAGTTGCAGCGCTGAGCGATAGGGTGAGGGCGGCGCCTGCCATGATAAAACGTTTATTGATCTTCATTGGCTAATATCCTTATTTATTATCAGTTTATATACGGCTTACCTAGGTGGTTCAATCGCTTGCAAATCTGCGTCCATTACTTATATACCTAATTTTGTGCAAAATACAGGCTTCAACTGGAGTAAGTTTCGCCAGAGTACGATTGTCAGAAAGCGGGTCACGTGGGCTAAATTTTTGTTATCTATTGAATGTGTTAAGACAGCAAGATGCATTAAGACCTTAACAAAATCCTTGGGCTTTGTGGATGTTGCTTTAGTCTAAGATACACCAGAGTTGGTAAGCCTAAAGCAGTGTTACGTAGGTGGTTAACCATAGAAAATAAAAAGGGCTAACCTGAGTTAACCCTTAATTGGAATATTGAAGGCGCACCCTAAAGTGCCACAATATTATTTGACGTTGTCGAGGAGACCTTTGGAAGCATTTTTAGCGTGCTTTGCAGCTCTTTTCTCCTTGATCGTCATTAACGGCTTTTTCTTGGCTTCTTTGCGATTTTTTTGCTCTTTACTCATAGCTAACTCCATGTACACATGTGGTTGTTAATTAGTGGTTGTCAATCAGGCTAATCATGTAAGCCACTGCATAAACCCGTTTCCATGACGTCCTGATAGAAGCTAAAACAAAACTCTAGAATTACAATGCTTTTAAATCTCATCTATTTAAAACAATTAGTAATTTATTTGAATTAATTTGCCTCTCTGAGCCCTACTCGCAAAATAATCTTATCACCTAAAACCTGACTAAGATCCACTGCCTTCTTAGAATAATTCACGCTAATGCTAGTGCCAGTTTGTATATAAATTGTGCGATATAGTTCACTGTTTCCATAGTCTAATTTAAGTTCTTAATATGGGCTGGTTACCCACTATTTACGCCCAGATTTCCCCATTATGCCGCCGAGTAACCCCCGTAGAATTTGTTTACCTAACTGATTACCTACGGTGCGAGCGGCTTGCTTAGAGAGGGTTTCGGCCAGACCTTGGCGGCGTTTATTGCCGAATATCAGCTCGCTAAACCAGTCCTGTTCTTCCTCTTTGGGTTGTTTGAGAACACTGGCAGGTGCGGTTGGAGTGGGTTCTGTCGCTTTGCCATTTGTGTTTTCTGTATGGCGCTGGTTCAGCATTTCATAGGCGGATTCGCGATTGACTAAGTTGTCGTACTTACCTCCGATGGGACTCTGTGAGCGAACCTGTTGCTGCTCTTCGGGTGTTGCGGGCCCCATTCGGCACCGAGGTGGTGAAATTAAGGCGCGTTCCACCATAGTAGGTACGCCCTTGTCGGCTAGGGTTGAAACCAAGGCTTCACCCACGCCAAGTTGGGAGATGACCTCGCTCACTACGAGTTTGGGATTCGAGACAAAGGTTTCGGCGGCGGTTTTAACCGCCTTCTGATCCCTTGGTGTGTAGGCTCTAAGGGCATGTTGTACGCGATTACCCAGTTGACCTAAGATTTCATTGGGTACATCGTCGGGAAACTGCGAGCAGAAATATACGCCGACACCTTTCGAACGGATAAGGCGCATGATCTGTTCTATGCGCTTTAATAGGCTTGCAGGGCAACCCTCAAACAGCAGGTGGGCTTCGTCGATAAAAAACACTAGCTTGGGTTTTTCTAAATCGCCCACTTCGGGCAGGTTTTCAAACAGTTCCGACAGTAACCAAAGAATACAACTGGAATAGAGGTTAGGGGTGAGGATGAGCTTATTGGCGGCAAGTAAGTTAATCATGCCTTTTCCTTGGAGGTTGGTACGCATCAAATCATTGAGATCGAGCGCGGGTTCTCCAAAAAAGTCTTTACCGCCATCCCGTTCTAAACCGAGCACTGCGCGTTGAATCGCCGCTAGTGATTGTGCACTGATAAGCCCGTATTTAGCGGATATTTGTTTACGTTCATCGGCGACAAGATTGAGTAGCGCCCTAAGATCATCGAGGTCTAGCAGTAGTAAGCCTTGATCGTCGGCGAGTTGAAACACAATGTCTAAAATGCCGCTTTGGGTATCGTTGAGTTCGAGAATACGCCCAAGTAAGGTGGGACCCATTTCACTGACTGTGGTTCGCAGAGGATGACCAGCCTCGCCGGCTAAATCCCAAAATACCACGGGATTCGCTTCCATTTGATAGTCTTCGATGCCGATATCGGCGGCGCGTTTGAGCAGTTTATCATTGGCAGAGCCCGCTACGGCAAGGCCAGAAATATCCCCTTTGATGTCGGTTATAAACACTGGAACCCCTTGGCGGGAAAATCCTTCCGCAATGCTCATTAGGGTGACGGTTTTACCTGTACCTGTGGCGCCAGCAATGAGACCGTGGCGGTTAGCATATTTGAGATTGAGCAGAACCTGTTGCTCGCCTTTTCCGAGGAGTAGAGTGTTCAAGGGGCTGTCCTTAATTGAATCAAAGGAGGGGAAATCCTGTTAACTATTAGCCTATTGAGTGTTGGTCTTGGATGCGGCTCTGTCAAATGGCTCAATGAATGATTTAGCTGGGGATTTAGTGACTCATTAACGAATTGATGGGGGATGAGCATACCCTTGCCGAGACCAATCACATTGATTATGTTAAGCATGAAAATCCAGCTTAGGCCAAAATGCACTTATATGCAGGATGGCTATTGGTTTGAATTGCGATGCTAAATTACGGCTAAAATGAGAGTTCCTCTGTAATCATTGTGGTGGGCACGGCGATGCGTTGGCGAGATACGGATAAAAGTTCGAACATTGAGGACAGACGGGATCAGCAGATGGCTTCGGCGGGTGTGCCGAGTGCATTGCTGATGCGACTATTGCCTTTTTTACTGCGCACTAAAATCGGTCGCATAGTGTTACTGCTTGGCGGCGCTTATCTAGCCTTCCAATACTTTACTGGTGGTTATTCCCTCGAACCCAGTAATACCTCAGGCTTTAGCCAGTCTCAATCTGCATCAAATGGACAACTGCAGGATGAGAACGCCCAATTTGTGGCGGCGATTCTTGGCACGACCGAAACTGTGTGGAATCAATTGCTCAAAGGGCGCTATGTGGATCCCAAGTTGGTACTGTATCGCAACATGACCTCGACGGGTTGCGGCATGGGGCAGGCGCAATCTGGCCCCTTTTATTGCCCCGCCGATAGTAAGGTCTATATCGATTTAAGTTTTTTAGAGGAGCTTAAAAAGCTCGGCGCCCCAGGGGATTTTGCCTTCGCATATGTGATTGCCCACGAGGTTGGCCACCATGTACAGAATCTGTTAGGTACTAATGCCAAGGTGCGTCAGGCGCAGCAAGCCACTGACAAGGTCGGTGCCAATCAGCTTAGTGTGGGTCTCGAGTTGCAGGCCGATTGTTATGCGGGTGTTTGGGGACATTATGTCGATAAGCAGCTCAATTTACTCGAAGCGGGCGATGTGGATGAAGGGATTGCTGCCGCCAGCGCCGTAGGGGATGATCGCTTACAAAAAATGGCGGGGCGGGCGGTGCAGCCTGAGGCCTTTACCCATGGTAGCTCGGCGCAGCGCATCAAGTGGTTTAAGGTCGGTTTTGCCTCGGGCGATATCGCCAGCTGCAATACCTTTACGGCGAAATAACGCGAGCTTTGCGTTTAGCTGAATTAGATCGTTTAACTGAGCAAGATCGTTTAACGGAAAGTCCGTTTAACCGAATAAAAAAATAAGGGAAATCTGTGGCCTTTAACGACACCTTTAGATTAAGTAGCCATGGGGTGATAACCAACGAACAAGGCCAAATCCTGCAGCTTAAGGCAAATTATGGCAATTCTGCTTGGGGACTGCCTGGCGGCGCGTTAGAGCCAGGCGAGACCATCCATGAAGCACTAATGCGCGAGTGCCGTGAAGAGCTTGGCCTTGAGGTTAACATTAACTATCTCAGCGGCGTTTATTATCACAGTCATTACCAGTCCCAAGCCTTTATTTTCCGCTGTGAATTACCCCAAGATGCAGAGATTAAATTGAGTGAGGAGCACAGTGAGTTTCACTTCTTCGAAATCCATGATTTGTCGGCCATTCAAAGGCAAAGGGTTGAGGATTGTCTTAAATTTGATGGGGTCGTAAAGAGTGCTAAGTTCTAATGCTCGACGTGTTAGTTATCTAATTTTTATATAATTTATCCCTTAAATTACTCTCCTTACTGCTGACCTCAACTCCCTGCACGCTAAGCGTGCTAATTCTGTTATACTGCGCCATCGATTTTTTGGAGGCGAGAATGGACGTATCTTCTTTACTTGACGGCCTAAATGATAAACAGCGTGAAGCCGTAGCGGCACCGCAATCTAGCATGTTAGTGCTCGCGGGCGCAGGCAGTGGTAAAACGCGGGTATTAACCCACAGAATCGCGTGGTTAATGCAGGTCGAACAGCAGAGCCCTTACTCAATTTTAGCCGTGACTTTTACCAATAAAGCCGCAGCCGAAATGCGTGAACGGGTGGAGAAGGTCGTTGGCGCCAATATGGGGCGCATGTGGATAGGGACTTTCCACGGTTTAGCCCATCGTTTGCTGCGCACTCACTTCCAAGATGCGGGTCTGCCGCAGAGTTTCCAAATCCTCGACTCAGACGATCAGGTGCGTTTGCTTAAGCGTATTCTTAAAAGCCTAAATTTGGATGAAAAACAATATCCACCGCGTCAGGCACAGGCCTATATCAACGGCAAGAAAGACCAAGGTCTTCGTCCTAAGCATATAGATGCGGGTGGCTTTCCGATTGAGCAAAATCTGCTGAAGATTTATCAGGTTTATCAAGAGTCCTGCGATCGCGCAGGTCTGGTCGATTTTGCCGAAATCCTGCTGCGCGCCCATGAACTGTGGCTCAATAAGCCGCATCTGCTCGCCCATTACCAAGAGCGTTTTAAGCATATTTTGGTGGACGAATTCCAAGACACCAACGCGATTCAATATGCGTGGATTAGAGTGCTGGCTGGGCAAACCGCCAATGTGATGATAGTGGGTGATGATGACCAATCGATTTACGGTTGGCGCGGCGCCCAGGTCGAAAACCTGCATCGCTTCCTACAGGATTTCCCAACGGCAACCACCATTCGTCTCGAGCAGAACTACCGTTCTAAGGGCAATATCCTGAAGGCGTCTAACGCCCTTATCGCCAATAACCCTGAGCGTTTAGGTAAAGAACTCTGGACGGACGAAGCCGATGGCGAGCCAATTTCCCTTTACTGCGCCTTTAACGAAATGGATGAGGCCCGTTTTATTGTCGGTCGCATCAACGATTGGCATGAAAAGGGCGGTAACTTAAGTGACTGCGCGATTTTGTATCGATCAAATGCCCAGTCGCGGGTACTTGAAGAAGCCTTATTACACAAAGGCTTAGCCTACCGAATCTACGGCGGCCTGCGCTTCTTCGAACGCCAAGAAATCAAAGACGCTATGGGTTATATGCGTCTTATCAGTAATAAAAACGACGATGCCGCCTTTGAGCGGGTCGTCAATACACCGCCGCGCGGTATTGGCGATAGAACCTTAGATATTTTGCGCTCGACCGCTCGGCAGCAGGAACTCACCCTGTGGCAAGCCTGTTTACGCTTGCTGGATGAAAAGGTGCTAGCTGGGCGCGCTGCCAGCGCGGTGCGTGGCTTTATGGATTTAATCGTCACTATGCAGGAAGACACCCAGGATATGGCGCTCTATCGCATGGCCGATACCGTTATCCAAGCCTCGGGTCTTAAGGCGATGTACGAGGCGGAAAAGGGTGAAAAGGCCCACGCCCGTATCGAAAACTTAGAGGAATTGGTCACAGCAGCACGCACCTTCGAAATGCTAGAAGAGCTTGAGGATATGGGCGAGTTAAATGCTTTCCTATCCCATGCGGCATTAGAGGCGGGTGAGGGTCAGGCCGATGCCTTTACCGATGCAGTTCAGCTAATGACACTGCATTCGGCCAAGGGACTTGAGTTCACTATGGTGTTTATGGCGGGTGTCGAAGAGGGGATTTTTCCAAGCAAAATGGCACTTGAAGAGGGCGATAGACTCGATGAGGAGCGCCGCCTGTGTTACGTAGGTATGACCCGCGCGATGGAAAAACTCTATATCACCTACGCCGAATCCCGCCGTATCTATGGCCGCGAGGATTACGCCCGTCCGTCGCGCTTTATTAAGGAAATTCCGCCGCAGTTCGTCGATGAAATCCGCCTAAAGGCGCAGGTTTCAACGCCCATGGCGAACAATCGCTTTAGCACCCAAAAATCGGCCGCGGCCAACGACACTGGCTTTAATGTGGGCCAAGGGGTGATGCATCCGAAATTTGGCGAAGGCAAAGTGACTAACTTTGAAGGTAGCGGCGCTCAAGCGCGGGTGCAGGTGAATTTCCATGACTTTGGCAGTAAATGGCTGGTCGTGGCCTACGCCCGTTTAGAAGCGCTCTAACACAAAAATACGATAAGAATAGCGACCCGCTTTAACGAGTTAAGGCCATGGTAGCAGTAAAATAGGTTTGGAGTAGTTAGTTAATGAATTTAAAGAAAAAGTGGGATGTGTATTCCCGTCTGACTCGACTCGACCGTCCGATTGGTACTCTGCTCCTGCTCTGGCCTTGTTTGATGGCCTTGATGCTGGCAGCGGGAGGCATGCCGGATCTTAAGGTGCTGATCATCTTCATTATTGGAGTAGTTATCATGCGCGCCTGCGGCTGCATCATTAACGACTACGCAGACCGTAATCTCGACGCCCATGTGGAGCGCACTAAATCTCGCCCCCTTGCCAGTGGCGAGATCAGTACTAAAGAAGCCTTAACTCTGTTTGTAATCTTAGGTTTATCGGCATTTGGGTTAGTGTTAATGCTCAATGCCTTAGTGGTCAAACTCTCAGTTGTCGGCATTATCCTCACCATCATTTATCCCTTCACTAAGCGGGTCACTAACATGCCGCAGATGTTTTTAGGGGTGGTGTGGAGTTGGTCGATTCCCATGGCCTATGCGGCGCAAACAGGCGAAGTGCCCGTGGAAGCATGGTGGTTATTTGCGGCGAACTGGTTTTGGACCGTTGCCTACGACACTATGTATGCCATGGTTGATAGGGACGATGATTTGAAGGTCGGGATTAAATCGACTGCGATTCTGTTTGGTCGATACGATCGTCAAATCATAGGCTTATTCCAGCTTGCCGCGCTGTTGTGCTTTATCGCCGCGGGCTGGACTGCCGACCGAGGCTTGCTCTACGGTTTAGGGTTGCTAACGTTTGTTGGCTTTAGTACCTACCAGCAAATGCTGATTTTTGGCCGCGAGCGTGCGCCTTGTTTTAAGGCCTTCCTCAATAATAACTGGGCTGGATTGGCACTGTTTATTGGTCTAGGTGCCGATTACCTATTTTAATTTTGTGTCATCATTAGGCGTTGTTCGCGACTAGTGGGTGAGTCGCTCGCGGTAAAAAGCATTAATTCAAAGGAGGTGAAGTATGCCGTGCCGATTAACGCAATTATTTGGGATCCCATTGCCGATTATTCAAGCGCCTATGGCGGGCGTACAGGGAAGTGCGCTTGCGATTGCGGTATCAAATGTGGGGGGCTTAGGCTCACTGCCCTGCGCCATGTTGTCCCTCGACGCGCTCGAAACAGAGCTTAAGCTTATACGCCAGCATACCAGCAACCCTATCAATGTTAACTTTTTTTGCCACAGCGAACCGCCAGCTCAAGTGGATAAACAGGCGGCTTGGCTTGGGCAACTCGCGCCTTATTTTTCACAGTTCAATCTCGACCCCAACACGCAAAATACTGGGGCACAGCGCACTCCCTATAGCAAGGCGCAGGCAGAAATCTTAGCCAAATATAAACCCGAGGTGGTGAGTTTTCATTTCGGTTTACCCAATGATGATCTACTGCTTGAAATCAAATCTTGGGGCGCTAAAGTCATCTCAACTGCAACCACAGTTGAAGAAGCGCTCTGGTTAGAGGCGCGTGGCGTCGATGCGATTATCGCCCAAGGACTTGAGGCCGGCGGCCACAGAGGGCACTTCTTATCCGCTGATTTAACTCAGCAGCTAGGGACTTTTAGCTTGTTACCGCAAGTTATCGCAGCGGTGAATATTCCCGTAATTGCCGCGGGCGGCATTGTCGATGCGACTACCGTGAGAGCAGCAATGGCGATGGGGGCATCGGCAGTGCAGGTCGGCACTGCATACCTGCTTTGCCCCGAGTGCAATACCAGCGCGATTCATCGACGCGCGCTGCAAAGCAAAGCATCGCAGCACACAGCTCTGACCAATTTATTTTCAGGCCGTCCCGCCCGCGGCATTGTCAATCGTTTTATGGATGAGATGGGATTTATCAACGATGCCGTACCCGACTTTCCTCTGGCGTCAAGCGCGGTTGCGGGGCTTAGAAGCGTGGCCGAGAGCAAGGAACTGGCTGACTTTAGCCCCCTATGGTGCGGCCAAAATGCGACTGGCTGTCGAGCCATCCCCGCCGCCGAGCTAACCAAGCAATTAGCATTTGGTTTAAGGTTCTAATAGATTTTGGTAGTAAGGGTAATTTACTCATTTCGGTATTTACACTATTACGAAATAGCTAGGGAGAATGGAGGGTAAAGTGCGTAAGCTGATTTCCGATTTCACTAAACCCGCTAACCTCATTAAAACTAACGACAGCGAATTAGATGCGCTAGATAACGGGCCCTAAGGGTATGGAAGGTTGTTTATTTTGTATGACCTAATTGAAATCAGCTAACGATTTGAATTAATGTCATGCCCATGGAATAGGGGCGAAGTTTTTCGATCCTAAAAGGCATTAATCCCGATGGTGAGTGTTCCCTTACCGACGCTGTTGTATCCATTATTGGATTTCCGAGGAGTTTTACCCATGGCACAGATTATCAGCAATGCCGCGGTTGGTCGTACCCTATTGATTTTATTGCTGTGTGCCGGTGTGTTCTTCTTTGTCGATTTTTTAGTTCCCGCCCTCGCTGCGCTGATTGTGTGTTTTTCCAGTTGGCCCTTGTATCAAAAGCTATTAGATAAATGCGGTGGTCGCTCGACACTCGCTGCCAGTATCGCCCTTGTGCTTATCATTCTCGGACTGATTACGCCACTGACCTTGGTACTTTCCTACGCATTACAGGAAATTCGTACTTGGATTGAATGGTTAGTTTATGCCAATCAGCACGGTGCCCCCGTTCCGACTTGGATAACAGAGCTGCCGGGAGTGGGTGAATGGTTAACTCTGCAATGGCAACAATTTATTGGCGAGCCCCATGAGCTTGGCAAGATTGTAAGTGCCGTTAGTGGTCAGAATTTAAGTGGAATTTCCCGTTGGGTGCTGCAATTTGGCTGGAATACCTTAGGTTTATTGTTGACGCTCCTTTTTATGCTGATCACACTGTTTTTCCTCTATAAGGATGGCGAGTCTGTTGCTAAACAGGTCGATATTGTCGGTGAGCGCATCCTACCCGTGCGTTGGCACCGCTTTTCGCGGGTTGTACCTGCAACGGTCAGTTCGACTGTGATTGGCATGACGCTTATTGCCATTGGTGAGGGGATTGTTCTTGGGACAGCCTATTGGATTGCCGGTGTGCCCTCTGCCGTGGCACTTGGGGTGTTAACCGCCTTTATGGCGCTGGTGCCAGGTGGAGCACCGACTATGTTTACCCTAATTTCCATCTATTTAGTGGGAACAGGTAATATGACAGCCGGTGTGGGTTTATTCCTTTGGGGCAGTATTGAACTCTTTATTGTCGATAAAACCCTGCGACCTAACTTAGTGGGTGGGCCGATAAAGCTTCCTTTCTTACCGACTTTCTTTGGTTTAATTGGTGGGGTGAAAACCATGGGGTTTGTCGGTTTGTTTGTTGGCCCCGTGCTTATGGCGCTGCTGGTGGCAATTTGGCGAGAATGGTTGCACGATGCGCCCGAGATAACAGCAACTGACTCAGCATCAGAGGCCGACATAAGCCGAGATTCAGCGCTTTAATCCTTAGCTTTGAGCTTGAGGGTTTGTTTGCGTTCTACGGTATAAAACCACCAAGGTTTGGGATCTTCCCCATCCATAAAGCGGGTGATAGAGATAAAGGTATCCAGCATACAGGGATCGTGGGTTTGGCCTGTGATGCTATTGAGTCTTTCGTAGAGTTGATAGGGATTTTGACCGATCAACTGTTCAGGCTTGGTTAACCCAAGCTGACGTAAATCTTCGGCACAGGCTGCGCCAATATTCGGTAGGTCAGTTAATAACTTCACCTCGGCTCTAATGACTTTAGAGGGATGCACTCTGAGTTCCTTGATTGCAGATTAATATAAAACATTTGCCGTCATTCATTTGGCATCCTTGTTTTCGTGCGACTAGGCCGAAAGGGGAGCCGGTTCTGCAAAGCGTTGTTGCACTTCTAATATTTGTTCTTTGCAGGTTAGAAAAATTCGAGCTAATTCGGGATCGAATTGGGTCCCTGCATTTTCGGCTATATAGTCAAAGGCCTTTTCGGCACTCCATGCAACCTTGTAAGGCCTATCTGATGTCAAAGCATCATACACATCGGCGATGGCGGCAATTCTTGCGCTAACGGGAATATGTTCGCCGCTAATACCATTAGGGTATCCAGTGCCATCCCAGCGTTCATGGTGGTTAAGGGCAATTTCCTTTGCAAGGGAAATCAGCGGGTCATCGTCATCCCCCAAAATTTGTGCACCTGTGACTGAA
This sequence comes from Shewanella acanthi, assembly GCF_019457475.1. NCBI lineage: Bacteria > Pseudomonadati > Pseudomonadota > Gammaproteobacteria > Alteromonadales > Shewanellaceae > Shewanella > Shewanella acanthi. The sequence goes on from NZ_CP080413.1 coordinate 417,101, forward strand.
TGCTGCTGAATGATAAGCCTTTCGGCGTCAGTGAGTTTACCTGGCTTAGATAAAATGGCGTCGGGAATGCCGATTTTGCCAATATCATGCATGGGCAGGGCGGTGTAGAACATTTCAATCCAAGCACTCGAATTACTGACTTTCTCAGCCAGAATGCGCCCGTAATGGCTCATTCGAGTAATGTGAAGCCCTGTTTCGTTATCTCGGTATTCGGCTGCTAAACCTAACTTTTGAACGATTTTATAACGGGTAATTTCGAGCTGTTGAGTGCGCTCCAGAACGAGTGCTTCTAACTGACGTGCTTGATTGCTCAGAGCCAAGTGGGTTTTAGTTCTTGCCCTCAGCACTGCTGGGATAATGGGCTTTGAAATATAGTCGACAGCCCCAAGCTCAAAGCCTGTTTGCTCATCAATAGTATCGGTTTTAGCGGTGACAAAGATAACGGGGATCTGGCTGGTATTAGGATCGCGCTTCAGGTGCTTACAGGTCTCGAAACCATCCATTTCAGGCATCATCACATCGAGTAAAATTAAATCAGGAAAGGGGGCTGTCGCGGCCAATTTTAGCGCTTTTGCCCCCGATGTAGTTGCACGAATATTATATTCATTCCCTAAAATCCCGTGGATAATCTGGATATTATTCGGGGTATCATCCACGACAAGTAACGTTGGCTTGGTTGTGCTATCGGTCATCGTTTTGCCTCAACTTGAGCTTTGATTGGCTAAACTCAACGTCGGTTAAAGCTGTGCTCTACCATGCGTCCAGCTAGGCCAACTTCGGCAGGATTTGCTGCTGAATTCCTTTACATCTTGGTAAGTCGCTGAAAACTAATTCTCTGAATCTAAAACGCTCAATTACTAGAGTATGACACGAAATTTTGCCAATCGTTTTGCGAAATAATAAAACGGCTAAACAGTCCAAAACCTCCATTGATAAGAGTGAAAGGCTCGTTGCTAGCTGCACTCTTTTCAATTTTTCGCTTACTAAGCAATATCAGATGAATGTCTTATTTTAATCCCTTACTTTCGCCCAAGCCTACAGACCAATTTCTTCGCATTATACTGTTATGAGTCAATTTTTTGCGAAGGTGGCTTTGAGCTGCTCTAACTGTGTGTTTGGACACCATAGGCGACATCTTTGGTGAATTTTACAACTAAGAATCCCCAGCTTATGGGGCGAAAATTGAGGGGGAACACAATGGCCGTACTCGGCGGGGTGTGTTCACTATTACAGCGGTCTGTTGTTGGTCTGTTGAGTGCGGGCAGTTCTGCCATGCACAATAAACAAGTTAGTGGTATGTCGTATTGGTCAACACTATCAAGATGCTATTTGCTGATTGTCAGTGTCATATTGGCGAGTCTAAGTGTTTTTACCTGCGTTGCAATGGCCATTGATGATGAATCTAAAGTCAGTGCAAGTAAGCTGTCACAGCTGACTCCAGCACAAAAGCTATCTCATCGGCATCGGGTGACCCTGATCTTGGAGGCGGATAGACCCTACTGGCGACAAGTAGAGAAATTTGCCTCCAGTGCCGCAGAAGATCTCAATATTCAGCTAGAGGTTGTGTATGGCGATGATACCCCCGAGACTCTGATGGCGCTTGGACGAAAGGCGATTCAATCTGGTGTGTCAGGGCTTATTTTTGTGCCTATTCAGGGCATGGGGGACGAGCTACTCACTGAGGCGAATCAACAGCAAATTCCCGTCGTTACTATCAATTCCAATTTCAAACTCGCATCTTTATTCCTTCGACAACAGAATCCCAACTGGATAGGTCGGGTCGCCGTTAACGACGATGCCCTCGGTCAGCAATTACTCGACAATATGCTGGAGGGTGAGAGCTTAGTGAAGCGGCTGAATTTGCTACTATTAGTCGGTACTAAAGACAATTTGGACGTGCAGAAACGTACCTTAGAGGTTGAGAACGTCGTTAAAAACCAGTTTCCTGATGCTAGTTTTAGGGTGGCTTATACAGATTGGGGCGTTGAGAGCACCGAGCAAGCCTATTTGAAGGCGATGAAATTAGACCCCGATATTAATACTGTGGTTACCATGAATTCCGAAATGGCCCTCACTGTCTCAGCGCTTGCGCAGGCGGCTAAACCTCTTCCCGCCCCTCAAATTGGCTCATTAACGTGGAATTTACCCCTAGCTGAGGCAATTCAAAATGGTCAGGTTAGTGCCGGTGTGGGCGGAGTTGAATTTCAAGGGGCCTTCGCGCTGGTGTTAATGTTTGATCATTTAAATGGTATTGATATTCACAGTAAGGGCTTTGAGTTTTTAATCGCCCCGTTGATCATTAATCAACATAATTACAATGATTACTTCGAGTTACTTGAGTTTGATACGTTAAAGCCAGAATTTACTAAGGCATCGCTTGCCCTTAATCCTCGCCTTCGTCATATCGATTATCGCCCTTTGAGCTTGATCCCTGATATGGATTTACATCGTTTTTTAACCATATTAACGACACAGGAAAGAGCTTTTATTAAACAACATCCTAATATTCGAGTGGGTGTTGATCCCTCCTCTGCACCAATTGATTTTATTGATGAAAACGGTGTGCATCGAGGCATGATGGCGGATTATCTCGCCGAAATTAGCCGTATTACCCCGTTGACGTTTCAAACCTATAACGAGGGGAGTTGGGCAAAAGCGGTAGAGGATTTCACTCGTCAGGAGGTCGATATGCTCTCCTTGGCTTCGCCCGGTGCGGATCGTGAGCAATCGATGTTATTCACCGCCCCAATAGAGCAATACCCGCCAGTGATTGTGACGCTAATTGAAGGTGAGCATCCCAAGAGCTTGGAACAATTAAAGGGAAAAAGGATCAGTGTCGTTGCGGATGATGTATCACATAAACAACTCGTAAAAGACCACCCAGAAATCGAACTCGTGCTGTTTGATCGTTTAGATAAAGCCCTTGGTGCAGTTGACTCGGGCGAGGTCGATGCCGCCTTTGTACATTTTCCAACGGCAGCTTACTTACTTCAAACCGCGAAATTTAATCGATTGCGTATTGCTGCCGTTAGTGATTACCGCTTTGGAGTGTCTATGGGCATTCGCAAGGACTGGCCCGAGTTACAACGGATCTTGAATAAGGCTCTGGCCCAAATCTCAGATGAAAAAGCCCGTGAAATTCAAAATCGATGGGTGAATGTGCAATACGATCTTGGGCTTCAAAAGCAAGAGGTTTACAACTGGTTAGTACGTATCATTGTGGGTGTGCTGTTAGTGGTGTTGTTTTTCGGTCTTCGTAATTGGCGCTTGAATCGTGATTTAGCCAGACGAATCGATAAGGAAGAGCAGCTCAGCTTGAGCATGCATAAGTTTCAGGCCTTGTTCGAATCCGCCGTCGACCCCTGTTTGATCATCAATAAAACAGGCACCATTCTCGAATGTAATACGGCACTGTTAGCAATGCTGAAATTTGAGAATAAGCAGGCATTAATAGGCAAAAGTGTTCAGATCTATTATCCAGAGGAGAGCGTCGATGGAGATAAGTCGTCGCGTTTTGCTGAGCGATTGCAGAATGTGTTAGACCATGGCCAATATAAATTTGAGTCGCAACTGCTGACCACCACTGGCGAAATCGTTGACGTTGAGGCGCAATTCAAACGGATAGAAATCAACGGAGAGCAATATATTCTGGGGTCTTACCACGATCTGGCAGATCGTAAGTTGATGAGTGCTCTGCTTGAACGAGAGCGTGATCTTTTGAAAAACGTCCTCGGGAAAAGTCCAATAGGAGTGTGGATTTGTATCGGTGGGATCTGTCGCTATGTAAATGAGAAACTCACAGAGATGACGGGGCTCGAAGTGGGACAGTCGGTTTATCCGCTTTTTATCGATCCTGATGTTTATGACAATCGTATTAGGGAACTTGCCTTAGATAAAGAAAGTACCATTTTTGAGACTCAACTGTTTGACCGTGATGGTGAACCAAGGGATGTATTGATTACGGCCTATTACACAGTGCAGGACGGGCAAAATGCTAACCTGTGTTGGGCGCTGGATATCACAGAAGCTAAGGGTATTCAGCTGGAGTTAGCCGATGCAAAAGATGCTGCCGAGGCAGCTAACCAAGCTAAGTCAGATTTTCTCGCTAATATGTCACACGAAATTCGCACGCCAATGAATGCCATCTTAGGTATGTCCTATTTAGTATTGCAGACAGAATTGTCGAGTAAGCAGCGGGATTATGTTGGTAAGGTGCATCAAGCGGCGGGTAATTTACTGGGTATACTCAACGATATTCTCGACTTCTCTAAAATCGAAGCCGACAAGATGAAGATTGAATGGACTGAGTTTGATTTGGACGATGTGCTCTCTAATTTGGCCAATGTAATCAGCTATAAGGTCGAAGAGAAACAGATGAATTTTCTCTTTGATCTTCCCCCTGAACTTCCACGCTATTTCTATGGCGATAGCCTGCGTTTAGGGCAGATCCTCATTAATTACTGTAACAATGCGATTAAGTTTTCCGAGCCTATGAGTAAGGTCATTCTTAGTTGCCAAGTTGAACAAAGGGAAGCCCAAGTCGACATCACGTTTTGTGTTGAAGACTTTGGTATAGGGATCCCTGAGCATAAATTGGCAGTGTTATTTGGCTCTTTTGAACAAGTCGATGCGTCTACCTCCCGTGAATATGGCGGAACAGGTTTAGGTTTGGCGATTTGTCGTCGTCTGGCGAGTTTGATGGGGGGGGAAGTGTGGTGTGAGAGTGAGGAGGGAAAGGGCAGCCATTTTTATCTCAAACTGACCTTGGAAATGGTGGATTACCATGCACCCCGTTCACCATTTAAGGCATTAGCCGGAGTCAGCGTTAATTTGGTCGGTCTAGATCCTAGGCTGGATAAATTACTTACCGATCATGGCAATTCGGCAAAGATGTCCGTTAGCAGTATTAATGAGGAACAGGTGATTGATTCACTCAACCAACACCAAGAATCGTCGTCGCAGGACAAGGAATTAGGCGCTGCACCTGTACTTATCTGTGACTATAGTGCGTTCAATGAGGGAGTGCGCACTGCTTTAGTTAATGCGCCTAAGGCGAAAATGTTGTTATTAGGCACATTAGCGGAGCAGGAAGAGTCGAGGCAATTAATTGAAAGTCATACACAGCTTATGTTTCAGACTAAACCCATCACGCCAATCGCTGTGGGTAATGCTTTATTGATGCTACTTGATCTCGACAAGGAGGGTGATGTGCAACTCACTCAGGAGCATTCTCTGCATGGTTTAAAGACTCAGCTGGCGGGGGCTGAAGTACTCTTAGTTGAGGATAACGAACTTAATCAAGAGCTTGCTGTGGAGCTATTACGCCAAGCAGGGATGGTTGTAACGGTCGCGAATAATGGACTTGAGGCGGTCGAATTAGTACAAAAACGAGCCTTCGACTGCGTGTTGATGGATTGCCAAATGCCGGTAATGGATGGTTATGAGGCGACAAAGCGCATTCGTGCTATCGATGCATTCTCCAAATTACCCATACTTGCCATGACTGCCCATGCCATGACGGGAGATATTGAAAAGGCATTGGATGTCGGCATGAACGATCAGATCACTAAACCTGTACATGTAAAGGATCTCTACGCTGTGATGGCCCGTTGGATTACCCCTAAACAGCGTAAACCCGTTCCCGTGAGCGCTAAAAAATCTGTAGGTGGAATAACGCTTCCTCAAATCGATGGTCTTAATACCCAGAAGGGACTGGCGCTTTGCGATCGCAATGAGGCGCTCTACAGCCAACTTTTAGGCTTATTTATCAATACCGGTGACACGTTACTGTCTCAACTACAACAAGCTTCTAAAGCAAATGATATCAGTGCGTTAATGCTGTGTTTGCATACGCTAAAAGGCGTGGGCGCCAATCTTGGCGCTGTGGATTTGAGTCGACAAGCCGCAGAATTAGAAAGCCGTTGTCGAACCGAAGAACCACCGTTAACAAAGGATTTTGTAGCGCAATTACTCGCGCTGCAGGTTGATTTGCAGTGCATGGTGAGTGGCCTTGGTACTTGGTCACGCCAGCAAACGCTTCGTAAAGTTGAGTTTGAACTGTCCGATGAAGCTTTAGGCTCCTTGCTAACTCAACTCCAACAGAGTTTAAGGGATTACAACACAAACGCTTTGGATCTAGTGGATAAACTTATTCAGGCTCCACAATTGCAATCCCAAAGGGGCTTGCTAAAACAATTGAAAATGGATGTGGAACTCTTTGATTTTGAACCTGCCATGGAGGGGCTTAACGCGTTAATGACTGAACTTAATCTGTCCACTGAGGATAGGAGCTAACCATGGAATTAACCCATTTACAGGTATTAGTGGTTGAAGATGTTGATTCGCTTCGAAAGATTATTGCAGAGCAATTACGCCAAATGGGATTTGGGCAGGTGCTGCAGGCGGACAGTGGTAAGCAAGCGCAAGAAATATTGAGAAATAATGCTGTTGATCTCATGTTGCTCGATTGGAGTATGCCCGAAGGCCATGGTCAGGAGTTATTAGATCATCTCAGGCTGCAGGAAAAATGGCAGCAGTTACCTGTAGTGCTGGTGACCGCTAATACCCACAGAAGCTTAGTACAAGTCGCTATTCAGTATGGGGTTTTAGACATTATCGCTAAACCTTTTAATGCCAAAACGTTGCAGAGTCGAGTGATACAGGCACTGGCCTCCCATAGGGCAAAATTGGAGGCCGCATCTTCCTCTGAAGTGAGTAATCAGCTTGAGATGTCTGGTCAAGATGCGCCTTTGGACAATGCCCAATGTGTTATTTTGATCGTTGATGATCTCCTCGAAAATTTAGTGCTGATGGCAGGATTACTTGGCGACGACTACCAAGTGCTCCAGGCTCAGGATGGTCAAAGCGCCCTCAATTACTGTTTATCCGATACGCCACCCGATTTAGTGTTGCTCGACGTGATGATGCCGGGGATGGATGGGCACCAAGTATTTAAACGCATGCGCGAGCACCCAAAGGCATCGCAGATCCCTGTGATTTTTATCAGTGCACTCGATGATGTCGACCAACAATTACTAGGGCTGCGCTTTGGTGCCTGTGACTATCTAGTTAAGCCCGTGCAGGCAGATATTCTTAAGCAAAAGATTGCAAATTCGTTGGCTAGACGTCGACAACAGAACCGCATTAAGCAACAACATGAGGAGATTAAGCAGTATCTTGAGCAACGTGATAGCGCCGACAGCATCATCACTCATGATCTGAAGGGGCCCTTAGCGACTATTAGTGCACTCGCACAAAAATTTGCCCAAGAGGCCAGTTTTCCGAAGGAGTGGTTATCAGAGATTAATTTGGTGGATGAATTAGCACTGCAGTCGATTCAAACCATTAATTTGGCATCGGATATTTTGCTTATCGAAGCTGGGGAATACGAGGTCGAAGCCGAGTGGTTTTCGGTGCTCGAATTGATGGAAAAGCTTGCAGCACTAATGCAGCGAACTTTTACAAATAAACACTTAGCGGTTACCTTTACCCCCGAAGAAGACATCAGTAGCACTTTCGACCTCATGGCCGAACCGAGATTATGTCATCCGCTTTTTTTTAACTTGCTCAAAAATGCCTTTGAGGCGGCGCCACCCCATACCAATATCGCCATACGCTTCTCCCGTGAAGCGCAGTTAGTCGTGATACACATTGAGAATCTGGGTAAGATCCCTGAGTCGATTCGCGAGCGATTTTGGGAAAAATATGCCACTGAAGGTAAGCGAGATGGCACCGGCATTGGTACTTACGCAGCACGCCTGTTTGCCAGAGCTCAAGGGGGCGATACTCGCCTTAAGGTTGATGAGGCAAAGGGGATGACGTTGGTGGAAGTGCGATTACCCGCAGCTATCGATATGGATGTCTAGCCAAATTATCAGCATGAGCGCCCTAGGTGAATGACACCTTTGGGCACTCAACAACACAACTGCGGGCAAGCATACAGGCCTTCAAGCTTAAGCTTTAACGAGTTTGCTTAAATCGGCTGGGCGATAGTAGACGGATTTAAGCACTTTACCCTGACGTACGACTTTACCAGCCATTTCAACATCTTTAGCACATTTGGCAATAATAAAATCGCCTTTTTTGCTGCCCACGATCTCGACACCTTGCTCGGCATAAAACGCAACCGTTTCAGCCAGTTCTTGCTCATTGCGGCACACTTTACTCATATTGCTCGAATGCACTTCATCCCAGCAGCGAATAAAATCAATTTCGCGGTTTTTTGCCACGCAAAGCAGCAGGTCGATAAGGTAGCTAATCTCTAAGCGTGCATCCATTTTAACGGCGCCTAAATGCACTAAACGTCCCATCAACACATAGACTGAATCGACGATAGCATCGGCCTGTTCTATACGGCTATCGGCCTCTGCAAGCTCAGTTAATTCTTCAATGATCAACGAGGTATGAAGGATATCTGCCTTGTCATCTAACGAGGCTGCATCGTTCACTGCTAAATCAAAGGTGCTGCGAAACTCACTGATATCACGGTATAGGTGGTCGTAAATGGGTTGAGTTAACGAGGAGAGTTGCATGTAAATACCTTTGATAGGGGAAATGGGAGCGGCAATTCTAATGAAAGCCGCCCTTAAATTCAAAGCTTGCTATTTCGAGGTACTTCGCTCGTTAAGCTGAACCTAGGATATAGTGCTTGAGCCTGCGAGTTTGCTTTTACATCTGCCCCTAGCGCCAGTTACACTGCAGCGCGACCAGCTAGGCAATTTGCAATCGAGCTCATTGACGAGTATCAGGCTGAGTCTTAGCCAAAATCTAACTATAAAAAATACAAAAACTAATATAATAGGAGTCTTTCATGTCGGACCGTTTTATCCCCGCGTTGCTACTGTCAACGACAGTACTAGCCGGACTCAGCGCCTGTGGCGATAACCCCACCGTAAATAATATCAATAACAGTGATATAGCCGCTAAAGTGGCATCTAAAGCGACCTCTCAGGTTGAAGCGCCGTCGATTGGTATTAATATCGCCTCTATGTCACCTAGCGTAAAACCTGGGGATGACTTTTACACCTACGCCAATGGCGAGTGGATGAAGAACACCCAAATACCCGCAGACCGCTCAAGCACTGGTGCCTTCTTCGTCGCCTTCCTCGAAACGGAAAAACACAAAACCAGCCTAATTGCAGATTTAGTGAAAGTACAACACAGTGCAGGTAGTGATGAAGCGCGTATCGCCGATTTCTACAAGGCCTATACCGATGTTGCCGCCATCGATGCCGCGGGTATGAAGCCTGCACAAGCTGAGCTGACGCGTTATCTAGCGATCAGCAATACACAACAATTATCTGAAGTCCTAGGGGCTAATCTTCGCGCCGACGTGGATCCGCTCAATGCGACCGATTTCTTTACTGAAAACCTATTTGGTATTTTTGTGACCCAAGGTTTAGCAACCCCTGGTGAGGTGCTGCCTTACATTCTTCAGGGCGGTTTAGGTTTACCAGAACGTGAATATTACCTCTCTGACGCGCCTAAAATGGCCGAAATTCGCACCGCTTATCGCGCCTATATTGAGACGCTGTTAAACGACGCAGGCGTGAGTGATGCCGCATTACGCGCTGATCGTATTTTTGCCCTCGAAGGTAAAATTGCTGCCGCCCATGTTAGTCGTGAAGACAGTGAAGATTTTACTAAGGCATCCGCCGTATGGAGCCGCGCAGACTTTGATATTAAGGCGCCGGGCATCGATTGGACAGCCTTCTTAGTGGCAGCTCAACTGGGTACGCAAGATAGATTCGCCGCTTATCACGGCAGTGCGATTACGCAGCTTTCTGCATTGGTGGCCACCGAACCATTAGATGCCTGGAAGGATTGGTTGGTGTTCCATCATATCAACAGTCACGCCGATGTATTGCCATCGACTATCGATAATGCCGCATTTGCCTTTAATGGTACAAAGCTTTCTGGGACGCCAGAGCAGCGCAGCCGCGATAAACGTGCCCTCAGTGCATTAGACGATTACTTAGGTGATGCGGTTGGCCGCGTGTATGCCGAGCAATATTTTCCAGCTTCTGCCAAGGCCGAAGTTAGCGCCATGGTCGACAACATTGTGAGTGCCTTCGGCCAACGGGTTGAAAAACTTGATTGGATGGATGGCGAAACCAAGAAGGAAGCACTCGCTAAAGTGGGAACTATCTCCGTGGGTGTAGGCTACCCTGAGCACTGGCGCAATTACGGCAGCTATGTGGTTTCACCAACCAATGCCTATGCTAATGCGATCAACGGTGAGAAGGCCGAGTACGTCCACCAGTTAGCGAAAATCAGTAAGCCGATGGATAAGGGTGAGTGGTGGATGACGCCTCAAGTCGTCAACGCGGTTAACCTGCCAGTGCAGAACGCGCTTAACTTCCCTGCGGGGATTTTACAGCCGCCATTCTTCGATGCAGCGGCTGATGCGGCCTATAATTATGGCGCCATTGGCGCTGTGATTGGCCATGAAATCAGCCACAGTTTCGATAATAACGGCGCAGCGTTTGACTCAACTGGTGCGATGCGCAACTGGTGGACACCGGCTGACTTTGCCCAGTTTGCCAAACAGGGTGAAGCACTGGCTAAACAGTTCGACGGTTATGCACCATTCCCTGATTTACACGTGAATGGCAAGCTCACCCTAGGTGAGAACATTGCCGACGTGGCGGGTTTAGCTGCAGCCTATGATGCGTACCGCGCCTCATTAAAGGGTGAAGAAGCACCAGTGATCGAAGGCTTTAGCGGTGATCAACGTTTCTTTATCGGGTTTGCACAGACCTGGGCGACTAAGATGCGTGATGAGGCACTTCGCGCCCGTGTGGCGACCGATGGCCACGCTCCAGGCATGTACCGCGCACTCACAGTGCGTAACCTCGATGCTTGGTATACCGCCTTCGACGTTAAACCGGGCGACAAGCTGTATCTGGCACCAGAGGATCGGGTACAGATCTGGTAATCGAGCTTGAATAAAGAAGGGAACCTTAGGTTCCCTTCTTTATTTGGCTGAGGTTTCGGGAATTGAATCGATAACCTGTTTAAGGTGCAAACGCATTTAGCGATTCTGCAACCGATTGTAATCCAGCCAACCGCTCTCAATCGGTTGGTTCGCGAAGAACTGCTGATTCAGTTTATCGCTAAAGTCCCAAAATGCAGGATTGGTTCGCCTCACTCCGACTAAATCCATCAGTGCCTGATAGTCATCTTCAGTCTGCAACGACTCAACCATTGCTGTCACCTTGGCGAGCTGCGCCTCCTCAATATGCCAAAATGCCTCTGGATAACTCCCCAAAAGACCGTGCACTAAAGTTACGTCATCATGGATTTGAGCGCGATTGCTTTCTTCGCTAAATAGGCTGGAGATATTTTTATGGGCGCTGTTACGCACTAAGGTAAATAGCTCGGCGTTTCTCCCATGGCTGGGTTCAATCATAATCATGGTAAGTTCAGGCAGTAACGTCGCCTGTTGACCTTTCACCCTAGCAAGCGCCCGCAGTAAGGCTTGGCTATTAGCGTTAAGGGTGCTGTTTTCGATTCGGTAGCGGTTAGGTTGAACCTTAGCGACTTTAGAACCAAGCTTTTTGAATAATTCGCTCTTAAAATCACTGGAATAGTAAAGCTCACCTGTGGGTTGGTTAAAGCCATTGATGTCACCGGTGATATAGTCGGTGAGCTGAGTGCCCGCATCCTGATACCAGTCCTGTAGCTGTTTGCGCCGCTCCTCCTGTGGCAGTAGGGTTAAAAAGTTAGATTCCCCCTCCATGCGTAAAAAGTCCATATAAAGGCGGGTAAGTAGCTGGTGGCCGTAATTGCCATAGACATCGAATCCCGCCACTAATAGGTAATGAATCCGCTCGAGCAGAGCATAGTCGATAATCCAAGCTGTTTTGGGTGGTGATCCGACTAATCCTTTGACTACAGTAGCATTATCGAAATGGCGAAACACCGTTAAGCTGGCATTATCGTTACTGCCGTTGCCATCCCAAATACCCTCTAGGCTTAAGCGCTGACCATCTTTAAATTTTTCATTTAAGAATTGGTTGCGCGCCCTTAAGTATTCCCCCTGTTTTTTGGCGTATTTGACCCAAGTGACCGCAAGTGCCGTACTGTCTTCTTCGGCAGGCATGTTCAGGTTTTCAAGCTGACTCTGATAAAAGTGATTGAAATCGGTATCGTTCATATATTCGGGATTGACGAAGTAGACCCAAAAGCGATCGTTAATCACATTGAGTGCTACCTGACCACGGCAAACGGGTCCTTTGATAAAACCCATAATGGTGTCTTGGGCACGATTTAGCATAAAGCGATAACGTGAACTGGCGGGGAGCTGCATAAAGGCATCAAAGGGATTGGCCGCTACGCTAGCTTCATAACTGGGCAGAGCATCCACCTTGTAATCGGCATCGATAAACCATTGTTGCCATTTCATGAGTAATTGCGGGTCTAAGGCGTAGGGTATATGGGTCTTATCGACTATGGTGGCGCTATAGTGCCTAAAACGGTAATACACCCGTGACGTGCCTGGATCATCAAAGGGGCGGCGACTGGCAATAAGCTCGATAGGCTGTCCTGGCGGTGTTCGCGAACGCACCAATTCAAAATAGCTGGCTGGACTGCTGGCGGCGGTCAGTTCAGTAAAATACAGGTGAAAAGCAAAAAGGTGTTCATAGATATAACGGGCACTAAGCTGCGCTTTTAAGCTGTCGTTATTTAAAAAACGTTCCCAGCGGGCAATCTCAACATCAAAAGCCGACCCCAGTGGTTTTTTGCTTGGCAGCGGAGCACCTGCTTCAAGCCACTGCATCAAAGTGTGATGCTCCTTGGCATTAAGTGCGGGTAGTCCATAGGGCATACCTGCAAGGGGCTGTTGTTGCTCAAAGCTTGGCATTTCCTCAAGCGTAGGGCATTGCTGCACCCTATCGAGACTTAAATCAAATTGATTATCGAGCAGTTTAGTATCCGGCAGTGGATGTGCCTGTTTGAGCTGCAACATGCGCCCTATTACCGAGGCTTGGGTATTAGCGGTAGGTGTTTGAGCACGTTCATTGAGGACGGGATAGAACCCACGATCGCGCCATTGTTGCACCTCGAAGGCATCGAAAAATAGGCGGTTAGGCGACGACGCTGTAAGTCGTGTGCCCTGATAGACTTTCTCTTTATTTGCGCCACGTTCGATACCTTCCTTTGAGGACATTTTCAGTTGGCAGGGGGCATCGTAACAGGCGTGGCACACAACACAACGGCTATTGAGTATGGGTTCTGCCGCTGCTGCGACGAATCGGTGGTTCTCGGACGTACTTGCCGTTAATAGTGCGCGATTATCGGGTGAGCTGCTGCCGTAGAGACTATCGAAGTTTACATTGGTAACACTAACGCAACCTGCAATGCCTAAAAGTGCCGTAAATAACATACGTTTTGAGATTTGCTTTCCAATCACCATCACTCACCCCGTAATCAATTCAATCTCTATGAATATTGATCTTACCCCTCGATCTCACTCTAGCAGCTTTAATTAAACGCGATGAATTTTAAGTATATTTTTATTTGAACCCAGTTGTAATGCCTGATGATTAAGGCTTGAGAGTGAAGATTCTATGGACCGATTCTGGTCGTTATTGTGTTAAATGTAACGAATTGCATCTAGTTGGTTTCTTAATGTGTGATTAGTTGTTGCGCAAAAGTTACATAATGGTACGCATTTTTTGTGAGAATTTTGTTATACCTACCCCCCGCACTTTAGTGCACCAATAAAATAACAATATAATGCTTAAGGAAATGTTATGAACAATCAGCAGTTCAAACGGACCGCGATAGCGAGCTTAACCGCTCTCTATGTTGCCGGTGCTAGTACGTTTGTATTGGCCGAACCAAGGATGGAGAAGGCCGAAGGTAGCAGTTTTTATATTCCTACTTTCACCGCAGAAGACGTACTGAAAGCGACTGAACAGCGTCGAGCAGATCTCAGCGGCGACATTTATGTTGGCACTCCAGGGCAGGTAAACCGCGTGAAAAAGGCGCGCACCCCTGAAGAGATTTTCCAGCCACAAGCCAGTTCTAATGGTGTTCAAACCTATATTGTCCAGCTTGAAGCTGAGCCCTTAGCTACCTATGAAGGTGACATCCCTGGTTTAGCAGCGACTAGGGCGCCTGTTAACCGTTCTGTGATTGCAAAGGGTCGCGTCAGTGTGAACACTGCGACAGCGCAATCCTATAAGAACTATTTATTAAGCGCACAGGACTCGTTTGTTTCTAAAGTGCGTCAAGCGGGCGCTAACGTTAAAGTTCAAAAACAATTCACGGTTGCAAGCAACGCGTTAGTTGTTGAGATGACTCAAGAAGATGCAATTAAAATGTCACACCAAACGGGTGTGAAACGCATTTCTTTAAACCGTATTTTTGAATTACGCACCGACCGTGGTCCAAGCTTTGTTGGCGCGGACAAAATGTGGAACGGCACAGCAACCCAAGGCGGCTTACCAGTTAAAGGTGAAGGTATGGTCGTCGGTATTATCGATACCGGTATCAACACCGACCACGTGGCTTTTGCTGACGATGAAGAGTACGCAAGATTAAACCCTTATAAAAACGCCGCGCCTATCGGTGATTGTGGTACTTTCCCTGAGCTTTGTAATAACAAGCTAGTGGGCGTGCGTTCATACCCAGAAATCACCGACGTTTACTCGGCTGCTGAGTTCCAAAGCTCACCATATTCAACCAAGCGTATTCGCCCTGCCAACGGTGAAGACTACGCGGGCCATGGTTCGCACACCGCAAGTACTGTTGCGGGTAACACCATTGAAAACACCCCGCTGCAAGGTATTACTGGCGATGCGGTGAGTGATGGTGTGGATGTACCATTTAACTTCCCACAAACGAGTGGTGTTGCACCACGCGCGCACATTATTTCATACCAAGTTTGTTGGCCTGGTAGCAGCGGCGACCCTTATGCGGGCTGTCCAGAGTCTGCGATCCTGTCAGCCTTTGAAGATGCGATTGCCGATGGCGTTGATGCGATTAACTTCTCTATCGGTGGATCTGAGCAAATGCCTTGGGGCGATCCAATGGAAGAGGCCTTCCTTGCAGCCCGTGAAGCGGGTATCTCTGTTGCCGCGGCTGCGGGTAACAGTGGCGCTTACTGGACGGCTGATCACAGTTCACCTTGGGTGACTACTGTGGGGGCAACGACTCATGATCGCGTGCTCAAGCAAGGTATTAAGACCCTGCAAGACTTTGAGGGCTCATTAAGCAAGCCTACTGCTCCAATCGAAGGGACTAGCTTCTCGGGTTCAATCACAGGTCAAGTGGTTCTGGCTGAAACTTATGCTGATCCAGACACTAGCGATGCTTATACAGCGGCAAGCTGTAACGTGCCGTTCCCAGCGGGTACTTTCACAAGCGATCAAATCGTGGTTTGTGAGCGCGGCGATATCGCCCGTGTTGAGAAAGCTAAAAACGTAGCAGCGGGTGGTGCAGGCGGTATTATTCTGCAAAACATCAGCACAGCGGCGGATAACCTAGCAGCGGATATGTTTGTTATCCCTGGTATTCAAGTTAAGTCGGCGAAGCGTACGGCTATTCGTAACTGGGTTAATAAAAACGGCACCGCGGCCCGTGCAACGATTACCGATTTTACCAATAGTTATGATTTTGATGCGACTATGGGTAATAACCTAGCGACATTCAGCTCATTAGGCCCAAGTAAGACCAACAACACTTTAGTGCCAGATTTAACTGCACCAGGTGTGGATATTTACGCGGCTAACGCTGACGACCAGCCATTTACCTATAATCCAACAGCGTCTGACTGGACCTTCATGAGCGGCACTTCTATGGCTGCTCCGCATGTAACCGGTGCCATGACCCTGTTGACTCAGCTTCACCCTGACTGGACACCAGCGGAGATCCAATCTGCGCTTATGTTAACCGCAGGCCCTGTATATCTGAACACAGGCTATGAGCTGCTTGATCCTTACTACAACTTTATGGCGGGTGCGGGTGCGATTAACGTTGCACGTGCGGCTGACAGTGGTTTAGTAATGGATGAAACCATTGAAAACTACCGTAATGCTAACCCCAATAATGGTGGTATCGTTAACTGGTTGAACTTACCTTCTATGGTTGAAATGGAGTGTGAGAAGACCTGTTCTTGGATGCGTACGGTTAAAGCGACACGCGATGGTTCTTGGACCGTTGAAGGTGTGGCTAAAGAAGAAGGTTTTGAACTGACAGTTTCGCCAGCCACCTTCACCCTTAAGGCCGGTCAAACCCAAGATATTATTATCACGGCAAAAAACCCTGGCTTTATCGAATACAAGACTGAGCCTGCAGAGGTCGATGCGCCTTGGAGTGGTGTCCTTAATAAGAATGCTTTCTTCAATGGTCAAGTGGTATTAAAGGAGGTTAACAACAACTCACCTGAAGTACATATGCCAGTGGTTGTGGCAAGTGTTGCTAATCAGTTACCCCTTGCACATCGCTTTGAAATCACCCGTGATCAAGGTACTGAAACCTTAACCGTTAACACTGACGCTTATAGCCAGTTAACGCCTCGTTTCTATGGTCCTGTAAAACCTGAAGTGTACTCCAATACCTTAACAACGGTGAGTGCTTTACTGAGCAAAGCGAACATCGATAAGGGTTGGGATATTCGTCCTGTCGTCATTCCTGAAGGTACAAAGCGTTTCGTTGTTGCAGTCCAGAAGGCTGAGAAGGTCACGACTTTAGAGAACTTAAACCCTCGTTATAGCCAACCTCAACCATTCATTATGGTGGGTCTGGATAAGAACGAAAATAATACCTTCGTTACAGAGGGCACAACTAGCGCTACCCTAATCAGACAGGAATACGTTGACGAATTAGTCTGTATTTCAACTAGCCTATCTGAGCACAACTACTGTAGTTTCGAAAACCCAACACCAGGTACTTACTGGGTGGCAACTGCAGCTGCCTATGGCCAAAGCCAAGGTGATGTAAACGTCGACACCGGTTATGCCATTATCATGGAAAACGATGATAAAGGTTACCTGACCATGTCAGGCCCAGCTTCGCACGATGGTAACGGTAACTACAGTATCGGTATTAACTGGAATTTACCCGAAACAAAAGCTGGCGATATCTACTATGGCGGTTTTGACTTAGGTAACATGCCAGGTGCTGAAGGTACTTTAGGTTACACAGCATTGGATATTCGCCGTGCAGACGATGCGGTAACTTGGTCAGTCAGCCAAGATAAAGCCCGTAGCATGGATGTTATTGACGTTACGCTGAAGATTGCTGCTAACATGGAAACTCAAGATCGTAACTACAAGTTCGATTTGAAAATTCCAGAAGGTATGCGTTTAGCCACCGGCACTATTCAGACCAATAACGAAGACGTGACTAAGGCAATTGTTGCCGATGAACACAGTTTAACCTTAAGTGGTTTACAGCTGTCGACTCGTGATGTTGCCCGTGAGTATAAAGTTAGCACTAACTTAACTGACAAGATGTGTCACACCCCGCTGATTGATGAGTACTCTACTGGTGGTTACATCGACCTGCAGGGTGAGTTCCGTATTCAGCCTACTGCTGATTGGTTTGTTGGTGATTTTAACACCTCATTTGATGTACCGATCGATTGGTTGTTCTACAAAAAAGACGCTAAGTTCGAAGTGTACAACCAGCCGAACGCGGGTTACATGCGTATGCATACCGTGGGTGCGTTACAATTCAACACTGGTTTCTGGTACATGTCTCAGCACCGTGGTCCAACCTTCCTGAACGAAGCTGTGGTGCCATTCTGGCGTGGTAGTTTTGCAACCAAGTACCGTCGTGACCCATCTGATCCATGGGGTCTAACGATTGCGAGTCAGTACGCTGAAGATCGTCCAGATCTAGGTGACCTGCTGTTCCTTGAGTTCGATAACGTAACCGACACCAAAACCGGTGATGAGTACGACTTCGAAGCGATTCTTCGCAGTGGTATTGACTATCGTCCTGGTAAGTTCGAAATCATCTTTGCCTACAGCAATCTAGGCGAAAACCTAGCGAAAGGTGCCGTATTCGTTGAAGGTTTTGATTCTCCTTGGTCAAAAACCGTTGGCGCTAAAGATGGTAACCTTTACGAAGTCTTTGGTTACGATAACTTAGATGAGAAGCTGCACAACGATCTGGTTATCTGTTACGACTATGTAGGTCCAGAGCAGAGCCAAATGGAAGTGAGCTTCAAAGTCGCGGTACAACCAGAAGCGACTGGTAAGGCTTTGGATATCGAACTGAACTATGACTTAGAAGGTGCTCCATCTATCAAGCAAGTTCATACCGTTACCGTTAATGGCAACATTAAGCTCGCACCAATTGCTGACCAAGTAGTTCCTGAAAATACCAAGCTAGAAGGTCTAGTGGTGAGCTATGTTGATGCGAACAAAGTACCAAACACGATTGAAGTCACTGGCGATAAAGTGACTGCAGAAGTGAAAGGGAACACCTTTACTCTGATGCCGAAGAAGAACTTCCACGGCGAAACGATTGTAACTGTGACGGTTCGTGATAACGAGATCAGCTCTGATGCTGCGAGCACTAGCTTTAAACTGACTGTTGTTTCAGATGGCAAAGAGCCAACGCCAGAAACAACAGAGACACCAGTTGAAGAAACTGAGTCTAGTTCGGGTGGTGCATTAGGTTGGAGCCTACTGAGCTTACTGTCGATGGCGTTTGTTCGCCGTGCTAAAAAAGCGCGCCGTTCTTAATCCAAGATAAGTCGCGATTCAAATGAAAAAGAGGGACGCATGTCCCTCTTTTTATTTGGTCTTTCTTTACTTTCTGTCAGTGTTATTCCTTTACTTACAAGCTAATATGCAGCCTAGAACTCAGCCAACATAAGTATTTATCCTTGATGAGAATGGCTTGAGCAGTGGTAACAGCGGAGAAGCAAGCGAATGACAAACAATCGTTATTTTTATGAGCCCAGCCAAGGACATGGTTTACCCCATGATCCCTTAAATGCCATTATCGCCCCACGGCCAATCGGCTGGATTTCTTCCCGTAATGCGGCTGGACAACGTAACCTGGCACCCTACAGTTTTTTTAATTGTTTCAATTACAAACCACCTATTATTGGTTTTGCTAGCACCGGCTGGAAGGACAGTGTGGCCAATATTGTTGAGACGGGAGAATTTGTGTGGAATCTCACGACTCGTAGCCTTGCCGATAAAATGAATCAAACCTCAGCCATGCTACCCCATGGTCAGGATGAGTTTGCATTTGCTGGACTGACACCCACACAGGGCAAAATCGTTAAAGCCGATTTAGTAGCCGAAAGTCCGGTGCATTTTGAATGTAAAATATCCCAATGTATCCAACTTACTGCTGCCAATGGCGACAACATTGATACCTGGTTAGTGCTTGGCGAAGTAGTAGCTGTGCATATCGATGCCCATCTACTCAATAGCGAAGGGATTTATCAAACCGCGTTAGCTGAACCCGTATTACGTGCGGGTGGCCCATCGGCATATTATGGTATCTCAGAGGCGCTGCGCTTCGATTTACATCGGCCTCAGTTGTAGTGATGTGAAGGCATGGACTTTGGTAGGACAGCAAAAGTGGCAGTTATAACTAGGTATGAGCGCGATATCATGCAATTGTAAGTAATTATTTTCATTAGCTTGCCTGAGGGTTTATGATTAAGCTATGTAAATATAATGTGAAATAACATGCCGTTTATAACAACAACTAAAACCAATGTCGGCCTCATGCTGTTCGTTTTACTCTACTTGCTGTTGTCTTTTAGTACTGTGGAGTATTTACAAAGCAGTTATTCCCGTAATACCGAAGCGCAAGAGCTTGAAAAGCTGGCTCAGCGCCTATCACTTATCCGCGCCAATATTGAGGCGGAAGTTAATGCTGAGTTGTTTCTCGCCGATAGTATGGCAACGCTAATTACCTTTGCGCCTAATGCGGGGCCCGCTCAATGGGAGCAAGTTGCTAAGTTATTGGTGCGAAAGGGCGAACACATTCGCAATATCAGTGTGGCACCCAACGATGTGATTGCCTTTGTGTATCCCTTAGCAGGAAATGAGCGGGTTATCGGGCTTGATTTTCATGACAATCCCATGCAATGGGCGAGCATAGTACAGGCAAGACAATCCCAACGATTAAGTATTTCAGGCCCCTTGCTGTTAGTTCAAGGAGGCGAGGCGGTGATTGGCCGAATGCCGTTGTATTTTGATCCTCCCTTCAATACCCAATATTGGGGGCATTGTAGTGTAGTTATTGATATTAATACTCTTTTTAAAGATGCAGGGGTATTCGATCTCCCCGACAATATTCAAATTGCGATTCGTGGTCTGAATGCGACGGGGGCATCAGGCCCAGTATTTTTAGGTGATGCTCGGGTCTTTGATGACCCTTTGGTGACAGAGTCAGTTAATCTCGCCAGTGGCAGCTGGTTGATAGGGATAAACCATTCTGATAAGCATCAAACTCGTCCACTTTCTAAATTGGCTAAGGATAATATTGCCCGAGTTGCTGGCTACTCTATTGCCATTTCATTTTTAATCAGCTTTATTTTTATCTTCCAAGCTTACCGTTTAGCAAACCAGGTCGCGTTGCAGGATGTATTAACTAAGTTACCTAATCGGCGTTATGCCATGATGGTGTTAGACCAACTCACCGATGCAGATGGCCGTTTTACTATCATCAATATTGATTTAAATCGCTTTAAGCAAGTAAACGATACTCTTGGGCATAATGCGGGGGATGCGTTGTTAAAAGAAGTTGCACAAAGACTTAAGCAATCACTACGTGGTTCGGATACGGTGGCTCGCCTTGGGGGAGATGAGTTTCTGATTATTCTGCCTCGAGTATACAGCATGACTGAAATCGAACTTGTTCGTCAAAAGCTTGAGCAGGCCTGTTTAACACCTTTTACCTATGATGCGACCCCGATTGAGGTTAGTTTAAGCTTTGGGATAGCTTGTTATCCGCAGGATGCTAGAGACATTAGTGACCTGCTCCACGCTGCTGATCAGGCCATGTATAGTGATAAGCAACGTAAAAAATCCCAACAGCTGTAAGGGAGCCGCACGGAATAGGATATGAAAGGATTGACTGCTCGAATGGGCTGCCGGCGTTTTCGACAAATTTATGCTTATTGGCTGATTATCTGGGGATATTTGGCTGGATTTGCTCTGTCTACACCTGTGGTCGCCTCCGAGGCCACGACAGTCGTGAGTTACGTCGATGCCTCATCCATCAAGCGTAACCCCAATAATGTGTATTTTATCGAAGTGCTTAAATTGGCACTGGAAAAATCCTCCGTGCGATATGGTGAGTTTGCATTAAATCCCATCGATATTGATATTTCCCAGAATCGCCAAATCCGTGAGTTAAACAAAGGCCGCATTAGCGTTTTTTGGACTATGACCTCCTATGCCCGCGAAGTGGATATGCTTCCTGTGCGCTTTCCCTTGGCTAAGGGCATGTATGGTATCCGACTGTTTGCGATTAATCAGAGTGATCAACAACGCTTTGTTGCACTCAAAAGTCGTGAACAATTAGCCGCTTGGCCAGCCTTGTTAGGGCGCGATTGGCCCGATACCGCCATTATGCGGGTGAATCGCTTTTTGGTGCGTAGCGATGTGGACGAAGGAGATATGTACAAAGAACTCGCCCAGCATAAGGGCTATTATTTCCCGCGGGCGGTGACTGAAATCTACAGCGAAATAGATGAGCGCCCTAAGTCAGATGTCATTGCCGATGATCATTTGGGTGTGGTGTATCCCGCGGCAATTTACTTTTTTGTTTCGAAAAACAATCCATTGCTCGCCGAGCGCTTGCAATTTGGTCTAGAGGAGGCACATAAAGATGGCTCCTTTGACGCGCTGTTCTTTGGTTTTCCCGCTCATCAAGCAGCCTTTGCTAAGGCCAAATTCAGTAAAAGAACCTTGTTCTATCTCGATAATCCCCTGTTACCTCAAGCCGCGAATCGCGAGCTGATTGAAGCCATGCAAAAGGATATTATCGAAAAATTCGCTGATTAATTTTTCGGGCTAACTTTACTAGGTATTTAGTACAACAATGGAATTGTTAATCTCTATCGTAGACTTTTTGTCGGTGCTTTGAGTGGCTTCTTTGCAAGCTATCTGACAATTACGGCACGCCGTAAAAACAAAACCCCAGCCAAGGCTAGGGTTTAATGTGGCCAATTAGCCTTTGTGGCTATGCGAGACAACCCGCAAACAAATCATCGCATTATTTGATAAATGCGAACGCATCACCGTAGAGATGCGCTTCATCCACACCCATTTGACGGAAGTTTTCACGCGCCGCACCCACCATATCGAATCGACCCGCGATATAGATGTCATAGCCATTGAGGCTCACGAAATCCTGTTTGATTTGGGTAAGCAGGTTGGCGATTTTACCCTGCCATTCAACGGGTGCTTCTTCTACTACTGGTACAAAGTGCAGCCATGGGTGAGCGTCGTGCCACTCACGGGCGATAGACTCATAGTACATGGCATCTGGAGTGCGGCAGCCCCAGTAAAGAGTGGTTTCAATTTTTTGTTTTAAAGCGATTTGCTGCTCAACAATACTTTTGATGTAAGAGAAACCTGTACCGCCAGCAATCAACAGACGTGGGCGATGGCTTTCTTCGCGTAAATAAGCTTCGCCGCCAGGCGCTTCGATATCGATGTGCGTGCTAGTACGCAACTTTTCAACCACTTGCATTGGGTAGCTTTCGCTTACCGCGGCACCGATATGCAGTTCGATGAATTCGGCATTAGGGGCCGAGGCGATAGAGAAAGGGCGTTTATCTTTTTCGCCCATGACGATACACAGGTATTGTCCCGCCTTAAAATCGAAGGCGGTTTCTGGTGATAACAATACCTGATAAACGGCATCGTTAAATGGGCTAACTTTCTCTATCTTACAACGTATGGTCTTCATCAAACTTCCTTTGCACCTCTATGGAGGCAGGTGTCATTTTAATCGCCCTTGGTAGGCTTGTTCTCTTGGCTTAAGCGGTTTTGTTGAGCTTAAGCTGAATTATAGGGTTGGGCTGTCGTCTATACCTAGCTCATTCCAGATATCATCAATTTTCTGTTTCACCTTCGGATCCATCACGATTGGTGTGCCCCACTCGCGGGTAGTTTCGCCTTCCCACTTATTGGTGGCGTCGAGTCCCATCTTTGAACCTAGGCCCGAAACCGGCGAGGCAAAGTCGAGGTAATCGATTGGGGTGTTATCCACCATCACGGTATCGCGTTTGGGATCCATGCGGGTGGTAATGGCCCAAATCACATCGTGCCAGTCGCGGCAATTCACATCGTCATCCACAATCACAATAAACTTGGTGTACATAAACTGACGTAGGAAGGACCAGGCTCCCATCATCACTCTCTTTGCATGACCTGGGTATTCCTTACGAATCGAAATTACCGCCATACGATAGGAGCAGCCCTCGGGCGGTAGGTAGAAATCGACAATCTCTGGATATTGCTTACGCAGAATCGGCACAAACACTTCGTTGAGTGCCAGACCTAACATGGCTGGCTCATCGGGCGGACGACCCGTGTAAGTGCTGTGGTAAATCGGGTCCTTACGGTGAGTTATATGGGTCACGGTAAAGACTGGGAATTTGTCTGTCTCGTTGTAGTAACCAGTGTGATCGCCATAGGGACCTTCTTCGGCCATTTCCTCAGGATCAATATAACCCTCGAGAATCATCTCACTCGTCGCTGGGACCTCTAAATCGCAGCTAAGTGCCTGACAAACTTCGGTGCGTTCGCCACGCAACAAACCCGCGAAGGCGTATTCGCTCATGGCATCGGGCACAGGGGTGACTGCGCCTAAAATGGTCACGGGATCTGAGCCTAAGGCGACGACCACAGGATAACGCTCGCCAGGGAACTGCTTTTTAAAGTCGGCAAAGTCGAGGGCGCCGCCGCGGTGGGACAACCAGCGCATGATAAGTTTGTTTTTACCCAGCAGCTGTTGGCGGTAAATACCTAAGTTTTGGCGATTCTTACGCGGCCCCTTAGTGATGGTTAATCCCCAGGTCACTAGCGGCGCAACGTCGCCCGGCCAGCAGTGCTGAATAGGTAATTTGGTTAAATCCACATCATCACCGGTAATCACTACCTGTTGGCAGCTTGGGTTACGCACGGTTTTTGGGGGCATATTCAAGGCTTGCTTGAACATCGGAATCTTGGCGATGACGTCTTTAAAACCGCGCGGTGGCTCAGGCTCTTTTAAAAAGGCCAGCAGTTCACCTACATCGCGAAGGGCGAGCGGGTCTTCCTTACCCAGCGCCATAGCCACACGTTTAGGCGTACCGAAGAGGTTCGCCAGAACTGGCATCGAATGATTGGTTGGATTTTCAAATAGCAGTGCAGGGCCTTGAGCGCGCAGAACGCGATCGGCGATCTCTGTCATTTCTAAATGAGGATCAACGGGGTAGCTAATGCGTTTTAGTTCGCCATTGGCTTCCAGATGGTCGATAAAGCTGCGTAAATCCTTAAAACTCATGTGGAAATAGCCTCTGCTGTGGAAATCCGTGTGGCGCGCACTATAGCATTTTTCTGTTTTAGGGTTAACCAATTCAGTGATCTTCGCCAGTAAGAAGCGTAAAATGACAATCTCAGCGGCGGTCAAATGTGGCACATCGAGGTGGATATGTTGCGATTTTCAAAGGTTCCCCTAGATAAATATTATCTTAAAAACCTATGGGCAAAGATGGTTTGCTCAAAGCTGCCCATTAGCAAATGCGCCGTACTCATGTCCCTCATACCACTTTTAATGATGTCAACGTTGGTCCATGCTGCGGGTGTTAGTGCAGACAGAGGAGGGCATATAAGCAATCACTATAGGCCAAACGTTTACGAAAAAAACCGCCACGGTCAGAATCATCACAGGCATCATCACAGATATTACCCTTACCGACCCTATTATCCTTGGGGGCTTGGTTTAGGCTTAAGTCTGGCGACGGGATGGGGATGGATCAATGGTTTTTATAACAATGGCTGGTATGGAAATGGCTGGAACAATGGCGGCTCAGTGTATTGGAATGGTCCCTATTCAGGAATTGGAATTTCGCTCCCTTTAAGAGCAAATGAGTCAGAGGTTTATCGCTCTGCGCCAACCCAAGTGACAACCAGTATGCAATACGCTTCGCAAGAGCTGGGGGCTCAAGAGACTGAAAGAATGGTGTCAAGCCAAGTGATGCCTACGACATTGGGCGCAAATGGGCAGCCTGATGGTCGCAGTGCTATAAATCATGAAATATCGCTACCAAGAGGGCGCAGTGTTTCGAGTCTGCCTGCAAATGCTAAACTTGTGCAGCATGAAGGTAGAACCCTATACGAATGGCAGGGCGTTCTCTATGCCTTCGATTGGGATAGCCAATCCTATCAAGAACAACTCGTCAAATAGTCTGATTTACCCATAGAGGCACAGTTGGAGCCTTAAGGCCCCCAAATTGTTTTCGACGCAAGTTATCGTTTTACACAGTCGCGAAGAAAATATTGAAACATACCATCATTTACTGAATAGCCCCAAAATCCCTTGCAATAGCTACTATCAACCCACCAAAAAGCACACGTCCCTTTGGGTATTATTGTCCTTGGCCTTTTCATTCTGCCTTAGGAGTTACTAAATTTGCTGCTACAACCTTAGCGCCTCAAGCCCTAGATGACTTAAGGGTGAGAGTGGTCCAGATGAGTTGTTCATACGTGCTTATGCCATCGTTGTGGTCGTGGGTTAACCGATCGTTATGAAACTTGGGACAGGATTAGGCGAATCACTACGCTGATTGGTTTAGTGGCGCCAATAGCAATCGCTAACGGCTTTAGCAATTTTGTTCTGAATCTACGTTGGCTAGTGTGTTTTTACTTTTTAAGTGGTTTACCCCACGGCGTTTTTTGGGGGCGACCCTGTTGCTTGCCGCTTCGTTTGTGCAGCCCGAAATGAGGGTGCACGCCGTTTGGTGAGTGATGATTGGATTAATGCTAGCGACCATCTTCGGTGCGCCCTTTGCGACTTGGGTGTGATGAATCCTAGGCTGGTGCGCCTACATTGGCATTGTGGCGATTATCGAAACTATTTCTGCTGTGATGATTCATCTATGTTGCGCCCAATATAGCTGCATCACCAAACGCCCGCACCAAGAATGAGCTTGAAATCCCTAACAATCGCGATGTTTGGCTGGGACTGGGTATCGCTGCAATGGAATTTTTTGTTTGTACAAATTACCTTGCGTCAACTGTACTCCAATGACTTAAGTCGGGTCGATTAGAATCCCACTAATGATGGCGTTTTTTGGCCTAGGTTTAACTCTTGGAAGCTTACCTGTGGCTGGGCGGCGTTGTGGTTTTCAGTGTAAAACACACTCTTGTTGTTATTCCATCCAACCTTTACAGGATCCTATATGGGTCTTATACGTTAATCCGTTGTTTTATATTTGTATGATTTTCTGTTCTTTTTATGATTTTTAATACGAGTCGTGGGAATCCATATGCCGTACAAATCAATTGTTTTCTCTGCGTTGAGTGTTTTATTGCTAAGTGCTTGTAGTAGTTCGGCACCTAAAATAAAGCCAGCGGAGCTCATTGTTATTAATAATTCAGGCCAGACAGTGGAAAAAATAATCGCAACGCCATGTAGTGATGATGGCAATACAGTGCTCTACGCTGGTGGTACTGTTCTGGCTGAAATGCTTAAAACAGGTCGTAGCATTAGGTTTCAGTTCGAAACATCTTGTGCTGATTTGCAGGCCTTTAATCGCGATGGATTTATTATCGCCCGCCAATTGCGGGTGAGTACACCGCCTGATTTAACTTGGCATATTAATTAAGTTGCAAATAAAAAAAGGGGACGCTATGAAAAAGCTGGGATTGCTTGCAAGTATCTTAACGGTAGGAATTGGTCTATCTGGTTGTAGTTCCGTTAATTACTATTTAGTGGATTCAACATTTCGTGTGAATGAAGCGCAAACCACACCACCAATTATTACTAAAGGGACGGATTTTTCTTCTAGTTTTCACAAAATTAAGACGATAGCAGTTAAAGCGCCTGATCATTGTATTAGCGAGTCGCAGACCGAACGCAGCGGTAACGCTAAAGCGGAAACTAACGTCATGCAAACAGCTTGTGGCGTTGAAATGGCACAAATCGAGCGTTCATTGGCAAAAGCAGGGTATGGGGTTATCAGTTGGAAAGTACTGCAAAATGAAATGCAAGTTGCCAAAACGCACTTAGAGGCGGCAACACAGTTACAAGCAGATGCTTTGTTTCAGATTAATTCTTTAGAGCGTTCTACCTCTAAAGCCGGACAGGATGCCCGTTGGGAACGTCGTTATCAGGAAACTGATGCCAAACTGAGAAAGCAGAAAGCGGCGGCTGTGACACCTGCTATTGCCAGTCAGCTAGATAACATTGCAAAACGTAATGAAATGTCAGTTTTAGGTGCCAATGAGGTGTTAAGTGCCACTATCAACTCAAGTGTTACTTTAGTTGAAAATGGCCGCGCAATTTGGTTTTACGAATGGAACCATCAGCAGTCTTTGGACAATAACGAGCTGATTGAAACAAAAACCGCAATATATTGTGCAGAGGGTTTCTGTAACGCTTACTCCCCGTTACAGGAGCAGGATAGCACACCGGAGTTATTGCAAGGCTCAAGTGAAGCCTTATCTACCGGAGCGAGTCCTGCAGATCGGCGAAGAGCCATTCATGACAAGCTGATGCGTCAGGTTGTTGAAGACATGGTGTCGAAATTCAGTTTGTAAAAATGCAGTTTGAAAGCCGCTAAGATTTTAAGCGGCTTTTTTTTGGGAGTATATTTATATGATTTTAAGAATTTTTTTAGTTGTAATTACGTTTATTATCACCGGCTGTGCGTCTGGTCCACGAGAACCAACCTATGTCTCGTTTGACAGTAACGAAGCTCAGCGCATTTCAAATTTCAATATTGACCCCTATAGCAACTTTACTGGACAGATAAGCGTTGCTCCTGTGCAGATTACATCTGAGCAATTCGCTGTCAGAGCGGAAATTTTGACCAAAGATATTGAATTCGCACTTAACGATGCAAGGCTTATAGCACCTGCAGAAACAGGTAGTTTTATGTTGGTAAGTACGTTAACTAATGTGGAATTTGATCCCGGTCTTTCTATGTCTCCTCATATTTCCATGAACTACCAGTTGGTCGATAAACGTGACAACCAGGTTATATATAATAATTTGATTCGCACTATGGGTACGGCGCAATTTTCTGAGGCTTTTATAGGTGCAGAGCGCAATGGTATAGCGCTTGGACGGGCAATGAATGTCAATCTTGCGCAACTTATTGATGAGTTAAACTCGTTAGCGAGAAAGTACTAAATTTTAAAAGGTTGGCTAATTATTGGTCCTAATGGGGAATGAAAAGCTAGTTAAGACTTAACCGCTCACTAATCTTGTTGGGTAAAGTATTTGCGCATAAAGGCTATGCCACCCGTTATCATCCCTTGATGGGTTAATGTGTGGTGGCTGGCTTAAACCTAGAATAGGCACCGCTCCGAGCCTGAAGTGAACATTGCATCGAATAACTGGTTAAACGGACGCTTGTTTGGGCGATATCACCAGTTTAACCCCGTTGAATGGTAATATCTGAAATATAACCATGCTCGGTGGCGAGCAATGCCTGTTTGAGCATACCAGCCGCTTCATCGGCGGACATAAAGTTTGAGGTATCGAGGGTTTTACCGCTACTTGGCCAGAAGTCAGTGTCCATACCGCCTGGGTAAACCGCGATGATTTTCATCGGACTTTGCTTTAGCTCTAAACGTAGAGATTCGATAAAGCCCCTGACAGCCCATTTGGCGGCGCAGTAAGTTGATTCTCCCGCCTTGGCCGCGAGGGCGGCGGTCGACATTACCACGACTACAGTTACTGCTTGATCTTGATAGCGTTTAACAAGTTCACGCAGCAGTAAAATGGTTGAGGTGACATTGTTATTGAGCAGGACTTGGATGTCCTTCGCACTTTGGCTGGCAATTGTGCCGAAATAGCCGCTGCCCGCACAGTGAATCACGGTTTTTGGGGGTGAAGTCAGGCCATCAAACAGTGATTGCACACTTAACTCATCACTTAAGTCTGCTGCGATGGCGCCGATGGACTCAGTGGAAAAGGGCGTGAGAGCATTAGCCACGGTTTGCAGGCGTTTAGCATCACGACCAGTTAGGGTTAAGGCTTGATTTTCTTTTGCATAACGTGCGGCAAGTGCCGCGCCTAAACCACTACTTGCGCCAGTAATTAATAACATGATGACCTCTAAAATACGGCTTCAGATTAAAGTAAATAGGGGTTGATCGAACACGACCTCATCGCCATCCTTCACCCAGAAAGCACCCATGATACCATCGCGCTCAGCCTCTATGGGATTTTGCATCCGCATGGCTTCAATGGTACAGATGATTTCCCCCTTGAGAACGTGCTGGCCAAGTTTGGGGGTATTGCCTAGTGACGTTTTTCCATAAAAGGTGCCGACCATTGGAGATGTTTGTACAAATCCTGCGATAACGGGAGTCTCAATTTTTGCTATGGGCTGCTTTGCCTGAGAAGCAGCTGGCTTTGGGTTTACTGCTATGCCCGTAGGCTGCGGACCCTGACTGATAATACGAATCGACTGGTCGCCTTCGGTGATGGAAAGCTCTGCAATGCCGGATTCTTGCACCATTTCAATTAGCTTTTTAATTTTGCGCACATCCATTGTCATGCACGGCTCCTTAGTTGGTCTGCACCAAATGCAAAAATTAGATTTGCTTGAGTCTTTTGATTGCGGCGGTAAGGGCAAACTCATAGCCTTGGGAGCCTAAACCACAAATTACACCGACGGCTTTGTCCGACAGGTATGAATGGTGGCGGAAGGGTTCTCGGGCATGCACATTGGATAAATGCACTTCGATAAAGGGAATATCCACCCCAAGCAGGGCATCGCGCAGGGCAACGCTAGTATGGGTAAAAGCCGCCGGATTGATAATAATAAATCCAGCCTCTGTGGCGTGGATGGCATTGATCAACTCAAATTCGGCATTGGATTGGATATGCTCAAGCTCAATTCCCGCCGCTTTTGCTTGGGAACTAAGAAGCGAAACAATGTCGGCTAAAGTTTGATTGCCATAGACACTGGGCTCACGGCGCCCAAGAAGATTTAAATTTGGCCCATTGATCAGCAGAATTTTGTGGTGCATTTTGCCTTCCTTTAAGGTGCATCAAACGACGGTATTGGCATTAACTTACCCTGTTCATTAGGATTTTGCATTAGTCATCCATGCTGAATCCGATAAAACTCTCACGCTTTTTAAACACTCTTAGCTGTTATCAACTTAGTTTAAATTGTCGCATTGCCTTGGTGGCGCCCCGCTGTTTTTTGGCATCGAGACGCTTGGTTTGACTACTTCTCGTTGCGCGGGTCGGAATCCGCTTTTTGGGCACTTCGGCCACACTGGCCACAAGAGCGATAAATTGCGCCAGTGCGGTTTGGCGATTGTCATCTTGGCTGCGACTGGCTTGGCATTTAATGATGATTTTGCCGCTTTGGGTAATGCGATGGTCGGCTTTATTCAGTAGTCGCTCCTGATAAAACTCCGGTAGTGATGAGGCCCTGATATCGAATATTAACTGGGCTGCGGTAGAGACCTTATTGACGTTTTGGCCGCCTGCACCGCTTGAGCGGATAAACTGCCACTCAATTTCATTTTCAGGCAGTTCAACGCGGTTTGAGATTTTTATCATAGTAAGTTAGGTGTGTTGACGTTTAAGGGGTGTTTTACTGCATTTTGGTTGGAGTCTATGCAAAGTAAAGTCTGTACTGTGTAGTTAACCGACATAAACAGATGCTAACGTAACATAAACTCCATCCAAACACTGCCCGAAGGGGGCTGACAAGCACCTTCGTTTTGTCACTCATCATGTGAGTAGAGTAACTACACTGTCCCCTTGCTTCGCGGACTGAGCATGCCATAACTTACAAAAGCTAATCTCGAAACGTTAACAAGACCTCGCTTTTTCAGCGTAAATTGATAAGCAAACAATAACTGCTTATGGCTTTCTACTAGATTTGTTATTATCGCTCGCATAATTGCTTGTGCTGCCGTAACGTGAGCGGGCAATCATGTTCTCGATTCGGAGTGCCTTTATGTTATGCCAAATCCCCGATATTGCTAAAGGTGTTATCAGTCTTTTTGCCAGTGGACGCCTTTCCTCCACCGATTATCGTACCCGTTTGCAACCGGCAATTAAGAGTTACCGTAAGGATTGGGGCCAAGTTTGTTTGTATATTGAAGCCGACGTATTGCTCGAAGGGTGGGAGTTTGCATCGCTCACGGGAAGTGGCGAGGTGCAGCTACCGAATTTTGAAGCACTCGTATTTGTTGGCGGCCCAGATTGGGTCGGTAACGCTGTGCGTTTACTCGGCCCCTTTATGCAGGGGGAGGTAGCTTGGTTTCCGCTGGAACAAAAAGCCCACGCAATTGAATGGATCGCAAAGCGATCAACGTTTTAACCGCCCATGATGGGTATCACTTATAAGGAATTATCTATGTCATCGTTGAAATCTATTGTGACAAAAGTGACGACAGTGTCTCTGGTGTTAGCTTTTACGGCGGGGCTAAGTGCCTGTGCACCAGAAGTGGGCAGTGAAGCATGGTGTAAACAAATGAAAGAAAAGCCATCGGGTGACTGGACTGCAAACGAAGCGGCTGATTACGCGAAACACTGTGTATTTAAATAGTTAGTGCGTTAATTTGCTCGGGGTTGTTTGAAGCAATTCTTGCAATGTTTGAGCCCAATAAAAAACCATCGTCAGCGATGGTTTTTTATTGGATTTCGATTTGAAGTCTTAAACTACTTATCCTGCTGCGCCTTGAGTAAGTCACGGATTTCTGAGAGTAACTCTTGGTCTTTGGTCGGTGCCGGTGGCGCTTTTGGCGCTTCTTCTTCCTTGCGCTTGAGGCTGTTTATGCCCTTTAAGCCCATAAAGATCGCAAAGGCGATGATGGTAAAATCGAGCACGGTTTGAATAAATTTGCCATAGGCGATAACGACGGCGGGGGTATCACCTTGAGCGGCCTGAAGCACTATGCTCAAATCGCTGAAGTTCATTCCGCCGAGAAGCATACCAATGGGAGGCATGATGATGTCAGCGACAAAGGATGACACTATCTTGCCAAAAGCCGCGCCGATGATAATACCGACCGCCATATCAATCACGTTACCGCGTGATGCAAACGCCTTAAATTCTTTAAGTAAGCTCATTAGGTTCCCTCCAAATCTAAAGTAGTATTTTTATAAGTTGTATCAGGAAAACCAAGCGCTTAAATGCTGCCTGTTACAATCTCAGCTTATAGGGGCTAATGAATTTCCGCAATGAACATATGAAGGCGCCAATGCGCTGAGTAGGCATTGTCTTAGGGCTTAACGGGCAGGTTGTATTTGTGGTAATCCAGTCACGAAGTCTGGTACTTCAAGCACTTGCGCGCCCCAACGTTTAAAGAGCGCAGCATAAATAAACTCGATAAATACTCGATATTTTCTCGGAAGATAGGCTCGTTTGGGGTAACTAAGTACTACCTTAGTTTGCACCATGGGGTAATCGTCGAGTAGCGGGACAAGATAGCCATTTTCAATGGCCTCTTGGGCAATGATCGAGGGAACCGCAGTGATCCCTAATCCTGCAATCGCCGCTTCACGGGCAATCGTCACATTGTTCACCGTCAGTTGTGCAACGGGCTCTATTTCGACCCATGATTTACCATCGAATAATTTCCACGCGCCCTCAATATGGGCTGATTGTAATCGAATGGCTTTATGCTGGGCTAAATCCTGCGGCACCTTTGGTGTGCCATGTTTGGCAAGATAATCAGGGCTAGCCATTAAGGATTTGTAGGCGTTAACCATAGAGTAGGTTTGCAGACGATGATCGGTAGCATCTGTGATTTGAAACAGCAGATCGATACCTTCTTCAATGACATCGACTTTACGATTAGTCAATTCGGCTTCGATAGTGATCTCGGGGTAGAGGGCTAAAAACTGCGCGAAAATGGGTCCTAAAAACAACTGTCCCAGTTCTATAGGGCAGACGATTTTGAGATTACCTTTGATCAATTGCTGATGGGCGCTGAGCTGATTTTCGGCGCTCTGTAGATCGCTCAAGATCTTATTGATCCTGTTGTAATAACCCGATCCCGCCTCGGTGAGTTTGAGGGCTCGGGTGGTGCGAAACAACAGCTGGGTACCAGTGTCGGCCTCAAGTTCGGCAATCTTACGACTGACGGTGGCTTTGGTGAGGCCAAGGGCTTTTGCGGCACCGGTAAAGCTGCCTTGCTCGACCACTTGGGCGAAGATTTGCACGCGATTGAGATCCATGATTGTTACACCTGTGGAACAGTGGGTTGATTTTAAGCTATCTAATAAGTTTGATGAGACAGTAGTATACTAGTGGGTACTAATCAAGGAGTCATTCATGTCCAAAAGTAAGTTCGCTATTGTCCTGCCTTTAGTTCTCGTTGCCGCAGCTGCGGGCGGATATTACTGGTGGAGTCAGGTACGTTTCATCGAATCAACGGATAACGCCTATGTTGAGGCGGATATTTCCAATGTGAGTGTGAAGGTGCCGGGCTATGTGGTGCTATCCGATGTGACCGATAACCAACATGTGCGCAAGGGCGAGTTACTGGCGCAGTTAGAAGATAACCAATTCACGGCCAAGGTGAGTCAAGCTGAGGCGTCACTTGCCAGTGCGCAGGCAGATGTTCAGACCCTTGGCGCCAAAATTGAACTGCAACGTGCGCTGATCACTCAAGCCAATGCCGGTGTGGTTGCCGCTCAAGCCGATAAACTGCGCGCCGAGCAACAATTAAGCCGCTCTAAAAAGTTAAAGGCGAGCAACTACAGTTCGCAGGACGATGTTGATCAATTGCAGGCGGGTTTCGATTCAGCCGCCGCGGGTCTTGATCAAGCCAACGCCGTGCTGGTGGCCAAACAGCGAGAACTGGCGGTTTTCAATGCCCAATTAATTCAAGCCAACTCAGTGGTTGAGCAGGCGGATGCCGCGCTGAAGCTTGCAAAAATTCAACTCGATGATACCCGCGTAACTGCACCATTTTCAGGGGTGATAGGTAAACGCGGCGCTATGGTGGGGCAATATGTACAGCCAGGCCAAGCCATCTACAGTTTGGTTCCAGACGGGGCTGTGTGGATCACGGCGAACTTTAAAGAGACCCAGATCCAACATATGCAACCCGGCCAGTCGGTGCAGGTCAGTCTCGATGCGTTTCCCGACAAAACCTTTAACGGTGTTATCGATAGTCTCGCACCGGCCTCAGGAGCCAAATTTAGTTTACTGCCCGCCGAAAATGCGACTGGCAACTTCACTAAAATCGTGCAGCGAATTCCAGTTCGCATCCGCTTAGACTTATCCAACGAAGAGACCCGCGTACTACCAGGCTTAAGCGCCGTGGTTAAAGTCGATACGGCATCAAAGCCAGCATCTTCTGCCATCGCAGCAAAACTAGGTAACTAAGATGACTGCAAATGGGATGAGTGCAACAGGCTCAACCGCTGAGCTAAAAACACTCCCTGCTGCACCAAGCGCACCTAGCGGCTCTCCCACAGTGCCTAACGGTTATGAGCGCGGCAGTCGCCGTTCTTGGATCGCGGTATTTGGCGGTTTGATTGGCGCCTTTATGGCGATCCTCGATATCCAAATTACTAACGCCTCGATGAAGGAAATTCAGGGCAGTCTAGGGGCGACGTTGGAGGAAGGCAGCTGGATCTCAACCGCTTATCTGGTTGCCGAGATGATCGCGATTCCGTTATCGGGCTGGTTGAGTACTGGTCTGTCGGTAAGGCGTTATCTGCTATGGACGACAGCGGCTTTTATCTTTGCTTCGATTCTGTGCTCCATTTCCTGGAATTTAGAGGCGATGATTGCCTTTAGGGCGTTGCAGGGCTTCTTTGGCGGTGCGTTAATCCCATTGGCGTTCCGCTTGATCCTCGAATTTGTGCCTGAGAATAAGCGCGCCGTGGGGATGGCGCTCTTTGGGGTAACGGCAACCTTCGCGCCTTCCATTGGCCCAACCTTAGGTGGTTGGTTAACCGAGCATTTTAGCTGGCATTACCTGTTTTATATCAACGTGCCGCCGGGATTACTGGTGATGGCGATGTTGGCCTATGGCCTCGAAAAGCGCCCCATCATTTGGGACAAACTTAAGAATGCCGACCTTGCGGGTATAGTCACTATGGCGCTAGGTATGGGGTGCCTTGAAGTTGTGCTCGAAGAAGGTAACCGTAAGGATTGGTTTGGCTCGGATCTTATCCGCAACCTGGCGATCATTGCTGCGGTAAACCTAGTGCTGTTCGTCTGGGTGCAGCTTAAGCGTAAAGACCCGCTGGTGAATTTGCGATTACTCGCTAAGCGCGACTTTGTGTTGTCGACCATAGCTTACTTTTTGCTGGGGATGGCGCTCTTTGGTGCTATCTATCTGATCCCGCTTTATCTATCACAAATCCATGATTACACTCCGCTGGAAATTGGCGAAGTGATCATGTGGATGGGCTTCCCGCAGTTATTGGTGTTGCCGTTAGTGCCGCGATTAATGCAGCGTTTCGATGGCCGATATCTGGCCGCCTTTGGTTTTTTTATGTTTGCCCTCAGTTATTACATGAATAGCCAAATGACCGTCGATTTCGCAGGGCAGCAGATGATTGCCTCCCAAGTGGTGCGTGCCCTCGGTCAGCCGTTTATTCTGGTGCCTATTGGTATGCTAGCAACGGCGCACCTAAAGCCCCATGAAAACTCCTCTGCATCGACGGTACTTAACGTGATGCGTAATCTTGGCGGCGCCTTCGGTATTGCCTTGGTAGCGACCTTGACCGATAACCTCGCCCGTGGGCATTTAGCCCATGTGAAGGAATCCTTACCCGCGGTAAGTGCGCAGGCGCAGGATTACTTGAGCCAAAGTGCAAGTTTACTGCAACAGGGCGGCTCAGATCCCTACACTGCTTCTATTCAAGCCAAGGCATTATTAGGCCAAACCATGAGTCAGCAGGCCTATATTCAGGCCTATAACGATGTGTTCTTTATCATGGGAGCGCTGTTATTGATTGCTGTGGTGGCCGTGTTGCTTATCCGTAAACCTCAAGGCCCTGTTGCCTACGATGCGGTGGTGGAATAGTTTCTTCTTAGAAGCCAAGCTTAGGTATCACACTACTTGCCGCTGAAATTGAGCGCCTTTTTCCCTGTGATTTAGTCAACGTGAATTAAGGCGCTTTTTTATGGGCACCCTTAAATGGTCATGCTGACCTCAGTGTTGAAGGCTCAATCTTGAAGGTGCAGAGTGTTGATTGGCTCATGTTTAAGCGCTTATGTTTAAGCATTGGCGCTATGATAGACTCTGGTTTCTTTTTCCCTAGGAGTTTGCCGATGCAGTGGCAGTATCTGCCCTTTAATCAATTATCCGCCAATACCTTGTACGACATTCTCAAACTCAGGGTCGATGTGTTTGTGGTCGAGCAGGCCTGTGCCTATCCCGAGTTAGATGATAAGGACAGACACCCTGAGACTATTCATCTTCTTGGCGTATCGGCTAACGGCGAACTGCAAGCCTATGCCCGTATTTTGCCGCCGGGATTAAGTTATCCCGAGGCGAGTATTGGCCGCGTGGTGGTTGCACCCAATGCACGGGGCAAGGGCTTAGCGACACCACTGATGCAGGGCGCGATTGAAGCCGCCCTTAACACTTGGCCGAGCGTAGGCATTCAAATCGGCGCCCAGGATTACCTAAAAACGTTTTACCAAAGCTTGGGTTTTGTGGCTTGCTCCGAGATGTATTTGGAAGATGGTATTCCCCATCTCGATATGCGCTATAACTCTCAGTAACAGCATCTTGCGCGTCAGTAAACGAGTGCGACAGAAATTATTCATTATTTAAGGAAAGACAATGTCTACAAGCAACTACAAAATTAACCAACAACAAATCGTGTGCGTGGCGAGCTTTTTGGCGAAGGAAGGTAAGACTGAGCAACTCATAGAGGCGCTAGCATCCTTGATCCCCGACACCCGCCGTGAAGCGGGTTGTATCCGTTATGAGCTTAATGTCAGTCGCGATGAGCCACGCCGCGTGACCTTTGTAGAGAAGTTTGTCGACATCCAAGCCTTCGATGAGCACTGCGCCAAGGATGCAATTCAACACTATTTCCACCAAGTGATGCCCGATCTCGTTGAGTCATTCCATGTGGAAACCTACCACCAAGTGATTGCCTAAGCGTTGGAGCGTGCTGTGTTAATTAACTATATCGAACCGGTATTTAGACCACCGTCTGAATGGAAGTCATTGATACTGCAAGTCACCAACGGCTGCAGTTGGAATAAATGCAGCTTCTGTGACATGTATACCGAGCCGCAAAAGGCGTTCAGGGCGCAAAAAATCGATAAGATTGAGCAGGATATTCTCGCCATTGCTCGCACTGGCATGCCTGTTTCTAGGGTGTTCTTGGCCGATGGCGATGCCATGAGTTTGCCCTTTGCCCGCCTAGAGGCCATTTGTGAGTTAATTAACACCCATCTGCCGCAAGTTAACCGCATCAGTAGTTACTGTTTGCCGCGAAATTTAACTAACAAAACCCCAGAGCAACTCGCCCGTCTGCGAGAACTGGGTTTAAGCCTGCTCTACGTGGGCTGTGAGAGTGGTGATGATGAAGTGCTCGCGCGTATTCAAAAGGGTGAAACCTTTGAATCCTCACTTTCTGCGCTCCAAAAAATTCGCGCCGCGGGAATGAAGTCATCTGTGATGATTTTAAACGGTTTAGGTGGGGTGGCATTGTCAGAGCAACATGCCATCAATTCCGCCAAGCTGATGAATGCCGCCCAGCCTGATTATCTGTCGACACTGGTGGTCACTCTGCCGCTTGGCAGCGAGCGTATGGACGCGGTATTCGATGGTAAGTTCCAACTGCCTGACCAAATGGGGCTATTTCGTGAGATGCACACACTGCTGAGTAACTTGGAGCTTGAGCAAACCATTTTCCGCTCAGACCATGCCTCGAACTATTTAGTGCTTAAGGGCGTGTTGGGTAAGGATAAGGCAAAGCTTTTAGCCCAGGTTGAGCTTGCCATTAATGCGCCGCGCAGTATTCCCCTTAGGCAGGAATGGCAGCGGGGATTGTAGTCCTAAAGGCCGCTAACAATAAATAGCCACTGATAATACAAAGCCCCAGACTTGTGCTGGGGCTTTTTGTTATTTCAGGCAATCACTTAGCCGAGATTAGAAGCTATAACGCACACTCACTTTATAGCTACGAGGCTCGCCAGGCATAGTCCACAGTGATGAGTAAGAGCTTTGATAGTACACCTCGTCGAACAGGTTATTCACGTTAAACTGTAGGCTAACAGCCTGATTTAGCGCGTAGGTACCAAATAGATTCACTAAGGTATATGCTGGCAGCTCGTAGCTTGGATCGATAGTTTCACCTACGCGATCGCCAACGTATAACACACTCGCACCGGCCGAGGCATCGGAGCCAAACAGTGAGGTATCATGCTTTAACGTGAGACTGCCACTGTGCTTTGGAATGTTAATTAAACGGCTGCCCTCGGGAATGCTCACACCCCAATCGGCGTTAAGAATATCGTTTGCCGTTTGAGCATCGGTATAGGCATAGGAGAGCAAAAGCTGAGTATCTTGGCTTAGGTAAGCGGCTAAATCTAACTCCACTCCTTGGCTATCTGCCTTACCCAATGCCGCTGAGAAGCCTGAGTTGACAGGGTCTGCGGTCAGCACGTTGCTCTTTTCGGCGCGGAACAGCGCGATAGAACCACTTAGGCTTTCGAGCTCAAACTTAGTACCGAATTCGAAGGATTTGCTTTCTTCTGGCTTGAAGGCCACGCCGCGATAATCCGAACCCGTATTAGGACGGAAACCTTCAGAGTAGCTGCCATAGACACTTAACCAAGGTTGCCATTCGTAAACCACACCGGCTCTAGGGCTAAACACGTTTTGGCTTTGGTCGGTTTCGGTCTGGTTTTTATGGTTTTCAATGTTTTGCTCGAAGCTGTCGAAACGGCCACCTAAGGTCAGCTTCCATTTCTCATTTAGATCAAGCTGATCCTGAACGTAAATACCGTAGTTATCTTGGGTTTCTACTTGGTTGTAGAGCAATACGCCTTCAGGGGCTATTTGGCCATATTCAGGGTTATACACATTGATGCTGTAGGTCGCATCGCCCGCCGTTGGGCGGTAACGCTCCCAATATTTGTCGAAGTGGAAGTGATAACCATCAACGCCAATCAGAATATGGTGGTTGATAGAGCCGGTTTCGACCTTACCGCTTAACTCAACGCGGCCAGACAGGTCGCTTGATTGGAAGTCACGGTAGCTGTGCTGACGGCTTAAAGTCTCGCCATCGGTGAATAGCATTTGACGGCCTTTCACCAGTTCAGGATCGCTTGAATAGCCTTCGAGCGCCGTGTCGCGGTAGCTGATGCCCGACAATAGGCTCCAATTTCCCAAATCATGTTCTAGGGAAAATTGATGGCCTAAAAGGTCAATTTGAGTCGGGCCATCGCTAGCTTCGCCTAAGTATCTGTCGACGGGCAGGGCATCGATATCACCATTTATGGCGACGATACCGCGATCGAATGGGACTTTTTGGCTAGAATATTCAAGCTCATAGCTAACACGGGTTGCATCACTCGCCACCCAAAGCAGGGAAGGGGTTAATACGCGTTTTTCGGAGTTGACTGGATTACGAAAACTGCCCTTATCTTCGTAGGCGCCGTTGACGCGAAATGCTAGCGAATCGGTAATGCCATTGGTGTAATCGCCTTCGAAGCGGTAGTTATCCCAGCGGCCCGCACTGGCCTGCAGATAACCTTCTTGGGAGAATTTGGGCTTTTTGGTAATGATATTAATAGTGCCGCCGGGTTCTGAGCGGCCATACAGGGCAGAACCTGGACCCTTCATAATTTCAATACTTTCCACGTTGGCGGTGTCACGTGGGCCGCCGAAACCACGTCCGGCATCATAGCCATTGACTAGGTAGCCTGAAGGCACGTTTTCATCGCCCACAAAGCCGCGTACGGCGAAACTGTCCCACACGCCACCAAAGTTATTTTGACGATTGACTGAGCCTGAGAGATCTAGGGCGTCCATCAGTGTCGAAATGCCCGCATCGCTTAACTGCTCCATCGACAGGCTTTCTACTGCCTGAGGCTGTGCCTTTAGCGGTACATCGCCCCTGAACGGTTGACGAACGCCTTTGACTTCGAGTCGCTCGATATTAGCGCTAACCTCTTCGGCGTACACTGTTTGGGAAAGAGCACCAAGGATGGCGAGTTGAATGAGGGATAAACGAAAAATGCCTTTAGTCGACATAGGAATAGACTCCGATATGGGAAGCGCAGCAATCTTGTTGTTTTTGTAACTAAAGCGATTTTTGTATTTCGAGACCGTAAAACAGTCTGATACAGCTCTAGCTGTTTAATTAATGCGGATTTTAATGGTAATTATTATCATTTGCAATTTTGTTAATTTACATTCCTTTACTATTTGAGAGCCAGTTCAAAGTTAATCTTGCCTTTAGGCAGTAAAACCATTCTTACTCAGCTCCCTTTTACTTCTGCTTACTAGATATATATGTTTTTTCATATATACTTTTTTCCATATGTTTTTATTAAGGATTAAGCCATGCAAGCGGTTGCTTTTTTCAAGGCCCTTGCCGATGAGACTCGGCTGAAATGTTTATTGCTTATTCAGCGTGAGGGTGAGCTGTGCGTCTGTGAGTTAATGGCCGCGCTCGCGGAGAGTCAGCCCAAAATCTCGCGCCATCTGGCAGAGTTAAAAAAGGCGGGCCTGTTGGTGGATAGACGTCAGGGGCAATGGGTGTTTTACAAGATAAATCCTGCGCTAAGT
The DNA here is from genome assembly GCF_019457475.1 of Shewanella acanthi. NCBI lineage: Bacteria > Pseudomonadati > Pseudomonadota > Gammaproteobacteria > Alteromonadales > Shewanellaceae > Shewanella > Shewanella acanthi. The sequence goes on from NZ_CP080413.1 coordinate 458,008, forward strand.
CAGTGGTGCCAAGCTGTTTTAGCCCAAAGCTGTGAGGCCAACGGCACATTGCTTGCGGCGCATTTAGATAATCTGTGTAGCATGGGCGCGCGGCCAGAACGTGCCCGTGCCTGTTGTTAAGCCATTTCAAAGTGTGAGGCAGTTATGGGCATTTTCGAGCGTTATTTAAGCGTGTGGGTAGGGTTAAGTATTGTGGCGGGCGTGCTGCTGGGGAATTGGTTTCCGAGTGCTTTTGCGGCTGTAGCAGCACTGGAATATGCCCACGTTAACCTAGTTATTGCGCTGTTTATTTGGGTAATGATCTATCCCATGATGGTGCAGATTGATTTCTCGGCGGTGAAGGATGTGGGTAAGAGTCCCAAGGGATTATTACTGACCCTGACCATCAACTGGCTGATTAAGCCCTTTACCATGGCGCTTCTCGGCTGGCTGTTTTTTAAAGGGCTGTTTGCCGATTTGGTTGATGCGCAAACCGCGGGGGAATATATCGCGGGGATGATTTTACTCGGTGTTGCGCCCTGTACCGCTATGGTGTTTGTTTGGAGCCAATTAACTAAGGGCGACCCCAACTACACCTTAGTGCAGGTGTCGGTAAACGATATCATTATGGTGTTTCTGTTTGCGCCGCTTTGTGCCCTCTTGCTGGGGGTGAGTGATATTCAAGTGCCCTGGGAAACCTTACTTTTGTCTGTGGTGTTGTATGTCGTATTGCCGCTGCTAGCAGGCGTGATAACCCGTAAACGCCTCGAAGCACGCCAAGATCCCCACGCTTTGCCCATGTTATTGGCCAAACTTAAACCTTGGTCCGTGATTGGGCTCTTGGCGACTGTGGTACTTCTGTTTGGCTTTCAGGCGCAGACGATTTTAAGTCAACCACAGAATATTTTGTTAATTGCTATTCCTTTGATTATTCAAAGCTATGGCATTTTTATCCTGACCTACTTTCTTGCCCGTAAGCTTAAACTCAACCACGCCGTTGCGGCGCCCGCCAGCATGATTGGTACCTCTAACTTTTTCGAGTTAGCGGTCGCGGTGGCAATTTCGCTATTTGGCCTGCACTCGGGGGCAGCGCTGGCGACTGTGGTTGGAGTGTTGGTGGAAGTGCCAGTGATGTTATCGCTGGTGTATTTTGCCAATAGGACAAGGCATTGGTTTGAATCTTAAGCGCAATTATAAATTAAAAGCATTTAAAATCATTATATTGGAAGTTAACTAGGTATTTATCAATCATGGCAATCAAAATAGGTATCAATGGTTTTGGCCGCATGGGACGTTTAGCGCTACGCGCGGCTTGGGAATGGGACGATGTCGAGTTTGTGCAAATAAACGATCCCGCAGGAGATGCTGCGACCCTAGCGCACCTGCTTGAGTTTGATTCTGTCCATGGCCGTTGGGGTCATGCCGTGAGCAGTAATGGGGATAAAATTGTTATCCAAGGTAAATCGATTGCGACCAGCCGCAATAAGGCCATTGGTGATACCGATTGGTCACAGTGTGATGTGGTGATTGAAGCATCGGGCGTGATGAAAACCAAAGCTTTATTACAAGCCTATTTAGATCAAGGTGTTAAACGCGTTGTGGTGACTGCGCCTGTAAAAGAAGACGGCGTACTTAACGTGGTGATGGGTGTGAATCATCAGTTATATGACCCTAGCATCCATCCGATTGTGACGGCGGCATCTTGTACCACTAACTGCTTGGCACCTGTGGTGAAAGTGATTCACGAGCAGATTGGTATCAAGCATGGTTCGATGACAACTATTCATGACATTACTAACACCCAGACTATCCTCGATGCTCCGCATCAAGATCTGCGCCGTGCCAGAGCCTGCGGTATTAGTCTCATTCCGACAACGACCGGCAGCGCCACGGCCATTACCCATATCTTCCCAGAGCTTAAGGGTAAATTAAATGGCCATGCGGTACGTGTGCCACTGGCAAACGCGTCCTTAACCGACTGTGTGTTTGAGCTTGAGCGAAGCGTGACTGAAGCGCAGGTGAATGCGCTTTTACAAACTGCTGCCGAAGGAGAACTTAAGGGCATTCTTGGCTATGAAGAGCGTCCTCTCGTCTCTGTGGATTACAAAACCGACCCACGTTCGAGCATTGTCGATGCGCTTTCGACCATGGTGGTCAATGGTACTCAACTCAAACTCTATGTGTGGTACGACAACGAATGGGGATACGCCAATCGCACCGCCGAGCTGGCGCGTTTAGTCGGCCAGCTTGACTTACCGCGCTAGGAGAATACCTGTGTCCCTGACTAAGGCCTGCGCTAAGCCCTTTGAATTACTAATGCAATTGCCCACTGCGGTGCGGCAATACTTGCTGATCACCTTCAATTATTGGAGCTTTACCCTCACCGACGGTGCACTGCGGATGTTGGTGGTACTGCATTTCCACAATTTGGGGTATTCGCCGTTATCCATTGCCATGTTGTTCCTGTTCTATGAGATTTTTGGCGTAGTGACTAACTTGGTCGGCGGCTATTTAGGGGCGCGTTTAGGGCTTAATCGCACCATGAACTTAGGTCTTGGGATGCAGGTTTTCGCCTTGGGGATGTTATTGGTGCCCACAAGCCTATTACCACTTTGGCTTGCGGGCGTGCCTTGGGTGATGGCAGCGCAGGCGCTGTCAGGAATTGCTAAAGATCTTAATAAGATGAGTGCCAAGAGTGCCATTAAACTCTTAGTGCCCAAGGGCGAACAGGGGAAGTTATATCATTGGGTGGCGCTGTTAACAGGCTCTAAAAATGCCCTTAAGGGCGCGGGCTTTTTCCTCGGTGGTGCTTTGCTTGCCGTACTTGGTTTTAACGCGGCAGTTGCGGCCATGATGGCTTCCTTGGCAGTGGTTTGGCTACTCAGTTTAATGCTGCTTAAACGGGATTTAGGTAAGGCGAAGAATAAGCCCAAATTTACCGAAATCTTCTCTAAAAGCACTAACGTAAATATCCTCTCGGCGGCGCGGTTATTCCTGTTCGCGGCGAGGGATGTGTGGTTTGTGGTGGCGCTCCCCGTGTATCTATCGAGCCAGTTTGGTTGGGGACACTCGGCGGTTGGGGGCTTTTTAGCACTCTGGGTTATTGCCTATGGCATAGTGCAGACCCAAGCGCCTAAGCTTACTGGCGGTAAGAAAAGTGCAGTAGCGAATGCTCTGGATGCAGATGCTCAGGCTACAAATGTCCAAGTGCCGGATGGCCGCAGTGCGATATTATGGGCATTCTTACTCGCCTTTGTACCTGCTTTTATTGCCCTAGCACTTATGATTGGGATTTCGCCTTTTGTAACCGTCACACTCGGGCTACTCTTATTTGGCGTATTGTTCGCGATTAATTCGTCCCTGCACAGTTACTTAATCGTCAGTTATGCCAATGATGAGGCGGTGTCCTTAGATGTCGGGTTCTACTATATGGCCAATGCTATGGGGCGCCTTATCGGCACAGTGCTTTCGGGTTGGGTATATCAGAGTTATGGTCTTGCGGCTTGCCTGTGGATATCGACGCTGCTGATTGCGACCACGGCAATCATCTCCATTAAATTACCAAGGTAGACGAATGTTAAAATGGCAAAGGTTATTGAAACAGATAGGTTTTAATCTGGTTTTAATGGCCTTGCCATTGAGTGTTTGTTCCTCCCTTGCTGCAGAATCACCCTCCTCGTTTAAACAAACCGCCACAGCGGTTACGGATTGGAAAAATCCTGCCTTTATCCTGCGAGCCTTCGATGAGGTCGCTCTTAAGAATGAATATGATCGCGATAACCACAGGGTCAGAAAGTGGCGTGAGCCAGTGAGGGTTTTTATCGAGCATAGGGTGGGGGCTCAGGCATTACATCGCCAGTTAGTGCAAATGCATTTAGCGCACCTTGCGGAGATTACCGGCCATCCTTTTTCAGTGGTCGATAAACTCAGTGATGCCAATCTACATCTGGTATTTACCCGCCAATCTCTGTGGGCGGAGGATGTGGCGCGGTTAATGGGGCAGAGCGCGGTGGATAAAATTCACGGCTCAGTTTGTATGGGCACCTTTGGCTTAAATGCCCAGAGTGAAATCAATCGGGCTTGGATTGTTATCCCTGTCGACCAAGCGCAGATGCATGGTAAGTTAGTCGCCTGTGTGGTAGAAGAAATCACACAAACCTTGGGGCTACCGAATGATTCTGAGAAGGTTTTCCCCTCCATCTTCAACGATAAAACCCCACAGAATTTACTCTCGGGGCTCGATTATATTCTGTTGAAACTCCTCTATAGCGATGCAATCAAACCTGGGATGACGGCGGCAGAAGCCAAGCCTATATTGCAGCAACTAATACAGCGATGGCAGAAGGATGGCACTATTGGCGGTGCCGATAAACGGGTACGAGAGGGCAAGTTATACCCTATGTTAGGTTATTGATTTTTATTTGAGTCATCTTAAATCATTGGACATCATTCTTTATCAATTCTTCGTTTTAGGGGCTTTTGCATGGTCTATCTTTAAGTAACACATCCCATGGAAAGGCGCGGAAGGCGAATCATGCAAATGACATTGCAGTTTCTCGGTGCGACTCAGGAGGTAACGGGCTCCTGCCATTTACTCACCGTTGCTGGGCGGCAAATGCTACTCGACTGCGGACTCATTCAAGGCCGAAAAGAAGATGAGATGAGAAATCGTGACCCCTTCGCCTTCGAGCCAAAGGATATTGCTGCTGTTGTGCTAAGTCATGCCCACATCGACCATTCGGGCCGCTTACCCCTTTTGGTTAAGGCGGGCTTTAATGGCCCCATCTATACCCATAAAGCCACTGCCGATCTTTGCGCTATCATGCTAAAGGATGCGGCGATTTTACAGGAGCGGGATATCGAGCGAACCAATAAAAAACGCGCCAAACATGAACTTGAGCCCCTGGAACCCCTATTCACTGTTGAAGATGCCGAGCTCGCTGTAAAGCAGTTTGTGACCATTGAATATGGACAAGTGGTACAGGTAATTCCCCATGTGGATATTTGTATGTCCGATGCGGGGCATATTTTGGGCTCGGCACTTATCGAGCTGTGGCTAGGTGAGGGGAGTGAACAGAAAAAGATGGTGTTTAGTGGCGATCTCGGCAGGGAGGGGATGCCAATTCTACGTGACCCTACTTTAGTTGATCAAGCCGATCTCGTGCTAATGGAAAGTACCTATGGCAACCGTTTTCACCGCAGTTGGACCGAAACCCTCGCGGAATTAAAAGCCATCTTTGCCAAGGCGGTATCCGAGAGTCGCGGCAATATTCTCTTGCCTGCTTTCTCGGTCGGGCGGGCACAGGAGCTGCTGTATCTGTTTCATTTGTATGCCAAAGAGTGGGATCTTTCCCGCTGGAAAATCTGTCTAGATAGCCCCATGGCCATAGAGGCGACTCAAGTATATGTGAACAACTATCCCTTGATGGACGATGATTTTAAGCGTTTCACCCGCCAGCATCCGGGGCAACATCCTTTGCTTTCTAATGTGGAGTTTACGCAAACTTCAGAGGAATCTATCGCGCTTAATGAGGTGCATAAGGGGCTGATTATTATCGCAGGGAGCGGCATGTGTAACGGCGGTCGCATTCGCAGCCATCTAGAACATAATCTCTGGCGCCCCGAATGCGATGTGATTATCTGTGGTTTTCAGGCCTTAGGTACGCCCGGTCGGGCGCTGGTGGATGGCGTAGATTACCTGACAATTCATGGCAATAAAGTGCAGGTTGCCGCCAAACTGCATACGGTTGGCGGTTTATCGGCCCATGCTGATCAGGCCGAGTTGCTGCGGTGGTATCGTCATTTTGAGGATAAACCACCGCTGGTACTGGTGCATGGTGAGCGTGAAGCCCAGCAGGGGTTAGTCGATGCGATAAATCTCGATCCTAAGACTAAACCCCAAGCTATAGCGATTGCGACCCTCGGGGATAAACTCGACCTTAATGCCCTACCCAAATTGGTGTGGGTCTAGGCATTGGCTCATTAGTCCGAGTTATTGTCAAACTCGGTGTCATCAAGCAGTTCAGTTGCTGGCGCGACATTGGGTACATCCTTGAATAGGCGCGTAAAGTGACGTTGTACGCCCTTCAGGTCGATACCCGCTAATCCCGAGGCGAAGCCAAACCAAGCATATAAACCACTGAAGTTATCGAACATCGGTGGCAGGTATTTCGGTGGTGTGAGAATCCCTTCCTGACAAGCTTGATAGAGCACAGGAATGTCTTCGATTGCCAGTTTACCTAAGAATAACATAGGGATAAGTTCGGGTAGCCCCGAGGTGATGGCGCTGCGGATGAAGTTGATATTTTCAACATAGCCGCGCACATAGGAAATATCCTTGGTAAAACAGCTCCCCCCCTGCACCATACCGCCGCGAAAGACCCGCTGTGTTACGCGGTAACTGTCCTTTGCACTTAGGTTTAATTCTCTGAAATAGTTGAAAACTTCAATAAAGTCAGCGCCATTTTCCGCCATATCGACTGCGGCGACGCGATCGCTAATACGACGTGCACGACCCGGATTTGAACTCAGGGTCAGCATCTCAAGCAATACCGCAAGGCCTTCCTGAGTCGCCGCCACCCTTGGTGAGCCCACACTTAACCATTTGGCGTGGGGCTGGGCGCGACCATTGAGCGTTGTACCCACATGTACCCAACCTTCATGCACTTCGTAAACATTAAGGTCTGACTCGCTGAACATGGCTTTACTGTTCAGTTTGACGGTATCCCCCCCCACGGCAGCGTCGGAAACGATACCGTCGCTCAATCGCACCCGCATATCATCGCTATGGAAGTATTTATCAAGTCTTTGACTTAGTACACGAACGGCTTCGGGCGCGGTGATGATCTTAGGGTGATGCTTGTTCATATGCCGCGCAGCGGGCAGGGAAAAGATATAACTGAGCTTATCGCCCAATTGGCGTAGGGTATGGCGATCGCCATGGAGTCGGTGGCTGGCACTGCCGTAAAGTTCTTGACTGAATTTGCCAAAAGTTGGCGTGCCGCGGTGTTCGAGCATTTCAATCACCAAGCGATACTGGTCGACGTTAGCAATCAGCAGCTTACCGAGTTTGTCCTTTTTACCAAGGCGACGCTGGATCTCAAGCTTTAGGCTAACTAGTTCTTCTTGGGTTTTTGTGGGATCGAAGGGCAGGGCAATATTTTGATAAAAATCCTGCTGGATCGCGGGGAGTACAGTGCCCTTACTGGAAAGGAAGCGCTCTTCCATTTCCCTTGGCCATTTGATGGCATCGAGAATTTTGATCGGTGTTTGAATGCGAATAAGCTCATCGGAAAAACGACGTAAATCTTCTTGATATTGGGCTAACGACTCTGACATTCCCGAAATCCTGCTAACACTTAAGCGTTTGAAATAGCCCTAATCATAGCGGTAAAGCCTCGATTTTTATATGGTGAGGGCAGGAATTGAAAAAAATTGTCGATTAAAGAATTTTTGTTGTATCGATGAAATGAATCAATTTGGTGCGAGGATGTATCTTTTTGAGCGCGTTAGTGCGTTTGTGTTTTAGCAAGTAATTGTAATCTAATGGATTACGACTGTGGCACTAAAACTGCTTCGGCTAAGATGTCGATTATAGAGGTGTCATGGAGGCTTTATGGCTGCAATGAGCTATTTGAGTGTGATAGAGCGTTATCACGAGTATGAAGCCACGGTACACGAACTGATGGAATCCATTTTAACTGGGATTGCCGATGTGGAACTGTTTAATCAGCCCAAGGTGGATTTAAAGGCAATTAAAGGTCTTGCAGGCAGCTATCCCTTTGTTGAACTGATGTATTTACTCGATACCCAAGGGGTTCAGATAAGCCAAAATATTGCTGTGATCGAAAACCAGCTAAAGTTGATTCCCCTTAGCGGCAATATGGATCGCAGTCAGCGCCCCTATTTTATCAATCGTGATGAATCCGATGGGGTGAATATCACCCGTCCTTACCTCTCTAATGCCAGTGGTAATCTCTGTCTGTCGGCCTCTATGGCAATATTTAAGCAGGATCAAAAACTCGGTTATCTGGTTATTGATGTGGATTTAACTCGGCTGATTGAATTTATGATGGGGGATAGCGCAAGACGCAGAGTAACTCCCGCCTTTAAGGCCGTTTATGCCCTGATCGTGGTTGGGCTCTTTGTGCTAGTGGCCGTGCTGTTGTGGACAGCGCTTAGGGATATTTATGGGCTTTTCTGTGGTGCAAATCCTGGGGAAGATCCACTGCAGCCCTTTGGGATCATCATTTTTATTACTTTAGCATTAGCGATCTTTGATTTGGGTAAAACGATTCTCGAAGAAGAAGTGCTGATGCATAAGGATATTTTTCGCCATAGTTCTACCCGCAGAACCATTACCCGTTTCGTTTCAACGATTCTGATTGCGATCTCCATCGAGGCACTGCTGACCATGTTCAAGGCCTCCCTCGGAGAAAAGCAATATATCGAGCCTGCAATATGGATGATGTTGGCGGTGGTAGGTTTATTAGTCGGATTAGGAGCTTATGTATATCTGGGGGCAAAAGCCGAATGGTTACTGATTAAAACCCAAACCTACAAGACTGGGAAAAATAGCGCCAAGTAGCAACATTGAGTTGCGGGTTTAAAGACTTTGCGAGCAAATGAGGAAATAAAATAGTCAGTGAAGGTTGTCACCCAGCCCAAGAGTGCTGGGTGAGGCCTAGGAATGAAAGCGTTAAGTGCTAATGTATAAACCTTAAAACTTAGTCACTTAATGCTCTTGGTACGCATTGAATTAAAAGAAATCATCGTCTCCTAATGCGCGTCTTAATTCGGCACGTTCGAGATAGTCTTCCAAGCGTTTTTTGATCTCACGCTTATGTTGCATTGCCTCTGCAGCTTTACTATTTCTAGGGGTAGTCATCGCCTCAATTTCAGTATCGTTGGGCACGACTTCAGTAATATGAGCCATAACGAATTCCTCTTGTTGAACCTAAATTCTTTCTATCTAAAAAGAGTCTGACAGAAAAGCAAAATATTTTACGAATTAGGGAAAAAAATTCTTCCCATCATTAGCCCTGAGGTTAACGCGTAGACGCAAGTTTGGCGGTGATTTGTCAGTTATTAAGTTATTGCTGGTCATCTTGGTTGAATTGCATCATCGAATTTAAAAGCCCTTCTGATGTTTGTGCTAATTATTTGTAGAAACTTGAAATAATGCATTTACCGAACAACACTTTGTGAGGAAATTACCCTTTTCACTTCGCTTTGGGTCAGGATGATATGCACAGGGATGTTTCTCTAGAGTCCGCTGGTCGATCTCAAAATCTTTACTTTAGTGTACTGAGCTCAAATTGGATGATGTTTTTCACCCTAATGCTTTTTATGGGCGCGGCATGGTACATCCTCGAAGACTATCTAAAGGGTAGGGGTGAAGAGCGCTTTGATCATAGCGTACAGGAAATTACAGAAACTATTCATATCAGGATGGTTTCCTATGAGCAGTTACTTAGGGGAGGTGTAGGGTTAATGTTAGCGTCGCCAAATGTGACGGCTAATGATTGGAAAACCTATGCTGAAAATAGTCAGTTATCCAAGTTTTATGAGGGTATTCATAGCTTTGGCTATATCGAATTGGTTGCTGATACGTCAAGTCCAGTCTATCAACAAGACCCAATACCGCAGGGCAATCAACTGAATAGTCCTTCTCAACAGCAAAGCAATTTTCATTGCGTTGTTAAATTCATTGATTCCACTGAAACACTGCTTCAACAGAGCGAAGGCTTTGATATGTGCTCTGAGCAAAAATATCGGCAGGTCATATTCACTGCTATCGATAATGGTAATGCAACTATGACTGGGGAAAAGCTCTTAGAAGATGGCACAGAACATGGGGCGCAATCTGGATTTTTAATGTATTTCCCTGTGTATCGACAACCAGTTGATGATGTGTCTGCGCGTTGGCTGCAGGCGATAGGATTGGTTTACGTGGTAATACGAATAGATGATTTAATGCAGGGGGTATTGGCGTCGCAACATTCGGGTTTAAGACTGGCGTTATATGCTAGCGATCTTGCTGATGCCAAAAGTTTAATGTTTTCCAGTAGCCAAGTGTTGCCTTCGGCTCAGGATTCTTTTTACCAATCCAAAACTGAGATGATTGCCGGCCAAGTCTTGCGAATTGATATTTCCTCGGATGCGAGCTTTGTGTCGAATGATGAAGAAAATAAAAGGTTTTTACTGCAATTTATCGGTTGCAGTTTTATGTTGGTCTTGATGTATTCGGTTCTCACAATCGCAAGCAAACGTCAGCAAGAATCCATTATCAACAATGAGTTAATGGCTAACGAAGACAGATTCAAATTGGTTATTGAATCTTCTCCTAGCGCACTATTAATGGTCGATGACCAAGGGTTGATTACCCAAGCTAACTCTCAGACAGTGCAATTGTTTGGTTATTCCAAGGCCGAACTTATTGGCCAGCCTATTCATATTTTCCTGCCCCAATCCCTTAAGGCTGTGCATCAAAAGCACATGAGTAACTATCTATCCCAGCCCTTTGCGAAAAGTATGTCGATGCGGGATGAACTCTTTGGGTTCTGCAAAGACGGTACGCGATTGTCTATTGAGGTGGGGCTCACCCCGATACACATGAGTGAAGGGGTGTTTATTCTGGCAACCATCCATGATGTTTCTGAGCGAAAGCGAATCGAAGCCCAGAGAATTCTGCATACCGAGGAACTTGAGCGTATTAATCAGGAGTTGGATAGGTTTACCTACATTGCTTCCCATGATTTGAAGTCCCCCTTAAGGGGGATTGAACAGTTGACTAGTTGGTTGAGTGAAGATCTCGCAGATAACACTAATGAAAATGTACAGAAGTATTTGGGTCTTATCCAAAGTCGAATTCAGCGGATGGTGTTATTACTCGATGGACTGCTGATGTTCTCGCGCATCGGTCGGGTTCAGACTGAAATCGTGCAGATAGATAGCAGGTTATTGGTGGAGGATATGTTTGCGCTTGTTGCTCCTTCTCAAGGATTCAGCTTACAGCTCGAAGGGGATTTTCCCCATTTTTCGACCTTTAAGACCTTACTCGAATTAGTGATTCGAAATTTGATAAGTAACGCTATCAAGCACCATGATCGCGGCGAAGGCGTGATAAAAGTGACCTGTGAGCGGCAGGAGGACAGGTTATGGTTTAGTGTTATAGATGATGGCCCAGGGATCTCGGACGAATTTCACAGCAAGGTATTTGAAATGTTTCAGACCTTAAGACCAAGGGATGAGGTGGAAGGCAGCGGTCTAGGATTGTCTTTAGTGAAGAAAACCGTCGAGAGTTTGAAGGGCGAAGTTCAATTAGTATCAAAGGGGCGGGGCTGTTGTTTCCGCTTCAGTTGGCCTATTGAGATAAAAGGCAAGGAGGCAGCATGAACACCCAAGACCAATACAATCAGGTGACAATCCTCCTCGTTGATGATGACGATGTGGACTATATGGCGGTAAAGCGGGCGATGCAGCAGCTGAAGTTGCTTAATCCCGTGGTGAGGGCGAAGGATGGACTCGAGGCTTTGAGCATTCTCTCCGATCCCAATGCGATCAAAGGACCCTATTTGATCCTGCTCGATCTGAATATGCCGAGAATGAATGGTTTTGAGTTTCTTGAACGTATTCGTTCAGATCCCGTTTTATCATCCTGTGTGGTGTTTATGTTGACCACTTCTAAGGCTGATGAAGATCGGATGAAGGCCTATAGCCACCATGTTGCGGGATACATGGTTAAGACAGAAATGAAAGATGGGTTCAACAATATTTTAAATATGTTGGAAGGTTACTGGCGGATTGTTGAATTGCCAAAAGTGTAGGTAAATCTATGGATTTGCTACTCATAGATGATGATGAAGTTGATAGAACCGCAATCATTAGAGCGTTGCGGCAATCACAAACTGCCTTCAATGTAGTCGAGGCGAACTGTGCTTTCGATGGCCTAAGCTTGGCTGTTGAGCGCCATTTCGATGGCATTCTGCTGGATTACATGTTACCCGATGCTAATGGTTTAGACGTGCTAATAAAGCTTAATTCTATGTCCACTGAGCAGTCGGCGGTGATCATGCTAAGCCGGTATGAAGATGAAAAGTTAGCGCAGCGCTGTATCGAGTATGGCGCCCAAGATTTTTTACTCAAGGATGAGGTTAATCCTCGCATTTTAAGTCGGGCAATTCGCTATGCGAAACAACGCTCTTCCATGGCAACAGCACTTCGAAGTAGTCACGAGAAACTAAAGGAATTAGCAGAACATGACTCCCTCACTAAATTAGTCAATCGCTATGGATTTGAACTTTGCCTTAATCGAGCCATTGCAAGGGCGCGTCGAGGCCAGGGCTATTTAGCGGTAATTCTACTCGATCTCGATGATTTTAAATCAATTAATGACACACTCGGACATCAAACTGGCGACGTGCTTTTGGTGAAGGTTGCCGCACGTCTCAGTACTGTTTTACGCGATGGAGATCTAATTGCTCGTCTAGGTGGGGATGAGTTTGTCGTGTTGGTTACCGAGACAGACAATAAGTATTTCCCCATGGTAGTGGCAAAACGTTTGCTGCAAGCCTTTGAAAAGGCATTTCAACTCGGTCCTAATGAAGTGATGATTGGCGCGAGTGTTGGTGTTGCATTTTATAATGATGCTGCCTCCAACAGTTCTGAATTGATGAAGTGTGCTGACATTGCCATGTACCGCGCCAAGAAATTAGGCCGGAACCAAATTCAGTTTTACTCAGAGGCACTAGACAAGGAGGTTCGCTATCGTAACCATATCGAATCGAGTCTACGTATTGCCTTAAAACAGCAAGAGTTTAGGGTTTTTTATCAAGCACAAGTGGATGCCAAAACGCATTGTTTGGTAGGTATGGAGGCGCTGATCCGCTGGGAGCATGCAGAGGATGGCCTAATCTCACCTGATCAGTTTTTACCGATTGCAGAAGAAATCGGCTTTATGGAAGAAATTGGTGACTGGGTTTTACTCGATGCCTGCAAGCAAGCCAAGCGCTGGCTGGATATGCTGCAACCGATTGGGCACAAATTGACTATTGCAGTTAATTTATCAGCTTCCCAACTAGCAAATGCGCATCTTTACGACAAAATCCTGCACGCATTGAGGGAGTCCGCACTGCCTGCTGAAGCTTTGGAATTGGAAATTACTGAGAGTGGATTGATTGAGGAGCCCAGTGAGCGCGCTAGGGTACTCAATTTAATTAATGACTTAGGTGTTCGTTTTGCTTTAGATGATTTTGGTACAGGATTCTCAACCCTAGAGCATTTAAAACACTTTCCCATTAGTATCTTGAAAATCGATAAGAGTTTCATCGCCTCCTATGATCACGATGAAAAAGACACGAGATTGCTCGCCGCACTTTTAAACTTCGCCCAGGGTTTTAATGTGATGGCTGTTGCCGAAGGTATTGAAACCCTTGAACAAGCGAACTTTTGTACCGAGCGTAGTTGTAATGTGCTGCAAGGTTATTTTTTTTCCCGTCCGATCGATGCCAGTGAATTTGAAGCCAAGTTCATCCTTCCATTACTCGATGCTAAGTGAATTTACGCTATCCTGAGATCTCGCAGGGCGGTTTTCGTCTGGTGAGGATTATTTACTTGCTTTACACTGAGCAATAGACAACTATCAGCGCCCCTTTCTGGTGCATATAGCATTTGGAATGTGATTTACCGCGCCGCATTTATTGCGTAGAGCCTTCATTTTGCGTGTTTAACTTGGTCATTTTTTCATGAAAATAGGTATTCTTTCTCAGTTCCCCGAGTTGTATTCAACCCGTCGCCTAGTCGAGGCCTGTGAGAGCCGTGGGCATGAGGCGGTGGTGATTAATACCTTAAATTGCTACATGAACATCAATTCCATTAAGCCTAGTATTCATTACCAAGGTGAAGATTTAACTGGGTTTGATGCCATCATCCCACGTATTCATGCCAGTGTGACATTTTACGGCTGTGCCGTGGTGCGCCAGTTCGAAATGATGGGCGTTTACTCTGCAAATGACTCCATTTCCATTGCCCGTTCCCGTGATAAATTAAGAGCGCTGCAGTTGTTATCTCGGAAGGGCATAGGCATGCCCATTACGGGATTTGCCAATAAACCCAATGACATACCCGATCTTATTAATATGGTGGGTGGTGCTCCCTTAGTGATCAAATTACTGGAGGGCACACAAGGTATTGGTGTGGTACTCGCCGAAACGAAAACAGCGGCAGAGAGTGTTATTGAGGCATTTTTAGGGCTCAAGGCAAACATCCTAGTGCAGGAATACATCAAAGAGTCCAACGGCAGTGATATTCGCTGCTTTGTTGTTGGGGATAAGGTGGTCGCCTCGATGAAACGCCAAGGACCCGAAGGGGATTTCCGCTCTAATCTACATTTAGGTGGTTGCGGTGAGAAAGTAAAAATTACCCCAGAGGAGCGTAAGATGGCTGTGGCTGCGGTTAAGGCAATGGGGTTAGTCGTTGCCGGGGTGGATATTTTGCGCTCAAACCGTGGGCCGCTGATTCTAGAGGTGAATTCAGCACCTGGTATAGAGGGGATTGAGCAAACGACGGGCATTTCTGTCACTGAGCCGATTGTCGAATATATAGAGAAAATGGTGGCGGCGAATAATAAATCGAAACGCCCCATTATTGCTTAAACGGATATTCTCCATAAAAATGCCACGCTAGGGTGGCATTTTTATTCGTTGGTTAACGAGTTAGAGATCGAAACCGAAAGAGTAACCTAACACGACTTTAGCGTCGTCACCGTGCAAATCGGTGTCAGACACCATAAAGGACACTGTACCAATAGTTGTGTCCGTGCTGAGGGTCACGTTGTAGTCTGAGTAGCTGTCTTCATCGAACCAGCCTTCAACCACATCACCGCTTGAGTAACCGTAGTGGAATGACAGATTGAGCTTTTCAGTCACAGGGAATGAAGCGTTCGCTTCAAAGTAGCTCATATCCTTTTCATCTAATGGGGCTGCAGCCACATCGTTGCCCGCGTTGATCACATGGGAATAACCGACTTCGAGCCATTTCCAAGTTAATGCGCCATGCAGCTCGCCAAAATCGATACTGCTGTCTGAATCAGGGTAGGCATAGTATAAGTAGCTAACATCAAAGCCTAACTCCTCGGTAATATTGCCGCTATAGCCGGCATAGAGGTCAAGCTCGTAACTAGTACTGTCACCAAAATCAACGTTCGATGCCCAAGTTCCAGCGTAAAAACCAGAGTCATGGCTGTAGTCGATACCGCCTTGTATCGCTGCACCATTGCCCGTTTGTGATACACCGCGCCACAAATAGTTAGAAGTTCCACCTATATTGCCTGAAACGGCCGCAAAGGCATTGGCCGTCATTAACAGTCCCGTCGATAATGCCAACACGCTGTACAGTGATTTGTTCATCTTCATCCCCTCGATTGACTTATTTATCGATTCACTCATGTCGGCGCTTTGCTGACATTGGTGCATCATGGTTTTTTCTGAGGAGTGAACTGCTAATCACATGCCACTATTTCAATTTCTTAAAAAACAATGCGTTAAACATTTTTGTGTTAATTAAATGTTTTTAATTGCTCTAAAATAGAGCGTTAATGCACTGCGGGCGTGCAATATTTAAGCATTTTGACCAAAAAAAACGCCTCACACTGGGGGAGGCGTTTTCTCAAATTAGTGTCTTATAGACTTAGTTAACGCTATCACGCAATGTTTTACCCGCTTTGAACTTAGGTACAGTGGCTTCAGCGATGTGAATTTCTTTACCAGTCTGTGGGTTACGGCCAGTACGAGCTGCACGGGTAGTGGTTTCAAATGAGCCAAATCCAACGATAGAAATTTTGTCACCGTTTTTCATTGATTCAGTAATAGCTGCTTCGAATGATTTTAATGCACGTGCTGCTTCAACTTTGGTTAAATCGGCATTTTCAGCAATCTTGGCGATAAGTTCAGTCTTGTTCATTTGTGTTGTCTCTTCTTTCCGTAGATTTGTTAATTAAGCATACCTAACATGCCACAAGGATTTGGAGTTGGAAAGCCCTTTACTGCATGGGAGTGTAATCCGTGTAGCAAAAAAGCTAAATTTTTACACTAGATGCGAGTTAGGTTTTATTCTTCAAGGAGTTGGTACAGTATTTGTTTAACTAATTTGGGCTCAAATGGCTTGTCACATAGGGCATTCACCCCCGCTTGTGAGACGTTGCTCAGGTGGGCTTCGTTGGCTTCGGAGGACACCATTAAAATGGGAATATGGGATTGTTGGCTTTCGTTACGAATATATTGGGTGAGGGCGAGACCATCGACACTGGGCATGTTGTAGTCGGTGATGACTAAGTCGAACAGCTGGTCCCGCATAAGTTCAATCGCCTGTGCGCCATCTTCCGCCTCGGTGATATGCTCGATGCCTAAATTGGCAATTGTCCGCTTAATCACGTTACGGGCCATGCGGCTATCATCAACGACCAATACCCGTAAGCTCTTCACATCAAAGTGGCTTAAATCTAATTCATCGTGACTTAAAAAATCGATAGTGGCATTGAGTGCCTTGCCTAAATGCTCGGCATTAAAAGGTTTTGGCAGGATAGCGACAACACCAGATTGGCGAAACACTTCTAATTGTTCGCGGCGATACTCGCTGGAGACCAACATAAATTGGATATCTTTGCATTCTGGAAGGGCGTGTAAGTAGTCTAAAAACTCCTTCGCCGTACCATCTTCAAAGTACATCGCACTGGCGATAAGATCAGGTTTATGCCTTTCTATCAGTCCTTTAGCCTCGGTAATATTGGCGGCACTCTGTATGCTGATGATTCCTTCCTGCTGCAGATGCTTAATGATGATCCGCCGCTGGATCTCCGAGGGTTCGACAATCAATATGGATAATTCATCGGGGGATAACTGGGTCATAGTGGCCAGGACGCACGCTGAAAATTTAGTTAAGTTGTTAACTTAGGACAGAAATTACCGCTTAGCAACCTAGGTTTATTGATTCGTGCTCTGGCGTAAATATCGATGACTCACTTTCGAGAAGGCAATCCAATACTGGATAAGTAATAGCAAAATAATACTGGCAACTAGCGGTAACATCGGGATGTTATGCCCTGCCAAGATGACCTTAACATCTTCTGGAGTGACTCGATAGGCGATGATGGCGGTAATTCCCAATGCCGTAAAGCCCAGTGTTTGCAGTGCAAGATAGACCTTGAGCACTACGCTGGCCCAAGGAGCACGCATCATAATGCCAGCTAATACGGGCAACACCCCTAGGGTGAATAAATCGAAGGATGCGGTGGCAACGGCGCGCCATAGGGCCACAATAGCGAACAGAGTATAGAGAAGGATTAACAGTAGCAGGCGTTTTGGCATAGCTTAAATCGTTTAGGATATTTAAGGATGAGTCAGTGTAGGAAAAGAGCCTAATCGAGTCCAGCATAAGCCGAATATCATGTAGAATAGTGCCTTTGCTGAAGCAGGATAATATAGGTTTAGTAATGACTGAAGTTGAATTTTGGGCGCTGGTAACCCGTACCGAAGCTGCGCAATCGCAAGAATCTATAGGGCAGTCTTTAAAAGACAAGCTGTCCGTGTTGGATGACGAGGAATTAAAGGCCTTCGATAAAATGTTCGGTCAACAAATGCGTCGCAGTTATCTTTGGTCCCTGTGGGGAGCGGCTTACATCATTACAGGCTGTGACTCAGACTATGCCTTTGCTGAGTTTCGTAGTTTTCTTATCTCCCTTGGCCAAGCGAAATACGACGAAGTGATTGCCAATCCCGACAGCTTAGGTCAACTCAGTGTCTGGCCGGAAAAAGACGGTTATGCCTATCCATTTATTGAAGATTATGATTTGATCGCAGGCCAATTATTTGAAGACAGAACCGGTAAAGAGCTTCCCTTTATGCCATCGGGTAAAGCAACACCAGTAGGTAAAAAGTTCAGCACTAAACCTAAGGACTTAAGGCAGCAATATCCCCTATTAAGTGCTAGATTTCCTTTTTAGGCTGGATGCTTAAGAGCTTAAAAAGCTGGCTAACTTAGCCGTAAAGTGTGTTTAAAGCGGGCTTTGGTTTAAGTCGCAAGGGGTTAGATGTGGAGATGAAAGCTGCGATTTAGCGGCTTTTTGTTTTTGGGCTTAGGAGACTCGTTAATAACCTATCCGTGAATACCATTCTTCCAAGTTGAGCTTATTGCTCGTTACGCATTTCGAGGCATTGAAATCCCTGTTTACGCGAGTCAAATTCACACTTCAAACCGCATTCCCATGGTGCGGCATCAAAGAGCTGGGATTGTTCTTTAGAAAAATCTCGGCAAGACTCATAACTATTAAAATTATCCGTTTTTTTATATTTACCCGAATCGAAGCCATGGGTATAGATAAAAGACGACCAGGTCTCTGGACGGGTATCTTTTTCTGAGGATGAAATAAACCAAATTGCACTGATAAAACAGCTAAACAGGATCAACACAAACACAGGTAAAACAGGGAATTTCATTTTTCATTCGTGGTCATAAATGGTGAAGTGAAGGATATCGGTTTTTTTCGCGTGATGCGCGTGAAATGCTCACAATTTGTTAACTTTGCACCGGATTAGTGCGAGCCTAAGATTAAATTTGTGACATGTTTGGCGACATTAATTATCTATTATTAAAAAATACAAAAGCTTAATAACCACTGAGTGATTTATCCCCCCTTTGCATTAAGCTAGAGTTCAGGTTAGATTTTGTACGGTATCGGCTATTCAGTGTGTTGGCCCAGGAGGCAAGTATGAAAGTTAAGTTTCTTTTACTCGCGAGCGTATTGAGTGTGAGTGCTGCGTGGGCAGCCGAAGAAGTGAAACCCGATCCTATGACTGAGGACGGTGTGGTTAAGATCCTGTGGCAAAATCCTAAAGATTACCGTGATGTTAAGTCATCGGGAGATATTCAATCCCGTTATGAAGCGCGTCTATTCGAAACGCTAACAGCGAATATCAACAAGGAAGCATCAAAGATTTTAAAGCCTAATCAAAAGCTTGAAATGACAGTGACCGATGTGGACCTAGCCGGTGATATGCGTCCAACCTTTGGCGCTACCGCAAATGATCTGCGGGTGATTAAAGATCTTTATCCACCGCGCATGACCTTTAAATATCAAGTCATTGAAAATGATAAAGTCATTGTTGCAGGGGATGAAAAACTCACCGACATGGGATTTATGACAAGTTCACCGTCATTGAGTGATAAGCCGTTTAATTATGAGACTGAAATGCTTAGGGATTGGTTGAAAAAGACCATAGCGCCACAGATTTAAGGCAGCCCAGTTAAAAAGAGATAAGCCTTTTCTTAACTCTTGTTCTCATAAAAAAGCCAAAGCCGTTCATCACAGCTTTGGCTTTTTTATTGAGATTGAGCGACTGTCCAAACCAATCAACTCTGCTTTTTAAAGGCCTGCAGGGTTTTCAGCAGTGTTGCCAGTTGGCGAACAAGGGTTTCTAGGGTGACAGGATCTAAAGTTGATTGTTGCTGCAACTTAGTGAGATCGTCGACTAGCTCTTGCACATAGGGCAAAAAGCGATTGCTCGATACGATAAACCCTTGATCGGTTGTGAAGATACTGGTGAATTTTCCATGACCCGCTTTTTTCAATTCATCTAACTTGGCGTCGGCATCGATGGCTTGGCGATAGGCGGTTTGAAGGCTTTCTTTCAGTTGCTCTATAACCTTAGTGTGTGGCATAACAGCGTCTCATTACAAAATTTGTAGGAATTATAAGGGGCAAAGGAAATGGCAACAAGTCGATGGCGCCGATTACTCACACTGGGCACGTTGATGCTGAGTGGTATTGCCTCTTGTTGGGCAATGCCGAGCGATAAGCCGCCTTTTTATCAGGTGCAATGGCAAGGGAAAACCGCTTATCTTCTTGGTTCTATTCATATTGGTCGCGCCGATTTTTATCCTATGCCGGCCCAGATTGAAACCGCACTCTCTAAGGCTAAGGGGCTGGTACTTGAAATCGATCTCAGTAAGATCGATGGCCGTACGCTGCTACAACAATATGCAATGGCGGACAAGTCAAAGGGACTCGATTGGCAGAGTCGCGATACGCAAACCCTTGAGACTATGGAGAAGTATTGCATTGGTAAAGTTAGCCTTTGTCAGTCTCTTCAATCCTTTGCTCCTTGGTTACAGGCAACTCAAGTGAATTTATTCCGTTATAAAGACCTAGGTTATAGTGCTGAATATGGTGTCGATATGCAGTTTTTGGGGCGTGCTACCAATATGCCTGTGTTTGAATTAGAAACGGCGCAGTCGCAATTTGAGATGCTGTCATCCTTTAATAGCCAAACCCAGTGGGCCATGGTGCGCGATGCGATCAACTTGCCCGATGATGAATTACTCGAGCTGATTAGTGCTTGGCGTTCGGGGGATGAGACTGCGCTCGATGGGTTAATGCAGGAGCAATTTGCTGAGCAAGGTGGCGATGAAATGCTTGATAAAATACTCTGGCAACGTAATCACACTATGGCCGATGGCATTATTAAGTTACTCGGGGCTGAATCGATACAGGCGCCGCTATTTGTGGTAGTTGGCGCGGGGCATGTGGTTGGTGATAAGAGCGTGGTACAGCGACTAAAACAGGCGGGTGCGAAAGTTACCGCCTGTTGGCAAGAGGTTTGCGAATAGCTATTACCTAGTTAGCCGCTTTTTGCCCCAGAAAGTGCACATAGCGGCCTAGGGAAATATAAGGTTCACGCTGGGAATATTCGAGCTCCATTGTCAGCAGCTTGTCATAATCAATATCGGTGCCACGATTTTGTTTTAGATAATCGTGGATTACCCTAACCCCCGATTGGGTGATGAGTCCCATTCGCCATTCTTGAAACCATTGGTTAACGTCTTGAATGTATAAGGGATGGGTGGGAGTTAAGCGCACCTTTTTCTTCACCTTAAGGTCTGCGGCCACATAATCGAAATTTCCCGACACTAAGGCATGAAATCGCATGGCTTCTTTATTGTAAAACATCAGCGAAAACAGTCCGCTGGGCTTAAGCATTTCAAGCAAGCCTTCCATCGTGCTTTTGGCATCGACTAACCATTCCACCACTGCATGGCAAAGAATAACATCGAACATACCATGTTCAGCGACCGACAACTCCTGAATAGGCGCATGTACCAGACGAATATTTAATAGCGTTTCAGAGGCATCAATTTGTGCTTTAGCTTGGGCGAGCATCTCGGCGGAGATATCACACAGAACGACCTCGTGACCTAAGCGAGCCAGTTTCTGACTGAAGTAACCAAAGCCGCCACCCGCATCTAAAATCCGCAGTTTTTGCTCACCGAATTGTGCTAATGCAGGGCTGATATCGCGCCACAGCACGGCGGCACGGATTTCACCCTTTGGGGTTCCATAAATATTCTTCGCAAATTTTTGCGCGAGTTTGTCAAAATTCTTGTCTTGCACGGCTAACTAACAGTAAAGAGTGGGGGCGATAGTGTGGCACAGGCGCGACATTTTCGCATCCATGCAGAATCAAATGCGGATTTTAAGTCTGTGATTTGTCGCCGCTGAGTCATAGTGCATGAGTTAAATTCTGTTCATCA
The DNA here is from genome assembly GCF_019457475.1 of Shewanella acanthi. Classification (NCBI taxonomy): domain Bacteria; kingdom Pseudomonadati; phylum Pseudomonadota; class Gammaproteobacteria; order Alteromonadales; family Shewanellaceae; genus Shewanella; species Shewanella acanthi. The sequence goes on from NZ_CP080413.1 coordinate 479,569, forward strand.
ACTTGGGATACCCAGATATCTGGGCTCTAGGGTATAATTGTTGGGTTTTTGATTTTTCTGACTCTTAAGTTTTCCATTCGTTGAGTCAGCTTCATCCTGTTAAGACGACGTTTTTCGGTTTTATTTTCGTTGTGTGGTTTGTATTACAGATGTTTGTCATCTGCATTGTGTATTGCCGTTTGATACTTGCAGGGCATAGTTAATTTAAAGGTACTCAGACTTGAATAATGCTTTTAGTGTTGAATTGAATGCGATGCCGTCGCTGTTTTCGCTGTATCGCAAGATTTTCTTTGGCCGTAAACCTGGTTGGGATCAGCAGCCCCTACCTTGCATTAAGATTACCACGGCAAACGTGGGGGTTAATGCCAGCAATGTAAGCCAGTATGCCGAAGTGTGCGGTTTTCAATTCGATGGTCAGACGCTACCGCCAACCTATTTATATACTTTGGCGTTTCGTCTGCATGCGATGATTTTTACCCATGAGGCCATTACGTTTCCGCTGATTGGTTTGATCCACCTAAAGAATCGTATTCAAGTATTTCGCCCGACCAAGGTCGATGAGTCATTTACCCTAGAATGCATATTAACCAGCAGTCGCGAAACGGATTCCGGATTAGAGTTTGAGCTAGATTCTAAGGTGTTTGTCGATGGCGAATTAGTTTGGGAATCACTGTCTACTTACCTATATCGTATCGAGTCTGCGGGTCGCAGAGTGCGTCCACCTAAGGCTATCGAGATGGAATGGGATTCACCTAAAACCTTAGAGTTGAGTGAAGACTTAGGTCGCCGTTATGCTAAAGCCTCAGGCGATTATAATTTGATCCATTTACATCCAGTACTGTCAAAACGCTTCGGTTTTGAGCGTGTATTGGCTCATGGCATGTGGTCAAAGGCGCGCTGTTTAGCTGAGCTAATGCCTGAGATTGGCGATCGTCCATTTACTGTGGATGTGGCTTTTAAGCTGCCGCTGCTGATGCCTGCCGAAGTGGGATTCGGTTTTCAAAAGACCGAAGACAAGTGGTTATTCGAATTACGTGATAGCAAAGGTCGTAGGCCGCACTTAAGTGGTGATGTGCACTTCTAAGATTTAATAGCAAGCACGCAAAGATAAACGGCGCCCATGGTGCCGTTTATCGTTTAAGGTGCTGATATTTAATTGATAGTCAGTGAGGATGATGTTCTTTAAGGCGTTGCCTAAGGTACGCTGTGTCCCGTAGATGCCTGCCAAATACTAAACCACTGTTGCTTATCGAGCGTGATGCGCTCAGAGGCAATCGCACTGTTAATCCTGTCGATATTACCGCTACCAATAATAGGTACAGGTTTGCTCGGTAACATGCGCACCCAAGCATAGATCACTTGGCTGATATCGAGTGCGCCAACTTCATCGGCAATCACGGCTAAGGTTTGTAATAGACGGGTTGCCTGCGGATCGGTGCGCCCAAACAATGAGCCTCCCCCAAGGCAGGACCAAGCCATGGGGCGGATGCGTTGTTGCTGGCACAAATCTAAGGTCCCATCGTGCAGGCTATTCATCACCAGTGGTGAAATCTCCACCTGATTAGTCACTAAGGGCGCATCAACTCTTGACGCTAACAGGGAGAATTGTGCATTGGTAAAATTCGAGACGCCAAAGTGCAGTACTTTACCTGCCTGTTTTAATTCATTAAATGCCTCTGCAACTTCATCCGCATCCATCAAGGGATCGGGTCTATGGATAAGCAGTAGATCCAGATAGTCCGTCTTTAATTGCTTCAGTGAGTTGTCGACACTGGCCAAGATATGCGCTTTTGAAGTGTCATAATGATTGACGTAACGCTCGGGGCGACAATCAAACGCAGGCTTAATGCCGCATTTACTCACGAGTTGCATTTTCTGCCGAATGGCAGGATTGAGTGCTAGGGCTTCCCCGAATAAGGTTTCGCATTGGTACTGACCATAAATATCGGCATGATCCATGGTTGTCACGCCTAAATCCAGATATTGCTCAATCAAATTAAGGCGTTGAACTGGTGTCATATCCCAGCTATCCAGTCGCCAAAATCCGGCTACAAATTCTGAAAAGGTAAAATGGGCTGTGTTCATAGGGCTCCTTTGCGCTGGCCAAGTGAGTGGAAGTGAGGCGGATGCTCAATGGGAAATAAATCTGAGCGCTAAAATGACACTTCCTCGTTGCCTATAGTGTAAATCGGAACCCTAAAAAGCTGCCAGCATAATGAAACCAAGACAAAAATGGACAATAAAAAAGGCGTGTATATCGACACGCCTTTTTAATCTACTTTGAGCGATTACTTACTGGTGCGATAGATATGTAAATCGCGCTGAGGGAAAGGAATGCTGATACCTTCGGCATCGAAGCGCATTTTCACCTCGCGGGTGATATCCCAATACACTTCCCAGTAATCTTCGGGTCTCACCCAAGGGCGCACAATAAAGTCCACCGAAGATTCGCCAAGCAAATGCAATTTAATGGTAGGCGCAGGCATTTTTTGCACTTTAGGATGGTTCTCTACAATTTCCTTCAGCACCGTTTCGGCGTGCTCGATGCTATCGCTATAACTGATACCAAAGGTCATATCCACTCGTCGTTGATGCTCTGCGGTAATGTTGTTAATGGTATCGCCCCAAATCTTGTTATTGGGAATAATCAGTCGTTGGTTATCCAGCGTCTTGATGGTGGTCGACACAAGGCTCATATGACTTACACGACCCGTCACGCCAGCAGCGCTGATAAGGTCACCCACATCATAGGGGCGATAAATTAAGATCATCATCCCCGAGGCGAAATTAGACAGTGAATCCTGCAGCGCAAAACCTATGATCACACCGGCAATACCAAAACCTGCGAGTAGTGGGCCAAGTTCAATCCCAAGCTGCGACAGCCCCACCAGTAAACCAATAGTAAACACGGCTTTGCTGGACAACGAAGTAAAGAAATCCTGTAATAACTTACTGAAATTCAGCTTCGAATTACTCACTGTATTTCTGACGATTTTCCGCGCTAATTTGCCTGCTAGACTGGCAATAAACAGAATAAGGCAGAAGAAAAACAGCTTGAATATCAGCGTAGGGCCATGGTTAACCGCTTGATCTGTAGCGGTATGTAGCCACTGTTCAAGTAAGCTTGAAGCAACATCTATGCTCAGTACATCTTGGGTGATATCCCCTGAAACACTAAACAGGGTTTTCTTCAAACTGGCGGTGTTTTGCCCCAGAGCATCAAGCAAATCGATATCGATACTCAGGCTTTGGCTATTTTGCGACAAACGTTCTTTAAGCTGCATCACGCGCGCTGTTTGCGCCGAAGTAACATCTTTGCCCGCATCGGTAGCGACCGTGACTGCTTTTTGCAATTGTTGCTGGTTGTAGGTCACGAAGCTGTCAAAGTTGTCAGCACGAGCGAGTAAATACTGGGTAAATTCCGCTTTTTCTGCACTGACATCTTCCCCTAATTGTTCCAGCCAATTGTAGGTTTCGAGTCTTTGTTTGTAATTTTTGTCCTTATCGAGTTCTCGCTTTGAGATAGTCAGTAGTGTGGCTTCATCATCAGCACTACCCAGTTTTTTAGAGAGCTTATTGACGCTGTCGTTATAGTAATTGTCTATCTTAAGGTTGAACTGTAATTGCTGTTGCACTAAGGCGAGCAGTTGTGTTTTGTCGATATTGCCGTCTTCAAGTAGCGCTTTAATTTTATTTCTAACAGTTAATGTCTTGGTTTGAATGCGATATTCGATAATCGTGCGCACTTCGCCTTCGGATTGAGGCAATCTGGCAATATCAGCCTTAATGGTATTTTGCAGGCTGATGAGTTCATTCTGAGTATCAACAAGCTTTTGCGCCTCGGGTGTAGTGGCAAGAGCTTGGTCATCGGCGGCAAAAAGTTGAGGTGTGAATATCAGAGGTAAGCAGCAGAGTAGTCGTAAGCACAGCGAACGGAACATAGGCGTTATCTTCAATTATAATAGATGGATATATAATAGGAGTCTCGGGATCGACTGTAAAATGATTGCAGCACTATATGTCGTATTTAGGCATAAGTTGTGCGCTGTATGACAAGTTAGTTCCCTTGTATGGTGTTTCTAACCCAAAAGGCTAATTAATTCGACTGATTGCCAGTGGCTTCTGGTAAACTGTGCCCCCATTTTCAGGAAGTGTGTTCTATGTTGTGTTCCCATTGTCATCAAGTGATCAAAGTCGCCGCAGTAAAGTCTCAGCGCGGCAGCGGCTTTAATGCCCAAATCCAATGTCCGCACTGTAGAGCTTGGTTAGGTCGAAGCCCAACATTGATGAAGCTTAAAGTCTTTGCTTTTTACAGCAGTTTAGCGGCAGGACTTTATAGTTACTTCGATACTTCGATGAGCCACATCATGCTCCCTGTGATGATTTTCAGTGTGATGCTATTACTGGTGAGTAATTTTATGGATCATCTACAAACCATAGAAGCACCTGAAAAAACCGACGACAGCGATCAAAGACAAAAGTACCGCTAACGCAGCGGTTGTGGGAATTTGTAGCTGCCGATTAAAGGCTTATTGTACGACTTGCTCTTGGCTTTCGAGAGAATGTTCAACGTAGTAAATTCCGCCAAATATCAATGCGCCGAAAATAATGATGCCTAGGATTAAGCCTAAGTTTTCACGGAAAAATGTCAGCATATGAGTGCCTCAGGTGGATTGAAATGGACTAGGGCTTAATGCGTTAGTTGTCGATTACGCCCGCAAACACGGTCAACATCTTAGTTTTATCGACTTAAGCTAAGCTTAAACTGCCTATTTTTCTAGCACTTTACTCTTCTAATCCATTAGGTTTGTTGAATTTATTGCTGATTGAAAACATCTTGTAACGCATTGAGTAGAGACTCACTTATTGCAACTGGTAAGCTGCCTAGCATAAAATCAGGCCACTTTTTAACTATGGGGACGACAGAGTGAGACTGAATAGTCACATGAGACGCGCGATATCGGTATGGCTTTCAGCCGTATTGTTGCTGCTGTCTTTTGTTGCCTCTGCCCATAGTGTGACCCACCTTGATGATGGGGCGCAGACTCACTGTACCCTGTGTTTCCATCAACATCAGTTCAATAAGATTTTGTTAACGGCGTCGCCGACGCTTGATATAGCCAAGCAGCGCATTGACGTTACAGAATTTGCATCACCCGCTACTCGTTTTGAACACACCAGTGTTTACCAAAGCCGCGCGCCACCTGTGCAGCTCTAAATCAACTTAACATTTTTCTTTTATTTTTCTCGAGGGCGTTAGCCAATCGAGTGCTAGTTGTATTTTGGAGTTAACATGACTGTGGTAAACAACCGAATTTCATTGGTTGCGTTGGCGTGCGCCTTTGTTTCACCGACTCTGCTTGCAGAGGATTCGAGCCTGACAAATCCTTCTATTAGTGCGGTTTTAAATGGTTATTATCAGACGGGTGAGCGCCCATTAGCAGAAAGTCCAGACGGCTTTGGCCTAGGTGAAACTGAGCTTGCAATCAGTGCCAATATCGATGATATGTTCTACGGCAAAGTGACTGGCGTGGTTGAAATCCACGACGGCGAAACTGAGCTCAATCTTGAAGAAGCCTTTATCCAAACACTCGCTATGCCTGCGGGGTTTTCGATGCGCGGTGGCCGTTTCCTGTCGGATATCGGTTACCTAAATAACCAGCATTTACACACAGATGCCTTTACCGATCGCCCGATTGCTTACCGTGCGTTTTTAGGTGGCCATTATTTCGATGATGGTGTGCGCCTAAACTATGTTGCGCCAACGGATCTCTATTGGACCTTAGGCCTTGAAGCGTTTAAGGGGGATAGCCTACGCGCCGCCGATATTGATGCTGATAGAGAGGTTAAAAACGTCGGTGTTTATACCTTCTACACAAAAATCGGTGGCGATATTGGCGACAACAGTTCGTGGCAGGCGGGTTTAAGCTACCTGCGTAACGAGAACGGTCAGCTCAGTGCCCATGAAGACCATGAAGATGAAACCGTAGAGGAACATGCTCACGACCACAGCCATGCTGCATCCTACACAGGTAAAAACACCTATGGTGCTGATTTTGTCTATAAATGGGCACCAAACGGCAACTACAAATACCAAAATTTAACCCTGAGTGGTGAGTATTTCCGTGTCAGCGATTTCGTGCCAAGCGAATTGGCACTTGAGGATGCGCCGAGCAAAGATTATCACCAAGGTTGGTACTTAAGCAGTGTGTATCAATTTACCCCAAATTGGTCGGCGGGGTTACGTTATGGCCAAGTGGATACGCAAGAGCTGCACGACGAGCACTTTGATGCCCAAAAGCTCAAGGAAGCCGAGTTTAGCTTAGCTTGGCATTCTAGCCATTTCTCAACGGTTCGTTTCCAATATACCCGTCAAGAGGGTAAGAATTTCGACGGTATCGAAGACGACAATATTTTCACCGTTCAGTACATAATGTCTTTGGGGGCCCACGGTGCGCATCAATTCTAATTTGTTTGCTAAATCGCTCCGCAATTTACTAAAAAGCGCCTTCGTTGTGCTTTCATTCAGTTGCGCGGGCTTTGCCCATGCCGAGCTGAATGTGTTTGCCTGTGAACCTGAGTATGCGGCGCTGGCTAAGGAGTTAGCCCCTAATGCTGAAATTTACACGGCTACTACCGCGCTGCAGGATCCCCATCAAGTGCAGGCGCGTCCAAGCTTAATCGCCAAGATGCGTCAGGCAGATTTAGTCGTGTGCGCAGGCGCGGATCTCGAAATCGGCTGGCTGCCTATGCTGCAAATGAAGTCGGCTAATGCGAATGTTCGCTCGACGGATAAAGGGCTGTTTTTCGCGGCAGATCAAATCGATACCTTAGATAAGATCGATAATGTCGACCGCAGTATGGGCGATGTGCATGCCAAGGGTAACCCACATATTCACTTCGACCCCGTGCGCTTCTTAAATGTTGCCAAGGCCTTAAGTGCCAAGATGGTACAACTCGATCCATCTAGTGCGGAAACTTACCAGCAGTCATTAGCTGACTTTACCCAAAAATGGGAAGCGGCGATTCCGCGCTGGCAAGAACAAGCGCAAGGGCTTAAGGGGAAAAAGGTCATTGCCTACCACACAAGCTTTAGATACCTATTTAACTTCTTAGGGATAGAGCAAGTCGCCGATCTTGAGCCTAAGCCGGGTTTAGCACCGACCAGTGCTCACTTAGCTATGCTGCTAAGCCGCGCCGAGCAGGGGGATATATTGGCGGTGATCGTCGCTTCCTATCAGGATGAACGTGGTGCTAAATGGTTAGGGGAGAAGGCAAACTTGCCTGTCTTGACCCTGCCAATGTCCGTTGGAGGGAATGATGCTAGTCCGGATCTGTTTAGCCTCTACGACAGCGTCATCGCGCTGCTCAACGGGGTGAAATAGTCCTATGTTCGATCTGGAACTGATGTCGATTTTACTGCCAGCACTCGCGGCGGGGATCTTAGTATTATCAACGCATATAGTGCTAGGTAAACAAGTACTTAAGCGCGGGATTATCTTTATCGATCTTGCCATTGCGCAGGTCGCGGCCCTTGGCGCCATCGTGGCGCACATGGACCACACAATAGAGGAAATGCCCTATTCAGAGGTGTGGATGCCGGCGATATTTGCTATCGGCGGGGCAGGTTTTATTGCTTGGTTGTCAAAGCGAATGGCGAGTGAATTAGAGGCCATGATTGGTTGCTTCTATGTGCTATCCGCTGTCGCCGCCATGCTGCTGCTCGCTAATGATCCCCATGGCGCTGAGTTGCTGAAGCAATTGATGTCAGGTCAGATCCTGTGGGTAAGCTGGTCGCAGTTAATTCTGCCTGCTGTGGTGTATACGGCAGTGCTGGCAACGATTTTCCTGCGTCCACAAATCCTAAATGGCGCCGGATTTTACCTCTTGTTTGCAATAGTGATTACGTTATCGGTTGAACTGGTTGGCGTATATTTGGTGTTCAGTACTTTGATTTTGCCTGCTCTGGCACTAAACAAATATCGAGGAAAAAACAGCTTATTTTACGCCTATATAGTGGGCTTAGCGGGTTATGTGTTAGGTCTAGTGATTTCGGCGACGATGGACTTACCGAGCGGCGCTGCCATTGTGGCGACATTGGCGTTAAGTGCGTTGGTATTTCGTTTAGTATTGTTGAAGTTTGCACCAGCTCCAAACGGTGAATATCAAGGCTGAAATGGCTGTGAAACATTAAAAATAAAGCTTAGTTATTGATTTAAAAGCCCATCAATCTAGCTCATCAAAGCAGCCCATCAAATTGCCGAACAAAAAGGCTGTTTGGTGGGCTTTTGGCTATCTTGGCGCTTTCAGCGTACAGATGTAAACAATGTATTGAGTCCCTAGGGCTGGGTGGCTATACTGTCGCCACTTTTATTCTCGGAGTATGTCGTGCTTTTAATCGTCAGGTCTATGTTGTTGGCGGTGTCATTGTTTCTCGCGTTTATCTTCGGTGGTTTGGTGTGTGTTTTAAGACCCCGTCACCGTGACAATGTACATATGTTCGCCAAGATCTTTGCTTTAGTTGCCTCTATTATTGGGCTCAAAGTGATACTTCGTCGCCACCCAGATGTGCAGGATGGCCCCTATGTTTATCTCGGTAACCATCAGAATAATTTCGACTTATTCACCCATACTAAAGCTGTTCCGCCTGGCACTGTAAGCCTAGGAAAAAAGAGCTTGGTTTGGATCCCGCTCTTTGGCCAAATTTATTGGCTGTCGGGCAATATCTTAATCGACAGAAAGAATCGGAGCAGCGCCTTCGACACTATGGCTAAGACCGCAGAAAAGATTAAACGTAATCGTTTATCTGTGTGGATTTTCCCTGAAGGAACTCGCTCCCGTGGCCGTGGTTTACTGCCCTTTAAGGCGGGTGCTTTCCATACAGCGATTGCCGCGGGCGTGCCTGTTGTGCCTGTGCTGGCATCCTGTCAGAGCCATATCAATCTGAATCGTTGGAATAACGGCGTGGTGATCATCGAAACCATGGCCCCGATCCCAACGACGGGTATCGATAAAGCTGATGTCAAAGCCTTCAGTGCTCAGGTGCATGGGATTATGTCGGCAAAATATAACGAGTTAAATCGCGAAGCGGCAACATTAATGGGTAAAACTCTCCCGAATGATGACGTATAATAGCGTCAATTTGAGCCAGTTTTACTAAACGGCCTATTTACTCACGGAGACTACCCATGTCGATTGAAAGTCTGTTAAAAGCCCAACTAGCTGAGAATCGCGACATAGTACAAGCCCTGCTTGATGATGGTTCAGAGCCTGATGCTGAATACACCATTGAGCATCATTTCTCTTCGCACAACTTTGACCGTTTAGAAAAAGCGGCGGTGGATGCCTTTAAATTAGGTTTCGAAGTGAATGATGCCGAAGAAATGGAATTAGAAGACGGTTCCGTGATCTTTTGCTTCGATGCGATTGCCTACCACAAGTTAGATGTGGCCTTACTCGACAAGGCAACCGAGCAGTTATTACAGCTCGCCACTAAACAAAAAGTGGATTACGACGGCTGGGGTACCTACTTCGTGGGTGATGAAATCGACGATGAAGAGGATGAGGAAGAAGAGGACGACGGTTTTCCGCATTAATCCCCCACAAAATTCGTTTCAATAAAAAGCCCATCCTAGATGGGCTTTTTGTTTGTATGGGTTCGGTTATTTCTGTTTACTCCAGTGCAAGTAATCTTTCTAATTCATCCCAAGTCTTTTGCGACTATTAGGACATCAATGTTTTACTGGTGGAAAATTCGCCTAAGGATCGTTACAGTAAGCGCAAAGTCATGGACCTGACATCCTAAAAATAATAAGAGCTGCCGCCCCATGAAAGCCCCATTTCTTACCCCTTTTTTGCTATTGCTAGTACAAGTGCTCGTGCAAGCGTTAGTTTGCTTCCCCGTCAAAGCTGACAGCTTATCTGAACCCTATTCACCTATCGCAATCAGTGAGATCCCAGTTTCTACAGCTGTCGCCGAGCTTAATTCTGAGCTTCATTCCGGGCATAAAGATCTCACGCCCTTTATCACTCTGCTGGAAGATCCTCAGGGCGAGCTGAGTTTCGAGCAGGTGCTGGATAAGGCAAATCTTGGCCAGTTTAAGACACTGGGGGATAAACAACCTAACTTTGGTTTTACCACCTCAGCTTGGTGGGTAATGCTGACTTTGCACAATCCTACTAAGCAAAGCCAACAATGGTATTTGCGCCAGGATTATCCTCTCATCGATTATCTCGACCTTTGGCAGCCCAAGGTAGGGCTGACAAGTGGCAATTCAACGCAAATGAACATCGATGACTGGCAACGGATCTCTACAGGCGATCGTCACCCCTTTAATAGCCGTCCACTAGAAAACCGTACCTTTGTGTTTCCGCTAACGTTGGCGCCAGGGGAAACCAAAAGCCTGTTTTTACGTTACCAGACCGAGGGCTCGCTCAATATCGGGCTTGAAGCCTATTCGACCGAAGCGCTTATCAGTCAAGTCGGCCATGAATACCTGTTTATGGGCATTTACTATGGTGGCTTTGTGGTACTGCTGGTCTATAACCTAATTATTTTTATGACGGTACGTGAGCGCGCCTTCATCTTTTATGTGCTCTATGTGTTCAGTTATGGCCTCTATATGTCAGTGCATAATGGCCTGAGCTTCCAATTCCTCTGGCCAGATAACAGTTGGCTGGCAAATAAGAGTCTGCTGTTTTTGCTGGCGCTATCTTTGTTTGGGGCGTTGCGTTTTACCCGCGAGATTTTAGGCTCGGCGCAGCTGTTGCCTCGTGCCGATCGCCTTACCGCCGTGATGGAATGGGTTGCGGTCATTTCCATGATGCTAAGCCCAGTGCTTAGTTATCACTTAGTGATAGTGCCCCTATCACTGCTGACCACCTTGCTGTGCGTGCAACTGATTGTGATGGGCGTGCTGGCGCTACTGCGCGGTTCGCGTCCGGCTCGCTATTTTCTGGTGGCCTTTTTGGCGCTACTGCTGGGCGCGTTCACCTATATGATGAAGAGCTTTGGGTTATTACCCCACAATGCCTTTACCCAAAATGCGTTTCAGATAGGTTCACTAGTGGAGATGGTGCTGCTGAGTCTCGCCCTTGGCAGTCGCATGGGGGATATTAAGCGTCGCAATCATATCGATGAGCTTACCGGACTCTATAACCGCCGTTTCTTCGATGAGCAGTTGCCACAGGAATATCAAAAGGCGCTGCGTCGCTCGCAGCCACTTTCGCTGCTGGTAATGGATATTGACAACTTTAAGGCTTACAACGATAGCCTCGGTCATATTCAGGGGGATAAGGCGCTGCGGGCCGTGGCTAAGGTGCTTAGGTCATCGACCCGTAAGCCGGGCATGGCCTGCCGTTATGGCGGAGAGGAATTTAGTTTGATTATGCCGGGGGCGACATCGCATGAGGCGGCCGTTTTGGCCGAGCGCATTCGTGCTAAGGTAGAAGAAGAAACGGTGGGGCGCTTCAATCTTAGTGTGAGCATAGGTCATGCCACCCTAAGCGCAGGCAATTTTGCTAGCGGTTTAGCGATGTTTGATGCGGCAGATGCCGCGCTTTATCAGGCTAAGGCGGCTGGACGAAACTGTGTGCTGGCGTATATGGATACCACGGTTGCTTAGTTCCCCCCTTTGCTTAAACAGCTCCTATCGTGAATAGACATATTAAAATCAGAAGATTGCATAAGTCTTTATCTGTCGCTATGTGCGATTAAACTATTGTGACACTAAAGCTGGCAGCGGTTTCGCCCGTTGAATTTGGCATCGCTTAACACCTTTTCGGTAAGTGATATCCATTTGGATGCCGAGGTGGTGTTGGCATCCAGTTCATATATGCCAGCACTGATAGTGAGCTGCACGCTTTTACCTTCGTAAACCATACTGGATTCTTCGACGTTAATGCGCAGCCGTTCGGCAATTTCCAAAGCATCTTCACCCGTTAAGGGCAGAATTATCGCAAATTCTTCACCGGCATAGCGGGCAACATCTCGAGTGAGATCAATGGCCATACCTATGTCGCCTGCTAACGCAGGATGGTTGCTTATCAATTGCTTAAGTAGGTAGCCGATATGCTGAATGGCTTTATCCCCTGCGCTATGACCCATCTGTTCGTTTATTGATTTGTATTGGTCAATTTCGAGCATGACTAAGCTGACTTTACCCGTCATGTTGTTGGCAATGGGTTTAAGGCTTGTAAAGCGCTGCTCAAGATTCTGTAGCCAATACTGACGATTACTCAGTTGGGTTAACTCATCGGTTTGGTTGAGCTTTGCTAGTTGTTCGTTAATGGCCTTAAGTTGCAGTTTATTCACCGCGATATCGGTGACATCGTAAATAATCAGGCTGATATGGGTGATTTGACCCGTGAGCGATGCCAGCGGCAGCAGTGTCACGTTTTGGTACATAAAGTCGGCGCGGCCCGTGATGGGGCGATAGTTCTTAAATTGAAACACATAGGGGCGCTGCTCCCAACTGATAAAGGCTCGGTTTTTAAGCATAAAAACCGATTCCATCTTCTGCTTTAGCCAAGTGGCGGGCAAGTCGGGAAAGCGGCTAAACAGGTTTTGCCCTTTTATGGAGTTAGGCGAAATACCGCTATGGTTTTCCATAAAACCATTCCAAAGCTGGATATTGTAATCGCGGTCCAATACCACCAATCCCACTTCTATGGTTTGCACCATTTCGATTAGCCAGTGCAGCTCGTTCATGGCGTTTTGATCGTTTGACATAGGTCGTGTTCCACCGATTAATCGAGTAAATAACCGAGCTTATAGCTGAGCGTTGGAATGGAATCTTCGGTAAATAACAGCAGTAAATCGCACTGAATGTCATGGTTTTCAATCCGATAGTTGATTTCCATCGCGAGGGTACGTTGCCATTTTTCCGAGTTGTCGTGGATAAGTTCATTGACTGTGCAGTGCCGCCCCAGCACAACGGGGTGGGCCTGACTGAACTTCATATCTAGCTGCTCTGAAATCCCATTTAAAAAGGCACCGATGAGTACGTTACCCGTGTCCATCAGCACTTCAAGCTCAGTGTTTTTATCCTCGGGATTAGCTAGGCCCATGAGTTTAGCCATTTCATTAAAGCTGGCATCGTGGAATAGCAGCAAAGCTTCACCTGCGATCCCCGCGCCAATAAAGCCCTGACAAATGGCGGAAATTTTTGCGCTGTCCTCGGTGGCCTTAAGCGCCATGGTGAGTTCGCTCACTTCGAGCACATTCACATTTGGAATCGGTAACTGCACAAACACATCTAGTAATTTAGCGAGTAGATTGGCGGCTTGTCCCATGGCGACGTTGGCGATTTCTTGGCAGGCATCGCGCAAGTCGACTTTAAGCATTTCTGCCTCTTTGGGTTGTTCGTGCTGAGCTAGGGTAAGGATGCCGTATTCCTGCAAAATATTGCTAATGGCATCGGCGCTGACGGGTTTTTGAATAAAATCGAGTGCACCTAAGGCTTTAACTCGCTCGTGCGCTTTGATTTGAATATCGCCCGACACCACAATCACTAATGCGGGGAGATCCTGTTGCTGCACGGTCTGCAGCACTTCGTAGCCGTCCATCACGGGCATATTGAGGTCGAGGAACACCACTTCCCCTTTGCCTGCGCGAATCGCCTCAAGCCCCTCGGCGCCATTGGTGGCGTAGCTGATGTCAACGTCCCAATCTTTGGGTAAAGTGCGCGCCATTTGTTTGCGCGCCATGGCGGAGTCGTCACAAATGAGAACTGAAATAGTCATGCCGTTTAAGGCTCCTTGTTCAGGTATCCATGTCGCGTATCTATCTATAAGAAGATAACACTTATCCTGAAGATAGTTGGTAGCTATCAGCATTTTGCTGTGATTGCGCTCTCTCAATCGCGCTATTCATGGAAAGTGAGTCCGTTTAATCGATGACATAATTTGTTTTTGATGGGATTTTCGATTTACCATGCAGCTCAGATGATAATAACAATAAACGGACTTCTCCATGACTGAGCCCTGCGTACAACTCAAAATCGACAATGGCATCGCCTTCGTCACCTTAAACCGCCCGGATAAATACAATGCGCTGAACTACTTGATGTTTAGCGAACTGGATAAAACCATCAAAGCTATCGCAAAAAATCGTAAGGTGCGAGTGGTGATCCTCTCGGGCGCGAATGGCAATTTTTGCTCAGGGCTGGATGTTAAGAGCGTCATGTCGGCGCCATCGCAAATGCTCAAGTTATTGTTTAAGTGGCTCCCCGGCAATGCTAATTTGGCCCAGCGCGTCTCTATTGGTTGGCAGCGTTTGCCCGTGCCTGTGATTGCGGTGCTCGATGGCATTTGCTTTGGCGGAGGAATGCAAATTGCCCTCGGTGCGGATATTCGTATCGCCCATAAAGACACCCAATTATCCATTATGGAGGCCAAGTGGGGGCTGGTGCCGGATATGGCGGGCTTAGCGGCGCTTCGCCAAATTATGCCTAAGGATAAAGCCATGCAATTGACCCTCACCGCGAAAATCCTTAAGGGTGAAGAGGCGCAGTCCTTAGGCTTAGTGACAGAATTAAATGACAATCCGATGCAAGCTGCGGTTGAGATGGCAAATGAGCTACTCAATACCTCACCCGATGCGGCGGCGGCAATTAAGCTCAGTATTAACCGCAGCTGGACTTCTTCAGTGCGCTGCTTACTGAGCCGTGAGTCATGGAGCCAAATCAAACTTATCCTCGGTAAAAACCGCACTATTGCGGCGATTCGCCAACTGAAAGATCCGGCTAAGCCCTATCAAGATCGCTCTGGTTGGTAATTCTTTATTTGCCGCTCCCATGGGCGGCAAATCCCCTAATTAGTTGCAAACAATTCTGCCAAGCGCTCTCGTTATCGAGGTTTAGTGCGAGTTGGTTTTGGCGATAATTGGGGGCTTCTAGACTCAAGGCCAAGGTTTTTCTCAGCTCTGCAGTTTCAAGGGAGGCGGGATGACCATCGGGTGATTGAATATCGAGTATAGGTAGCTGAAGTTTGGCAAGCTTTTCAGGGAGTTCCTGATTACGTTTATCATCCAAGCTGTAGGGGTTAATCACCACCAGTACATCGGGTGGCGTTATCTTATTATCGCTCAGTAGCTTGATAATCAGCGCGGCACTTTGCTCTGCGGTAACGAGCACCCGTTTACCGGGATACTCGTCGCTTACGGCAGCGAGTTTTTCCATGCTTTTCACTAATAACGATTCCTGCGACTGTAGCTGTTTATCACTCTCCTCTGGTTTACGTTTTTGACTTGGTTTATTGGAGGGGTTAGTCAGTTGTCCTTCACCTGCGCTCGCAACCTCCTTTGCATCGGTGGCAAAGTTAGGCGAGGGTGGGTCAATGGGCGGCGTGATACTTAAACTTGCCCAGCCAGCTGGATTGATATTGCGCCGGATATAGGCCATCACCCCAGGTGAATCGGCGCTGCCATTGGTAGCGGGGAGAATAATCGCGGCGCCGAGTTTTTTCTTACCTTCCCAGGGGCGCACCAGTAAATCTAACTGCTGATTATCGACTTTGATCTGCTGCACTTCCTTGGTGGGAAGGTAGCCAAAGTTAGCTTTGGGTTTAGCTGGTATAGGCTCATTTGCTTTTGTTGCATCAGATTTTTCCGAAGCAGGCTTAGAGGAAGCTTCTGTTACTGCGGTTGCAGGTGTGGCGGGTTCCGGTTCTGCCGCGATGGCGTTAAACGCAGATAAACAGATAAGAAGCGTAAAGATTATAGACGCCAATCGTGCCATAAAATGATAACCCGCTGAGTCATATCATAAATTCGATTAGTCTGAGTATAACGCTAAGGTGTTAGGGCGGGGCAAGATTTATCCAAAGATTGGGATTGCGCTAAGAAATCCTTTTAAGGGAAATAAAAAAGCCCAGCAGTGGCTGGGCTTTGGGATAAGTCTATTTAGCTAGTTTAAGCGAATAGCATTTAGGCTAAACGCTCGTAAGCAAACGCACTTAAGCGTGACTTACGAGTACCATACGGATGGCATCGAGTTGCAACTGACTCGCATCTAAGTAAGTGCCGAGTTCCTGCATTTGGTTACGCAGGTATTCCAGCTCTTCTTCGCGTATATTGGGGTTAACCGCTTTGAGCGACTCTAAACGATCCAGCTCAGCCGATAATTGAGTGGTCATCTTCTCGCGAGCTTGGGCAACTAATTCCTGTACTGCCGCTTGCGCCGCTTCTTCACCCTTGGCAAACAGTGGGTGCAGAATTGGTTGAGAAGCGTTAACTAATTTGCTGCCAATATGGCGGTTAACGGCGCTTAATTGCTTATCGAAGCTCGCGTAATCCACTTTATCAGCTAAGTTGTTGCCGTTTTTATCCAGTAACACACGAATTGGTGTTGGTGGTAGGTAACGGTACAGCTGGCTCGACTTAGGTGCAGACGCATCCGCCATGTAGATCAGTTCTAAAAAGAGGGTGCCCGCAGGCAGCGCCTTGTTCTTTAGAATCGCCACGCTGGTGGTGCCAGTGTCAGAGCCTGTGATCAAGTCTAGACCCGTTTGCACTAAGGGATGCTCTTGGGTGATCAGCGCAATATCATCGCGCGATAGCGCAGTATCGCGATCGAAGGTGACAGTTATGCCATCTTCATGCAGGCCAGGGTAAGTAGGGAACATCATGTGTTCGCTTGGACGCAGAATGATCGAATTCTCGCCTCTATCTTCTTGATCCACACCGATAATATCCCATAGACGAATAACCGAACCGATAAGGTGAGTGTCTTCATCGCTTTGGGCTAGACGCTCAACAATGGCTTTAGCCTTGTCACCGCCGTGGGAGTTGATTTCCAGCAGCTTATCGCGACCTTGCTCCATGGCGTGCTTGAGTTCTTTATAGCGAGATTGAGTGTGGTTGAGCAGATTGGTTAGCTCGTCCTCATCGTCACCCACTAGTACATTCAGTAACTCTTCGGCAAATTCACTGTAAAGCACATGACCGCTTGGGCAGGTGAGTTCGAAGGCGTTGAGGCCTTGGTGATACCACTGCATCAAACGCTCCTGCGCGGTATCTTTAAGATAAGGCAGGTGAATTTGAATATCGTTTTTCTGGCCGATACGGTCTAGACGACCAATACGTTGCTCGAGTAGATCTGGGTTTAATGGCAAGTCGAACAGCACTAAGTGGCTAGCGAACTGGAAGTTACGACCTTCAGAACCAATCTCTGAGCAGATTAACGCCTGGGCGCCGCCTTCTTCTTGGGCAAAGTAAGCCCCAGCCTTATCGCGCTCGATAATCGACATGCCCTCGTGGAATACGGTCGCTTGGATACCTTCGCGGGTACGCAGGGCTTCTTCAAGGCTTAGGGCGGTTTCGGCGCCGCTGGCGATGATCAGCACTTTCTTGCTGCGGTGTGATTTTAAGAACTCGATCAACCAATCCACGCGTGGGTCGAACTTCCACCAACTGGCGCTGTTCTCATCGAACTCTTGATAGAGTTTTTCGGGACTTAGTGCTTGAGCGGCCTTGGCCTCTGGCGTTTTGCGGCCACCCATCATATCGTTAACGCGGGCTGCGGTATGGTATTGCTCTGGCATTTCATGGGCATAGGCGTTGAAGATACGCTTGGGGAAGCCCTTAACCGAGGCGCGGCTGTTGCGGTATAGCACGCGGCCAGTGCCGTGACGGTCTAACAACTCTTGTAATAATTCGCTACGCGCGGCCTGTTGCAGTTCGCTGTCGATGCCATCGGCTTGAATTAAGCGAATGCTTGGGGCGATATCTTTCTCGCTCAGTAATTCGGTTAGGCTGTTTATGGCAACATCCGGTAGCTTGCCAACGCCAGCGAGGGCTTCGGCGGCAATGGCGACATCCTTGTAGCTGTTCTCTTCATTGAGAAAAGCGTCGTAATCGTAGAAACGATCCGGATCGAGCAGTCGTAAACGGGCAAAATGGCTCTCGTGGCCGAGTTGATCTGGGGTTGCGGTGAGTAGTAACACGCCAGGCACCACTTCACTAAGTGCTTCAACCACTTGGTAGGCACGGCTTGGCGCTTCTTCAGTCCATTCTAAGTGGTGGGCTTCATCCACCACTAACAGATCCCAGTCGGCGTCTAACGCTTGGTCTAAACGCTTTTTCTTACGCAGTAATTCGAGCGAGCAAATCACTAATTGTTCGGTGTAGAAGGGGTTGTCGTGGTCGGCAAAGGCTTCGACGCAGCGGTCTTCATCGAATACCGAAAAACGCAGGTTAAAGCGGCGCAGCATTTCGACTAACCATTGGTGGCGCAGGGTGTCTGGCACAATGATCAGTACGCGCTCGGCGCGGCCGGTGAGCAGTTGCTGATGAATAATGAGACCCGCTTCGATGGTTTTACCTAAACCTACTTCATCGGCGAGCAGTACGCGCGGGGCGTAGCGACGACCCACTTCATGGGCAATCCACATTTGGTGCGGGATTAAGCCTACACGTGGGCCTTGCAGACCGAGTAGATCTGAGGTCGCCAATTTGTGGCGCAGTAATTGGGCTTGGTAACGCACGCCAAAACGGTCTAAACGGTCGATTTGACCCGCGAATAAACGGTCTTGAGGTTTGTTAAAACGAATGTTGTGGTTAAGCAAAGTTTCGCGCAGGCTAACCTTTTCGCCGCTCTCACTGTGGATACCGTGGTAAATCACTAGGCCATCTTTTTCGGTGAGTTCCTCAATGGCTAGGCTCCAGCCTTCGTGGCTTTCTACCGTATCGCCGGGGTTGTAGATAACACGTGTCAGAGGAGCTTCGTTACGGGAGAACATGCGGTTCTCTCCCGTGGCTGGAAATAATACAGTGACCATGCGGCCTTCAACTTGTACGACTGTTCCTAAACCAAGTTCTGACTCGGTATCACTTATCCAACGTTGTCCTAAGGCAAACGGCATCTTAAATTCTCATCTCTGGCGGGGCTCTAACAAAGGGCGCGTATGTTATATCAATCACAGGGACATTTGAATCGTTCCCATACCTGTTAGAGCCTAATTCTGCATACGGTAGATTACAAATCGAACAGGGTAGAATTTTGCTACCAACTCGCGGTCTAAATGTCATTAGGGTGTCATCTTATGGGGCTACAACTCATGTGCCATCAAACCATAAAAAGTTGATTGTGGTTTTATCTGATTGATGACAGTATGGTTTTAAGTCACTTGTAAGACGTATTTTGAAGCCGTTTGCAAGGACCAGAACCATCCCCCTCTAACACGCTGATTAATCATAAAAGGAGCTAATTACTCTAATTTCTGGGACGAGATGTAGAACTCAAATAAATCGAGCACTCTGGAGGCGCCATGGAGCAAAACGACAAAAAGTTGTTTGTACTGGATACCAATGTGTTACTACATGAACCTTTGGCGATCTATTCGTTTAAAGAGCACGATGTGGTCATTCCGATGACAGTGCTGGAAGAGTTGGACCAAATCAAGGATAGAAAGAGTGATGTGAGTCGGGATGCCAGGGTCGCTATTCGCGCACTGGAAGACACCTTGGGCGGTGATACAACACCCGAGCAAATTATCAGCGGCGTACCATTACCCATGCGGGAAGGACATGCTGATGCCATAGGTTCGTTGTCTATTTTTCCTGACCATTTAGTTGAATTTACCTTAGGCTCCCTCCCCGGCGACGGTAACGACAACCGCATTATCAATACCGCGCTGCACCTGCAAAACCTCCACACGCCACGCACCGTGGTGTTAGTCACCAAAGATATCAACATGCGTCTTAAAGCTAAGGGCGCGGGCATTCTCTTGGTCGAAGATTATCGAACCGACCAGTTGATTGACGATATTCGCTTCTTAACTAAGGGTTTTTATCAGTTTGAGGGTAACTTTTGGGAGCATTTAGATAGGGTTTCTACTGAGCGTCACGGCAGACACACTATCCATGAGGTTCCTTTAACTGATTTAGAAAGCGACCAGTTCTACATTAACCAATATCTTATCGATACCGAGTCGGATTTCTGTGGTCGAGTCACCGCCCGTACCGAAAGCCATCTGCACATTCTGGACTTAGGCCGTGAGCGAATGAAAAACCTCGAGGCTTGGGGCGTTAAACCTAAAAACGTCTATCAGGGCATGGCGCTGCAAGCTTTGCTTGACCCTGAAATTGATTTAGTGATTTTAACCGGCCCCGCCGGTTGCGGTAAAACCTTACTGGCAATGGCGGCGGCACTGGAACTTGTGGTCGAGCGCAATCGCTACGACAAAGTGATTGTGACCCGTAACACCCCTGAGATTGCCGAATCTATCGGTTTCCTACCCGGCACCGAAGAAGAGAAAATGCTGCCTTGGTTGGCGGCGATTACCGATACCTTAGAAGTACTGCATAAACATGATGTTAATCCAACTGGTAGCATGAATTACATCATGGAGAAGGCCAATATCCAGTTTAAGTCGATTAACTTTATGCGTGGACGTTCGATTCAGAACTCCATCGTATTGCTGGATGAGTGTCAAAACCTCACGGCATCGCAAATCAAAACCATGATCACCCGTATGGGCGAAGGTACAAAACTGATTTGCTGCGGTAACTTAGCTCAAATTGATTCTAATTATTTAACGGCGGTAACCTCGGGCTTAACCTATATTGTGGAGCGCTTTAAAGACTTTGAAGGCAGTGCCAACATCTACCTTAACGGGGTGGTGCGCTCGCGTCTGGCCGAATATGCGGAAGAACATCTATAAAAATCTGTTATTTACCTAATATTATTAATTGTTTAAGAAACTAGTCTAAGGCCTCAATTTAGAGGCCTTAGTATTTTAGGGTTAAGTGATTGGGGTTTGAATGCGGTTTAAAGGTGAGCTTAAAGTGTGAGGCAAATCGCTAATATAAGCCGAGGAATTGACCTGTTTTAGGCAATATTTTTCAGCGATGAATCATAGGCATGGGTGGTGATTAATCGGCAATTATTTGATGCGATTGATGGTTTCTTCCTGCTAATATATTAGCCTTAAAGCTTGTGCCGCCGATGGCTAAAATAAGCGCTGCAATCAAGGGTAGTGGATGAAATCGAGTGAGCCGGATCTCCAGCTAAAATCGCCGATCCAAAAGAACTATAACCGTGCTGTTTTTTATACGTACATCGGGGTAATTGTGATGTCGTTATTAACCGCATGGGTGTTTTTCGATCGTCAGAAGAACCAGCAGATGGATCAGCGTGAGGAGCAGGTCGAGCGTCACGTATTGCAGATTGACCTACTTCTCGAATCGAGCATTCGCGCGGTAAAAAGTTTACGGGATGTGGCGGTCGATCACCTGCGTTTGGGTGAGTTAGTGCGTAAGGATCGCTTACCCCAATACGGTAAATTTAACGCCAGCGGTCAATACTTTACCCTTGAGCCGAGCTACGCCCAAGGCGGTAAGCCCTTTACCAATATGGGGCGGATCACGGGTGCGGGTTCACTCGAAGGTCGCAGTGATAAATTCTATCAAGAACTTGAAATGCTATTTGAGCTGTCGCTGTCTTTCCCTGTGGCAAAGGAGGCGGCACCAAAGGCGTCGGCTATTTATTATCTTTCGCGCCAGCGAATGATGTCCTATTTCCCTTGGAGCGATAGCGATGAGCGTTTTAGGGACGAGTTACTGAATAAAAAACAATTCCAATACGCCACACCAGCAATGAATCCCCAGCGCAGCGTGTTTTGGAGTGAAGCCTATGTTGACTCCACCGGCAAGGGACTGTTGACCACACTCGGTGTGCCTGTATACCTTGGCGATGAGTTTATGGGCTCAATTAACCTCGATATGACCTTGGCCTCTTTGGCGAAGCAAATTCGGGTGTACTTTAAGATGCCAGGCACTGTGATTCTGCTCGATCAGCAGAACAACATTTTGTCCCATAGTGACTTTGATGGTTCGGACATAAACCGTGTCTACCATATCAGTCAGCGTATTCCTTCCGAGCTGCATTCACTGCCCGAATCTGAGCTCTTCGATGCCCACGAAGGCATTATCCGCAATGGTTACTACATTCACTCCGTTGCCCTGCATAACGCCCCTTGGCGCTTGTTGTACCTGCAGAACGAAGATGACCTGTTCCAAGACTCGGTCGAGAAGCTGCAGCTCACCTTTATTCTGGTGGTGATTGCGCTGTCTGTGCTGGTGACAATCGTGCATTGGCAGACCCGCCGCTCCTTCGTGAGCCCTGCCTCTCGGTTGTTATCGCACCTCGAGCGCTGCTCACAGGAGCCTCGTAAGCCGCCTGAGAGAATTACCCAGGGTTGGGAGCCTTGGTTCCAGCTAGTGAGCCGAATCTTTGAAGAAAATAAGCAATATACCCACCATCTGGCAGAACAAAATAAACGCCTCGATAAGTTGGTGGCACGCCGTACCGAACGTTTGAAAGATGCAACCGAGCGCCGTGAACGGGAATATGCACTGTTACGCTCATTGCTCGACTCTATTCCAGAGGCGATTGTTTTCAAAGATAAAGAAGGTAATTACCTCGGTTGTAACAAGGCCGCTGAGCGAATGCTTGGCTATACCGAAAGCGAGATGATTGGCCTCTCCTCAGAGGACTTAACCTCACCTGAAATGGGGCTTAGGATCCGTGCCGAAGATGAGCAAATATTAAAGGATCGCACTCCGCTGAGATATCAGGAGAAAGTCGAACTGGCGGGTAAACCAGTGCTGCTCGATACCTTAAAGTTGCCTTTCTATAATCGCCGTGGTGAGCTGCAGGGCTTGATTGCCGTGTGGCGTGACGTAACCCGCGAGTACGAGTCCGCCGAGCAGCTGCGTTTGTCGGAGGAGCGTTATCATCTGGCGATGGATGCGGTAGAAGACGGTCTGTGGGATTGGTATTTAGATTCAGAGCAGATCATTTGTAACCCGTCCTACTATTCGATGCTGGGTTATAAAACCAATGAATTCCCTGCGTTATTGTCGACCATCGATGAGTTAACTCACCCCGACGATCGTATTCGGGTGATTGAATATCGCCAGCAATATTTGCAAAACCCGGTCGATGCCTATGAGATTGAATTTAGGATGATGGCTAAAAATGGCAATTATCACTGGATGCTGTCGCGTGGCCGAGTGGTGGAATTTACCGCCGATGGCCAACCTAAACGTATGGTGGGTACCCATAAAGACATTACTCGCCATAAGAGCAACGAAGTGGCGCTGCTTGAGGCTAAGCAGGACGCCGAATTAGCAAACCTCTATAAGAGTGAATTCTTGGCGAACATGAGCCACGAAATTCGTACGCCAATGAATGCCATTATCGGCATGTTGCAGCTTGCACAGCGCACATCTTTGACGGCTCAGCAAAAGGATTACCTCGAAAAGGCGGGCTTCTCGGCGCAGTCACTGCTTAGGATTATCAACGACATTCTCGATTTCTCTAAAATTGAGGCCGGTAAGCTCGAACTTGAGCGAGTGCCATTCCCGCTGGATAAAGTACTTGATCATGCCCTCGATCTTAACGCCCTCAAGGCGCAGGAGCAGGGAGTTGAGCTGCTCCTGTATGCGCCCGTGACCGCAGGGTTAATTCTGAAGGGCGATCCACTGCGTTTAGGTCAAGTGCTGATTAACTTACTGTCCAATGCAGTGAAATTTACCCAGTCGGGTGAGATTGAATTAGGCTGCGAAGACGTAGGTGAGAGAGATCATCGTATTACCCTGAAATTCTGGGTGCGTGATACGGGTATCGGTATCGGTAAGGATCAGCAGGAAAAACTGTTCGATGCCTTCGCGCAGGCTGACGGCTCGACGACGCGTAAGTATGGTGGCACCGGCTTAGGTTTATCTATTAGTAAGCATCTTGTCTCTATGATGGGTGGCAAGATGCAAGTGCAGAGTGAGCTGGGCGTTGGCAGTACCTTCAGTTTTACTATTAGTTTCGAAATTGCCGAAGAAGCTAAAATTGAACCTCTTGTAGTACCTGAGCGGCTTAATAATCTGCGCACGTTAGTGGTGGATGATAACCCGAGCGCACTGCAAATTTACTCCTCGGTGATGCGTGACTTCCACTTTGAGGTGGATACGGCCGCAAGCGGCGCCGAAGCCCTTTATAAGCTGTTGAATACGCCAATTGACTTAATATTGCTCGACTGGATGATGCCAGAAATGGATGGCAGTGATGTCATAACCGCTATCGATACTATGGTGAACGATGGCCGCATCACTAAGCGTCCAGTGATCATCATGATGACTGCCTATGCCGCTGAGCCGCTGCATCAGGATATCGACAATGCCAATGTGTTTGCTGTGCTACAAAAACCCTTTAAAGCCTCGAGCTTATTCGATGAAATCATCGCGGCTTTTGCCGATGAACCAAGGCTCAATGTAGTGCAACCAATGGATGAAATTGAAGTTGAGGAGGGAGAACACAAGGGACTAGTGCTGTTGGTGGAGGATAACTTTATCAACCAGCAGGTGGCGACCGAGCTGCTTAAGAGTGCGGGTTATGAGGTGGTGGTTGCTGGGAATGGCCAAATCGCCCTCGATACTATCGACTCACGCCCATTCGATGCGGTATTAATGGATATCCAAATGCCAGTAATGGATGGACTCACGGCGGCAAAAGCCCTGCGTGAACGCTATAGTGCAGATGTATTGCCGATTATCGCCATGACTGCCCATGCGATGTCGGGCGACAGGGAAAAGAGTTTAGCGGCGGGGATGAATGCCCACATCACTAAACCCATAGTGCTGACCGAGTTATTTGAAACCTTAAGCCACTGGATTAAACATAAAAATCAACATAGTTAATGAGTTGCTTGGTGCCAATGATGGCCCTTGGTTGTCAGTTTGACAGCGACATCAGGAGGAAAGATGAAACCCAATAGCCTTGCTTTAGCGATTGTTCTTTTAGGAATGCCTACCATTGGGCTTGCGGCCAGTGAACCAAGCGCCAAGGCAGTGAAGCAAAGCCAAGCTGCAAAGGGGTTTTTTAATCTTTACTACGAGTCCGCGTCCGGCGAATTATTCCTTGAGGTAAGTCGCCTCAATCAACCTTTTCTGTTGGTCACCAGTCTGCCTGAGGGCGTGGGCTCTAACGATATAGGCCTCGATAGGGGGCAATTGGGGCAGACCCGTATGGTGCAGTTTGAGCGCCAAGGCCCCTTCATTCAGCTTAAGCAGCTCAATACCCAATATCGCGCCGAGACCCAACATGTTGCCGAAAAACGTGCAGTCGATGAAGCCTTTGCCGATTCGGTGCTGTGGCAGGGCAAATTGCTCGATGGCAGCAACGATCTGGTGGCGATAAACGATCTGGTATTAAACGATCTCCACGGCGTGAGCTCTGTACTGCAGCACACTGGGCAGGGGAGTTATCGAGTCGATTCGAGTCGCTCAGTGGTGTTACCTAAGGGCGTTAAATCCTTCCCTAAAAATGCCGATGTGGATGTGCAGTTAACCTTTAAGGGCGATACTGCGGGTGAGCAAGTTGCTCAAGTGACACCCGATGGCACCTTAATGACAGTCAGAATGCGTTACTCCTTCATCGAATTACCGGAGGAGGGTTATCAGCCGCGCGCCTATCATCCAATGAGCGGTTATCTGTCTGACGAGTACCGCGATTACGCTACGGCAATCGACCAACCGTTGGTGCAGCGTTTTATTCTGCGCCACCGCCTGCAGAAGGTGAATCCCGGTGCAGCGCCAAGCGAAGTGGTTAAACCTATTACCTATTATGTAGACCCGGGTGCGCCAGAGCCGATTCGCTCCGCACTGCTTGAAGGCGCTCGCTGGTGGGAGAGCGCCTTTACTCAAGCAGGCTTTATCAACGGTTTTAAGGTTGAGCTTTTGCCGCTCGACGCTGACCCTCAAGATATTCGCTACAACATGATCCAGTGGGTGCATAGGGCGACCCGTGGCTGGTCATACGGTGCGGCACTAACTGATCCACGCAGCGGTGAAATCATCAAAGGGCAAGTGACCCTAGGAAGCCTTAGAGTACGTCAGGATTATCTGATTGCTAAGGGGTTAACCGCGGGCTGGTCTGATAGAGTCGCAGCCGAAAAAGCGGCAAACGACTTAGCACTGGCGCGGATCCGGCAGTTAGCGGCCCATGAAGTAGGACACACCCTAGGGCTCGATCATAACTTTGCCGCATCGACTAACAGCGATGCTTCCGTGATGGATTATCCCCACCCTAAAATTCAGCTTAATGGAAACGACATCGATATTTCAGCCCCTTACACTACGGGAGTCGGTGCTTGGGATAACTTTACGATTGCCTATGGCTATAGCGATGAAGGCGATCCCAAGGCGCAGCAGGCGCTACAATCTCAATTGCTAGCCGATGTGGCAAAAAAGGGACTGCGCTATATAGGCGAGGCCGATTCAAGGCAGAAGGACGGCAGTCAGGCCTATGCGAGTCTGTGGGATACGGGAAGCGATCCCATCGCCCAGCTTGGGATCTTAGATGGTATTCGCACTAAGGCGATTGAAGGTTTTTCCAGTTCGGCGCTGCTTGATGGTGAGCCCTTAGGTGAACTTGCCGATGCCCTTGTGCCTATCTATTTGCTAACGCGATACCAGATAGATGCGGTCGCTAAGTTTATCGGCGGCACTGACTATAGCTACCTATCGTTTGGTGAAGGCAGCCACTGGAGCTATGTGGCGCCGCAGTTACAGTCATCAGGTCTCGACGCTTTGCTTAAGACCTTGGACGCGGCGAGTCTTACACTGCCGCAACCATTACTGGACAGTCTAGTGCCAAAGTCGGGTAACTATCAGCCAACAAGGGAATCCTTCCAGTCTGGTTTAGGGGTGATAAACGATCCGTTGGGGATGGCCGAAGTCTTTAGCCGCCACACCGTTAGCCTGATGCTGATGCCAAAACGCCTTAATCGCGTTAGCCAAGCTGCCATGGCCGACAATGAGCAGTTATCGGTCGAGTTACTGTTAAATAAACTCTTTGCGGCGACGCTATTCCAAGAGGATAAGTTGGGGTTGGTTGAAGGCGTGTGGATGAGAGTGAACGCTGTGGTTATCGACGAGGTGCTTGCGACTTACCATAACTCTGATACTGCTCCCGAAGTGAAAGCGGCGCTGCTTGACCGAGTGCATTTTGCGATTAAGCAGCTTAAAGCGAAGGCGAATCGCGCCAATGCTAAACGTGCCGCCCACTACACTTGGTTGCAACAGGGTTTAGCCGCAGGCATTGAAGATGAAAAGATTAAGTTGATTGCCAACCCCTTAAGTTTGCCGCCGGGTTCACCGATTTAATTGGCTCGTCAATCCTAATTGGCGCTTCCCTATGCATTGGTTAAGCGCCAATTATTATGTGCCTATGCTTAAGTGCTTATTGCTAAGCACTTATTTCCTTTGGATTCTTAGGATAGAAATACTCGGGTTTACGCTCAATATGGCTAAATTGGCGAGTATTTTTATAGGGCAGTTTCATAAAGCCCGATACCCCATGGCCTTGGATTTTACCCACATGGTGCAGTATTCGGTCGAGGCTGGCCCTAAAGGCCGCCTGTTTGCGTGGGTTGAGCAGTTTTAGGTAGCTGTGGATTTTTAAGTGATCGGGCAGTGCCTCGAAAATGATGCAGCCCGTATGGTGAATTTGGTTGATACGCGCCAGTTCATCCATGATTTCAATTGGCAGTTCGAGGTTCTCGTCGGGATCTTTACCGTCCTCGAAGTAGGAGTGTAGGCGGGATTGATCCTCAAGCGTTGGCACATCCCCGACCTCGAAGGGCAGTTGTAAATCGGCGCTGGCGGTAAAGGGCGTTTGGGCGTTTTCACGTTCGATATGTAAGGTGTCTTTAGCGTTAAAGAAGCAAGCCTTAAATACCCCAATCCGCTTAATCCCCCGCGCCAGCGTCACCATATTATTAACCGCGATGATCAGTGCGCTCTTTTGGCTAGCATCGTAAATTGCCAGATTCGAGTCGATAAAGACGCCGGTTTCCTGCCAGTGAATGGCTAACCCACCCACAATAGGATATTGACCGAGGCGCCCGACGGCGGCAATAAAGCCCTTCTCAGTATCCCCCATGCCCGCGAGGAAGTTCCGGTAGTATTTTTCGAGCTGGATATCGTCCATTTTAGCTATCGGCTCTTGAACGTTATGCTCCTTTAAGAAGGACTTACGAGAGCTGTAGCTCACGGTTTCGACGTCCTTTTCACGGGATTGCACCCAAACGGGAATTTCGCCTTGCAGTTCGGCTTTGGCGATTTCAGGTAAATGCAGTCTATGGCTGTGGCGCATGCTTTTTAGGAAGTAATCTCCCGCTTTATTACGGGTATCGGCATCGCTGCTTAACATGCCCTCAAGGGTGCGGGCGAGTTCGATGGGCAGACCGATGCTGGTGGGGGGGATTACTTGAGAGCCAAATCGGCTCGCTTGACCTGAGGCGAGCACATATAGGGTCGCCGCGACGCCCTGTTCGTCAAACCGAGGGCTTGAAAGCGCGCCGCTAAGTTGCTCTTCGCCAATAAAATACACGTCGCCCATGCGAGCGTTGGTGTGCTGCTGATCGCTCGACATTAATGTCATCACGTTGTCTTCGACGGGCTTGTTATGCTCATTGCGCTGGGCAAAGACCGCCGAGCCCCAATCAATTAAGGATAAGTGATTAGTTTCAATATCATAGACTAAGTTGGAGGGTTTGATATCACCGTGGACGAGTGGTTTACCGGTGCGAAGGTAATAGAGAATATCCGCTAATTGGCGGGCGATACTCATCACCATGGCCGTTGGCAGGGCGCCTAAACGGCGACAGAGCTGTTCAAGATCTTCCCCCTTGGCGCGCTCCATTACAAGAATGCCCTGTTTGCCGATGCGCTCGAACTTAATTCCTGCGGGAATATTGGGGTGTTTTAAAAGTGATAGAATAAAGGCTTCTTCTTCGAGCCTGTCCTGCACATGCTGGGGAAGGGTGATCCGCGAAAATTTAAAAACATGGGCCTCGTCGGCTTGGTTAATTCCTGCAAACACAAACCCATAGGCTCCCTTTCCAATAAACTCGATATCACGATAACCCAGCTTACTGAGCTGTTGTTTACACAAACGCACCCAAGCTCTGTGTTTACGGGCATCGTTGGCTTTGAGCAGATAAATGGATTGCTCTTCGGAAATATAGAAGTGTTGTAGCTGGGGTGTTTGCACTGTGACGCTCCTTGTTTTGTCTATTTAAACAATAAGCGGTGCCGATAAGCAACTTAGATGGAGTGGGATTAGCTTACTTCGAGGAATAAGCATCAACTGACGGCTCACCTATCCCATCATTTCGTCTCTGACTTTGATTTATATCAAGTTAAAACAGATAGAGTCTAGGTAATCTTAAGTGTAATTCGGAGGGGATTTTCGGCAGTTCTTAATCCCAATTTAACGTGGACGTTAAGGAGGGCTTATGCCCACCAATAAAGCTTTACTCATTGAATTATTGGAATTTCCGCGTAAGCGAATCCTACAATCGATGGACGTACGCCATTGCCCACATGCGGTATTTTATAACCAAAATGATGAACAGTGTTTAACCTGCCATCAGGGCATGGAATGCATCTGGATCAACCACAATGACGAATTAGTCGCTGTGGAGCAAAAGTCAGTGGCGGAACTTAAGCAGCAGCTGTTGATAGCGGTGGATTTTATCGATTCATCCCTGACACCACATCATTTGTCCCGCCGTCAGTGTCAATGTGAAAATTGTCTATGGCTTCGAAAAGTACAGCAAGCGTTGTCGCAGTAGTTTGTTAGATATGCACTGCATTTGTGCGCTTTGACTTGGCATGACCTGCACGGTCAGCAAGTCTTTACATTTTCCGCGGTGAGTATACTCGCATGAGCTTTGCATCCCTTAATTAATCCCATTAGAGTAAGGCTATTTTTAGTCATATGAGATAGTCCTATGGAACCGGGTTTTTGGCACGAGAAGTGGCAGCAGCAACAGATTGGTTTTCATCAACAAAATATTAATCCTTTCCTCATTAAGTTTTGGTCCCAATTAGCCTTAGCAGCAGATACTCAGGTTTTTGTTCCCCTGTGCGGTAAGTCTTTGGATATGTGCTTTTTAGCCGAACAGGGTCATCAAGTCATTGGCTGCGAGTTAAATGAACTCGCAGTGCAGCAGTTTTTCAGCGATAACCAATTACCCGTGCAGCAGTCGAAATTGGGGGAGCATGGGCTCTATCAAACCGAGCAGATTAGCCTTTACCAAGGTGATATTTTTACGCTGCCCATCGAGACAACCAAAGATGTTCATGCTTTCTATGACAGAGCGGCATTAATCGCTTGGCCCGAAACGATGCGAGCCAAGTACGCCAAACAATTAGCCAAGCTTTTGCCTCAGGGGAGCGTAGGGTTATTAGTGACGTTAGATTACCCGCTACAAGCCTTGAGCGGTCCCCCGTTTGCCGTATCGCCAACTTGGGTGGAGCAGCATCTGAGTGACGATTTTGAGATCCAACTTCTTGAGAGCCAAGATGTACTGGCCGACAATCCGCGTTTCGTGAATAAGGCCGTGCCTTGGTTAAACGAGGCCGCTTATTTGTTGAAGCGTAAATAGCAAAAAGGACTTAAGTCGGTCACATATATCATCGACAGTGCGTTTTTTATCGGCGCACTGTTTGATGCAGAGAGTAAGAATGGGGGATTTTGTGGGGCGTTAAGCTGAGTCGATGTTAATGGGCAAGGTATGTTTTAGCGACTTAACGCCTACGCCACTTCATAGTAGTTGGGTTCGAGTTCCAATTGATTTTGGATAATCTGTACTGCCATTCGCGCACATTTACCGCATTGATCGGCTACGCCTAAACGCTTTTTCACATCCGCAAGGCTAGTATCGCCCTGACTAACGGCGTTTTTAATCTGCGTATCTGTAATGGCATGACAGAGACAAACGTACATTTTTTAGACTCCAAAAATGAATTGGGCTAATTCTAAATGAAAACGCTTATCAAATGCAATATTGCTGCGCTATTTTGATTTCTGATTATTTATTCTGCTAGCAAGAGCACATTTTCTGAGGATGGTAGGTTTAACTAGCCATCAAAATGACCAGTAAAAGAGGCGATTCATTAGGGATTTTCAGGGATGTGAGTCATCACTTACATCCCTGTTCACGACATTTAAATGTGCCAGTTAATAGCCATTTTCAAAATTAATCTGATACTTAAGCGGCTCTGCCTCACTGAAACGGAGATAGTTTTCACTGAAAATCTCGACTATTTGTGCGGGTAAACTCGGCGCCGAAATATGCGGGGTGATAATCGCGTTGCTGCGCGTCCAAATCGGGTGACTCTCATCGAGCGGTTCCTGTGGGAACACATCTAAAATCGCTCGCTGCTGAGGTTTATCAATAAGTTGTTGATTAAGTGCATCTAGGTCGATGGCATCGCCTCGACCGACATTCACTAAAATGGCGTCTTGCTTTAGTGCCGCTAATCTTTGAGCGTTTAATAGGGCGCGAGTTTCGGGAGTGCTGGGTAATAAGTTTGTCACTACATCGGCCTGAGATAGGGCAGTATTTAACTCACTGATGGATAGAATGTAATCGAACCCTTGGTGTTGATTGCCACTGCGGTTAATCCCTGTTACCTGCATCCCAAAATGCTTGGCGGTTTTTGCGATATGCTGCGCGATAGAGCCTGTACCTAATAGCAGTAGCTTCATGCCCTGTAGCGTCGACAGACGTTTTGCTGGTTCTGATTGCCAAGCTTTTTGCAGTTGCTGCTGCTTATAAAAGTCGTGGCCGCGAACGTGGGCGAGGAGATAACCAAACAGATACTCACTCATCAAAGGACCAAAGATGTCCTTAATATTGGTCAGTTGGTAATCCTTTCTCCCCCTCGGGCTGATTAAGCCCTCAATGCCGGCAAAAGTAGATTGTAACCACTGCAAATTATGGGCATGGGGCAGAAGAGGTGCAGCCATTTTGGGTTCGGCGAGCCAGATATTGGCCAGACTGATATTGGCTGGATGGTCATCGAGCAGCTCAAGCCCCGGCAGTTGCTGGTCTTCAATTAATTGGCGATAGGCGTCATTAGAACGGGTGAGTAAGAGTAACTTGTGCCCCATGGCGTCTCCCTTTATGCTTAGTTATTGTTATTATTCAATATGCTGTTTTAGCTAATCCCTGAGTTCAGCAGTATTTTAAGGTTGAGTCTTTATGTTTGAACAGTTAGTCGCGATTATTGGTCACCTTGGCAATATGCTTCGTCCTTGGGCTTTTGATATCGCCACCGCGATGGTGGTCTGTTTGATTTTAGTGTTTTCCGCTGATGTGAATCGCTTCATTAAGCGCCAATTAACCGGTCATTCGTTTTTCCTGCGTACTTTAGTATTTATTCTGATTAATGCCTTTGGTTATGGTCTGCTGATCGTTAAGACTACCCCATGGGTCGCAAGGCACATTGTCGCTATGCCATCCCATTGGATGTTCCTACTAATAGTGTCGATGTTTATCTTTATCGGCTATTGGGCACAGCGTAATAGCCAAGCCTAACTCGGCTTATTCAAAATATCCCGTATAGTCCGTTGCAGGTGCATTGGATGTTATTGCAAGGAGTGCCTGTACGGATTTATCGGGAAAATTGCTAAACACCCCATCAACGCCCATTTGTTTTAGGGCGTAAATATCATCTTCATTATCAACAGTATAGACAAAAACTTTGGCGCCTCGCTGATGGGCGTCATTCACTAGTGCTTGGTTGATAAAGCTAATGTCTAAGTTGATTGAGTAGGCATTAAGTTCACTCACAACCGCTGCGCCATCAAGGGGAATACTCGCGAGCAATGGTGCCACTAAGGCATTTGGCAGTGCTTGCTTGACCTCACGCAGGTAGGGATGGTTGAAGGAAGATATCAGCAGCTGCTCGCTGGTAAAGCGAAGTTCGTTTATCGCCTTTGGATAAAGTGTTAGCAGCGGCTCAACCGTGTTAATGCCCTTAAGCTCAATATTGACGATGCAGCGACCTGCAATCAATTCGAGCACCTGCCAAAGGGTCGGAATCGCATGGCCTTTCACATGAATACTCGAAAGATATTCGCGGTTAACTAAGTGAATAAGCCCCTGACCAGAGCTCTTACTGTCGAGTCGACGGTCGTGGAATACCACTAATTCGCCCTCAACATTGTGTACGTCGAGCTCAATCGCTTTAGCACCTAACTCGAGTGCTTTTGCCATTGCTGCTAGAGTGTTTTCGGCCACATAACCGCTGGCGCCACGGTGTGCAAAAATAAGCATTAACTTAACCTGTTAATTTCTAAGGATGCCAGTCTGCTCGCGGTTAGATCCATTTTTAACATGGATCTCCATTTGCGGGTAGGCCAGTTCTAAATTGTTTTCTTTGAGTTTACGCGTGATGCGTTTATGCAAATCATGGCGCAGTGGCCAACGTGCCGACATATCCTTAGCGTAGGCGCGTACTTCATAGTCTTGAGTATGTTGGCCAAAGCCTGCAAACCAGACTTCAGGTTCTGGATTTTGCAGCGCGTCTTCACATTCTTGCACCGCTTGATACAGCGCCGCTTCGACCTTGGCTGGATCGGAATCGCGAGCAACTGCGACATTCACACGCACCCGAGTAATAGGATCAGAAAGTGACCAGTTGACTAATTGCTCGGTAATAAAAGCCTTATTAGGAATGATAATTTCCTTTCTATCCCAGTCGATAATGGTGGTCGCACGGATTTGAATTTTACTTACTGTTCCTGTGAGTTCACGAATGGTGACTGTGTCGCCAATCCGCACGGGTTTCTCGAACAGAATAATCAGGCCCGAAATAAAGTTCGCGAAGATTTCCTGCAAACCAAAACCCAGACCCAGTGACAGTGCAGCTATGAGCCATTGCAGTTTCGACCATTCCATCCCCAAGCTGGAGAAGCCGATAAGTAAACCAAGGAAGACCACTAAATAGCGGCTCACGGTTGTAATCGCAAAGCCGGTGCCGGGGGAAAGATCGAGCCTTTGCAAGATCATCAGTTCGAGCAAACCGGGAAGATTAGTCGCAATCATCAAGGAAAAGCCAACGACCACAAGGCCAAAGAGTACCGATTTCATAGTGATTGGCAATTGCTGCTCGACACCATTGATGCTGGTGTTAGTCGTCCACAGGGTGATGCCGTCGAGGAAGGAAAACAGCGCTACGTGGGTTTGGGTCCATAGGCCAATTAAGCTCGCTAAAAATGCCAATAATAGTAGCGAGCGAACGATCCCTAGGGATTGGCTAGAAATGGTTTCAAGGTCGACCACGGGCTCTTCATAGGTGTCTAGGCCATCATTGGTCGAGCCCTGATGTTCGCCTTTTTCCCGCTGGGCAAGTCGCTCGGCCCGTTTTGCCTTAGCGCGATCAAAGGCAATGCGGCGGCGTTCAATCAACATCCAGCGTTTAATGACTTGATACAGCAGTAAAAATCCAAGTCCTAATACGATGGAGAGCTGCAGTTGTAGCAACATTTGGAACGCAGTGAAGTAATAGCCTCTAAAGGCGAGTACCGCACTTGAGAGTGGCACCAGAATTAAAAATGCCCACAGCAGTTTTTGCATCAAGCGTTTATTTTTGCCGTTGTGGTGGTTACCGATGTTTTGACGGCTGAGTATTAAAATGTCTTTGTATAACAAGAACAAAAGAATGCAAAAACAGATAAACGCACCGCGACCAATACTGTTACGTACAAGCGAGGCGTCTAACACTTCGGTGAATCCCATGAGTCCCAGTAAGGGGCTAGCAATAAATACAAAGTGCTTTAAGCGCTGTTTACCCGCCTGAATAAGGTGGGCGGGACGTTTAAAGTGGCCGACTAATACCCCTTTATCGATTGCCAAAATAAACATTACGCGGTACAGCAAGTAAACCAAACCAATGGCGAGTATCCCCATGCCGATGGCCTGAACAAAGTTTCGTTCCGATTGGTAGAAAATCCAACCTGCGGCGACTACGGGCAAGGGCTTAATGAGGGCGTAGCCTAAACTGATCCCTAGGGATTTGAGAGTAAAGATGAATTTATCCTGGGTCACGTTGCCAACATAGGTAACATAGTGGGCCAACAGGCGGTTTAACTTGGGCCTCATCAGGTCCTGCACCACGAGGCACAGCACCATTAAAATAATCCACCAAGACCAATAGTCGGATTGTTCCTGCCAGGCTTTATTTAATTGTCCCCATTGCGCTTTCTGGAATAACCAGATTGTGCTTCGTTGCAAATCAGTCAACCAGAGTTTGTTGATACTGGCGGCATTGGGTACCCAGAATAAGTGTTCATTTAGGGTGTTTTTAAGGGTTAGATTTTGCTGACTGAGCTGCTGGTAGTTGACTTTAAGTTTGCCAAGCTCACTGAGGTATTGGTCGTAGCTCTGTAACAGCTGCTTTAGCAGTACTTGCTGCGAGCGTAGTAACTTAAGTTGGGCACTGTTGTAAGTATTTTGTTCGAGCTCCTGCTCATTTAAACCCTGTTGCTGTTCAATGTGGTATCTGTCCAAACGCGCATCGGCAATCAGGGTTTGTAATTTTTCATGGTTAGGGGGTTTGGGTAGTGATTGCAGCATCTGCAAAAAACGATCGCCGAAGGCGGAATTCATTTTAACCCAAGTAATTTGCTCTTGAATGTTGGCGAGCTGCTTGGCTTGGGATTGGTATTGCAGTTCAGCCTGTTCCTGTTCTTCGACCACATTGTTGATTTGCAAAGTCAGGGTTTGTAGTTTTTGCCCATAGATATTATTCGTATCGGCAATATTACGGGTCGTGGGGTCGACAACCTTATCGGAGTCGACAACATTTTTGGCCAAGGTCGCATCGGTTTGCTGTTGGCGCTGTATATTCATCGCCTTGTTAATTGTCTCGATTAAGCCTTCCTGTTGACTAAGCTGCTGGCGCACCAGTTGCAATTGCAGTTGGGTGAGTTCGATACGTTTTTGGCTGCTGGCAATTTCTGCCTCGTTGGTGGCAAGACTCTGCTCGAAAAACATTCTTTGAGTCTGTTGCAGCTCTCCCGCTGGAGTGTCCAGTGGTGCTAGCTCGCTCTTCTTGTTTTGACTCACATTTTGTCGCGCCTGTGCTATCACATTTGGTAATTGGTTATGGCGTTGTAAAAGCTCATTGAGCTGATTACCAAGGGCGGTTTCGCTGTCTTTTAATTCGGATAGTCGTAAGTAGGCCATTGAGGCCTGCTGGTTTAAATCGGTTTGGCTACCTAGCTTAAGGGGTTTTGCGGCTTCGATAAGCCCCTGATTAATGGTCTTCTTATTATCTTCAAAATCAAGCAGGGACTGCTGGAAATGATTGGCATTGGCGGCCAGTTTATCGATGTTGGTTTTTAGCTCAGCGATTTGTTGTTCAATGCTAAGGTTTTGTTGTGAATTTGTGTTGTTTAAGCCAAGGCGTTTATCCAACTGAAGTGCCGAGTTGGCGTAGAGGGAGAAGGAGAAAAAAGCAACTACTAACAATAAAATACGTAACATATCAGCGATACAGACTCAGTGCGAATTACGCGCTAATCTTAGCCAACTAACGCTTGAATTGGTATGTTTTAAACGCCCTTTTTTCGTCTTTGGGCTAGGTGTGACTGATGAGTCTCAAAAATGGCGGTTGCTACAATAATAGTGCCACCAATCATAGTGTTTAGATTGAGTCCCTCACCCAGAATAAGCAGCGCAAGCACCGCGCCATAAAAGGGTTGCAGACAGGAGACAAGGCCAACGGTTTTAGCACTTAATTGGCGCAGGGCTGAGGTAAACAGGGCGTGTGGTGCAGCGGTAAAAATCACCCCCAATAACACCAATAATCCCCAAGTGTGAAGGCTGATGCTAGACAGCTCTGTTTGATGCCAAGGTAGAAGAAATACCGCAGCCACTAAGGTTTGGTAGAACATGGCGTGGGGGCCGCTATATTGGGAGAAGTAGCGCTTCTGCAATAAATTGCGGGCGGTGAACAGCATGGCTGAGACTATACCAACGATTATCCCAAGGGTAGTATCATTCCCTAAGTTTGCTTCTGGGATCAGCAGGATAACGCCGAACAGTACCAACACAGCGCTAATCATATCCTGCATTTTTATTCTATTGCCCGTCAGT
Source organism: Shewanella acanthi (assembly GCF_019457475.1). Taxonomy (NCBI): domain Bacteria; kingdom Pseudomonadati; phylum Pseudomonadota; class Gammaproteobacteria; order Alteromonadales; family Shewanellaceae; genus Shewanella; species Shewanella acanthi. The sequence goes on from NZ_CP080413.1 coordinate 516,520, forward strand.
AACGGTTCAACGATAACCGTCATTACCGGATAGGTAAAAAAGGCAATCATGCCAATCGCAACCGATGACAGCTGCATGGCGGCAAAATACGTCACCCAGTGCAGGCTCACTATCACCCCAAGTCCAATGGCGACGAGGTAATCTTGTTTGCTGCCTAGGGTTAAGCTGCGGCGATAATTGACAAATAGTCCCAATACCACGGCGGCGACGATACAACGTAAAAACGTGATATCTAACGCACTCAGAGGTATTAACTTTGAGAACAGTGCGGTGCCGCCAAACATCAGCACCGCTAAATGGAGTTCAACTAATCCTGTGGATTTAGACATCTACTCTTAAATCGCCGCTAATAGTTAGTCTGCAATGCTCACGTTTTTAAGGTTGGCAAAGGGTTGACCCATGCGGGTCACCGCTTCTGCTTCAACGCCTTCGGCGAAGGTGTCAATGGCGTCCTTAGCAAAAAGCATGACCACAGTACTCCCCAGTTTAAAGCGGCCCATTTCTTCACCTTTTTCTAAGGTGATGGCTTCGCTTCCTTCGGTTGGGTATTCCCAAGTAAATACTTGCTTACCTGTAGGTGGCGTAACAGTGCCCGCCCAAACGGTTTCGATGCTCGCAACAATAGTTGCACCAACCAGCACCATGGCCAGTGGGCCATGTTCGGTTTCGAAAATCGCTACAACACGTTCGTTGCGAGCAAAAAGCCCTGGTACGTGACGGGCTGTCAGCGGATTTACCGAAAACAGTTCACCCGGTACGTAGGTCATTTTTGAAAGCGTGCCTTTGATAGGCATATGGATACGGTGGTAATCCTTAGGCGCTAAGTAAATAGTCGCAAAGTCACCGCCTTCGAAGCGTTTAGCATCTTCGGCTTGATCGCCAAGCAGGGTATTTGATGAATAATGATGACCTTTGGCTTGAAAAATACGACCCTCTTTAATCGGACCGAGTTGGCTTACGGCACCGTCAACAGGGTGTACCATGATGTTCGGCGCGTGGTTTACTGGGCGAATGCCGGGTTTCAGGGCGCGGGTGAAGAAGGCGTTAAAGGTTTTGTAGGCTTCCGGCTCGCTTTGGAGAGCTTCGCTCATATCAATCTTGTATTGCTTAATAAACCACTTGATGAAAGCCGTGGTTAATGCACCAGATTCAGAGGCCGCGAATTTACCGACTAAACGAGATAATAAGTGCTTAGGTAACATGTACTGCAGCGCTATTTTAACTTTGTCCACTTTCTATTCCTTTCCTAATCCATTGCTCATTGTGTTGAGACTTTGTTATTTCAAGCTTATTTATACGTACTTATTCGTCATCCTGCGCACGGAAATAGCGGGCATGGCGCTGCTCATCGAGGCTGGCGATGATTCTGTGGTAATTGTAGAAGCGATCTTCGCTGATCTTACCTTGGTCCACGGCGGCTTTAAGGGCACAGCCAGGATCGTCTAAGTGTTTGCAATCACGGAATTTACAGCCACCTAAAAAGTCACGGAACTCGATAAAACACCAACCCACGCGTTGTGCGGGTAAATGCCAGAGGGCAAATTCACGCACACCTGGTGAGTCAATCAAATCGCCGCCACTTGGGAGGTGTAATAATTTAGCTGTGGTGGTGGTGTGTTGCCCTAGCCCTGAGTTGTCGGAGACATCGCCCACTAAGAGGTCGGCATCGGGGAGAAGGGCGTTGACCAGTGATGATTTACCGACACCGGATTGTCCGGCAAATACGCTGACCTTGTCTTTGAGTAAGGCTTTAATGGTATCTAAGCCTTCACCTAATTTGCTACTGACTTTATAAACCGGATAACCAATGGCCTCGTAGCGCTTTAATGCGGCTTCGATGGCCGGCGCTTCTTCTGGGGTTAACAGATCGATTTTATTTAAAATAATGATCGGCGGAATATCGGTATCTTCGGCCGCGACTAAATAACGGTCGATAATTTGAGTGGTAAAGCTTGGCAGTACCGAAGACACAATTAAAATTTGGTCGATATTCGAGGCGATAATTTTTACGCCATCGTAGAGATCCGGGCGAGATAGCGAAGAGCGTCTTGGATGTACCGCCTCAACAATACCTGCGATACCACTATTAGCTTGAGTTTCAATGGCTAAACGTACAACGACCTTGTCGCCGGTGACTAAGCTTTTAATGGTACGGCGAATATTGCAGCGTACAATTTGTCCCTCTTCGGTTTCGATATCGGCGTGTTGACCGAAACGGGAAATCACAGTGCCGCTCTGTTCCGGGCCGAGTGAGCTATCCTGTAACTCAGGCGTATTTGTGTCACGACTATCACGATTTAAGCGTTTCTCGTGATTGGCACGCATACGGCGTAATTGACCTTGGCTTAGGGGTTTCTTCTTAGTCACTGCGTTGTCTTCGTCAATTAGAGGATTTTTTGTGTTTTAAAAAGCAGTATGATACACGCTCTTGAATAAAAAAGCCTGACTTTAGGCTATCTGACATGTTAAGGCGCAATTATGGCAGCAGATGCAAGCAATCTAATTTGGATCGATCTCGAAATGACAGGCTTGGAGCCTGATGTCGATAGAATTATCGAAATCGCTACCTTAGTAACGGATCAAGAATTGAATATCATCGGCCAAGGCCCTGTGATTGCGATTCATCAATCGGATGAAGTGCTGGCTGGAATGGATGATTGGAACCAAAAGCACCACGGCGAATCGGGTTTGATTGACCGTGTGCGTGCAAGTTCAGTCAATGAAGAGCAAGCGGTCGCGGAGACCATTGCCTTTTTATCCCAATATGTGCCGAAGGGCGCTTCGCCTATGTGCGGAAATAGCATTGGTCAAGATCGTCGTTTCTTAAATCGTTATATGCGCGAGCTTGAGGATTATTTCCACTATCGCAATTTGGACGTGAGTACGATAAAGGAGTTGGTGAGGCGTTGGAGCCCAGAAACCATGGCGGGTTTCAAAAAGCAAAACACCCACCAAGCATTGCAGGATATCCAAGAATCGATCGCTGAATTGCAGTATTACCGTAGCAAAGTATTTAAAATCTGACCGATCGGTAGATAAATCTTCAAGAAGGGGTTGCAGCCGCATAAATTTTTCATATAATGCGGCCTCAACTTTTTGATGCAGGCATAAAATGCCGGTCATTTAAGTCATGCGACATTAGCTCAGTTGGTAGAGCGATACCTTGCCAAGGTATAGGTCATCGGTTCGAACCCGATATGTCGCTCCAAATACAAATTTAGTGATTCACCAAGTCATTAAATACAGAATTTGCGACATTAGCTCAGTTGGTAGAGCGATACCTTGCCAAGGTATAGGTCATCGGTTCGAACCCGATATGTCGCTCCAAATACAAATTTAGTGATTCATCAAGTCATTAAATACGGAATATGCGACATTAGCTCAGTTGGTAGAGCGATACCTTGCCAAGGTATAGGTCATCGGTTCGAACCCGATATGTCGCTCCAATCTTTTTTCCCCTTAAAATATCATCTATATCTTTTGGATTATCTTTATTTATCCTTTCAGAGTCTTAAATTATCCTTCAAGCAATAAATATCGGTTAAGTTCAGGTTTCGACATTTCTCATTCCCTTTTTTAGTTTGATTTCTTTTTAATCAATATCTTATTCAAAAACATTCAGCATTGGTTCTGTAGGTCGATTGCTGACATTCGTGTGCCGAAATGCGTGATCTGCCCCCTGTTTCTTTAACTTTTCCTAAATTAGATGCCGTTGCGTAAGTTAAATTATGACGTTGTTCAAATATTCGTAGCGTTTTTACTTCCATAATGAATCCAAGACAAATTAGAAGCGCCAAGTCGTTGGCTTAACATTGGAGTGCATTATATGCGTATTCAACAATTGCGTGATTTACTTGAGTATATGGCTAACTGCCGCTTGGATATGGCGCAACTCTATGGCCGACTGAATAACCAGGCAGATTCTGCTCGAGTGAAGTTGATGCTGGAGTATTTAGAGTCTCATCAAAAGCATGTTGCCGAGAAGCTGCGGGATTATATCGATGAAGCGCCACAGCGCATCTTAGATACTTGGTATAAAGACTTTGTATTTGAAGATTTTACAAAACGTTGTCAGGATATCATGTTGCCAGCCAATATCGATGAGGACGAAGTACTGAACTTACATTTAGAGTTGGAGAACTTACTGATTGGCCTGCTAGAAAAAACAGAGCATTCAACCACTGCCGAAGATGCCCGTAGTGCACTGGCGGATTTAATCAGAGTCGAGAAGACCCAGCAACAACGTTTAGTGCATAGCACCATTCGAATGGAAGATATCTAAAGTTAAGTTCTACATCTCTTCATCTCCCAGTTACAAGGCCAGCGAAAGCTGGCTTTGTTGTATCTAGCACATCAATTTTGGCTATTCCTTGGTTTTAGTAGAGGTATGACGGTGTATTTTTGCGCGGCAACTGATATACGTCATAATTTTCAATGAAGGATTTTGCTACTTTATTGATCTCATTGATTGATTTACTCAAATTGAACTGGAAATTCCCCTCGCTTAATGCGTTGTGACTCAGTTAATTACTTATCCTTTCAGTCGGCAGGAGTCCCTATGGCACAGGATTTATCGAGTTTACCCACAGCACTTTATTCCCAAGCGCAAATAAGGGCTGGTGAGCTATTAGCGGTAGCCAAGGGTGAAGGGACACTCTATGGTTTGGTAGAACGTGCCGGAAAGGCTGCATTTAGTTATTTAAATCAATATATTGATAAATCTAGCTCGCCAAAAAAGGTTACTGTTGTGATTCTTGCGGGCAGTGGTAATAACGGCGCTGATGCCCTTGTTTGTGCCCGTTATGCGCTTGAGATGAATGTTAACCTACAGGTTTTGATTACAAAGCAAACGGGGACGGCAGAGTTTGAACAGGCGCTAAATGCCTTTTTAGCTGCAGGTGGAACAGTAGAATTACCTGAACTGCACGTGATTAAGCAGGCAGATATTATTGTTGATGGGTTACTGGGCACAGGGGTTAAGGGCCCATTGCGTGAAGAGGTGGTCAGTCTTATCGAGGCTGTGAATCAAAGCCAAGGATGGATATTAAGTTTAGATCTGCCATCGGGTATTGAAGCTGATACGGGCGGCTGCTCACCGACAGCGGTTATGGCCGATGTGACCCTCTGTTTTGGCGGGTTAAAGCAAGGGCTGCTGACGAGTAAGGCACGCCAACACTGCGGAGTGTTGGCTTTCGACGATTTAGGATTAACGCCTTATTTTACCGAGGAAAGTGCGGTTCGCGTTGGCAGGGAGCTCCTTAAGGGGTTCTTTGCTGCGCGGGCGAGGGATAGCCATAAAGGACTGTCAGGTAAAGTGGTGCTGATTGGTGGTGACCTAGGCATGGCGGGCGCTATTCGTCTGGCCAGTGAAGCCTGTTTACGGGCTGGTGCAGGATTAGTCACTGTAATAAGTAGGCCAGAGCATCAACTGGTGGTGAATGTGCCACGCCCAGAATTGATGTTTTGGGGCTGTGAACTGGTTGATATGGAAGTTTACCAGCGATTAGGTTGGGGACAAGTGATTGTCCTCGGTCCTGGTCTTGGCAAGCAAGATTGGGGTTATAACCTGTTTAAGGCTGCTGGGTTAAGTGACAAGCCCTGCGTGATCGATGCCGATGCCCTCAATCTTTTAAGTAATGAACCAAGAAGACAAAACAATTGGGTATTAACTCCCCATCCAGGGGAGGCGGCAAGACTTTTAGGAATGAGTGTCGCCGAAGTAGAGGCCGATCGTTTCGCCGCAGTGCGTGCACTGCAACAAAAATACGGTGGTGTCGTGCTACTTAAGGGAGCGGGAACCTTAATTTTTGATGGCAAACAAATGGTGGTTGCACCCGTTGGTAATCCTGGGCTTGCCAGTGGTGGGTGTGGCGATGTGTTATCTGGTATCATAGGCGCGCTGATGGCACAAGGCATGGATAATATGCAGGCGACCATTGTCGGTGTGGTTGTGCACGGATGTGCTGCCGATTTAAGCGCCGTTCAAGGTGAGCGGGGTATGCTAGCCAGTGATTTGATGCCTTTTATTCGCCAATTAGTGAATAGTGATTTACTCTAGGCGCATCAGAGCGTAGCAGGGGAGTTTTCCCTATGGTCTGCGTGATTTTCTTCACCCATAACATTAGTGATATCAGTGGAAATGACAGAGTTAATCTTAAAATTACAAAACGAAGACGAGACTATCGCAGTAGGGCAAAAGTTAGCCCGCCATATTCAAGCGCCTTTGACTCTGTATTTGACCGGAGATTTAGGGGCGGGCAAAACCACACTGAGTCGTGGCCTTATCCAAGGACTTGGGCATAAAGGTGCAGTAAAGAGCCCAACTTATACTTTGGTTGAACCCTATGAACTCAATGGTGTCGAAGTTTATCATTTTGATTTATACCGCTTAAATGATCCCGAAGAGCTCGAATTTATGGGGATCCGTGATTACTTTAATCCAAACAGTCTTTGTATTGTTGAGTGGCCAGATAAAGGTCATGGATTGTTACCGGATGCCGATTTGCACTTGCATTTGAGTTACGTTGCACCTGGCCGTGAAATTAAGCTTGAAGCCTTGTCAGAGGCGGGCAAGCAGCTTTTAGCCACAATAAAATAAAAAGAACGATGACTAAGAAAAATAAATATTTTCAAATTGTTACTTTATGTTTGTGCCTTCTGTTCGCTGTGTCGGCCAAAGCAGCCAATCAGCTCGAAGGCGTGCGTATTTGGGCGGCTCCTGAATCGACACGAATCGTATTCGACTTAAGTGATGTGCCTAATTACAGCTATTTCAGCATAGTTGGACCCGATCGGTTAGTGGTTGACCTTAAAAAGGCGACCAGTAATGTGAACCTAAAAAATATCGCCAACAACAGTAAGTTGGTGAAAGGAGTTCGTGTCAGTAAATCGCCGACGAAAGGGGATTTACGATTGGTAATCGACTTAGTTAAACCATTGAATGCCAATTTATTTTCTCTGCCAGTGACCGCACCCTATGGCAATCGTCTGGTGGTTGATTTAGAGGAAAAAACGGCTTCGGCGAGTGCCATTTCAAGTTCAAATTCAAGTTCATCGAGTTCAGCGGTTAAGACCGTGAGCAGCGCTTCGCGTTCAGCAAGGGATATTGTTGTCGCAATTGATGCAGGACATGGTGGTGACGATCCAGGTTCTATCGGTCCTTCGGGCGTTCACGAGAAGAAAATTGTACTCGAAATTGCCAAGCGTGTTGCCTCTAAAATTAATGATACGCCGGGAATGCGGGCGGTGATGATCCGTAATGGCGATTACTTTGTGAATTTGAATAAACGTTCGGAATTGGCGCGCAATAGCAAAGCAGATCTACTGATCTCAATCCATGCAGATGCTTTTACTTCGCCAAATCCCCGCGGCGCTTCCGTTTGGGTGCTGTCGATGCGCCGTGCCAACAGTGAAATTGGTCGCTGGTTAGAGCAAAAAGAAAAACATTCCGAACTGCTCGGTGGTGCCGGTGAAATTATTCAAAATACCGATAATGAACAATACCTTGCAATGACCTTACTCGATATGTCGATGAACAGTTCGATGGCTATTGGTCACTCGGTTGCAGGGGATATTCTCAAGGATTTAGGCGCTGTGACAGAGCTCCACAAGAGCCGTCCTGAGTCTGCGAGTTTTGCAGTTTTAAAATCGCCTGATATTCCCTCTATTTTGGTTGAGACTGGCTTTATCTCGAATCCAAAGGAAGAGAAATTACTGACCAGTTCACGCCATCAGGAAAGTATTGCTGATGCCATATATAAGGGGGTGAGTCGTTATTTCCGCAATAATCCGCCGGCGGATACTCTTCTTGCTCAAAAGGGAAGCAATGCATCTAGCTCTGCCTCAGTCAGTACTAAAGCCAGCGTTAAGAATTCAGGCAATATCAAACATAAGGTGGGTCGGGGTGAGTCGCTTTCTGCTATTGCGCAGCAATATCGGGTGCCCATGTCCAGTATTAAGCGTGCCAATAATATGAAGACCGATGTGGTTCAGCTCGGTCAAACTCTGTTGATCCCAGAGAGTTAAGATGGGAAGCACTATGGGGATCCAGATTTTACCACCGCAATTAGCAAACCAAATTGCCGCAGGGGAGGTCGTTGAAAGGCCTGCCTCTGTCGTAAAAGAGCTGGTTGAAAATAGCTTAGATGCGGGCGCAACCCGCATCGATATTGAGATCGACAAAGGCGGCAGCAAGCTTATTAAAATTCGTGACAATGGTTCAGGGATCCCCAAGGATGAATTAGCACTGGCGTTGTCGCGCCATGCGACATCTAAGCTGCATACATTAGATGACCTTGAAGCCATTTTAAGTTTCGGTTTTCGTGGAGAAGCACTGGCAAGTATCAGTTCAGTCTCCCGTTTAACGCTGACTTCACGTACTGCTGAGCAAACTGAGGCTTGGCAGGCCTATGCCGAGGGCGTAGATATGGCGGTTAAGGTCATGCCTGCTGCCCATCCCGTAGGTTCGACCATTGAAGTGGTGGACCTGTTTTTCAATACCCCTGCACGCAGACGCTTTTTAAAGAGCGATAAAACCGAGTTTACCCATATCGACGAGTGGCTTAAGCGCATTGCTTTAGTACGTGGTGAAATTCATTTTACCCTGACTCACAATGGCAAAATGGTGCGGAACTATCGCCCTGCCAATAGTGAAGCGCAGTATATACAGCGGCTTACTCAGGTTTCAGGCCGTCAGTTTGCCGCCGATGCCCTTAGAGTTGAGTGTCAGCATGAGGATTTACGTCTAAGTGGTTATCTGCAGTCGCCTTGGTCGAGTGTGCTAACCGACACCCATTACTTTTATGTGAATGGCCGCTTAGTTCGGGATAGATTGGTTAATCATGCTGTGCGTCAGGCCTTTGCGCAAAAGGCTGAGGTCGAGCAGCCAGGTTATGTGCTGATGCTGGACATTGATCCCCATCAAGTGGATGTCAATGTGCATCCGGCTAAACATGAGGTTCGCTTCCATCAGAGCCGTTATGTGCACGATTATATTCTGCAGGCACTGCAATCGGCATTAGAAGAAGCGCATTCATTGCCGCTGAATGAATCGTCGCTAGATGAAACTTCAGAAACTCGCTATCGCGATCCGCAAACGGTGGCTTCGCAAACGGTGGCTTCGCACACTGTTGATTCGCAAGGCGACGTTTCAGTCGCAGATCCGAGCGGTGCTTTTACGGCAAACACTAGCGATGCCACTTGGCAAAGTAAAAATGCACATGTTGATGTGAATGACGAGCCGCGTTTTGAGCTAAAGCCTCAGTATGACAGATCTGCACCACGCTTTGGTGACCAAGAAACTCAGTTGGGTTTTGGTCACAAAGGGCATAAAGCAAATTTTGGCAGTTATTCCAGTCCCGCTGCGAGTTCTTCTTTAAGCAGTCATTCTGTAGGGGGCAATGCAAGAGCTAGCACAGTTTCTAACGTCTATGGCAGTTCTGTCACACCAAGAGACAGTCGATCTTCCGGCACTGGCGATACCCGCGGCCGTGCCGATTTACCCTCAGCCGAAGCCATAGCTAGCTATGGCGCGCTGCTCCAAACGCCATCCTACCAAGTGCAGGAGAAGACAGGCCTTAACCTTCCTGCGATGCCTGCCATTCTCGATAGTCAATTTTGGGTGCTTACTGCAGGTGATAAATTAAGCCTATTACCTATAAAATCAGTAGCATTGGCGACTCGAACCCACGAAATTGAAGTTAAGATGGCGATAGGCTTAATCGGTCAACCGCTGCTGATGCCAGTGTCGATTCCCGTTGATCCAGACTGGCCAGAACTGCTTGAACAGCACCATTTACTTATTCGTCAACTCGGTCTGGAATTAACAATTCGCTACCAGCAGTTGATAATTAAAAAAGTGCCCCCATATATCAGGGAAAGCCAATTAGTGAAGGTCATCCCTGAGTGGTTACAGTCACTACGATTTGAAGCGCCGGCACCGAGTGCGTTGGCAAAATGGTTAGCGCAGCAGAGTTTAACGGGGTTTTTGTCCGCCCCTGATGTTTGGGCCGCCTATGGACAGTTAAGTGACGAAAAACGACAGCAAATTGCCAATCAAGCCATAAGCTTACCTTGGCAGTCATGGCTAAAAGAGCAAAAAATTGAATAAAGAACAACAGCCTAAAGTGGTGTTTCTAATGGGGCCAACCGCCTCAGGAAAAACGGCTTTAGCACTTGAATTGGCAGAGAATCATAATTGCGAGATTATCTCGGTCGATTCCGCATTAATTTATCGTGGCATGGACATTGGCAGCGCAAAGCCTTCGGCCGAAGAGTTAGCTCGCGGTCCCCATCGCCTTATTGATATTCGCGATCCTGCAGAGAGTTACTCGGCAGCTGATTTTCGTGCAGATGCGCTACGCGAAATAGAACAGATTATCTCTATCGGTAAAACCCCTATATTAGTGGGTGGCACCATGATGTATTTTAAAGCGCTGTTAGACGGTTTATCGCCTTTACCTAGTGCGGACGAAACTATACGCACTGCGATCCAAGCTGAGGCGGATATTAAAGGATGGGATGCGCTGCATGCACAATTAAGGGAGATAGATCCCGTCTCTGCAGAAAGAATACATCCTAATGATCCGCAAAGGCTTTCAAGAGCTTTAGAAGTCTATAGAATTAGTGGCAAGTCGTTGACCGAACTGACACAGACTAAGTCAGCGCCTTTACCCTACGAGGTGGTGCAATTTGCCATTGCCCCCCGTGAGCGTAAAGTGTTACACGACCTTATTGGCCAGCGTTTTGGGTTGATGTTAGAGCAAGGCTTTATCGATGAGGTCACTCAGCTAAAAGCGCGTGGGGACTTACATTTAGATTTACCTTCAATGCGTTGCGTGGGATATCGACAATGTTGGCAGTATCTGGATGGCGAATTTGACTATGATACTATGGTCGAAAAAGCCGTTGCTGCTACTAGGCAATTAGCAAAGCGTCAATTAACATGGCTAAGAAGTTGGCCAGAGTTACAATGGCTCGAAAGCGGTGCCGAGGGAAATTTAGTTAAACTTATGCTTCAATGCCGCTAGCTTATTAGCCCTTGCTGTATAATACTAAAACTAAACAAAAAACTTCGCTGATATCGATTTATTTTTATATAAATTAAAAAGGAAATAATAAAATGGCTAAGGGGCAATCATTACAGGACCCATTTTTGAACGCACTACGCCGCGAGCGCGTTCCTGTTTCAATTTACTTAGTAAACGGCATTAAACTCCAAGGACAGGTAGAGTCGTTTGATCAGTTCGTTATTCTACTGAAAAACACGGTAAGCCAAATGGTTTACAAACACGCTATTTCTACAGTTGTCCCTGCTCGCCCATTTAACGTTACTGGCCATCAAAACGCCCAAGGCGGTTATGGTTCTGCAGACGATATGCCAAGCGGCGAATAAGTTTTATTTTGAGGAGTTTGCTTCTTGTTTGATCGTTATGAGGCGGGAGAGACAGCGGTTCTTGTCCATATCGACTTTTCCGATGAGGAACGCCGTGAAGACTTGGTCGAGTTGCAGCTGTTAGTTGAATCAGCTGGAGCACGTTCAGTTGGGGTCATTACTGGAAGTCGACGCTCACCAGACCGCAAGTTTTTTATTGGTTCTGGTAAAGCCGAGGAGTTAGCCGCGTTAGTGGCAGCCACCGAGGCCAATGTGGTTATTTTCAATCACGCCTTGAGTCCTGCTCAGGAGCGGAATCTTGAATTAGTGTGTAAGTGTCGAGTTTTAGATCGCACCACCTTAATTCTCGATATTTTCGCCCAAAGGGCTCGTACCCATGAAGGCAAGTTGCAGGTGGAGCTAGCGCAATTGCGCCACATGTCAACGCGTCTTGTGCGTGGTTGGACTCACCTTGAGCGCCAAAAAGGCGGTATTGGTTTACGTGGTCCGGGGGAAACCCAGCTCGAAACCGATAGACGTCTGCTCAGGGGACGCATTAAAAATATCAATAAACGCCTCGAGCGAGTTGATAAACAACGTGAGCAGAGTCGCCGCGCCCGTAAGCGCAGTGACATGCCAACGGTTTCATTAGTGGGTTATACTAACGCTGGCAAATCGACGCTGTTTAATGCTTTGACCTCATCAGATGTTTATGCGGCCGATCAACTATTTGCCACACTTGATCCCACATTGAGAAAACTCGATCTACCCGATGGTTCAGTGATACTGGCTGACACTGTAGGGTTTATTCGTCATTTACCACACGATCTGGTTGCTGCATTCAAGGCAACACTGCAGGAAACGCGACAAGCGGATCTGTTGCTGCATATTGTTGATTGTGCTGATGAAAATATGGCGGATAACTTTGAGCAGGTACAAAACGTGCTTGAGGATATCGATGCTGCAGAAGTGATGCAGCTGATTGTGTGTAACAAAATCGACTTATTAGAGGATGTTGCACCACGCATTGAATACAACGAGCAGGGTAAACCTGCCAAAGTTTGGCTCTCTGCGCAAAAGCGTTTGGGATTTGATTTGCTCTTGAAGGCAATTACCGAGCTAATTGGTGACGTTATTCATGAGCTTACTTTTAGAATTCCGGCTACTGCTGGACATTATCTTGGCCAGTTTTATCGACTGGATGCGATACAGCAGAAAGAGTACGACGATCTGGGGAACTGTATTTTGTCTGTTCGTTTATCGGATGCCGATTGGCGCCGATTAGCTAAACAGAGTCAGGGTGAGTTAGAAACCTTTATCTTCGATATATCGAAAGAAAAGGCTGTTTGTTCATAATCTAATTTATTTCATCCACTTATGGAGTGCTAAATGGCTTGGAATGAGCCCGGTAACAAGGGTAATGACCCTTGGGGAAATAAAGGTGGTAACGACAAAGGACCACCGGATCTTGACGAGGTTTTTCGTAATCTTTCAAAACGCTTTGGCGGCAAAGGTGATGGCTCTTCGGGTCAGGGCTTTAGTTCGTTCAGTTTGATTATTATTCTTGTCATTGCTTTTGTCGTGTGGGGACTCTCGGGTTTTTACACCATCAAAGAAGCAGAACGTGGTGTAACACTGCGTTTTGGTCAACACATTGGTGAAGTAGGTCCTGGTCTGCACTGGAAAGCGACTTTCATTGACGAGATTTATCCCGTTGATGTGCAATCTGTTCGCTCAATTCCTGCTTCTGGCAGTATGCTGACCTCTGATGAAAACGTGGTTAAGGTCGAGCTTGATGTTCAGTACCGTATCTTAGATGCGTACTCTTATCTGTTTAGCGCGGTTGACGCCAATGCTAGCTTACGTGAAGCTACGGATAGCGCCCTGCGTTATGTCATCGGTCACAATAAGATGGATGACATTCTGACTACTGGTCGTGACGCGATTCGCCGTGATACTTGGAAAGAGTTAGAGCGTATTCTTGAGCCTTACAAGTTAGGCTTGGCGATTGTTGATGTTAACTTTTTACCGGCTCGTCCGCCGGAAGAAGTAAAAGACGCATTCGATGATGCGATTTCAGCTCAAGAAGATGAACAGCGCTTTATCCGTGAAGCCGAAGCCTATGCCCGTGAAATCGAGCCTAAGGCCCGCGGTGAAGTGGAACGTATGGCACAACAAGCTAATGCCTATAAAGAGCGTGAAATTCTGGAGGCCAGAGGTAAAGTGGCTCGTTTCGAACTGCTGTTACCTGAATATCAAGCCGCGCCTGAAGTGACCCGTAAGCGCTTATACCTCGATGCGATGCAGCAGGTAATGACTGATACCAACAAGGTACTTATTGATGCCAAAAACAATGGCAACCTGATGTACTTACCGTTAGACAAGTTAATGAAAGAGAAGCCTGAGGTTATGACTGACGTTGAGCCTAAAGTACCGCAAAACGTTAATTCATCTTCTGTTTCAACGACTCGCATTGGTGAGCCTTTGAGTGGACGCCCGTCTCGCGAGGATCGTACTCGCCAAGGGAGGGAGTAATCCATGGGTAGATTAGGTATTGTACTCGCCGCAATTATTTTAGGCGTAGGTCTATCGTCGGTGATGGTCGTTAATGAGGGGGAGCGCGGAATTGTGGCGCGCTTTGGTGAAATCGTTAAAGACAATGTCGATGGTAAGCAGGTAACTCGTGTGTTTGGCCCTGGTCTGCACTTTAAAGTGCCAGTTATCGATAAAGTCAAATTGCTTGATGCCCGCATTCAGACCTTAGATGGTGCAGCGGATCGCTTTGTTACCTCAGAGAAAAAAGATCTGATGGTCGACTCTTATGTTAAGTGGCGCATTTATGATTTCGAAAAATACTACCTATCAACCAATGGTGGTATTAAATCGAATGCAGAAACGCTACTACAACGTAAGATCAACAACGATTTACGCACCGAGTTTGGTCGTCGCACCATTAAAGAAATTGTTTCTGGTAAACGCGATGAGCTGCAAAATGATGCCTTAGAAAATGCATCTGAAAGCGCTAAAGACTTAGGTATTGAAGTCGTTGACGTGCGTGTTAAGCAAATCAACTTACCGGCAAACGTGAGTAACAGTATTTACCAACGGATGCGCGCCGAACGTCAAGCTGTTGCCAAAGAGCATCGCGCTCAAGGTAAAGAGCAGTCTGAAATTATTCGTGCAACTATTGACGCTAACGTGACGGTGAAGATTGCTGAAGCAGAGCGTAAAGCCCTGACTATTCGCGGTGAAGGTGATGCGCTGGCGGCCAAGATTTACTCCGATGCATACAGTAAAGATCCTGAGTTCTTCAGCTTTTTACGTAGCTTAGATGCTTATCGTGCTAGCTTCTCGGGTAATTCAAATGTAATGGTGCTTGAACCAGACAGTGAATTCTTCAAATATATGAAGTCAACTTCGCCAAAGAAATAGGCTCATAGCATCCAGTTATTTAAAAAGGGTTCCGAACAAGGAACCCTTTTTTATTTCCGTGATTTGGCGCACAGTCAAGTGAAATAGTGGTCTGATTAGCCTTGAAAGATTCGTTCATAGTCAAGAGTGGATAGGGCTAAAAATCAGCGAACAAAATGAAAATCAGTACATATTTGTAGTTTTTTTGCTCGTTCACTTAAAAAATACACAATTCCCCCAAGTTAGTTAGGTGTTTTAGCTATGATCTGCTTCTAATTTTTAGCTATAATGAGCCCCGCTTCATACTTCAATTTTTGCTAATGACTGAAGTCTTAGGGCAAAAAGTCCTTAAAAAATACAAAAATTCCAACACCCTCTTGGAGATAAGTGGATGAGCAATGCGCCAGTCGATACCGGACGTCGCAGATTCCTGACAGCAGCAACCGCCGTAGTAGGTGGTGCAGGCGCCGTCGCTGTAGCGGTTCCTTTCATTAAGTCATGGAATCCGAGCGCCAAAGCGAAAGCTGCAGGTGCGCCGGTAGAAGTAAATATCAGTAAATTAGAGCCAGGTCAGCTGATCCGTGTTGAATGGCGTGGTAAACCTGTTTGGGTTGTCCGCCGTACAGAAGCCGTGATCAATGAACTGCCAACACACGACGATCAGTTAAGAGATCCTGCTTCTGCAGAAATGCAGCAACCTGAATATGCGACTAACCCTCTGCGTTCGATCAAACCAGAGTACTTTATCGCCGTCGGTATTTGCACCCATTTAGGTTGTTCACCTACTTATTTACCAGATTCTTTTGGTGAGCAAGTGCAAGGTGTGACTTCTGGTTTCTTCTGCCCATGTCATGGTTCTAAATTCGATATGGCAGGACGTGTTTTCCAAGGGGTTCCTGCTCCATTGAACCTAGTGATTCCTCCCCATCAATATGTTGATGATGGCACTGTCATCATTGGTGTAGATAAAGGAGTGGCATAATGGTTAAGAATCTCATTAATTGGATTGATGCGCGCATTCCAATGACGGCAACTTACAACCGTCATGTGGGTCAATATGCTACGCCAACTAACTTTAACTTTTGGTACTTTTTCGGCTCATTGGCCATGTTGGTATTGGTTAACCAATTACTAACGGGTATTTGGCTGACCATGAACTATGTACCAACGGCAGAGGGCGCGTTCGCCTCTGTTGAATACATTATGCGCGACGTTGAATATGGCTGGTTGCTGCGTTATATGCACTCAACCGGTGCTTCAGCATTCTTCGTGGTAATCTATCTGCACATGTTCCGTGGTTTGATTTACGGTTCATATCAAAAGCCGAGAGAATTACTGTGGCTGTTCGGTATGTTGATTTTCCTCGTACTGATGGCTGAAGCCTTTATGGGTTACTTGTTGCCATGGGGACAAATGTCTTACTGGGGCGCACAAGTAATTATCTCTTTATTCGGTGCAATTCCGGTTATCGGCGATGATTTAACTCTGTGGATCCGTGGTGACTACGTGATCTCTGGTGCGACGCTGAACCGTTTCTTCGCGCTGCACGTTATCGCCCTACCGTTAGTGTTAGTGGTTCTAGTGTTCCTACACTTAATCGCGCTGCATGAAGTGGGTTCAAACAACCCTGATGGTATTGAGATTAAGAAGAACAAAGACGAAAACGGCTGGCCAGTCGATGGTATTCCGTTCCACCCATATTACACAGTGAAAGATATTATGGGCGTTGCGGGCTTCCTGATTGTGTTCTGTTATGTGCTGTTCTTTATTCCTGAAGGCGGTGGTTACTTCCTTGAGAAGCCAAACTTTGAAGCGGCCAACCCAATGAAGACGCCAGAACATATTGCTCCTGTTTGGTACTTCACGCCTTTCTACGCCATTTTACGTGCTGTTCCCGATAAATTGGGCGGTGTGGTAATGATGGGGCTGTCGATCGCAGTACTGTTCGTGTTGCCTTGGTTAGACCGCTGTAAAGTGAAGTCAATCCGTTACCGCAGTACGCTGCACAAACTGAACATCGCTCAGTTTGCAGTGTCATTCATCGTGCTTGGCTACTTAGGTGCGGTACCGGCTACGCCAGAGCTAACAATTGTTGCGCGTATCTTCACTGTGACGTATTTCGGCTACTTCTTCTTACTGTGGTTATACAGCAAGAATGAAAAAACTAAGCCAGTTCCAGCGAGGTTGACACACTAATGAAAAAAGTACTGATTGCATTAGTTACATTACTGCCAACGCTGGCATTTGCGGCAGGCGGACACAATGTACATTTAGAAAAAGCCAATGTTGATCTGCATGATAAAGCATCATTAGAGCGTGGTTTGGATATGTTCCAACATTATTGCTCAGGTTGCCATAGCACTCAGTATCAACGTTATGAGCGCGTAGCAAACGACCTAGGCATTTCTGCGGACGATATGCGTAGCAAATACATGTTTACCGATGCCAAAATTGGTGAGCTGATGCAAAACGCGATTCCACAAAAAGACGCCGCTAAATGGTTTGGTGCGACTCCTCCTGACCTAACATTGGTGGCTCGCGTTCGTGGTGAAGATTGGGTCTATTCTTACCTAAAAGGCTTCTATACTGATCCTAGTCGTCCATTTGGTGTGAATAACACCGTATTCCCATCTGTGGGTATGCCTCATGTTCTTGAAGAACTGCAGGGAACACCCGTCAAACAGGAAGATGGTACGATTGTGGTGTCAGGTGGCAAGTTGAACGCAGAAGAGTACGATCAAGCGGTACGTGATATCACGGGCTTCTTAGTCTATTCGGCTGAACCTGTTAAGTTAGAGCGTCAAGCTTTAGGTTGGTGGGTACTTGGATTCCTGTTTATCTTCTTTATTGTGGCCTACCTCCTGAAGAAAGAGTACTGGAAAGATGTACACTAGGCACCAATAACGGGTAGAATATATTATCTGCATAGTGTAAACGGGGGGCTTTGCCCCTCGTTTACTTTTGTTTATTTTCGATTCTGGAGGGTATCAATGGCTGTTGCTGCCAACAAACGCTCTATCATGACACTGTTTTCAGGTGCTGATGATCTGTATAGCCATCAAGTACGTATCGTGTTAGCTGAGAAAGGGGTTACGGTTGATGTTTTACAGGTCGACCCTAACGAAATGCCTGAGGATTTGCTTGAAGTAAATCCTTACAATTCAGTGCCAACATTGGTAGACCGTGAGCTCGTATTGTACGAGTCACGAATTATTATGGAATATCTGGATGAGCGTTTCCCTCATCCACCTTTGATGCCAGTTTACCCAGTATCACGCGGCCAGAGCCGTTTAATGATGCACCGCATCGATACTGATTGGTACTCACTGGTAGACCGTATTCGTAAAGGCGATCGCGCTGAAGCGGCTCGTAAAGAGCTGACTGAAAGCTTGCTTTCAATCGCGCCAGTATTCAGCGAAATGCCGTACTTTATGAGTGAAGAATTCGGTCTGGCTGATTGCTATCTCGGCCCATTGTTATGGCGTTTACCTGTATTAGGTATTGAGTTAGATAGTCGTGTAGCCAAAGATATCAAAGCGTATATGACACGTGTATTTGAACGTGAGTCATTTAAAGCTTCGCTTACTGAAGCTGAACGCGAAATGCGCATGGGTATGTAATGAAGCCGTTGACTCCAAATCGTCCTTATTTACTTAGGGCTTACTATGATTGGTTGATGGATAACCAATTAACACCTCACGTTGTGGTGGATGCCTTTGTGAAAGGCACCCAAGTACCGCAGCAGTATGTGAAGGATGGTCAGATTGTATTAAACATCGCGGCCAGTGCAGTGGGCAATTTGCAAATCGGTAATGAATTTGTGGAGTTTAATGCGCGTTTTGGCGGTGTGCCACAACAGGTATTGCTACCAATGGCCTCTATCGTGGCCATTTATGCCCGTGAAAATGGGGCTGGTACGGTTTTCGATATCGAAGACGCTTACCTGATTGATGATGAAGCTGAGGCTGCCTTATCCGTAGTGGATACTGCTGAAAAGCCAATTGAGCCGACACCACCATCAGAACCCGCTGCTAAACGTCGTAGCCATTTGACAGTTGTAAAGTAGTTTTGTTTTAGTCGAAGTCTTAGCGACTAATTTTAAGGATCCGAGGATATATCATCCTCGGATTTTTTTATTTCAGTAGGTATTATCTTTTGCAGCTAAGCAAATCTGCTTTGCACCGATTCAGCATTATTCATAATCTCTACTGACTTTTTGAGAGAGGTTGTCTTGCCTTAGGTATTAACTGGGTAAACTGCTTTCTTGCCTTTTATGAAACTACTTGATTATTCCCTAATAAAGTTGCGGTTAATTCACTGTGATGTAAGAATAACTCCTATCCTGCGTAGTAGGATGTTAGTTATTGTTTTTTTTATATATAAATATTTTTTTAGCCATTTTTTTATAAAAATTTTCTCTTCATAATTTTACAAATTATTTTCAGCCTTCTATACCTACTCCTAGTATCATTTTATCGGATGATGGCCGTTATGGCATTTACAGGGAGTTCAGAATGAAACTATTTGTAAAATATATCTTCTCATTTTCATTAGTAACCATGGCTGTTAGTGTCAGCGCAAATAACTCTCCTGTCCAATTCGAACCTCAGCCGTATATAGGCTTTGATGGTGGTTTCACTTTTATTCAAGAAACCTGCTCTAAGGTGTACACCCATTGCGATAATAGCGAGCCTAAGTTGGGGTTTCTTTACGGTGTTAGCCTGACTGATTATTTTGCGATTGAAACGGGCTTTCAATTTTTTGGCACTTACAAAGGCTTCTTAAATACCACTGATAAATCGGATATATCGAGTATTGATTTGTCCGCTAAATTTGCGTGGGGTGTTACGCCAACATCAAATCTATTTATAAAGGCGGGTGGAATGCGGTGGATGAAAGAATTTCGAGGCCATATTGAGAATAATACTGGTTCAGGACGCGAGCGTGAAAATGGTTATTCACCCGTTTTAACCGTCGGTGTGGACTACCACTTTAGAGATAATTGGGACTTAAGGTTGAGTTATCAATGGGCAAATCAATTTGGTGGGCAAAATACTGATCTTAATCAAGTTTCAATCGGATTAAATTATTTCTTCAATTAGGTTAGTCACTCTTATTCTGCTTGAAAATTATGACTCAATTTTTGAAATTCCTTATTAAGGCTCTCATTATGCGCAATATATTACTGTCTATATTCGCGATTATGCTCACTGCATGTGGTGGAAGTGCTGATCAAGATAATTTAGTCAATAACGATAATTTAATTAAAAGTATTCAAATATCCGCCCAAACCAATAGTGCGGGTAGTACAACAGATCTTTTGCCAATTGGTTTTACTTTACCCTTTAAGGCTATTGCAACTTACGCCGATAATTCGGTTGTCGATGTCACTACAAAAGTCACGTGGCGCTCTTCAGTTTCAACGGTAGCGAGTATCGATCCTACAGGTCTTGTCAGTGGTAAAGCTGAAGGGCAAAGCCAAATTTCAGCATCATGGAATGGTGTTAACAGTAATAACGTCGTTGTCAGTGTGACTTCTGCAGTGGTCATGTCTATTCAGATTTCTGCGGCAAGCAATCCTATTCCCATCGGCACTAGTACTCAATTAACGGCGATAGCGACATTTTCTGATAATACGAATCGAGATGTTACCGCCGAAATGGAGTGGTTTAGCAGTGATACTACAGTGGTCTCGATAAATAATACTGGCGTAGCATCTGGATTGAGTCTGGGAATGGCCACCCTATGGGCTAGTATGAATGGGGTGCAAAGTAATGAGTTAGCGTTCGAAGTATCTGATGCTATTGCGATTAAACTTCAGATTTCACCAGCGGCTTCTGTCATTGCACTCGGCACTCAAACGCCATTTACTGCGATTGTGACGTATAGCGATGGTCGAACTCAAAATGTTACTGAGAACGTGGTTTGGAACAGTGCTTCGACAGGGGTTGCTACCATAGATGCAATGGGGGTTGCCTTTGCAGTTTCAACCGGAAATACCGTCGTGTCTGCAACTTTCCAAGGTGTCAGTAGTAACAATGCGTCATTGACTGTGACGGGGGCGACGGTCACTAAGATAACTGTTACTCCAGGGAGCCTTTCTTTGCCCCTTGGGGTAACAGAAAAACTAACTGCGATTGCGCAGTTTTCGGATGGTTCTCGCCAAGATGTCTCAGCTTCTGTGCAATGGACGAGCAGTGCGGCCACGATTGCTTCTATCGATCAAGTTGGGTTAGTTCGCGCCCTATTAGCGGGAAGCGCGACGATTCAAGCCAGTTTCAACGGTGTTAGTAGTGAAGCTATTTCGGTGACTGTGTCTTCGGCAATGGTCAGTAAGTTGCAAATTTCACCAGCTAAATCCACCATCAGCAAAGGCACTTCGACCCAGTTTACAGCAGTTGCTACATTTTCAGACAACAGCGTTAAAACGGTGACGAATCAAGTCAGTTGGATAAGCAGCGACACCACTAAGGTTCTGTTAAGTGCTTCAGGTTTAGCAACAGGTGTTGATATTGGTGGCGTTACCGTAAGAGCCAGTTTAAATGGCGTTGATAGCAATCAAGCTTCGATCACCGTTACCGATGCAACTGTAGTGGAACTGGTGGTTTCTCCTGGTAATACAACACTCGGAGCTGGACTAACACAACAATATAAGGCCGTGGTTATATTATCGGACGGTACTAGCCAAGATATTACAGAGCAAGTCGATTGGCAGTCGAGCGACCTTGGCGTTGCAACGATTAGCACGAGTGGGCTAGTTGATACTGTTGCTAAGGGGATATCTCAAATTACCGCTTCATTCAATGGTGTGCTGTCGAATGTTGCTGAGATCGTCGTATCCGATGCAATCGTTACCGATTTGCAAATCAGCGCATTAACCAATCACCTAGGTGTCGGTACTCAGGCGCAATTTACCGCAGTCGCTACTTTCTCGGATGACTCGACGGTTGATGTCTCTCAATTAGTCACTTGGAATAGTGATAACAATGCTGTCCTGACTGTCAGTAGTTTAGGCGTTGCTATGGGATTATCCCCTGGAAGCGTCACTGTGCATGCGAGTTACAGCGGGGTGTCGAGCAATAATCTTGCTATCAGTGTGAGTGGTGCGACACTGACTGCATTGCAGGTGACACCTGCAAGCAGTTCAATTGCAGAGGGCGGACAAACGGTATTTACCGCCATTGCGACTTATTCCGACGGTTCTAACCAAGATGTGACCACAGGGGTGGCTTGGCAAAGCTCAGACACAGCAATTGTCACTATTAATCAATCGGGCATCGCCACTGGTGTTAATCCGGGAACCGTCACTATTTTTGCAACCTTGAATGGTGTGGCCAGCAATAATGCGGTGTTGACCATTACCAATGCGACAGTCACGCAATTACAGATCAGTCCTGTCAACTTGACCTTAGCCATTGGCGCAACGTCACAATTCAAAGCGGTAGCAACCTACAGCGATAATACGACCCAAGATGTCACTAAACTCGTGAGTTGGAGCAGTAGCGCCGTCAATGTTGGTACCATTAGTGTTGCTGCAGTAGTGCGTTCTATTGCCGTAGGCGAGGCGCTCATTAGTGCTAATTTTGCGGGTGTAGCCAGTAACAAGGCCACGTTAAGAGTCACTGCCGCAACGCTTTCATCGATTGTCGTTAGCTCTGAGACGAGTAGTATTGCTAAGGGGAGTTCGGCGCAGTTGACTGCGACGGCCACCTATAGTGACGGTTCAACGCGAAATATCAGTTCTCAAGTGACATGGAAGAGTAGCTCGACTTCTGTTGCAACTATCTCAAGCGCTGGTTTAGCTACAGGGCAAGCTGCTGGCTCAACCAATGTCAGCGCGACTCTTAATGGCGTGACCAGTAACAGTCTCGTCCTAGGTGTGACATCCGCAACGGTCACTCAGATACAAGTCTCACCCGCTATTGTGAACTTGAGTCTAGGGGTCGAAACCCAATTAACAGCAGTCGCAACTTATAGCGACGGCACAAGCCAAAATCTTACCTCAGGAGTGGCATGGAACAGTGCTGATACGAGTGTGGCAACGGTGACATCGAGTGGTCGAGTTGCTGGTGTGAATCCAGGTTCCACGACGATTGTGGCAAGTTATGCTGGTGTGCAAAGCAACAATGTGGCGGTGACAATTTCCTCGGCCATGCTGAGTGCAATTCAGTTAACCCCTGCATCGGGGAGCATTGCCGCAGGGACTGAACTGCAATTTACTGCTGTTGCTTGGTATAGCGATAACAGTTCCCAAGATATTACTACTCAAGCCTCGTGGAACAGCAGTGATACCAGTGTTGCTACCGTTGTTGATGGCTTAGTGTCCGGCGATCTTCCTGGGGCGACGACTATCACGGCAAGCTTTAATGGCGTGCAGAGTAATAGTGCGAATTTGACCGTGACTACGGCAACGCTATCGTCCATTGTCGTTACCTCTAATGCCAGCAGTATTGCGAAGGGGACGACAACACAGTTTACCGCTACCGCTACCTACAGTGATGGCAGCACGCAAAATATTAGTTCTCAGGTAAACTGGGCAAGCAGTACGACAGCCGTAGCAACGATATCGGGTTCAGGTTTAGCGACTGGCCAAACTGCGGGTACGACCAATATCAGCGCGACTAAGGATGGCGTACAGAGTAATACCTTGGCACTGAATGTGACCGCGGCAACAGTTACACAATTGCAGGTTTCACCCTCAGTGCTAAGTCTTGCTAAAGGAGTTGAAGGGCAGCTCACCGCAGTAGCAACCTATAGTGATGGGACGACTCAGACACTAACCTCCGCAGTCGCTTGGAATAGCGCCAATACGACCACTGCAACTGTAAGCACCAGTGGAAAGGTAACAGGCGTTAATCCAGGCAATACTACGATTGTTGCAACCTATAATGGGGTGCAGAGCAACAGTGTGGCTGTGACCATTACCGCAGCGACAGTATCTACAATTCAATTAACCCCAGCCTCGGCGAGTTTAGCAGCGGGAACCGAGCGGCAGTTCACGGCGATAGCTTGGTTTAGCGATGGCAGTTCCCAAGACATCACCGCTCAGGCGGCTTGGAGTAACAGTAATACCAATGTGGCGACAGTGCTTTCTGGGCTGGCATCGGCAGTGACTCCTAGCAGTAGCATTATCCAAGCGAGCTTTAATGGCGTGCAAAGTAATAGTGCGAACCTCACTGTAACAGCCGCCACTATTTCATCGATTGCCATTACTTCCAATACCAACAGCATTGCTAAGGGCACAACGGCGCAATTCACTGCGACGGCTACCTATAGTGATGGCTCGACTCAAAACATTAGCTCATCGGTAAGCTGGAATAGCAGTGCAACGGCTGTCGCAACGGTTTCGAGCACTGGATTGGCAACAGGACAAGCTGCGGGAACAACTAACATCAGTGCGACTAAGGATGGCATTCAGAGTAATACCTTGGCACTGAATGTAACTGCGGCAACAGTGACCCAGCTACAAGTATCACCTTCTGTGCTGAGTCTTGCTAAAGGGGTTGATGGCCAGCTTACTGCTGTGGCCACTTATAGTGATGGCACTACTCAAACCATCACATCTTCCGTCGCTTGGACAAGTGCGAATTCGGGGATCGCTACTGTTACCTCCGGCGGTAAGGTCACTGGCGTCAATTCGGGTAATACTACGATTGTTGCAACCTTCAATGGCGTGCAAAGTAACAGTGTCGCGGTGACTATTACTTCCGCTGTGGTCTCCTCGATTCAATTAACGCCATCATCGGCGAGTATTGCCTCAGGTACTGAGCAGCAATTTACTGCAGTGGCGCGTTTTAGTGACAATAGTAGCCAAGATATTACGTCACAGGCCTCTTGGAGTAGCAGTAATACCAATGTGGCTACCGTTCTAGCTGGTCTTGCCTCCGGTGAAAACCCAGGAACGGCGACAATCCAAGCGAGCTTCAACGGTGTGCAGAGTAATAGCGCTAACCTTACCGTTACCGCAGCAGTCATTTCCAGTCTGCAGATAGTGCCGGGTAGCGCGCAGTCTGTGCCAATGGGAACGACGGTTCAGCTGCAAGCGATTGCAACTTACTCCGATGGCAGCACGCAAACTGTGAGCAACATTGTTAACTGGAATAGCAGCAACACGAGTGTGGCAACTGTTAGCTCCGCAGGCTTAGTTACAGGTGTCGCATTGGGTACTGCATCAATCACAGCCTCTAAGGATGGGGTCACGAGTAATGCGGTAGCTGTGACCGTGACTAATGCTATGGTGACATCGGTGCAAATTTTCTCGTTAGCCAATCCCATTGCAGCAGGTACTTCAACTCAATTTACTGCGGTGGCAAATTTCAGCGACGGTAGCCAAGCTGTGGTCACCAATTCGGCAAGTTGGAACAGCAGTAACACCAGTGTTGCGACGATAAGCGCTACGGGCGTGGCAACGGGAAGCCAAGCGGGCAGTACAAACATTACTGCAAGCTATCAGGGCGTTTCGAGTAATAGCATTACACTTACCGTGACCGCGGCCACCCTAACTTCGATAGATATCAGTGCAACGCTCACGAGTTTTGCTTCGGGAACTCAGAGCCAGTTGACGGCGATAGGCAATTATTCTGATGGTTCACAGCAAAATCTCACGAGTAGCGTCACTTGGTCGAGCAGCAATAATGCTGTTGTGAGTATCAATGCCAGTGGAAAAGCAACCGGCAACAGTCCAGGTTCTGTGACGGTTACCGCGAGTATGTCTGGGGTGACCAGTTCGGGGCTCAATTTAACGGTGACCTCTGCCGTTGTTACGAGTCTAAGTATTAGCTCGACGGGTAACCAGATTGTTCTAGGCAATAGTCTGCAATTTACCGCTACGGCAACCTATAGCGACAGTTCGACACAGGTGGTCACAAGCCAAGCCTCTTGGACGACTTCAGCAGCGAGTATTGCCACTATCAATACTTCTGGACTGGCGCAATCTGTTGCTGTGGGTGTGACGAATATTCGCGCCAGTTACAATGGGGTGAGCAGTAATATCATCGCGCTGACCGTGAGTGCTGCCACTCTAGAGCGTCTGCGAGTAGCGATGGACTCCAATAATGATGGAGTGCCTGACTCCAGTTATGTCTATATCAATCTACTGGGATTACTGGGGCAGCCACCCCGTGTTATGGCCTTTGGTTATTATTCCGATGCATCAGTGCAGGATGTGACCTCGCTTGTAAGCTGGCAAAGCAGTAATGCTGAACTACTCTCGCTTGCATCGGATATCGATGGTAACTTGAGGCTGAATGTGCAAGCAAAAGTGCTTTCCCATGAGGCACTGTCGGCAACGTTACAGTCATTGACCAGCGAGAACTTCCTTGATGTTGACTGTTTGATTACTGTGCCGTTAGTGCAAACATCGACATGTACTGTCGAGGATAAAGATTTCTAATCTAAAAGCTGATTGTAAAACCGCCCTAAGAGGGCGGTTTTTGTTTTTCGGTTTACTCTTCAACTGCAAGCTTAATGCCTTGATTTTGCGCGTTTTACACTTTATCTGCGCTGTAAAGTGCCTAGCCACTAATGAAGGCGTACTTTCTACTTTTTGTGCCACGCATTCCCCTTGCAGAATGGCCTCATCCTGATATTGGGTGCGACATTTTGCCGCATCGAGTCTTGAGTGCAAAAACACTATGATGCCGCCAATTTGTAAACCATCAGAATGATCAAAAAAATTAGCGCATTTTCGGCTGAAACGCAGGGGTAATTTTGTGCTTTCAGTTAAAAACTGGCGCTTACCGAGGTTCTTTTCTATGCCCCGTTTTACCCCTGTTTTACACTTGATAATGCCAAGTTTGTTATTGATGGGCTCAACTACTGCATTTGCAGCTGAAGAAGTCCAAGGCAGCGATGTCAGTGTAGTTGGTGATACCCGCTTTTGGGTCGGTGATCGAGTTGCGGTTGTAGGTAAACGTTCGGTCGATGCCGGTCGGCTGCTAACCTCGGTGGATAGAATATCTGGGGAGTCAGTGCAATCTGCCGATGTCGATTATGCTTGGCAGCTCCTTGCTCGTATGCCAGGGATGACACTGACCGAATTTAATCAGGGCACGACCAGTGGCAAGGTTTCCTTTCGCGGTTTTAACGGCGAAGGGGAGGTGAATGCGGTGAAGTTATTGATTGATGGCATTCCGTCTAACAGTAACGATGGCAATATGCCCTATATCGATATGATACTGCCGCTGGAGATTGCGGATCTAGAAGTGGTAAGAGGCACGACCGATCCCCGCTATGGCTTACACAATATTGCCGGTAACCTGTCATTCGACACTCGCTCGGGTGGCGATTATTTCGATACTAAGTTCACCGTTGGCAGTTTTGGTAAACAGGATGCTCAGGTCGTTGCTGGGGTTGAAAGTGACTCAGTGCGACAAAACTATGCCGTTGGCTACCGTGAAGGTGATGGTTATCGCGACCATTCCGATTATCGCCGTGTTAGCGTTGCCGGAAAATGGGCGGTAGATCTAAACGAGAGTATGACTCTTGGCGCCAGCGCAAGAACCTACAGTGCCGATGCTAAGGAGCCTGGTTATCTCACCACTGATATTGCCTATCAGTCACCCCAAAGCACCAATGCCTACAATCATAGTGACGAGGGGGCGCGGGACATTAATCAATTTAGTCTGTCGCTCGATGCCAGTTTGTTTGAGGCTTCAACGCTGCACCTACTTGGCTGGCTAAATCAATTTGAAGACAATCGCTATGTGACTTTTTCTGCTAATACGTCGCAGCAGAATCGTTATACCGAGGAGGAGCATTATGGCGCTCTGGCAACGCTTAGTTTCGAACCTGAGGTCAGTTTCCTGAATCGACTCTTTATCGAAGCGGGTGCGAGCATCGAGGTGCAGGATAATATCTCTAAGCGTTTTTTGACCCAAGATCAGTTGCTGACGAGTCAAACTCGCGATCAGGAATTCACTCTCACAGTGGCAGGCACGTATGTTCAGACCATGTTTGAGCCTACACAGTGGTTAAGAATCACCCCAGCTTGGCGTGTCGATAGAGTGGGCGGAGACTTTAAAAATCACTTAAGTGGCCAAGATGCCCCAATCAATGATTACGGTACTATCAGCCAGCCAAAATTAGCCGTTGCGATAATGCCAATGCCTGAGCTCATGTTATTTAGTAACTGGGGGCGCAGCTTCCAGATAGGTGTAGGTTCAGGCGCCTACCTTATTCCACCGCGACAAGAGGATGTTGCCCCCTCCATCAACGAAGGATGGGAGCTTGGGGTGAGTTATCAGCCAATGGCAAGCCTTGCAGTGCGGATTGCACTCTGGGATCAAACTGCAACGGGAGAGCTTAAACGTAAGCTTAATGATCCTTTGGGGGATTTCGATAATCTCGGTGCGACCAAGCGCGATGGCATCGATTTACAACTTTCTTGGGAACAGAGTGACGCTTTAACGGTGTGGGGCTCGGTTGCTTGGCAGAAGGCGGTAATCGATACACCCGATCCGCAAACGCCTGAGTTTAAAGGTAATGATATCGACCATATTCCAAGGTGGATTTATAATGCTGGGGTGGATTTCGACGCGACCGACAAGCTGCGTTTATCGGCATTAGTGCGGGCACAAGGTCAGTATCAACTCAACAGCGCCAACACCGCAGGCCGCTTTGGAGATTTCGTGTTGCTAAATCTGAGTGCCAGTTATGCGCTGAACCAAAATGCCGATTTGGCATTTGAAATCAAAAATCTGACCGATGAAAATTACGAATATGTCTGGTGGGACGGCAGCCAATCCTTACACAGTCCCAGTGAAGGTCGCTCATTAAATGCGTCGTTATCGCTGCACTTCTAAAGATGAATTTACGTAAGCTCGCAAGAAGGCTGCACTTATGGAGCAGTCTGTCCATCGGTGCATTTCTCGTCCTGCTGAGCCTCTCGGGCGCCGCGCTGGTGTATTACGTCGAAATTGACCGTTTTCTACATCCTGCCCTCGATGTGTCATCCCAGTCACCCGATTGGGATAGGGCGCTCAGTACACTGCGCACTGTTTATCCTGATAAAACAGGGCCATGGCGTTTTGAAGTGACAGAGGATAAGGGCGCCATTCCTGCCCGTTATTACAACCCCATCGAAAAACAAGGCCAAGGGTTTGCCCCCATGATGGTTTGGCTATCCCCCGATGGCACGCAGATTTTGCGTCGGGATTACTGGGGAGATTACCTCGCGACTTGGTTTTACAATCTGCATTTTCAATTACTTATGGGGAAGACCGGCGAAGTCATCGTGGGCTATCTTGGCCTATGCTCTGTATTGGTACTGTTAACTGGGCTTATGAGTTGGTGGCCTAAGGTTGGGCAGTGGCGAAAGGGGCTTAGCTTTAAGCGGCGGAGCGCTATGATAGGCAGGCTCTACGATTGGCATAAAATCATCGGACTGATTTTCCTGCTGCCGCTGTTATTACTGAGTCTTACCGGGACTATGTTGGCGCTTCCCGATGAAACTAAAGCCATTTTGAATTTATTTAGCAAGGTCGAAAAGCCTTCAGCGACTGCAGTGCTGAACATTAAGCCTTCGGTGACGCCATCTGTGGCGGCCTCTACAGCGCTGTTAGCCATTCCTAATGCTAGGCTTGCGTGGATTGAAACGCCGCCTAAAGTGGGGGGGGGCTATCGCATGCGACTACAAGTTGAAGGCGATCCTTCCCACCGTTTCCCCCAAAGCTATGTTTATGTCGATGCGGGGACGGGAGAGGTGACTTCGGTATTTGATATCACCCGTCAGGGCGCGAGTAATAAAATCTTAAATTGGTTACATCCGCTCCACGATGGCTCGGTATTTGGCAGCTTCGGTCGAGTATTGTGGCTACTCACTGGCGTGTCTTGTCTATTACTCTTCGTACTTGGCCTATGGCGCTATGTTCTACGGCATAGGGGCAGACGCTTAAAACCCTCACGAGCTATGAGCCGTGCTTAACACTAGTGCTAAGCGCGGCTCGTGTTTGCTGTTTAAGCTAAGTCGAAAATATGCGAAAATCCCGCCGGGCGTAATGAACTCTTGCTTTCTATATGGCCTTAGGCCTTTCAAGAAGTCTTCGGCAACTCGCCGATGTTGGATGACTCATCACTTGCTCCAAGGTTTTAGCGCCCGTATTAGGTGCTGAACTATGCGCTTAATGTCGACATGGCGGTATAGGCCTATCCGATTGATATGGATAAATGGCTTAAGGCACAGAAATGCCGGCTTGGCTTTGTGGTTACTTTATAATATTCAATCGGTTGTGTTTTTATGTTGCTCATTATCGACAATTACGACTCATTCACCTTTAACTTAGTGCAGTATTTTCAGCAGTTAGGTCAGGAGGTTATGGTGAAGCGCAACGATGAAATCACCATCGCCGAGATTGAATCCCTCGCTCCTAGTCATTTAGTGATTTCCCCCGGCCCTTGCACTCCCAATGAAGCGGGGATTTCCCTTGAGGCGATAAAGTATTTTGCCTCACGACTCCCCATCCTAGGTGTTTGTCTGGGTCATCAGGCGATGGCACAGGTATTTGGGGCTAACGTGGTGCGGGCTAAGCGGGTGATGCACGGTAAGGTCAGCCAAATTGAGCACAGTGGTGAAGGCGTATTTAAGGCATTAAATCACCCGTTAACAGTGACTCGTTATCATTCTCTGCTAGTGGATGTTCTGCCCGATGGGTTTGTGCTCGATGCCTGGTTTGACGACCCTATCCATGGCCGTGAAATCATGGCTATGCGCCATCGCAACCTGCCACTTTTTGGGGTGCAATTTCATCCCGAATCGATTCTCACG
Source organism: Shewanella acanthi (assembly GCF_019457475.1). Lineage (NCBI taxonomy): Bacteria > Pseudomonadati > Pseudomonadota > Gammaproteobacteria > Alteromonadales > Shewanellaceae > Shewanella > Shewanella acanthi. The sequence continues at coordinate 547,065 of NZ_CP080413.1, forward strand.
GAACAAGGCCTTGAGCTGTTAGGTAATTTCATTGCTCAAACCACGGTCTGATCCTAAATCTGTATGTAAAAGCTGCGCTTTTTATTATTCCCTGTTACAAGTTTTATCCTTCTTTTAAGTCAATTTGGCGATTAAGTGTGATATAAATGCCGCCAAACTAAGCCAACTGGCGTCCCATATAGACTGATAGGGCAAGCGCCGTTGTGATAACAAAAAAGGAAGGATAGATGAAAAGCGTCATGCGAAATTTAGGTCTAAGCGCCTTGAGCATTGCCGTATTAAGCGGCTGCGCAGCAACCTCTAGTGAAACAACTCAAGCGGCAACGAGTCAGCAGGCCTATCAAGTCCCATTAGCTCAACCTCCTCAAGTTTCGCAGCAACTTACGCTTAATCAAATCATGGCGAACCCTGACTGGATGGGGATTTTCGCTAAAGAAGCCTATTGGAGCGACGATAGCCAAAGTGTATTCTTCGCCCGCCAACCAAGTGCTTCACCACTGCGTACTTATTACCAGCAGGGCATTAATGATAGCCGTGCCGTTGAGTTAGCCATCGATAAACTGCATGCCGCCGACCAACAATTTGGTGTCTTTGATAGCGCCAAAGCCAATAAAGCCTATTTATACCAAGGCAATATCTTTGTTAAAAATTTAAGCTCAGGCAAAATCACCCAACTCACCCGCCAGCGTAATGCAATCAAGGGCCTACGTTACTTAAACAACGGTGATATCGCCTACTGGCAAGGGGACAACGTTTTCCAAATCCATCAGGATACGGGTCTTGTTGAGCAGTTAGCCGAAATCAAGATGGCGAAGGCGCCTGCTGGCGTACAAGAGCCAAGCACCTATATTGCAAAGCAACAACACAGATTAATTAAGTACGTTGCCCTGCAGCAGGAAAATGCCAAAGCAAAAGAAAAGTTTAATAACGAGCTGCAAAAGAGCGATCCAACTCTGGCCGCCAGCACTTGGTATTTAGGTGATGCCGAAGTGGTTAGCGAGCTTAGCTTGTCGCCGGATGGTCGTTATGTGTTTGCCGCCTTAACCGACAAAAACTATACCGGCAGCAGCGAACACGACATCATGCCTAACTATTTAGGCAGCCAAGGTTATATTGACCCTGTGCCTGTGCGTGCCCGTGTGGCCGAAGATGTGCCGCCAGGTCAGCGTTTTGTGGTGCTCGACTTAAAAGAGCATAAGCAAGTGGATGTGACCATCGAAGGCTTAACTGGCTTTGATGAGGATGTGCTTGCTAAGGTAAAAGCCGAGAATGCTAAGGCCAAGGGCGAATCCTATGACAGTACTGCGGCACAGCAAGGTAAGCAACCACGTAAAATCCAACTGATGGAAGACTGGGGATGGACTCAAAGCGCCATCCAATGGCATGAGTCTGAAAACAAGTTAGCCGTAATGGTTGAAGCGACCGATAACAAGGACCGCTGGATTGCCACCGTCGATCTGGCCAAGGGCAAGTTTGTGACCGAACATCGCCTGCACGATGATGCTTGGGTGAACTATGACTATAACCAGTTCGGTTGGTTGCCTGGCACTGATTCGTTGTATTTCCTGTCGGAAGAAACGGGTTTCTCACAGCTGTACCTTAAAGCCCAAGGCGAAAAACCTAAGGCCCTGACTCAAGGTAAATTTGTGGTAAGCGACATTAAGCTGTCGCCCAATGCCGATTACATCTACTACAAGGCTAACCAAAGCCACCCAGGTATTTACAACGTACACCGCGTGGATCTGGCTACGGGTAAAAATGAGCAGTTAACCCAGTGGGATGGTAACTTAGATTACAGCCTAAGCCCCGATGGCACTAAGCTGCTGCTGAACGCATCGCGCCGCACCCAGCCAAACGAGCTTTATGTGCAGCCAATCGGTGGTGAGTTAAAGCAATTAACCTCTTACACTAGCGATGCTTTCAAGCAATACCCATGGCAGGCGCCAGAGGTGGTTGCTGTGCCTTCTAACCATGGCGCTGGTGTAGTGCATGCTCGCGTGTATCTGCCTCAAGGATTCGATAAGTCTCGCGCCGAAAAATACCCCGCGGTGATCTTTAACCACGGCGCAGGTTACCTGCAAAACGCTGACTATGGCTTTAGTAACTACTTCCGCGAATTTATGTTCCATAACCTGCTGACTCAACAAGGTTATGTGGTGATGGACATGGATTACCGTGGTTCTAAAGGCTACGGCAGTGATTGGCGTACCGCTATTTACCGCAACATGGGTCACCCAGAAGTGGAAGATTTAAAAGATGGTGTGGCTTGGATGGGCTTAAATGCCAACGTTGACACTAAGCGTGTTGGCACCTATGGCGGTTCCTACGGCGGCTTCTTAACCTTTATGTCGCTGTTTACTGAGCCGGATTTATTCCAAGCGGGTGCGGCGCTGCGTCCTGTTGCAGACTGGGCACACTATAATGCGCCTTACACTTCGAACATTCTCAACACGCCGGATGTTGACCCAATCGCCTACGAGCGCAGTTCACCAATCGAGCATGCGCAAGGTTTAACTAAGCCATTGCTGATTATGAGCGGCGTGCTGGACGATAACGTTTTCTTTCAAGACAGCGTGCGTATGGTGCAACACCTAATCGAGCTGGAGAAACCCATGTTTGAAACAGCAATTTATCCGGTTGAGCCGCATGGATTCCGTCAGCCATCGAGCTGGTTAGACGAATATCGTCGTATCTACAAGCTGTTTGAACAAGAGCTTAAATAAGTTGAGTTTATAATCTAAAGGCCTCATTCGAGGCCTTTTTTATGCGCTTAATCTGCGACAATACCCCGACTTTTGCGTATTGCTAAGATAGGGGGTATATGCTCAAATTGTGGGAATTGATCTTTGATTTGTTGGTTGTTTTGACGCCACTTGGCACGGAAGAAATAGGAAATATTTATAGTGGCAATCTCAGTCGCGGGTGGTGTAAGACCCGGTAAAATAATAGAAATAGAGCACAGGCTGTATCAGCAGCTTATCCTCAGCAAACAGAAGGCGAGTCCGACATTATTAGACGATCTTGACCGTGAATTAGAGGCTGATGCCCATAAACTCGACGTTGAGCGCGAGGCCATTATGGCGCGCCTGTTAAAGCAAATCCAGGCAAGGGATGTGTTTGAGGCGATTTCCAAACAATTGTGCGATACCGTCAATAATGGCATTGAGCACCAATTGGCCACGCCCGAATTAGTGTTATCTAAGTCTAATATCAACGAGTCGCAGTTGTTGTTACTCGAACTATTGCTCGCTAAAAACCTCGATGCTGCTCGATTAAGGCCGCTCATCAGTAATCTTCCTTGGCTGTGCCGCGATCTGACCAATATGGTGAATAGCCCTGGCTTTCGCGCCCGTCGCCCACAAAGCTCCGATGTTCGTGTCACTGATATTAAATTAGTGATGAATTATATTGGTATCGAAAATCTACGGACGATCATTCCCTATTTTTGCCTACGTAATTGGTTGCCAAGCGGCAATACCAAACTGCTTTGGACAACCCGTAAACTCTGGCGTTATAGCGTGGTGAGCGGCATTGCGGCCAACGCGCTGGCCAAACTCCATGAAACAGATACGGCGCTGGTTTACAGTGGTGCCTTGATGCATCAATTAGGTACCTCGGTTGTACTTAGCCTGAGTGCGCGTTTATTCGAACAAACCTGGGGGAACTGGCTGCGTGAAGCCAGCGGCAGTCGTGATAAAGAAGTTTACGATGCGGTGATGGCCACTGAATTCCCCGCGAAGGCGGTTTTTCAGCATGTACTGCATTATGGGCATAAGCTAAATTGGCAATTATTAGAATTGTTGAAATTCGACACTAGTCCACTAACTCAGCTTCTTAAAGAACTCGATCAAAACCTGAGCTATCGAGAGTTATCTGAGCCAGCAGCTTTGGTTGCGCGTGCAAGCTGCTATGCCAAGGTGCTGCTTTTAGAGGAAATGCGCCAAATTGACCCGCAGGAAAAACGCTTGATGTTCGATTATTACGAGCTGTCCGAGCAGGAAGTTCTGCGTCTCAAAGCGCAAAATTATCGTAAACTAGATCTGCTTTAATATGGCAAGCCGCATCGATCCCTTAATGCGGTATCGATGTGGAGATTAGCCAATGCCAAGCTGGCAAGCAACTGTTCTAAATACCATTCTATCCTACGTCGCAAGGCCTTCCATCAGTCGTGGTAAGGCCAAGTTACCCCTCTCTCAGGTGCGCAGTCGCCTGTTAGCCCTCGATAATCGCTGGTTGCCTTGGCCCGACACCCTAGAATCAAACAGTATTCCGCTGACTCACAGCACATTGTTGAACTATCGAAATATGAAGCACGCCTCCTCTCAAGGCAATCTCTTTTATATACGAGGTGGAGGCTTTTGTTTTAAGACGCCAAATGCCCACGCGAGGCTCATCTGTGACCTCAGTTTACGTTGTCAGTTAGAGGCCTTTGTGCCCGATTATCGACTGGCGCCTGAGCATCCTTTTCCTGCTGCTTGCGATGATGTATTAGAGGCCTATTTGCATTTAATTGCAGTAAAGGATGCGGAAAACCTGATTTTGATGGGGGACTCTGCCGGTGGAAACTTAGCACTGAGCCTCCTGCTTGAACTTAAGCGATTAAAGCTCCCCTTACCAAAAGCCTGCGTGTTGATATCTCCCGCGTTGGATTTGGCGCTCACAGGCGATACCGAACTGATTTTGGCCGCAGAAGATCCCTTTTTCACCATTGAATCCCTACTGCGACTGCGTGGCGCTTATCTGGCTGGCAGCGATCCTATGTCGGTCAAGGCGTCGCCCTTACTTGGGGAGCTGCAAGATTTAGTGCCTTTTCTCGTTATCGCTGGTACTCGCGAATTGTTATTGCAGGATTCGCAGCGATTTGTGAGCCGTGTTATGAGTGCTGGTGGCCGAATTGAATCACGTTTTTACCCTCATATGCCCCATGTTTTCCCACTGTTTAATCTATTGCCCGAGGCAATTGAGGCACGGGAGCTGATTAAGGCTTTTGTTCTTTCCCATCTGAATGATAAAATTGGCTAGTTATTCATATTTGGTGAATATCTATTAAATTGTAGACCGAATAACTTTTTTTCTGACTAGTTATGCGTAAAGCCTCTAGGTTAAACGCTTGTATAGTTCTTAAACTGCAATCTTTATGCATTTCGCTCCGGCGCATAGAGATTGATGATTGTGAAAAACTGGTATTCTGTTCACAATTTCGCTAATAATGGCTATTAATAGTTACAAACACTCCCAGTATCACTAATACAAGATAAAGATACGCACGGGACTGATACGGCGCACTGCGTCGTTCAACTTAAACAAAGGATGAAGAAGAATGAGCGTTGATGTGAAGTTAAATCGTGCCCAATTTGACGCTGTCATGGTGCCTAATTATGCGCCTGCAGACATTATCCCAGTGAAAGGCGAGGGAAGCCGAGTATGGGATCAAAACGGCAACGAATTTATCGACTTTGCGGGTGGTATCGCGGTGAATTGTTTAGGTCATTGTCATCCTGCTTTAGTTAATGCATTAAAAACCCAAGGTGAAAAACTTTGGCACTTATCTAACGTCATGACTAACGAGCCTGCACTCGAGTTAGCGACTAAGTTAGTGAATAGCACCTTTGCTGAGCGAGTTTATTTTGCTAACTCTGGCGCCGAGGCAAATGAAGCCGCTTTAAAACTCGCCCGTCGTTACGCGTTAGAAAAATTCGGTGCGCAGAAAGATGAAATCATCGCTTTCGATAAAGCTTTCCACGGCCGTACATTCTTCACCGTTAGCGTGGGTGGTCAAGCCGCTTATTCCGATGGTTTCGGTCCAAAGCCGCAAAGTATTACTCACTTACCTTACAACGATATTGCGGCGCTTGAAGCTGCGGTATCAGATAAAACCTGCGCCATTATGTTAGAGCCGCTGCAGGGCGAGGGCGGTATTATCGATGCCGAACCTGCCTTCTTAAAGGCGGTGCGTGAGTTAGCGGATAAACACAATGCGCTGGTTATTTTCGATGAAGTGCAAACGGGTGTTGGCCGTACGGGCGAGCTTTATGCCTATATGGCCACTGACATAGTACCGGACATTCTCACAACGGCTAAGGCCTTAGGTGGTGGTTTCCCGATCGCGGCTATGCTGACCACTACTGAAATTGCCGAGCATTTAAAGGTGGGCACCCATGGTTCGACCTATGGTGGTAACCCGCTGGCCTGCGCCATCGGTAATGCAGTGTTAGATGTTGTGAACACGCCGGAAGTACTTAATGGTGTTAAGCATCGCGAGCAAATCATTCGTGATGGTTTAAACAAAATTAACGAAAAATATAATGTTTTCTCTGAGATCCGCGGTAAAGGCTTACTGTTAGGTGCGGTGCTGAACGAACAGTATCAAGGTCGTTCACGTGACTTTTTAACTGCCTCTGTAACTGAAGGTTTAATGTGTCTCATGGCTGGGGCAAACGTAGTGCGTTTTGCGCCTTCACTAGTTATCCCTGAAGCAGATATCGCCGAAGGCTTAGCGCGTTTCGAACGTGCTGTGGCGAGCATCGCTGCGTAAAGTGATGAAAGGAGTGCGTGAGTGAGCTGCACTCCTTTTTTGTCAGGGAATACTGGCGTGCATTAACACCTGTCTTTTCAGATAGGCGGCCAAATGCACGGTAAGCCTAGGTGAGGAGACACTTAAGATGTTGATCATACGTCCTATTCAAGCAGACGATTTTGACGCTCTGTATCAGATAGCCGAAGAGTCAGGCCACGGTTTTACCTCGTTACCCGTGAATGCAGAACTGCTGCATCATAAGATTGCCCGAGCCGAGGCATCCTTTCGCAAACAGGTCGAAAAACCCTTCGATGAAGGCTACCTCATGGTGCTTGAGGATACTGACACCTGCAAAGTAGTGGGCACCTGTGCCATTGAGGCTGCAGTGGGTATGGTGGATGCCTTTTACCATTATCGTCTCGGGACTGAAGTCTATCATTCGGCGCAAATTGATGTGCGTAACGAAGTCGAAACCCTTACCCTTTGCCATGATTACACGGGCGCCGCCGAACTTTGCACCCTGTTTTTACGTGAAGGTTATCGCAAGGGCTATAACGGCCGAATGCTCTCCCGTAGCCGTTTCCTCTTTTTAGCGCAGCATCCCGAACGCTTTGGTGAAACCGTGATTGCCGAAATGCGCGGTGTGAGTGACGCCAACGGCAATTCCCCCTTTTATGACTGGCTGCAAAAACACTTTTTAGGCATTGATTTTGTTCAAGCAGATTATCTTTCGGGTCTTGGAAAAAAAGCCTTTATGGCCGAAATGATGCCCCGCAACCCTGTGTATGTATGCCTGTTACCCGAGGCTGCGCAAAAGGTCATCGGCGAAGTGCATACCAATACTCGTCCAGCCATTAGTCTGCTGCAGGCCGAGGGATTTCGATGCCGAGGTTATGTGGATATTTTTGACGGTGGCCCAACGGTTGAGTGCCGATTAGAGGATATTCGCGCCGTTCGTCATAGTCGTTTAGTTAAGGTCGAAATAGGCGAGATGCCCGCGTCAAAGGATCAATACATTATTTCTAACACTGGCCTTGCCAATTACCGTGCAACCTCAGCCTATTTGGCTGTGGAAGAGCATGCCGAGCAGGTTATTTTGAGCCCCGCCCTTGCCGAGGCGCTGTTAGTCGCCCAAGGCGATCATATTCGTATTTTGCCCATGTAGGAAACGCAGATGACACATTTTATCCAAGGTCAGTGGCAAGTTGGACTCGGTCACGACGTAAACTCCTGTAACCCCGCCGATGGTGAGATTATTTGGCGCGGAAAAACCGCGACTAGCGAGCAGGTGCATGCGGCGGTTGACGCTGCGCGTGAAGCGCAATTCGACTGGTTTATGTTGGGGTTTGAAGCACGCTTACACATCGTTGAAGCTTACGGCCGTGAACTCGAAGCAAATAAGGCCGAACTTAGTGAGACCATCGCGCAAGAAACGGGCAAACCTCGCTGGGAAACGGCTACCGAAGTCGCGACTATGATAGGGAAAATTGGCCTATCTGCCAGTGCCTATCAGCAGCGCACTGGCACGAAAAGCAACGACACCCCTGCAGGGCGTGCGGTGCTGCGCCATAAACCCCATGGCGTTGTTGCCGTGTTTGGTCCCTATAACTTCCCTGGGCATTTACCCAATGGTCATATAGTGCCAGCGCTGCTAGCGGGTAATACCGTGGTATTTAAGCCATCGGAACTCACCCCAAAAGTGGCCGAGATGATGGTCAAATTATGGGAAAAGGCGGGATTACCTGCTGGCGTCATTAACCTCGTCCAAGGTGAGGTCGAGACAGGCAAGGCACTAGCATCCCATCCACAGATTGATGGTCTGTTCTTTACTGGCAGTTCCCGCACTGGTCATTTATTGCATCAGCAATACGCGGGTCATCCGGGAAAAATTCTCGCCCTAGAGATGGGCGGCAACAATCCATTAATTATCAAAGGTGTCGAAGACATCAAAGCCGCGGTGCACGATATTTTGCAATCGGCCTATATCTCTTCAGGTCAGCGCTGCACCTGTGCCCGTCGCCTCTATGTGGAGCAAGGTAAGCAGGGCGATGCTTTAATCGAACAGCTAATCACCGCCGTTAAACAAATCCAAGTGGGTCCTTGGAATGCCGATCCGCAACCGTTTATGGGGTCGATGATTTCAGAAGCGGCGGCCAAAGGTATGCTGGCGGCGCAAGCGAATCTTAAAAACCTTGGCGGCGTGTCTTTAGTTGAACTTAAGCACCTTAAAGAAGGCACAGGTTTAGTCTCACCTGGGCTTATCGATGTTACTAAGGTTGCAGAACTTCCGGATGAGGAATACTTCGGCCCGCTGCTGCAACTGGTGCGTTATAGCGATTTTGATCAGGCGATTAAGCTTGCAAACCAGACCCGTTATGGCCTGTCGGCGGGGATCCTCGCCGATAGTCGAGAGGATTATGAGTACTTTTTAGCGCGTATTCGCGCAGGGATAGTGAACTGGAATAAACAGATCACGGGCGCTTCGGGTGCAGCACCATTTGGTGGTGTCGGTGCATCGGGTAACCATAGGGCGAGCGCCTTTTATGCCGCCGATTACTGTGCTTATCCCGTCGCGTCAGTGGAAGCCGATGTGGTGTCTCTGCCTGCGAGCTTGAGCCCAGGTCTTTCGCTGTAAGTTGATTTTTTATCGATATTTCGTATCTGTGCTGCGGCTTGTGAGCCACGGCATCTTTTAGGAGTGTTTATGCACACTGATATCAATGCGTTATTCTCGGCGCTCTGGCAAGACTATATCCAGATGACGCCATCGGCTGCCAAGGTGCATCAGTTGCTTGGGCAGGGTAAGCCGATTATTAACGATCATATTGCCCTGCGAACCTTTAATATCGCAAAGGTCAATCTTGAAGTGCTTGCCAAGCATTTCACCTCATTAGGTTATAAAGCTTGCGGCGATTATAAATTCGAGCAAAAGAAGTTGATTGCCAAGCATTTTGAACATCCAGATCCAACCTTGCCAAAAGTGTTTATCTCTGAACTTTTGGTCGAGGAGTTCAGCCCTTCACTGCAAGCGACCATTCAAGGGCTTATTGCACAGGTCGATGTGGCTTCAACGGTTGCCGATAACTTTATTTATTCGGGTCGGCACTGGGAGCTGGACTCAAGCACCTATGAAATTCTGCTCGAAGAGAGTGAATATGCGGCTTGGGTGGCAGCTTTTGGTTATCGGGCAAACCACTTTACTGTGTTTATTAACTACCTCGAGGGTTTTGATACTTTAGAAGCGGTCAACGATACCCTCAAACAGGCGGGCTTTGTGCTTAACACCGCAGGTGGCGAGATTAAAGGATCGCCCGAAGTGTTATTGGAGCAGTCATCGACTATGGCTGATAAGATTGATGTCACCTTTAGGGATAAGACGCTAGCTATTCCGAGCTGTTTCTACGAGTTTGCTCTGCGATATCCAAAGGCGGATGGCGAGTTATATACCGGCTTTGTGGCGGCATCTGCCGATAAGATTTTTGAAAGCACTAACGCTAAAGGCTGATGCTAGGATCTGATATTAAAGCTTTTTCGCTAATAGAGAGTGCTTAAAAGAATATCAAAAGCCATTCCGAGTAGACCCATGCGTCGCAGGGATGGCTTATTTAGTTAAGTCTTTAATTGGCTAAGTATTCAATCAGTTAAAGATTAGGCTTACCTTGAGGCCGCTTAATTGGTCACTGTGAGTAAATCTAAGCTCAATGCCATATTGCTCAGCGATTTCTTTAACAATCGATAGACCGAGACCATGACCCATCACTGACTCATCGAGCCTTGTACCTCGCTCAGTTAACTTATCTAATTCATCGTCGGCAACACCTGGGCCGTCATCGTCTATGCTCAAACGTAGGCCGACGGAGGTCCGCGTTAGCTGTACCTTAACCCTCTGATTTGCCCACTTAAAGGCATTGTCTAGCAAGTTACCCAGCAGCTCCATACCATCTTCTCTGTGGATGGGTAGACGTACAATACTCGGATCAAGTGCGAATTCACACTCGATGGCCTTGTGGCGGTGAACTTTATTCAAGGTATTGGCAAGGCTATGCAAATCCCTTGGCACGACCAATTGAGCGGCGGGAAGCATATCGCCGGTGATGCGCGCAGCTGCCAGTTTGCGTTCAACCATCTTATGAATGGCATCTAATTGCTGCTGCAGGGCAATCGCGGTGTCGGGATCTTTCAGCCCCAAGGCTTCCACCTGTTGTTGCATTATGGCCAGTGGGGTTTTAAGGCCGTGGCTTAAATTGCCAAGGTTGTTGCGGCTACGCTCTATTTGCTTGGCTGTGTAGTCAAGCAACTCATTATAGGTCTTGGCAAGCGGCTGCACCTCAGGGGGGATGTTAACAAGTTCGAGGGAGTTAATTTCCCCTTCCTGTAGGCGAGATAGTGCATGCTGAATGTGTTTAACTGGCATAAAGGATTGGCGCAAAATCAGAAAAATCCCAGCAATCATAACGACCAACATTGCAAGGTTAATCCCAAGCTTAGTGCCGTAGACTTCGCTAAACACCCGTCTACCAATACTAAGATCCTGAGCAACCGTTAATGTGGCCGTGATCTTTGAAGAACTTGAGCTTAGCCCGAGGGAAAGCAATTGCATGTCATTATTTTTCGGTCCCTTTGCCTGCCAAACCCGCGTTTGTCCGGGGCTTAAGGGGGCGATGTCTAATTGCATGTCCCACAGGGAGCGTGAGCGGATCACTTCATCGGGGAGATTTAATTGAAAATAACGACCGGAATAGGCGGGTTTGTAGAAACTTGAAAGCTGGGTTTGATCGATATGGATCTCGCCATTATTGATATGGGTCGCTAGCTTGATGTGTTCGAGATCTTCTTCTAAGCGATTGATAATGGAGTCATGAAATGCCTGACGTAGCATAGACTCAAACACAATGATGCCCGCTACTGTGCCTAGCACTAACAAGCCCGTGAGCCACAGGCTGAGTTTAGTGCGAATGGATATCATGGTGTGACGCCGTGGAAGATATAACCTTGGCCGCGGCGGGTTTCGATAGCGGTTTTGCCGAGTTTCTTACGTAGGTGAGTCACATAGACTTCTACTACGTTACTCTCTTTCTCATCGTCAAATTGATAGAGCTTGTCGGTGAGCTGTGTCTTTGATAACAACTTCTTCGGCGACATCAGGAAGATTTTTAGTAAGCGGAATTCCATCGCCGTGAGTTCAAATAAATTCTCTCCCACCAGTACCGTTTGTTCGGCTTCATCGAGTGTCACACCCGCGTAACTGAGCTGTTTACTCGAGTTATTGACTCTGCCGTGGGCGCGGTGGATCAGTGCCTGAATGCGGGCGAGTAATTCCTGTGCGTGGAAGGGTTTACCCAAATAATCGTCGGCACCGGCATTAAAACCTTCCACTTTTTCGTGCCATTGGCTACGGGCGGTCAACATAATGACTGGTGTATTTATTTCTTGGCTACGCCAGCTTTGGAGAAGCTCGAGTCCATTGCCGTCGGGCAGCCCAATATCTAAGATCACGCAATCGTATTGGGTTTCTTTGATGAGATAGTCGGCTTCGAGCGCTTTATCTGTAATATCGGTAACGTAGCCAGCCTGTTTGAGTTGCTTCGCCAGTTCGGAAACCAGCATTGGATTATCTTCAACGAGTAGCAGTTTCATGTTTTCGACATTCGCTCGGTAGTGCTGTGGACTGTTCGAGTTGACCATTTGTGGCATCAATACTCAGATTCACTATTTGGCCGCGTTGAACTTTGATTTGTAAATCATAACGCCAATTCTCTTCATCTTGGTAGAGATGGGCATCAATGAGTTCACCTTCACAGTATTGATTAACGACAGACAGGGTGCCATTCAGTGACAGAATTTGTCCAGAACTCACCAGTGCTTTAGCTTGATAATGCTCTAATTCTATCGGTTCAGCATGCAGAAAAAATGGATGCATAAGAGAGATAAAAAGCAGCCGTTTCATTTATGCTCCCCAATAAAAAAATGGCCTAGATTAATGCTAGGCCACTTTAATGAAACAGGCTTAAATCAAGCTGAAGTCTCTCTTAACGGGTTCCGTAAACCACTATGGTTTTACCGTGAGCTTGAATAAGGTTTTGTTCTTCAAGCATTTTAAGGATGCGGCCTACGGTTTCGCGTGAACAACCCACGATTTGACCAATTTCTTGACGTGTGATCTTGATCTGCATGCCGTCAGGGTGAGTCATCGCATCGGGTTGCTTGGCTAAATGCAATAGGGTTTGTGCAATACGGCCAGCAACGTCTAGGAATGCTAAGTTACCCACTTTTTGGCTGGTACTTTGCAGGCGATAAGCCATTTGCGCAGACAGCTTCATCAAAATTTCTGGATTAACTTGGATCAGCTGTTTAAATTTTTTATAGGAAATTTCAGCAATTTCACATGCTTGTTTAGCACGAACCCAAGCGGTACGTTCGGCTTGTTCTTCAAACAATCCCAGCTCACCGATAAAATCGCCTTGATTGAGATAGGAAAGGATCATTTCCTTACCTTCTTCATCTTTAATCAATACCGCCACAGAACCTTTTACGATGTAATAAAGGGTATCTGAGTCTTCGCCAGCATGGATCAAAGTGCTTTTGGCAGGATACTTATGAATGTGACAGTGTGATAAAAACCATTCCAATGTTGGGTCCGGTTTTGGCTTACCAATCAGAGCCATGTGATGTTCCTCGATTGATTAAAACGAAAGTAAGAATATTCTAAATAAGCATTTTACGTCAATTAACCACATAAAAACTTGATGAAGCTCTTAGTTTAGAATAAGTGAATAAATGCAAATAACCATCTAAATTTTGAGCTTATTTTGCTGCTTTAGTGATATTAGTCAACTGAATCACTGTGAAACAACACCATATTCATCTAACTCTGTAGAGTGAATCACAACTTATCAAGCCTTTTTTGATTGTGAACCTGAAAATAAACAACAGACATGTTAGTTCTTCACCGCTTTTATCACTTAAATGCCCCATGACTTCAGTTTTATTTTGAATCGGTCGATAGGATAGGGACTCGACTTATCGATTGAATTCAGGCTAACTTGGAATCGCAACGCTTTTTTGAGAGGTTAACAAGTGAAATACAGACATTGGGTGCTAAGTGTAGGTTTAAGTTTCTCCCTCGGATTATCCTTGGGATTAAGTTCTGCGGCCCATGCTTTTTCAATTCCCCAACCGGCTAACGAAGTTGCGGCCAGCAAGTTCGCCGTTATCCAAGTTCAGGCCATGCAAGGGGAAGCTGAAGCGCAATTTCTACTTGGCCTTATGTATCTTACAGGCCGTTATGTTGCGCAGGAAGTGCCCACAGGCATCCATTGGATGACCTTAGCTGCTGAGCAGCAGCATGAAAAGGCGCAGCAAACCCTTGGTGATTTATCCTTTGAGGGGCAGTTGATTAAGCGTGACTTAGCTACTGCCGAACGCTGGTATAAAACGATGGCTGAAAATGGCAGCCATTGGGCACAGTTTAGATTAGGCTTTATTTATGCGTCGGGTGGCGATGGCGTGGTCCGCGATTGTGGTAAGGCAGTCGAGCAATTTATACAAGTTGGTGACGATGTTGCCCTTGGCAATGTGGCTTGGATTCTGGCGACCTGTCCAGAGGCTAAGTACCGCGACGGCAATCGCGCCCTTGAATTGTCACTCCAGTTACTTAAAGAAAATGAAAACGATCCGACCCATCTCGATAATTTAGCGGCCGCCTATGCCGAAGTCGGTGATTTTGGATCTGCGGTTTCGACTCAGCAAAAAGCGATTGCAGTGCTGAAAAGCCAGCAACAAGACACGAAGGCCGATGAATTTATACTTCGTTTACAGAGCTATGAGCAAAAGCGTGCCTATCGTGAAACGGTGCGATTAGACGATTAAGCTTCTATCAAGCGCCTAATAGATACGAACTCCCACAGCCCAAGTCTACTTGGGCTTGTTTTTTCGGGCGCAATAGCGTCTGATTTCTTTTCGCACTAGGACAAGTTTGGAGTTAGCTTAAGTCCCAGCTATGCAAGACCTTATATTCCACCCCTTTATCTGTACTGCTCGAAAGATATAAATGCAGTGCGGTTGGAGCAATCACCAGTTCTTTAAAAGGTGCGCCGTTAAAGCGGGATAAGGGTAGCTCGAGAAGCTCGTCACTTGGCTCATTTACTGTAAAACTTTTCGCTTTTCTAAATAGACTGATATGGGGTCTAAAGCCATGCTCGCTGATATGCAGTGTTAACTGCTGAGCGAGTTGCTTAGTGTCCTTGGCTAGCTGCGCTAAATTCGCGCAAACATTTTCTCCTTTCAAACAACATACCTGCGCCCTAGGCCACTCCGCGATGGAATCTAACTGCACGCTGAATCTAGGTTTCGCTATTTCATCTATCGACTTAATTAACGATTCCTTTTGTTCTTGGCTAACCATGCCTAAAAAGGCGAGGGTAAGATGAAAATTGTCTTGATGAACAGCTTTGGCTGCTGAATTTAACGAGCTGACTAACTCCCTTTGTAAATGGGTGAGTGTCTCGAGTTGGGATGGGCTAGGGGCAAACCCTAGGAATAATCGTTCCAAATTGTGTTATCCCCGTAACTGTTTGAATTTTAGTTTTTTAGCAAGTTTGGCTCCTGCAACACTGAATTCGACTAAGCTTGAGGGCTAATTTATATGTAAATAGGTCAGTAAGGCTTATGTGATTGAACGCTTGAACAAATTAGCGAGCATAGTGCGCAGGAGTTTCTATACTCAATGCAAAGTGTTTTACGTTTAAAGAGCCTTAATCTTAAGGAAATTCCAACCATGTCTTCCGGTATCACAACGCCACTTCAACAAGCCTTAGCGACCATTTTTAGCGACACCCCGCTAGAAACCCTAGAGCAGAATGTCGATAGGGCGCTGGAGGTTATCACCTTCCAGCTGCATTGTGATGGCGTGTTTGTGCTTACCGGTAATCAATCCCTTAATCAGCTTAAAACCCGTAATCTTTATCTCAAACCGCAATTTACTCAGGGACAACAATTGCGAGAATGGCCGCTGGCGAAAATGCCTTTTTTCCGAGCCTTGGCTCGCAAACCCAAGTTGTTAAATCTTGCCGATGTTAACTCACTTCCCGCCGATGCCAAAGAAGAGCGTGCCCTGCTGCGGCAATGGCATGTAAAAAGTTTATTAGTATTGCCACCTGTCGTGTTAGGGGAAACCACTATAGCCCTAGGTGCAGTTAATTGCTCTGAATGTTGCCAGTGGACTGATGCTTTTATTCAAGAATTTAATCACGCAGCGGTAATGATTGCCTCGGCAATGGAGCTCACCCGAATCGCCAACCTTATGTTGGCCGATGAACAAAAATACCGTGAGGTTTTTAATCAGTTGCCACTTGCCTGCGCCCTAGTAGACAGGCGCAATCAATTGACCATGCTTAATAAGGTCGCACTGCAAACGTTGCCAATCCATAACGGCTATGACTTGTTTTCTATGGTGCGTGAGGAAGAGCACCCCATCTTGGCTGACACCTTACAAATTGTCCGCGAGGGCTTGTTAGGCCAAGCATGGTGTGAGTTGCCGTTAAAGTCAGACGCACAGCTCGATTGGTTAAGATTAAGCTTCAGTCAAATCCGTGGTGACAAGAATACGCTCGTCATGATTGCAGAGGATGTGAGTGAAAAGTACCGCCTCGCCGATGAACTCTCATTTCAGTCAAACTACGATGCTTTGACTGGTCTGCCCAATCGTCTCCATTTTGAAGCGCTACTTGATAATCTACTCAAAACAAAGGATGAAATGCCCACCTGCGTAGCCTTTATCGATGTAGATCAGTTTCAGGTGATTAATAATGTCAGTGGTCATAAGGCGGGAGACAAGCTGTTGTGTCAGCTTGCATTACGGCTGAAGCAGCTGGTTCGTAAAGGCGATATAGTTGCACGTTTAGGTGGTGATGAATTTGGTATTCTAATGCATTACTGCAATGTTGAATCGGCGCAGCACATTGCGAGGCGAATTTGTACCCAGCTGTCGACCCATGAGTTTATCTGGGATAAACGCAGCCATAATGTCAGCGTGAGTATGGGGGTGGCTAAGTTAGATAAATCCTCAACCGATATTTACACCGTAATGAGTCAGGCCGATGCCGCATGCAGGCTCGCAAAGGACAAAGGACGTAATGGTTGGCATTTATATAGTGCCAAAGATCCTAAAATGACCCGTCTCTACAATGAGATGATGGCCTCTGTCGATATCGTCAGTGCCTTGGCACTGAATCAATTTGAGCTCTACTTTCAGCCAATAGCACCACTTAATCGCCAAGCTAATGGGCTTCATATTGAAATCCTACTCAGGATGGTGCAAACCAACGGCACTATCGTTTCGCCCGCCATTTTTTTACCTGCAGCCGAGCGATATAACTTAGCGTCTAAAATCGATCTCTGGGTGATAGATAATTTACTGAAATGGGGCGGGGCGAACTTAGTACTTTGGCAACAACTTGAAATGGTGTCGTTGAATCTTTCGGCCACCTCTTTAAGTGATAGTGAGTTTATGAATTGGCTTGAAATCCGTCTGATGGCAGAGCCCGAACTGGTGGATAAACTTTGTATCGAAATCACCGAAACCGCCGCAGTGAGTCAGTTGGAGCAAGCTACTAAGTTGATTGATATTTTACAGCCATTGGACTGTAAATTAGCATTGGATGATTTTGGAGCGGGCTTTTCGAGTCTGGCATATCTTAAACGATTGGATGTTGATTTTGTTAAGATCGACGGCCAGTTTGTCGTCAATGTTTGCGAGGATGCGACGGATCAGGCCATTATCAAAGCTATCTGTCAGTTGGGTAAGGATATGGGGTTTACGGTGATTGCCGAGTTTGTGGAGAACATCGACATTATTCGTCAGTTGCTCACCTTAGGTGTGGACTACGCCCAAGGCTATGCGATTAAAAAACCCATGCGTTTGGCAGAGATTGAATCTCTCATTGATGATATAGACTCCTTAATTCCAGCATCCCTATCCACGGAGGCTCATCTGCAATGTTCGAAATGTGGGGCCTCAAATGGCACTTAACCTCGTTTATAGGTACACTGGCAACCTCTGTTTTAGTTTTGATATCTGACCCTTGAACTCTCTACCTATCCACGTACTTCTATCACCTCTTCGTGAAGCTTTTGCTAACCATTCCCAAGTTATCCTTGAGGCGCCAACAGGAGCGGGTAAATCTACCGCCTTACCATTGGCTATGCTCGATTGGCCTGAAATCGCTGGCCAAATTCTGATGCTCGAACCGCGACGAGTGGCCGCGCGCAGTGTGGCGCAGTTTATCGCAAGCTGTCGCGGACAAAGCGTTGGGCAAGAGGTGGGGTATCGGGTACGCGGCGAGACTAAAGTTAGTCAACAGACGCGGCTTGAGGTGGTGACCGAGGGGATTTTAACGCGGATGATCCAGCAGGATCCCGAGTTAACGGGGATCGATATGATTATCTTCGATGAGATCCACGAACGGCATCTGACCACGGATCTTGGGCTTGCCTTAGCGCTCGAAGTGCAGAGTTCCTTAAGGGATGACTTAAAAATTCTCGCCATGTCGGCAACACTTTCAGGATTGGCCTTGACTGAGTTAATGCCAGAGGCGGCGTTGCTCCATAGTGAGGGGCGAAGTTTCCCCGTGGAAATCAGCTATCGCCCAGTACCGAGTCAGCAGCAATGGCTGGAGCATTTAGGTCGTTGCATTCTCGATGTTATTGCAGAGCCGTCAGGCAATAGCAGCCATGAAGACATCCTGGTGTTTTTACCAGGTAAGGCCGAAATCCTCAGGATTGCCCAGTTTCTGCAGGAAAGGCTCGATAATCAGCAATACCTCATTTCGCCGCTTTATGGCGAGTTATCGGCTGCCGAACAGGACTGCGCAATCAAGGCCGTAACGGGTAAGCGCAAGATAGTGCTCTCAACTAATGTTGCCGAATCGAGCTTAACTATTGAAGGCATTGGCTATGTTATTGACAGCGGCTATAAGCGTCAGGCGAGTTTTAATCCAAAAACTGGGGTGACTCGACTAAGCCTAAAGCGTATTAGTCAGGCATCGGCAACACAGAGGGCGGGGCGTGCGGGACGTTTAACCGCAGGCCGTTGTGTTCGCATTTGGAGTCAAGAAGAACAGGGCAGAATGCTCAAGGCCGACGAGCCCGAAATCATTCAAGCCGAACTTGTGTCCATGGTCCACGACTGCGCGTACTGGGGCGCTAAAGCTTGCAGCGAATTGTTGCTACTGACACAGCCGCCAACGGTGATTGAGCAATTAGCTTGGGCGTTGTTAACACGCCTTGAGATGGTCGACAGTCAGCATAAACTCTCGCCCCATGGTAAAGCGGCCTACGAACTTGGCTGTCACCCGCGCCTCGCCCATATGTTACTTGCCGCCAAAGCCATGAATGATGATGGGTTAATCGCACTAGCTTGCCTGCTTGCGGGGATCCTCGAGGCGAGGCGATTACCCCGTAAAGGCTGCGATATCATGAATTACCTGGGTTTTGCAGCTAAAGGCACTGTGGCCCAGCAGGCAAGGCAGTGGCAACGTAAACTCGGAAACAGCACCGATTTATCCGTCGTTGCTGCAAAAGCTCATCCTAATGATGTCGGTTGGTTACTGGCGCTGGCTTACCCAGATAGAATTGCTAAATCCCGTGGTATCGAAGGCTACCTATTGGCCAATGGCACAGGAGTTACTTTGGATGCTGAGGATAACCTCGCGCAAACATCATGGTTGGTGGTAGCAGATTTTCAAGAAACGGAGGGCAGAAACTCAGGGCGGATCTATTTAGCTTGCCCGTTTCAGCCGAGTTTATTGGATAATGAATTATCCTCCTTAGTGGATATCAGCGAGCAATGTGGTTGGGATGAAGTCAAGGGGCGCGCCATTGCCGAGCGGCAGTCTAAAGTCGGACAAATCTTGCTGAAAGCTGAACAGATTGCAAATCCCGAACGGGCGCAAATTGTAGCGGCGTTGCTTAGTTACATTCGTCAGCAGGGACTCAAAATTCTTAATTGGAATGATAACTTAGAGCAGTTTCAAGCGAGGTTGAAACTCGCTGCTAGCCTCGATAGCAGCACTGATTGGCCCGATATCAGTGATGGGGTATTGCTTGCAACGCTTGAAACTTGGCTGGCGCCTTACCTCGGAAATGTGAATAATCTGCAGCAGTTGCAAAAACTCGATAGTTTTTCTTTTGTGGCAAACCAATTGAGCTGGTCACAGCAGCAAAATCTTGAGACCTTGCTGCCTAAATCTTGGCCCTTAGTCACAGGAACCTCTGCACCGATTATTTATGAGGCCTCGGGACGTGCGTTGTTGCGAGTCAGACTGCAGGAAGTGTTTGGTATGGCTGATAGCCCGCTACTTGCGAATGGCAAACTTAAAGTGACAATGGAGTTACTCTCACCCGCGCAGCGACCTTTGGCTCTGACTGCGGATCTTGCCAGCTTTTGGCAGGGCCCCTATGTCGACGTCAAAAAGGAAATGCGTGGACGTTACCCTAAACATTTGTGGCCTGATGATCCCGCTAATACGTTGCCAACAAAATTTACGAAGAAGAAAACCTTAGGCTTATCTCAGTCATAACTTGCCTTTAATATGTTGAATTTATTAGCAGATTATTTTGACTGATGCCTTTAATGCACCATTGATGAAGTAGATATGACAACTAAGACGACAAAAAAAGCGCCAGCGAAAAACGCCAAGCGCAGCCGTGGGATCCTTGGCCAAATCTGGTCGTTAACTTGGAAGCTGACCCTAGTTGGGATTGTGGTTGCCGCTTCCTACAGTATTTATTTAGATCAAATGATTGCCCGTAAGTTTGAGGGACAAAAATGGCATTTACCTGCCCAGGTTTTTAGTCGCTCAATGGCGCTATATCCAGGAGCGGCGGTGAGCCATCCGCAATTAATGGCCGAGCTTAAATTATTGGGTTACCGCAAGGTGGCCAATCCCCGTCAGGTCGGTGAGTTCTCCGCATCTAGCACTAAGATTGAGCTATGGCGTCGTCCGTTTTTACATCCTGAGGGCGATCAGGCGGAACAAAGAGTCATGATCAGTTTCGATAGCGATGGCGTTAGCTCGGTGAGCCGCATGGCCGATAAGCGCCAACTCGCGGTATTCCACTTAGAGCCGGTGCTGCTCGATCGCATTATTTCAGGGGACGGCGAGGACAGATTGTTTGTGCCTACTGAAGATATGCCAAAGACGATTGTGAAGTCGCTACTGCTGGTGGAAGACCGTAGTTTTTACGAACACCATGGGGTGAATCCCTTTGCGATTGTGCGCGCCGCCTTTGTAAACATCACCGCAGGCCGCACTGTGCAAGGTGGCTCAACCCTGACTCAGCAGTTAGCCAAAAACTTCTTCCTGTCGAGCGAGCGTTCATTACTACGTAAAATTCGCGAAGCCCTGATGGCGGTGATTATCGATTTTCGTTACAGCAAAGAGGAAATCCTCGAGGCGTATCTTAACGAAGTGTATATGGGGCAGGATAAATCCCGTGCAATCCATGGGATGGGCTTGGCATCACAATTTTATTTTGGTCGTCCAATCAGCGAGTTAACTGTCGCTCAGCAGGCTTTTTTAGTCGCAGTGATCAAGGGGCCTTCCTACTACAACCCTTGGAAGTACCCTGAGCGTAGTCAGGAGCGCCGCGATTTAGTGCTACGTCTGCTAATGGATTCAGGGGATTTGAGCACTGAGCAATACAAAGTCGCCGTTGAGTCGCCATTAGGTCTACGCAATGCCAACAAACCTGTGCACCAAAAACTGCCAGCCTTCTATGCCTTGGTCAAACAAGAGCTTAATGAGCGTTATGGTGACGGTTTGCTAAAACAATCTGGGGTGAAGATTTACACCACCCTTGATCCTATGGCGCAGGAAGCGGCGGAAATCGCCGTGTCCCAAACCTTTAAGTCCTTAGATAAAGGTAACAAAGCGCTGCAGATTGGGATGGTGGTGACCGACAAATACACTGGTGGGATTGCGGCGATGGTCGGTGATAAGACCCCAGGTTTTGACGGCTTTAACCGTGCGGTAGAAATCCGTCGTCCTATCGGTTCGTTAATTAAACCCTTCGTATACGTGACGGCGCTGACGCCAAACAGCAAGCTGAATTTAGGGACGTTATTAAAAGATCAGCCTATTACCCTGAAAAACGAGCAGGGTAAAACTTGGTCACCACAGAACTTCGATAAGAAGTTTAGTGGTCAAGTCCCTATGGTGACGGCATTGAAGAATTCGATGAACATCCCAACGGTTAACCTTGGTATAGCCGTCGGTTTAGATGCGGTCGCGACAACCCTTGCAAAATCTGGCTGGCAGGAACCTATCAGTGAGTATCCCTCGATGCTGCTTGGGGCGGTAAACGGTTCGCCATTAATGGTGGCTCAGGTTTATCAAACCTTAGCCGATGGTGGTACTTACCGTAAACTCACCACAGTGACGGCTGTATTGGATAGCAATAACCAACCATTGCCCGTTACGCGTGAACCTAGGGAACAGGCTATCGACCCCGATAGCGATTATTTAATCCAATACGCCATGCAGCAGGTGGTACGCTCGGGTACGGCAGCGCGTCTGGGTAATGCCTTTCCAGGCGTAGCACTTGCTGGTAAAACCGGTACCAGTAACGATAGTCGCGATTCTTGGTTTGCTGGTTTTGACGAGCGTAACGTGGCGGCAATTTGGGTTGGCCGTGACGATAACGGTAAGACTAGCCTCTATGGCAGTAGCGGCGCTATGGCGGTATATCAATCCTTCTTGAAGGAGCGACCACCGATAGGCCTGCGCTCTATCCCAACACCTGGCGTAATTCAAGGTTACTTTGACCGTGACACAGGTATGGCTAAGGAGTCGGGTTGTCGAAATGTCCAAGCGCTGCCAACCTTCCGCGGCACCTATAATCCTGTGAAAAACTGCGGTGAAGAGCTGCAATGGTGGCAGAAACTTTTAGGCCAATAATACTTAAGCGAAAGTGATATAAACGCAAAGGTGCAGCAGTTGACTGCACCTTTGCCGCTAATTGAGAGATTTACCTATGTTCAAAACCGCAGCCGCAGTGCATATCCTCGTTAAGCATAAAGAACAGGCCGAAGAGATCATTAAGCAACTGAACAAGGGCGCCAATTTTGGTGCCTTAGCCAAGCGCTACTCATCTTGTCCTTCGGCAAAAAAAGGGGGGGATTTAGGGGAGTTTAAGCGCGGCCAAATGGTGCCTCAGTTCGATAAAGTTGCCTTTTCGGGTGAGCTACTCGTACCACATATAGTTAAAACTAAATTTGGCTGGCATGTGGTCAAGGTGCTGTATCGTACTTGAATGTCAACCTTGCCAGACACCGTTTGGGGCGACAATGAGAGGGTCACGACTTCAATCAATTTTGATTGCAGGCAGACAAGCGCGCTGCGGCCCTTAGATTGAGTGGTTTTCTATTTTATGGTGAAGTTCATCCCCTTATTACCCAAATAAATTCCTTCCTTTAAGCACTTTGAAGTAGCAGAGTGACTCTCGGTTTTTCCCCGGATGAATGATAAAGCTAGTAAGCATTATCTCTATATGATCAGCGTTAAATGTTTGCTGACATAGGGCTAATGACTGACGCGAGAATCACAATAGTCGGCTAAGATTTATCCTACTGCCTAGGGCGTTGAAATGGATGAATTAACTTAGCATCGCAGTGCTTTTTGTGATGAGCAATGTCTACTCTTTAGAAGATGGATGACACAGCGCTAGCTTTTAGGTCTAAGTTTTCACCGTTTAAGTATTGAACTCTAATACCTTTATGCAACGGAGTCTGTATATGGAAAAATCGACTGTTCAGCACAAGCGAATTTTTAAATCTGTTCTGACGTTAGCGGTTAGCATTGGGCTAATCAGTATAGTTTCTGGTTGCTCGAGTTCGAATAGCGCCAAAGCGGAGCCTACGGCTTCGGTGCCAGAGATTATGCCGGGATATCTCATCGGCTATGTTCCTCAGAAGGAGTTACCAAATAGTTTACTTCTGTTGCCGCCACCGCCAGCTGAGGGTAGCCCCGCCTTTGCACTCGATGAAACTGTTGCCCGTGAGATGGTACAACGGTTGGGTACGCCACGTTGGAATCTGGCAACGGCTGACGCCCAGTTGGGTTTCCCCTATGCAGCAGGCACCTTTTCCTGTGCTATCAAGGCACCGATCTCTGAAGCGCTAACGCCTCGTCTTTATACCTTGCTAAGACGTACCTTAACGGATGCGGGTTTATCCACCTATGCGGCGAAAGAGCACTATCAGCGCACTCGACCCTTTGTGATTAATGGCGCCCCAATTTGTACCCCCGAAGAGGCCGAAGCGTTGAAGAAAGACGGTTCCTATCCTTCGGGTCATACTGCTATAGGTTGGGCATGGGCATTAGTGCTGAGTGAGGTTTCACCAGAAAATGCCGATGCCATTATTGCACGGGGACTGGCCTTTGGTGAAAGCCGAAATGTTTGTAACGTTCATTGGCATAGCGACATAGTACAGGGGCGAACTATGGCGGCGGCAACGGTCGCAAAAATGCATTCTGTCGACGCCTTTCGCGCTGACGTAGAAGCGGCAAAAGCCGAACTCAAGGCGGTACGAGCTCAAAATTTAGCACCAAGTCGTGATTGCGCAGACGAAGCCGCAGGGCTTAGCAATAAGTAATGATAGTGTTGATGCCTTAGTCTCAAACAAGCTGACACTTGAGGTGCGCTGTTTTCGCTCGACCGTTAGACAGTTTAAATTAAAGGCCAACATCCTTTGGCCTTTTTCTATAAGGTTTAAATCGTTATTAGCCGTCGCTAGGGTGAGGTGACTGAATGTCGCAACCCAATAAACCAATCGATTAAGGGAAGATATTATGAATACTGGAACGTTAGCACTGCTCATCCCCATTTTGGCTATTGTGGGTGGCTATGTGGTCGCAATTATGAAAATTCGTGAAAAGCAGGCAAGTAGCAATAGCGCTCAGGCAGCAGAAAACCAAGTGCTGCATGCGCAGATTGATGCACTGCGTCAGCGGGTTGAGATCCTCGAGCAGCTAGTGACCGATGATAGTTTTCAGTTAAAGCGGGATATCGGTAAAGCCTAATCTGTTTGATAAACCGCCTTTAGTGACTATGTGTCAGGCTGAGTTAAGTTTTATGCAAGTCATCGGGTGAGTGAATTAACCAAACTAGGGTACACTCGTGAATATTTTGTTATTAATCCCAAATTTGAGCCAATAAAGACTGAGTTTATATGTTTCTATCGCCGTATTTTTCAAAGCAAAATCAATCTGTTTCCGTAAGTGCCCAGCAAGCTAGCGACTTCGCAAAAAAAATCGCCCAGGACTTCAATCCAATTCACGATGTGGGGGCTAAACGCTTTTGTGTGCCAGGAGATCTATTATTTGCACTGGTGTTGACCCAATACGGTTTAAGCCAAAGCATGAAATTCAGCTTTGAAGGTATGGTAGGGGATGGGGTCGAGCTGCAATTCCCTGAGCAAGTTGCCGCAGACTTTGCTGTGTGTGACAGCCGTGAGAAAACTTACCTAAAGGTTAGCCGCGAGGGCGATGTGAGCCGCTGCGATGCACAAACCGAGTCTTTTATTCGAAATTACGTGGCATTCTCTGGCCATAACTTTATCGATATTCTGATCCCATTGATGACAAAACATCAGGTGATGATTAATCCTGAACGCCCACTTGTCATCTACGAGAGCATGTCATTCGACTTAACCACCCTCGACTTTGTCGAAGTAAATTTATCTTTGGTTGAGCAGGAGCTTAAAATCGATGGTAAGCGCGGCGATGTGACTTTGCATTTCGAACTACACTGCGGTGACAAGTTAGTTGGCACAGGCATTAAGACGCTAGTTTTGAGCGGTCTTCGCCCCTATGAAGAAGCGCAGATGGAACAGATGCGTATCGCCTATGAAGGTCGAAAAACCCAGTTTTAATGACGATTTTTGAGTGAACTCAAATAAATAACAAAAGGCCTGTAGCGAGACAGGCCTTTGTTTTTGGGAAAGGGGAATGAGTTATTTACTTAAGCACACTTCAATCAAGGTTCGAGTTCACTTTAAGCCTCGGATCTGGCTTCGTCTGAGTAGTTATTTATGCATTAGCTCAGTTGCAGTGTACGCCAAGCCAGCAGTGAGCCATCTTCATTCTGACTGGTGTTAAATAGGAATGCGTTGTAGCTGCTCCCAAAAATATTGTCACGGCTAAGGCTGGTGTCCTGTTGACCACGGCCTAGATATTCAGGGTGGGTAGTGCAGATCTCAGTGGTTAAGCTGTCGGCAAAACCCAGCTGGGAAATAAGCTCATCGCTATTGTTGTTTTTAATTCTAAAGTGCACGTGGATGGTGCGACCCGAATACCAACCGGGAAAGCAGGATTTAAAGTTCACTCGGCCATCGCTATCCGTGACTTGAGTGCCACGGAACCAAGTGGATTTCAATGCATCGCTGGCATTGCCAGTACAATATCCACTGTTGAAGCGGCTTTTATCCGCGCTGCCACTGGTATCGCCCGAATACACGCCTTTGATATTGCAGTGCCATACCTCAACCTCTAACCCTGTGATAGGGTTGCAGTTAGCATCAATTACTTGAAAACAAAGCTGCATTGGCAGGCCTGTTTCAGAGTCTGATATATCGTCGCGATTATCCACTTCGAAATAACAGGGGCCTTCCACGGCGGCCTTAGCTAGCGCGAGGGAACAGGCATCACTGGCGCTAAAAAGACTCGTATCGGGGAAATTTGCCGTCATGCTCCCGGTGCCGCCACTGGCCCAGCTTGTCGGGGTCACAGTGGTATCAGTGTCGGTATCTGTACCCGTATCTGTGTTGCTGTTATTTGTGTCTGTATTTGTCTCGGTCGAATCCGAATTGCACCCCACCAGTTCCACTAATGGGCTGGCGACTATGGTTAAGCCAATGGCTTTTAAGATATTGCGGCGCTGGGTTAATTCTTTGTCGGTGATATCGTTGATGCCATTTAGCGGCTTATCTTGGGTATTTTTTGTCATTTTAGCTCACTCATGCAGTTGTTATCTGCTCCAGTGATTAGTGAACTAAATGTGACTTTGGTTCGGCTAAACGCCGCGACATTTCAGTGTTTTACCCAAATTGACATTCGCTTACCTTGTTAACGTTGGATGGGGAGCTGTTTAAAGGATGGCTGAACTTTCGTGATGGTTTTTTATCCCTTTTCTGTGAATGCTTTCCTTCTAAATAGCGTGTCATAGCCATGAATTGAACTAACATTGAGCATCCTTGCAGTCCTTGAGATATTCCAGCGCGAAAGACGCTTATCGCTTGATTGCTAATGCTCCCCATTTGCCTTATTTTAGGGGCACAAAATGGGATATTGCCTCGCAACTTTTGCAAAGATGATTTCGCAAGGATGCCTGCCCGTCACACGCTTTTACCCATTGAGGCCGACTCGCCTTTCTTTGTTTTACGCAGCATGTAGTGCTTGGCGTAATGGCCTCGATTTGGGTTCGATTTTTTAAGGTTTTGTTTAAAACCTGTTTGGATAAGGAATGAAATGCCAAGCTTGATTCGTATTGTGCTGATTGATACGCACCTTCCGGGCGTTGTGGAGCTCGCTCTCAATGGCCATACCAACATTTGTGGTACTAACGCTTCGGGTAAAACCACACTGCAACGACTAGTGCCGGTATTTTACGGTGAATACCCAAGCCGAGTCGTGCCCTCGACCCGTGACAGTTTTGAGCGTTGGTATTTACCCCACGATTCAAGCTATATCATTTACGAATACCAAAAGGCCGACGGTCTGCTCTATCAAGCCGTGCTCGCCTCTGCGGGTGACGGTAAAGGGGTAAATTACCGCTTTATCGCCAAGGGCTTTGAGCTAAGCGATTATATTAAATCGCAAAATGGCGACACTATTTTGTGCCACACCATGGCCGAACTGGGTCGTGAACTAAAACGTCAGGGCGTTGCGACCACCAACTTGCTCAACACCCGCGAATACCGCGCCATCATTCAAAACGATCGCACCTTACTGAGCACCGGTAGCAATCGCAGCGAACTTCGCAGCTACGCCCATCAATTTGCCCTGTGTGAGGGCGAGCATTCACTGCGCCATATCGAAAAGCTGGCAAAGGCAGTGCACTCCAAAGAAGGCAAGATGGAAACGGTCAAGTCGATGATCGCCGCCATTTTGGAGGAGGACGGTGTTAATCCACCGAGCTCGCGTTTAAACCCGCAGCGTGTTGAGGCTTGGATCCGCGAAAGCCAACTTATCCAAGGCTTTGAGGTGATCCGCCCCGAATTTGAAAAGCTTGAGCAGGAATTTAACCAACTGCTGAGCGCCGAGTTACGCCTATCTAGCCTGTCCCGCGGTTATCGCAATGACGAGAGTCTCGAAGCCGACCGTCAGGAAATTCAGCAAACCCTGTCTAAGGAACTGAATTTAAAACTGCGCCTGTTAGATGATGAGTGGAAGGAGCAGCGCGACGAGCTGAACCTTGACCTTTCCGCCGCTAAGGGCGACGTGGCAAAGTGTGAGTACGAACTCGATGCGATTGAAGAGCAGCACGGCGCCTTTTTAGATGCCAATATCGAGCAGGCCAAGGCCGACTTAGATATGCTGCCAAGCTGGCGCGCCGACATGGAAAACCTGAGCGAGCGCCATAAGTTACAAACCGAAAAACACCAAGATATTGAAGCGGCCTATAATGCCCGTCGTAGCAAAATCGGTGAGCAGTTAAACCGTGAGCTTGAAGGCCTGCACGCCGATCAGGACGCCCAGCGTGAAGCGCGCGATAAGCAGCGTGAAGTGGCAAGAGCCGATATCGATGCCCTCGAATCCCAATGGCGCAGCCAGATGGATGCGGGTAAGGCTAGCTTTAGCGAGCAGGAATACCAATTCAAACTCAATGCCGCCGAGCTGAAATTACGCGTCGATGGCGTGACCTACACCGAGGAAGAAAAGTTAAGTCTCGCTATCTTCGATGAACGTATTCACCGCGCCGATGAAGAGCAGGAAAGCTGTAATGCTAAGGTTGAGCGCCTCACAGGTGAAGAGCGTAAGCTGCGCGCTAAGCGCGATCAGGCCAACGAAGCGCTACGCATCGCCAGTCTTCGCGTAAACGAGCGCCAAACGGCGCTCGATGAACTGCATCATATGCTGTTCCCCCAATCCCATACCTTGCTCGAATTCCTTCGCAAGGAGGCTCAAGGTTGGGAGCAAAACCTAGGTAAGGTGATTGCCCCTGAGTTACTGCACCGCACTGATTTACACCCAACGGTGACGGGTAGCAGCGACACTGTATTTGGTGTGCAGTTGGATCTTAAGGCGCTGGATGTGCCCGAATATGCTGCTTCTGAGCAGGAGCTACGTATCCGTTTAAGCAAGGCCGAAGAAGCGCTGCAAAGCGCGCAGGAATTGCAGAGCGAAGCCGAATCCCAACTGGTGGCGATTAATGCTGAGCTGGATAAACTCAGCCGCGAACTCACCTTCGCTCGTACGGCCTACAAAAATAGCCGTGACGATCTGCGCCGCCTATTTGATGAAAAACGCAGTGAGCAGGACAAGATCAACAAGGCACTTGCCGAGCGTAAATCCTTTGCCCAGCAACGGTTAACCCAACTCGATGGCGAGTTAAAACAGCTTAAACATCAGCACCAGTTATGGCTCGAAGAGCAAAAAGAACTGGCGCTCGAAGCGCGCATGGAAAAACAAGCCTACTGGCAGGAAGTCATCGGCGCGCTGGACAATCAACTCGGCCAAATTAAGGCGACTATCGATGCCCGCCGCGAAAGTGCTAAGACTGAGCAGAAAGCCTGTGAAACTTGGTACAAAAACGAGCTTAAGTCCCGCGGTGTGGATGAGGACAATATTCTTAAACTCAAGCAACAAATCCGTGAGCTTGAGACTAAGCTGACCCGCGCCGAGCAGCGCCGCAGTGAAGTACTGCGCTTCGACGATTGGTATCAACATACTTGGCTTATCCGTAAGCCTAAGCTGCAAACCCAGCTGAGCGATGTCAAACGCGCGGCATCTGAGATTGATCAGCAGCTTAAAGCTAAGACCCAAGAAGTGAAGACTCGCCGAGCGCAGCTCGAAACCGAGCGTAAGGCCTGCGACGCGGCGCAAGTTGAGGCCTCTGAAAACCTCACAAAACTGCGCGCCGTGATGCGCAAACTGTCGGAATTAAAGCTGCCTGCCAATAATGAAGAAGCGCAGGGCAGCTTAGGCGAGCGCCTGCGTCAGGGTGAAGATTTACTGCTAAAACGCGATTATCTGATGGGTTCGGTGAAGCAGTATGTAGAACATTTCGACTCTGTGATTGCCAGCAAGTCGGGTTCGGGATTAGCCGAGACCTGGGAGCGCGCCCGCGAAGAATCAAGCTTTATCAATGACAAGGGTATTCGCCTGCTGGATTACCGCAAGTTAGTGCCGCAGCTTGAGCAGCTACTTAACGTAATGGTGCCGCAATCGATCACCGCGCTACGTGAGCAGGGCCGGATCTTCGGTGTGGATTTGACCTCCTTCTACGATGTGCTTGCAGATATTGACCGCCGTATTGCGTCCCAAAGTGCGCGCATTACCCGCGAGGTGGGCGAGGAGTTATTCCTCGATGGTGTATCCGAATCTGCGGTACGTATTCGCTCTAAGATCAGTGAATTAGAGTTCTGGCCTGAGCTTGAGCAGTTCGTTAAAGCCTTTAAACAGTGGAAGGCCGATGGCTTTAATGGTCTACCGGATGAGGATTACACCAACAGTATGCGCCGCGCGCTGGACATCATTGGCCGCGCCGCCTTAACCGGTGGTATCGCTAAGCTTCTGGAAATTGAGCTGCGCCTCAAAGAAGGTAACAGCGACCTGATTATCCGCACCGACCGTCAGCTAAACGAATCATCGAGCCACGGTATGGCTTACTTAATTTTGTGTAAGTTCCTGCTGGCCTTTACCCGTCTGCTGCGTGGCCGCGCGGATGTGAC
Organism: Shewanella acanthi; assembly: GCF_019457475.1. NCBI lineage: Bacteria > Pseudomonadati > Pseudomonadota > Gammaproteobacteria > Alteromonadales > Shewanellaceae > Shewanella > Shewanella acanthi. The sequence goes on from NZ_CP080413.1 coordinate 577,532, forward strand.
CATCCATTGGCCAATCGATGAGCTGGGCACACTGCACCACACCAACGTGAAGAAGATTTTCGATGCCTGTGGTAACAACAATATCAGCGTATTAGGCGCCTTCCCGAACCCTGAATCAGAGGTGCTGAACCTGTTCGAAAACCGTTACATCATCAACAAACAAACCAAGAAATTGCAGGTGGTGAAGCCAAAAGCCAACCCGATTGCTGATCTGTTGAGTAAACGCCTGACCAAGGAGGCAATCTAATGAGCGCACAGACAATGGAGTCGACCCAAACCGTCTTAGTGGGAACGGGCGCCCTGATTGAACTTCTGCTTAAGGGTGAGTTTATTTGCCGCACCACCAACGAAGATGGCTGGCGCGCATTAAAGAACAACAGCACCCGCGAGCGCGTTGAGGCTTATCTCAATCAAATTAACCGCACTGTGGCATCGGCCGCCGAAGGCGATGTGTTTTTCTGTGGTTATCTGCAACTTGGTGATAGTGAACGTAAGGTGATTTCATCGCAGTTTAAGGATATCTGTCAGGCACTTATCCCTATGGTGGAATGGCTGGTATTAGTGCAAGAAGCCAGTGGCCAAGATGCGCCATTAAGCGAAGGCGCACCTGTGCGTTTAACTGAGCTACAAAGCCGCATTGAAGACACCCCCGCGTTTCGCGAGCAGCTCGCTAAGTTAAGCCAATACCGCTTATTTGGCTCGACCAGTAGTAACAGTGATGCCCAGATCAAGTTAGTCTTTAAGCGCTTAGTCGAGCTTGGCTATCTAGTCCGCCCAAACGTGGAGAAGCAAATTTATATCGCTACGGGTAAGCTTGATTACCTCTACGAAGTAATACGTTTCATCGATGAAACCGAGGGCCTAAGCCTCGAGGCGCAGGCAGAAACGGCAACCCAGCGGGACCTTATCTAATGCAAGCACATGAATTTATGCCGCTAGGTCTTGCCAAGGGAGGCCTCGATGAGCACTAACTTACATCAGGCTGGGGTTAAGCTTCTTAAGCAGTTAGGTCGCCACGCTGACATCATTATGGACGCCTATCTTGCGGGCTCCATTAATGAAACTAGCCACGATCCCGCTGTGATTGAAAAGCTAAAACAGGCCGGCATTTTATGGCGCCCAGCGCCAGAACAGGAACTGCGTCTTAAGCGCTCGGTGCGTGCACTGCTCGAAGAAGGCTTAAGCGATGAGCGTAATCGCCAAATCGACTCCAATGTCGGCTCGGCGATGGCGACTATTAAAACCTTAGCGGATCACTACAAGGAGGCGCGTCATCACTCGGATTACAGCGCCGCCGAAGCCTATTTGGCGGACTTAAACGAGCATGTCTATAGCTTTGCCGACGGCCTACGCTATTCCATTCGTGTGCTTTGGGGACGAATCAATAACGAGTTCGGTTATGTGGGCACTATCAACGCCAAAATTCGTGAAAACGAATTGGCACAGAGTCAGGTATCTGAGCTGTTAAATGGTCTTGAGATGTTCCAGTTCAGCGAGCTCGGTGAAATCGCCGGTGATATTCGCGAGCTGCGTAAACTGCTGGTGACCACCTTACAGGAAACCATGAGCGATTGCGCCCAGGAGCTTAGCGTAGTGCAGGGGCGGTTACTCGAACTGCTCGGTCGCTTTAGGCAAATTCGGGGTCGTACGCGTCTGCTCAAGGGCTGGCTTTTGTACACAGATTTGCATCCGGATTATCAGCCAATGGATCACGTCTCCCATAAGGAGATCCCAAGTCTGTTTAATCGCGCTGAGACGTTACTTGCGCCAGCGTCTGTGGATGTGCACAACACTAGCCAAGAAGTTGAGCTGATGAACATAGTTGCCCATATCAAGGCGATTAGCCGTCACAGCTTAGTCGAAGTGGCACGCGAGCAAGATGTGGCGGTATCACTGACGCAAACTGAAGATTTTGATATCCCAGATAACCCGCTTAAACAGGCGGTGGATAGTTACTTTGTGGATGTGATTGAGTCTGGCCTAAGGCAGTCGGCGCTCGAATACTTACATTCCAAACAGTTGCCGTGGGATTCTGAAAGCTGGATTTACCAAGTGATCGGCGGTTATGAAGGCCTACCCGATGAGCACAAGGCCTACTTTGAGCTTGAGCCATTAGGTGAGCCGCACCCCATATATAATGGTAACTTTATTATCCGCGATGTGGAATTGTGGTTAGCCTAAGCTAATCTGCATTCTTTCCAAAAAAGCGCTAAAGAGCTGGGTCTTTTTAGCGCTTTTTTATTTCGAGTACATTTTAATTTATTTAGAGGGCAGTGAGCCATTTTATAAACAGCAGCACCTACTGGAAGAAAGCCTAAAGCCAGTGTAATGGCACTAATACTTGCCTGTTATCTAGGGTTCTTACTTTTTACTTGAAATTTTCTAGAGTTTTATGCTTTTTATGTTGTTTGTTTAGCGATAAATTCTAGTAAATATTCGTCGGGAGATGAAACAAAGCTCCGTTGGTTATTGTTTCGTAATTTATTTGTAATTTTTTAGATCTTTCTACATTTCATGGACTTAGCGTATTTTTTACTCTATACATTTTTATCTATTATTAATCAATGTGATAAAGATTTTGTGTGATTTGCCTGCCAAATTTTACCCGAAAAAACTGCAATTTATGGATTGAAATTCATGCCAGCATGTTTCACTATGCCCCGCTTAAATAATAAGGGAAGCTCGACTGGTACTCATCAAGGAAGTTGAATGACTCAAGATGGTCACATCGGGGAATTGCACGCATGATCAAATCACTTTCAACACGGATCTTTATTGGTCTGTTTTCAGGTCTCATTCTTGGCAGCTTAGTTCAATATTTTGCTAGTGACATAGGTTTTTTAACTGGCGATCTTGTGGATCTGGCTACGGGCGTTGGCACTATGTTCGTCAATATGATCATGATGCTAGTGGTGCCATTAGTCTTTGTCAGTATTGTTTGCGGTGTGTGTGAGCTGCAGGATTTAAAAAGTTTTGGCCGACTAGGCGGTAAAACCTTTGGTTTTTATATCATCAACACCTTAGTCGCGATTGCGACGGCGCTGATGGTGGCGCTGATCCTCGAACCCGGAAAGGGCGTAGATATGACCAGCAATGCTGGCGTTGCACTAACCGCGACCGAGTTGCCGAGTTTAATGGCGCTGGTGGTGGATATCGTTCCACGCAACCCTATCGCGGCGTTTATGTCGGGTAATATGCTGCAGGTGATCTTTATGGCGTTGATGCTGGGCGGTGTGATTAAATCCCTTGGCGAAACGGCTATTGGCGCGGTTCGTGGCTTTCAAACCGCTAACAAGATCATGATGAAGCTGATTTCCGTGGTGATGAGCCTAGCGCCTTATGGTGTATTTGCGCTGATGTATAAGCTGGGTGCGACCTTAGAGGCGGCAATCTTTATCAGCGTAATTGAATATGTGGCGCTGATTATTTCACTGTTACTAATGTGGATTTTTGTGGTTTACCCTGTGGCAGTCGGCCTGTTTACCCCAATTTCGGCTAAAATGTTCCGCGAGAAAACCCAAGAGCAAGTGCTGTTCTCGCTTTCTACAGCCAGTTCAAATGCAACCATTCCGGTCACTATGCGTACCTTGACCGACAAACTTGGCGTTAATCGCGCTGTAGCTGGCTTTGGTGTACCGCTCGGCGCGACCATGAATATGGGTGGTGTGGCAATTTATATCACTATTGCGATTTTCTTTGTGGCGAATGCCTTTGGCATGCCAATTACCGATGCGCAGTTACCGTCACTGCTGTTTAGCGTGTTCTTATTGTCAGTTGGCGCAGGTGGTGTACCTGGTGGCGGTATGGTGATGATAGGGGTGTTAATCCATCAGATGGGATTACCGATTGAAGCCTTTGCGATTGTGGCGGCGCTCGACCGTATTATCGATATGGTGCTGACCTCCTGTAACGTGGTAGGCGATACCGCGGTATTAACCATTGTTGATCAGACAGAAAAAGCTCACCACACTGAGCTGGCTGGTGAACAAACAAGTTAATTTATACAGGGTGAGTAGTGATAAAAGCCGCTTGTTAGCGGCTTTTTTGTGTCTCAAATTTGGTTGATTTAGATTTCAGAGCATTTCTGCTTTAGTTGGCTAACGGCTTGGTTAAAACCGACAACCGCCAGATCTGAGTTGATGTATTTACTCGACGTAAAGGAGATGGCTTCAAGATGCAGTTTATCAGCCCTAAATTGGCTTAGGCGCTCCCAAAGATTGCCATTAGTTTTATGTTCACTAGTAAACTGGGTTTGGGTTGCAAGGCCGCGGAGTTTTAACCACTTTTGTTCGGCGCTGCTGATAATAAGCACGCTTTGATCTGCGCTATTGCTGGCGAATGCTTCTGCCATAGTGACATTGAGTGTTGGCTGAGCGTCACCCACTGAGCAGGCGAGTGTCAGTTTTAGATCTCGGTCAATAAAGTCGATGCTGTGATAGCTTGCGGTTGTGGCTTCATTAGTGGCGGAGGCGGCTAAATCGTCGGCATGTGCATAGCTCCATAGGCTGACGAATAATAAGGGGAGTAATGTTTTCTTGATTAGGTTCTTCACTTTACGACCTTGTGAACTTGCAATCTTTGTATGGTGTGGGTTGTTAATATTGTATATGTGTCAAATTGTCAGACATTATACTTATTTTTGACGCAATAGAATAAACAATAAACTTATGTTAACTATGTTTTTTCAATCTCTTTGTAGAAATTTGCATCAGGTCACGATTTGTTGAAAACGACATTCAGTTCTAAACTGAAAATTAACTTAAAAAATGTAAAATATCGGAATAGGCTAAAGAATTTGTTAGCGGATGCCAATTTTTTAAAGGCATAAAAAAGCCACTTGAAATCAGTGGCTTTAATTAACATGCTACTTGGTATTTCTTGACAATATCCTTTCAAGGCTGAGTATATATGGTAATTTAACGCAATACTTTTGCCATTCTTTATTAGGTGTCACTTATTTATGGCGGCTAATTTTATCTAAGTAACCCATAGCAAATGCCGAAATTACAAAGGTGATGTGGATAAGCAGATACCACATGATTTTGTCGTTATTGATCTGTTCGACATTCATGAAAATTTTGAGCAGATGGATTGATGAAATTGCTACGATTGAGGCCGCCACCTTGTTTTTAAGGGAACCTGAGTCTAATTTTCCGAGCCAGCCAAGTTTTTCACTGTCATCACCTACATCGAGTTGGGAGACGAAGTTCTCGTAGCCTGAAAACATCACCATTACGATCAGGCCACCGACTAAAGTGATATCAATCAGCGATAGGGTGACTAGTACTAAATCCACTTCGGGCATTTCGAAAATGATGGGGAGAACATGAAAAATTTCTTGGAAGAATTTAATACCTAAGGCCACTAATACCAGACTCAGTCCCAAATAGATGGGCGCCATGATCCAGCGTGATGCATACATAAGCCTTTCAAATAATTTTTCGACCATTCAATAAACCCTTAAAGACAATGACTCTAGATCTGGCTCTCAGCATGAGCCTAATGAGCTGAAACAATAACATAAGTCACAACGGCTGCGCTATCGAGCGATAGCAACGCCGTGAACTGAGCCTACTCTCTTTTGAGCTTAGCAAGCTACTGTTAAGCTTGATTTTAAATAAATTGCATTAGACGAAGATTAATTATCTTGTGGGATGTCGCCCACTCAGAAAAAGATGCGTTGTTAGCATGCACAATAAGAATGGGAATTAAAGTCGTGGGGCTTCATCCCTGATGTTGTCGAACATCACTATGAGGGAATTAAAGTTGATTTCCTTTTGGTCTGGTGTAGGGTCAAGACCGACCCACGGCCGTAATACCGTAATTTCTCCATCAGTTATGCTGTATAAAAATCAAAATGTCGCATTCTGCATCAACAAAAAGCCACTGATAGTCAGTGGCTTTTGGAAAGTAAATTAAAAGCTGAGCGATTCTGCTTACTCTATAGTTGGTTCTTCACTGTAATCAACATCATGGTAGCTTAAGCACATATCCACTTCATTGGCACTACCGAGAATAACCGCCACACGTTGGTGAATTTGCGTTGGTTGGATATCCAAAATAGTTTCGTAACCTGTTGTCGCTTTACCGCCGGCTTGCTCAACGAGGAAGGCCATTGGGTTAGCTTCGTACATTAAGCGCAGCTTATAAGGTTTTTTCGGATCTTTGTTGTCTGTTGGGTAAGTAAAGATACCGCCGCGGGATAATACCCGGTGCACATCGCCCACCATGGCGGCAATCCAGCGCATATTAAATGACTTTTCGCGAGGACCAATTTTACCTAGTAATAAGTCAGCGATATAGGTTTGCATCGGCGCTTCCCAGAAACGCTGGTTCGACATATTGATGGCGAACTCTTGGGTATCAGGGCTAATGTTCATGGCGGCATTGGTCAGCACAAACTCATTGGTTTCTGGGTGCAGAGTAAAGAGTTGCACGCCTTGGCCAACGGTTAATGCCAGCATAGTCGATGGGCCATAGAGCACATAACCTGCGGCGAGCTGATTGCGACCCGATTGTAAAAAGCTCTCTTCAGATAGATCGCCTTCGGTGGCTGGCCCCTTTGCTGCTGGTAATACAGAGAAAATCGTGCCGACTAAAGAGTTGATATCGATATTTGATGAACCGTCTAATGGGTCGAAACACACCAGATATTGGCCATTGGGGCTCACTTCGACCACATGATCTTCTTCTTCCGATGCTAAGCCGCGTACAGTGCCATCGGCCTTAAGGGCATCTTTAAGCATGTCGTTGGTAATAATATCCAATTTCTTCTGGGTTTCACCTTGCACGTTTTCCTGCTCGGTCGCACCTAAAATACCCGCTAACGCGCCGTGGCGTACTGCATGACTAATGGCTTTTGAGGTATCAGCTAGGGTCAGTAGCAGGTGCGTGAGGGATTCGTTCACAGCCTTAGCGGCTAAGTGCTGGGCAAGTGTTTGCATGTTATATCCTTTAGCGATTCAACATTGAGGTCGAGTTATTATTTGGTGCGAATGATAACTCAGTTAGGGGATAATTTCAGCGATGGCCTTGGGGTTTAGGTAATTTTTCAGCTTCTCTGCAGACATGCTTGATTGCTGAGGTGCTAGGAAAGCACCCATCACGGTTTAAATTGTTACCTATATTGCATACGATTTTAATTTAACTTGGCACTCTGGCACAATGAAGGCCTTATAAATCGCCATCTTATAGGCGAATATGCTTTCAAGGAATAATAATGATTAAAAATGGGCTTAATTCGTCCCTTGCGCGCTCGCTTAAATTGAGTGCATTTTCCCTACTGATCGCGAGTCAGGTTTCTATGATTTCAACTCCCTCTATTGCCCTCGAAGGCGGCAAGCAACCCTTAACAATTGAACGTATGAACGCTTCGCCAAGTCTGGCGGGTACCAGCCCAAGAGGGTTAAAGCTGTCACCCGACGGGCTGCGCGTCACTTACCTTGCGGGTCGAAAGGATAATCAAAACTTCTACGATCTGTGGCAGATGGATGTGAAAACCGGCGAGTCAAGCCTGCTGCTAAATGCCGATAAGTTGGCTAGCAATGAATTATCCGATGAGGAAAAAGCCCGCCGCGAGCGCCAACGCATCTATGGCGAAGGCATTATGGAATACTTTTGGGCTGACGATAGCAAGGCGCTGCTCATCCCCGCTTCCGGCAATTTGTATTACTACTCGCTGGCCGATAACAGCGTGACCCAATTACCGATTGGTGAGGGTTTTGCCACCGATGCGCGTCTGTCACCAAAGGGGCATTTTGTCTCCTTCGTGCGCGATCAAAACCTTTATGTGTTGGATCTTGCCAGCAAACAACTTAAGGCTCTGACCAAAGACGGCGGCGGTGCGATTAAAAACGGTATGGCGGAGTTTGTGGCCCAAGAAGAAATGGACCGCATGACTGGCTACTGGTGGGCGCCAGATGAGTCGGCGATAGCCTTTACCCGTATCGATGAATCTGGCGTGGACTTAGTCACCCGTAACGAAATTTATGCCGATGGCATTAAGCTTACCGAGCAGCGCTATCCTGCCGCAGGGCAAGCCAACGTGGATATCGCTCTGGGCGTAATCAGTCTTAAGGATAACGCCATTAATTGGGTGACCTTGAGCGAAGACAAGAACAAAGATATTTACTTACCGCGGGTCGATTGGCTGCCCGACAGCAAACATTTATCGTTCCAATGGCAGAGCCGCGATCAGCAAAAATTAGATCTGCAGCTCGTGGCCCTAGGCGAACTGAATAAGCCCAAAACACTTATCAAAGAGCGTAGCGATGCTTGGCTTAATATCAACAACGATCTGCATTTTCTAAAGCAGCAGTCGGCTTTTGTTTGGGCGTCCGAGCGCGATGGCTTTAAGCATCTCTATCTCTATGACTTAAACGGTAAGCTGAAACAACAGCTCACTAAGGGTGACTGGGCGGTTGACGATCTTGAGTATATTGATGAGGCCGCAGCTTGGGTGTACTTCACGGGTCGTAAGGATACGCCACTTGAGAAGCAGCTTTACCGCGTGCCCTTAACGGGCGGCAAGATTGAACGTGTGAGCAGCGAGCTTGGCATGCACAGCCCAGTATTTGCCGACAATCAGAGCGTGTATTTAGATTACTTTAACAGTTTGTCACAGCCGCCACGGGTGAGCCTGCATGGGGATAAGGGTCAGCTTCTAGCTTGGGTTGAGAAGAACGAGGTGAAAGCCGGTCATCCACTCTATGAATACGCTGGTCTTTGGCAATTACCTGAGTTTAAGGAATTAAAAGCTGAAGATGGCCAAGTGCTGCAGACACGTTTATTTAAGCCTGTCCCATTCGATGCCAGTAAAAAGTACCCCGTTGTAGTACGTGTCTACGGTGGCCCACATGCGCAGCTAGTGACCAACAGCTGGAGCGAGCAGGATTACTTTACCCAATATTTGGTGCAGCAGGGTTATGTCGTATTCCAGCTCGATAACCGTGGCAGCGCCCACCGTGGTACTCGATTTGAGCAAGTGATTTACCGTCACTTAGGTCAGGCCGAAGTCAACGATCAAAAGACGGGGGTCGACTACCTACGCACTTTGCCATTTGTTGATGCCGATAACGTGGCGATTTATGGCCACAGTTATGGAGGTTATATGGCGCTGATGAGCTTGTTTAAGGCGCCGGATTACTTTAAGGCAGCGATTTCGGGCGCACCGGTAACCGATTGGCGTTTGTACGATACCTATTACACCGAGCGTTACCTTGCCCATCCTGCGACAAACGAGCAAGGTTATGAGGCCAGCAGCGTGTTTCCCTATGTAAAAAACTACCAATCGGGTCTGTTGATGTACCACGGAATGGCGGATGACAACGTGCTGTTTGAAAACAGTACTCGAGTGTATAAGGCGCTGCAGGACGAGGGTAAGTTGTTCCAAATGATTGATTACCCTGGCTCTAAGCACTCAATGCGCGGAGAGAAAGCACGTAATCACTTATATCGTACATTAGCGGACTTTTTAGATCGTCAGCTGAAAGGCAAGTAGTCCTTGGATTCAATGGCAGCGTGGGGATCCAGGCTGCCATTTTCAGAAGCGGACTGAACTGCCGGCATAAAAAAACCAGATCTCAAGATCTGGTTTTTTATTGAAACTTATCAGTAAACCTTAGATTAGTCTTCTAAGTTACCGCAGAAACGGTAGCCTTCGCCGTGGATGGTGGCGATGATTTCTGGCGTATCTGGCAGGCTTTCGAAGTGCTTACGGATACGGCGAATAGTCACGTCAACGGTACGGTCGTGTGGCTTTAACTCACGGCCTGTCATTTTCATTAACAGATCAGCACGGGTTAAGATCTTGCCTGGGTTCTCAACAAAGTGCAGCATCGCGCGGAATTCGCTGCGTGGCAGTTTGTAAGATTCACCCTGTGGGCTCACCAGTGAACGGCTGTTGATCTCAAGACTCCAATCGTTGAAACGGTAGTGTTCCACTGAGCTCTTTTCTTCAGCTTCAGTGCCAGCACTGTTTACGCGGGTCAGCAGGTTACGTGCACGAATGGTTAGCTCGCGTGGGTTGAATGGCTTGGTAATATAATCGTCCGCACCAATTTCAAGTCCTAGAATCTTATCGACTTCATTGTCACGGCCAGTGAGGAAAATCAGACCAATGTTGTTGATTTCACGTAGTTCACGCGCCAACAACAGACCGTTTTTACCTGGCAGGTTAATGTCCATAACCACGAGGTTGATTTTGTTTTCCTGCATAGCCTTATGCATTTCTGCGCCATCATTGGCTTCAGTTACCACATACCCTTCTGCCTCGAAAATACTTCTCAGCGTGTTACGGGTAACGGCTTCATCTTCAACGATCAGAATGTGCGGATTTTGCATATTAATTACCTAATTTTTAACCAATTTTATTCTAACCATAAGAACCACTTACATCGGATCCTTAAATTCATAAAAAGTTGATACTTCCTTTAACTGCTTAGTGCTTCTTAAGGAATAATCTATACGGCGACACGTCAGGATGTATATAAAGTGTTCGTTTAAAGTGTAATACGATTTAAACGCAACAAGTATCAACTTCGATAAGCAATAGTTATAGATAGTTCCTTAACTATTGTTTTTTTTAAAATGTTTAATGATAAATCAAATGTAGAACACATTTTAAAAGATGTCTGGCCTGCTTTTGCTATTTAAGTAAATAAAAGTCACTTTGAGAAATGAACATTAAGCAATCTATGATGGGAATTGCTCAAGTTGACCAGTACTACATTGTACTCGTTTTAGGCATTTGTTAACAAATGAAATGTTAACAAATTTTCGGATCTAGCGCTCATTTTGTATATTTTTTGTCTTAGTGGCTGATTAATATAACTAATGTATTCATGGTTGTTGTGAGCTAGTTCACACCACTTTGGATTTTTTAGCCATTCTGCTACACTTGCGGGGTGCATTTTTAGACTAATCAGCCGATGGAACCTATGACTCTAGATTTGTGGCAGCATTATCAAACGCCGTTGTTTTTGCTAACTCAAGCATTATCTTCCGATTTTTCTTTTGCTGTAATCACCGCTCAAAACCCCGCTTCAGAACTTCTCACTCCTTCTCAAAATCGCTTACTTGATCGCCAGCTGTTACGAGATATCGAAACTCTGGGTTGTCCTTATCGTGCTATGGTGGGCGCCGCCCCCGATTTATCCCATATGGAGAAAAGCTGGGCTGTGATGATAGACCGTATGCAGGCGTTGCAGTTGGGCAGAAAATTCAACCAATATGCTATTTATATGGTTGAAAAAGGAGTGTTGAGTTTAGTGCCTTGTACGCTGCAAAATCATGATGAAGTCAGATTAGGAAAATTTACCGATCATGTTCGTATGGTTTACGAACTGCCTGATTTGAGTCACTAATTTTTAGCCAGCGTTTACATGAATTTTCGTTGTATAAAATAAGCCCAACTTTGGGCTTAATTTTTTTATTTTACTCAAATTTTTTTGCCCTATTAATTTCCACATAGCGGCCCTTTTACCTTCATCTAAAAGTTAATTTTTCGATTGGTTAACATTTATGTTGACTTCAAAAAGCCTTACTAATTGTTTTTAAATGAAAATATTTAAATTGTTTACTCAATGTGAAAATTGCATTGACTTAGAGTGGGGTTTATTGCTACTTTTTCCGCTCCTTTCCGGCGGGAAGGAACAGAAGAGGAGCGTTAACTAGGTAGTCAGTCTGAGGAGCACAAACTCCAGCGACGATTGATGAGGGAGATTAACGCCGAGGCATACACATGGTTGCTGCATGTTGATGTCGGTCGGTCAGGCTGAATCCTGACGATTGTCACCTGTATTTGGTGGAGAGCTTCTGGTGACGATTGCTGTTTCCCTTCTTTGGGGTGCGTATCATTGAGCACCAGGCTCTTCGAACGAAGTTAGTTCGGAGCGTAATCATGTTAGTTAATCAATCTTTAAGTTTTATTGTTGTGACTTCTGCCTTTGCCGCGGAGGTTCGCTAATGTCTCTTGTTGTTTCTAAATTTGGTGGTACTTCAGTCGCTGACTACGGTGCAATGAACCGTTGTGCGGAAATTGTATTAGGCAATCCAGCGTGTCGTTTAGTGGTGGTCAGCGCATCAAGCGGAGTAACCAACCTGTTAGTGGAATTGACCCAAGAGTCGATCACTGACGATGCCCGTCTGCAACGCCTAAAACAAATCGCCCAAATTCAGTACGCTATCTTAGACAAATTAGGTCGTCCGAACGATGTTGCTGCCGCGCTGGATAAATTATTAAGCCGTATGGCGGTACTCAGCGAAGCCTTAGTTTCAGAGCGCAGCAAAGCGACCATGGACGAGCTGTTATCCCTAGGTGAGCAATGTTCATCTGCGCTGTTTGCGGCAGTACTGCGTGAAAAGGGCGCTAATTCAAGTGCGTTCGATGTGCGCCGCGTATTGCGTACCGACAGCCATTTTGGCCGCGCCGAGCCACAGGTTGAGCAAATTGCCGCCCTTGCAGGCGAGCATTTACAGCCTCTGCTTGCTGAACAAATTATCGTAACTCAAGGTTTTATTGGTGCCGACGAACAAGGGCAAACAACGACCTTAGGTCGTGGTGGTAGCGATTACTCAGCGGCGTTATTAGCCGAAGCCTTACGAGCCACTGCGGTAGAAATTTGGACTGACGTTGCGGGTATCTACACCACTGACCCACGTCTAGCGCCTAATGCTCATCCGATTGCTGAAATCAGCTTTAACGAAGCGGCAGAGATGGCAACCTTCGGTGCCAAAGTATTGCACCCTGCGACCATCCTTCCTGCTGTACGTCAACAGATCCAAGTGTTTGTTGGTTCGAGTAAAGAACCTGAAAAGGGTGGTACTTGGATCCGCCATGCGGTTGAAGATGCGCCGGTATTCCGTGCAGTCGCTCTGCGCCGCGATCAAACACTACTTAACTTGCACAGCCTGCAAATGCTACATGCCCAGGGCTTCCTGGCAGAGACCTTTGCAACGTTAGCACGACACAAGATCAGTGTGGACTTAATTACCACTTCAGAAGTTAACGTCTCGTTGACGTTAGACAAAACCGGTTCAGACTCTAGCGGTCAGGGCCTGCTGAGTGAAGCACTTTTGCAGGAGTTGTCGCAGCATTGCCGCGTGCGTGTTGAAGATGGTTTAGCACTTGTGGCGATTATCGGTAATCGCATCGCAACGACTGCGGGAATCTGTCGCCGCGTGTTTGAAGTCTTAGAGCCACATAACGTGCGTATGATCTGCCAAGGTGCGAGCCCACACAACCTGTGTGTGTTAGTTGCAGAATCAGAGGCTGCGCAAGTGGTTAAAGCCCTGCACGAAAACCTATTCGAAGGTTAATCCCATGCAGCCAACTTCAGCGACCTTAAAGATTGGTGAGCTTGCCGCAGGACAAGCGCTAACCCTACCAATATACACCTTTAAACCGAGTGATAATGCGTCAAAGGGACCTAAAGTGTATATCCAGGCCAATGTTCATGGCGCTGAAGTCCAAGGCAATGCGGTGATTTTCCAATTAATGAAGCAGCTTGAGCGCTGTGAGATTCTTGGGGAAATCACCCTAGTGCCGCTGGCTAACCCTTTAGGTATCAATCAAAAGAGTGGCGAGTTTACCCTAGGGCGTTTCGACCCCATCACTGGGGCTAACTGGAATAGGGAATACTTAAACCACGATATTGATATTGCCTGCTGGTTTAAAGCGCATGCCAAGCTTAATGATAATGAGCTGCTCCAAGCTTTTCGCAGCACCTTAGTTGAGGCTTGTCAGCAGCGGTTACACCATCCATGGGGAATCACAACGGGGCATCGCCTCGCGGTAAATCTGCAGGCCATGGCCCACGAAGCCGATATAGTGCTGGATCTCCACACTGGCCCTAAATCCTGTAAGCATCTGTATTGCCCTGAATATGCCCTAGATGATGCCAAGTATTTCTCGATTCCTTACACTTTAGTGATCCCCAATAGTTTTGGCGGTGCTATGGATGAGGCGGCTTTCTGTCCTTGGTGGCAATTAAGTGACGTCGCCAAATCGCAGGGGCGGGATCTCGAGGTAGCGATTTCTGCTTTTACGTTAGAGCTTGGCAGTCAAGAGCGGATAAGTCTTGAAGATGCGTTAATCGATGCACAAGGGATTTTGGCTTATCTCAGTCATAGAGGCGTGATCCGCGATGCGGTATTGCCCGCTAAGATGGCGCGCTTTGGCTGTTATCTTAAGGACTATAAAAAGTTCCACGCCCCGAGCGCTGGTCTTGTGGAATATATGGCCGCAGTGGGTGAGCCGCTTCCTTCAGGCGAACCCTTAGTAAAACTCTTACGTCTCGATTTATACGGCACTGCGGATGAGTTAAAGACCTTAACATTGCCGCAGGACTGTGTGCCAATATTGCATTTTGCATCGGCGTCGGTACATCAAGGCACAGAGCTTTATAAGGTTATGACGAACGTATTTAAGCTCACTTGAATAAAGGCTGTTAGAGAAGTCTTTCATACAGAAGCGGTATATAGAAGAGAGTAAAAACGCCAATCAAGTTTGATTGGCGTTTTTGTTTAAGCGGCTTTTGAGTGACTCAATTTGGTGGCTCAATTTAGTGGCTTTGTTTTCGTGTCATAGTTTCATTCGTAATGGGTCATCACAACCACTTAAATCGATAGAAGAGTGCCATTTGTATGGCGACTAGCCCAATCAAAATGGCGCAGAAGGACGCAAAAGCCCATGTGTTGTCTGCACCCGGAATGCCGCCAATATTGACGCCTAATAGCCCAGTTAAAAATCCTAACGGAAGGAAGATTGCTGAGACTAGGGACAGGAAATACAAGCGTTTGTTGAGTTGCTCTGATTGTTGGCTGACAAGCTCTTCCTGAGTCACATTGGCTCTATCACGTAGCGCGTCTAAGTCTTCAATGCTGCGGATAAGTTTATCGGTGATCTCCCGAAGTTTTAATCGCTCGGGACCATTGAGTAGGGTAATTGGTTCAGCGAGCAGTTTTACATAGGCTTCCTTTTGCGGTCCAAGATAACGCCTCAGCGCTACAGTTTTACGACGCAGCTCGGCGATATCGGTTCTGAGATCTTTGACATTCCCAGAGACAACCTGCTCTTCAAGTTCAGAAAGATGTTCCTCAAGGGTATCGATAAACTCGATTTTACGGTTAGTTAACCTGTCGCATAGGGCAATGATGAAATCACCCGTAGTGCTAGGGCCTGCTCCTTCGGTGATAAGCTCTGCCACATCTTTAACTGAAACAAGCTCGCGATCGCAGGTCGAAATGATCCTCTCATTGTCTGCATAGATCCTAATCGCCACCATGTCTTCTGGGGCAGAATCAGGATTTAAGTTGATACCACGCAATGCGAGCAAAACGCCATTGCCAGCAATAACCGCCCTTGGACGGGTATCTTGGGCGAGCAGGGCGTCGGTTTCGACTTTGGTAAGACCGCTACTTAATACCCAGTGGCGAGCTTTTTTATGGCGGTAGCGCAGGTGTACCCAAACTAAGCCATTTTTAGGTTCCCAAGTGTCGAGTTCTTCAGGGCTTAAACTTGAGCCCGCCTTTGGTCCATTGAGCACTAGACTGTAAATAAATCCATCGTGCATGACGCTATCCATTACTGACAAATCTTGTTATCAAGCTACCTGATTTTGCAGTAGAAATGAAGCCTTGCCCCGATCGCTCGATAAGGTCAAATGTAGGTTAACTAGCAAATGCCCTCGCAAGCAACTTGGTATGAAATAGATTAAAATAAGCATTAGTTGAGAAGTAGTGAGAATACCAAATGGAATATGAATTTCGGCGTAATAGTTTGACTGGCACTTTTTTAGCTACATTTAGCATGGACCATGAGGCCATGGGACAATGGTTCTCTGAAGAGTTGGGGCCAGACTTAGCCAAAATTCAGCAAGTGCTGGACGTCATCGTAGAGATCCAAACAGGTAAGTGTGATGCTTGGCGAATGATCGGCGGGGATTTTACCCTCGATCTCGACCAAGAGCAGGCGCGTATTTACGCCAATGCCTTAGGGTTTGAGGAGGAATATGAACTCGAAGAGGCAATGTCTCTCTATGATGCTGAATCCGAGGCCTATTGTGGCCTTGAGGATTTGCAGGAAGCGCTCGTTAGCTGGTACGAGTTTGTGCAAAAGGGACGATAGGTAGCGCTGGTGTATCTGAAGCAAAAAGGCAATCCTCGGATTGCCTTTTTGCTGTTAATAATATGTAAAGTATAAGCTCAGCTTTACTTGTTTAGGTATCTCACCGCCATTTCGGTTCTGGATTTCGCGTTGGCTTTACGGAGCAGGTTTTTCACATGCACTTTGACAGTGCCCTCACTGATATGTAGCTGCTCTGAAATCATTCGATTGCTTAAGCCTTCCGCCAGTTGCTCTAAAATTTGCAGTTCCCTTGGCGTCATATTGGTAAGCCATTCTTCCGCTTCTGGGGCACTTTTTAATTCATCGAGATATTCGGCGACCTCTTTACTAATAACTTGCTTACCCTGCATGGCGGTTTTAAGTTGTTCGAGTAATAAATCAGGCTCGGTATCCTTTAAAAGGTAACCATCTGCACCAGCGCGCAGCAGCCTGATCACGTCCTGTTTAGCATCGGAGACTGTGAGGATCACAATACGAGAAGTGATGCCCTCCTGGCGCATGGCGTTGAGTGTATCTAGTCCTGTCATGCCCTTCATATTGAGATCGAGCAGGATAATATCGGGCTCATCTTCGGCGACACTGCTTAAGGCATCTAGGCCTGCGCCTACTTCTCCGAACAAACTAAAGTCGGGATCCGAGGCGATCAATTGGCAGATACCTTTGCGAAGCAAAGGGTGGTCGTCGACCACTAATACGGAATAGGGTTTACCCATTAGTTGACTCCTGTTGCGATGGGAAAATCAGAGTGACTTTAGTTCCCATTGGGCTATTCAAGTCGCAGTCTTCTTCAGTGTTATGAATGACCTGATTTTTTAAATTGGTGTTGTTAGCAATATCTTTGCGGAGAAACTCGTCATTATCACTAAACTCGACCGCCCCCCCGAGTTTGCTCGCGCGTTCGTGCATTATCCCAATGCCAAAATGCTGATCCCGCTCCTTTAGATAACCTAATCCAATACCATCGTCACTTACGCTGATATTGACCATACCATGGTCATCCTTGAAGCAGCGAATATTGATACGACTGGCATCAGCATGCTTGATGGCATTAAGCGTGGCTTCGCGGGTGATCTGCAAAATGTGAATATGCTGCTTAGCCTCAAGCCACTGGGGCGAGAGCTTGTAATCCAAAAAAATTGTGGCGTCGGTTTTAGTCCTTAGTTGTACTAGCATGGCTTCCATTGCGTTTTTCAAATTGGGCTCTTTGATGGTGAGCCTAAAGGTGGAAAGCAGTTCTCGCAGCTGCGCATAGGCGGTGCTCACACCTTCATTAATTTCATTCAGTTGATTTTCGACAGCAGGACCGCGGCAAGCTTGATCGAGATTTTTACGTAGCAGACTGATTTGGATTTTAAGGAAAGATAATACCTGTCCAAGTGAATCATGCAGTTCGCGGGCGATCACGCCGCGTTCTTCCATTAATGCCAACTGCTGTCGTTGCTCGGTAGCGTTATGGATAACAATAGAGCGGGTGAGCATAATAGCGAAATTTTTAAACAGCAGCGTATTCGGTTCCTGCGCAGATATCAGCTCTAGATAACCAAGGTTGACGTCATCTAGTTGCAGCGGATAACGGGTAGTTTCAACGGCTAATTCAGGCCAGCCGCCTTCGGCTTCAACCACTTCGAGTTCCTGCTCTGGGTACTGAATAATCAGACGCAAATAGTCAATGGATTCGTAGTCTTTTAGTTGATCCAGTGCCGACTTTAATGCCTTGTAATCTAATTTTTTCGCATTAAGAGTCAGCAGATTATCGTATAAAAAGGCCAATTCGTTGTTCGCTCGGGTAAGGGCTACGGTCTTTTCTTCTACTTGGGATTCTAAATTGCCGTAGAGGGTTGCGAGTTCCCTCGCGGTTTTTTGTAGCGCATCGGTCAACGCCCTGAGTTCCACATATTCGGTTTCTGGCATTTCCACTTCAAAGTCACCCTTAGAAATGGTGTTTGCCGACTCCATTAATTGTTGAAGCGGCACCACGACTTTACGCTTGGTAAAACGTACCGCGTAGAAGGCAATAAGCAGCATCATACCAAGGCCGATAATTTGAGCTGCGACCAGCAATTTGAGTTTAAAGGCGGCGTGATGCTCCATTTCGAGCACAAATAAATCGATGGTATCGACAAAGTCCTTGAGTGATGCGGCGTAATCGCGGGAGTTCTCAGTAATTATAAAATCTTTCATTACCAACCACTTATCGATTACTAGCTGGTATTGGTGGGTGATGACATCTGGGATTAACCAGCCGCGCGAAGGATTGAGCTCGTCTGAGTACAAAGTACTTTCAAATTCGGCCATCTTTTGGTGGGCGGCCTCACTGCCTGAGTTGGCGTAAAACATCAGTCGATAGCTTTGCATCCTAAGTGATCCAGAGGCGTTGATCGCTTTAGCGTCCCCGAGGCTGTAAGACAAATTGATGATTGAGAAGATAGCAAGGCTGCTAGATAGCAAAATCAGTACTAACATTAATCCCAGTATTTTTCCTGGCAGGCTGCCTCGAGTCATCGTTTTGCTATCCAGTAGATGGCCTATCTTGGCCGGGTAATAGACCACGCCTTAGTGGTTCTTTAGGTTGTGTTTTACATAAGAAAATCATGTACTACATTAGCTAAAATGTAAAAGTGTGAGCAGCAACACTATTGCATATTGATCTAACGCAAACTTTGTTTGAGATATCCCTAAAGAGGTATGTCTTTGGTAAGGGTAACTCACTAACTTTGGTCTTGGAGATGTCGTGGACTGATTAAAAATAAAGCAACACGGAGATGAGATGATGAAAATGGTGACTGGTAAATCCTTTGCACTGAGTGCATTGGTCGCCGCAAGCTTCATGGCTGCGGGTGCAATGGCGAGCGATAAAACTGAGCCGCGCAACGAAGTATATAAAGATAAGTTTTCAAATCAATATAATAGCTGGCATGACACAGCTAAAAGCGAAGAGATTACTGATGCCCTAGCCGGTGATCCAAGTTTAGTGGTACTTTGGGCCGGTTATGGTTTCGCTAAAGATTACAACGCGCCACGTGGGCATATGTACGCCGTTACCGATCTGCGTAACACCCTGCGTACTGGAGCTCCTGCCAATGCTGAAGATGGTCCAATGCCAATGGCATGTTGGAGCTGTAAGAGCCCTGACGTTCCTCGCTTAATTGAGGAGCAAGGCGAAGATGGTTATTTCAAAGGTAAATGGGCTAAAGGCGGCGCCGAAGTGGTTAACACTATCGGTTGTAGCGACTGCCATGAAAAAGGTTCACCCAAATTACGTATCTCACGTCCATTTGCTGAGCGTGGTATGGAAGCGCTAGGCACTCCATTCGATAAAGCCTCGAAAAAAGACAAGCAATCTATGGTTTGCGGTCAGTGCCACGTTGAGTACTATTTTGAGAAGAAAGAAGATCGTAAGGGCTTCGTGAAATTCCCATGGGATTCAGGCACCACTGTTGAGCAAATGGAAGCCTACTACGATGCAATTGATTTCTCTGATTGGACACATGCACTGTCTAAAACCCCAATGCTGAAGGCACAACATCCAGGTTATGAAACTTGGAAACTGGGTGTACACGGTAAGAACGATGTAAGCTGTGTTGACTGCCACATGCCTAAAGTGACTAATGACGCTGGTCGTAAGTACACAGATCATAAAGTGGGTAACCCATTTGATCGTTTCGATGAAACCTGTGCGACTTGCCATAGCCAAAGCAAAGAGTTCTTAGAAGGCATCACCAAAGAGCGTTATGCCAAAGTGAAAGAGCTGAAAGCGCGCGCCGAAGGTCAATTAGTAAAAGCGCACTTTGAAGCGGCTAAAGCGTGGGAAGTGGGTGCAACTGAGGCTGAGATGAAGGCAATTCTCACTGATATCCGTCACGCTCAATGGCGCTGGGACTTCGCGATTGCATCACACGGTGTGGCGGCCCATGCTCCGGAAGAAGCCCTGCGTATCCTTGGTACTGCGGTAGATAAAGCGGCCGATGCCCGTGTTAAATTGGCACAGCTGTTAGCGACTAAGGGCATTACAGCACCTGTGGCGATTCCAGATATCTCTACCAAAGCAAAAGCACAAGCGGCTATCGGTATGGATATGGATAAAATGAATGCCGAAAAAGCAAACTTCAAAAAAGAAGTGTTACCTAAGTGGGATGCTGAAGCGAAAAAACGCGAAGCAACCTACAAGTAATCCGCTAACTTAAGCGTAATATTTGAACTAAAGCCCCCGCAGAAATGCGGGGGCTTTTTGTTTGTGCTTTATCCCTTCGATTCGACTTATATTTTCTAGTTCTGAAGTTGTTTTAATGAGTGGTTTTTCTCTTAACTTACTATTCGCATAATTAATTTTGGCCTTAGATCAGGGAGTGAATGCCGTAATCTGGTTTTTGGCGATGAGGGTATTAGCCGAAGAGTCTTAAGTTTTCGATAAGAATTTATCAGTACTTTGATTGAAGGCTTGGGGCAATTGGATCGACTGAGTGCATAACAATATGACTGAAAATGTTAGGAAGACATTTCTCGGATTTGCCAAGGAAAGATTACTACTACCGATATTGGCTTTTGCAGTTGTCATCTTTGTTTTGGAAATGACTAATGCGGATATGCGTTGGGAGAGCACACTATTTCATTGGGAGGGGGGAGTCAAATCATGGCCATTAAGGGGGCATTGGCTAACTCAGACGATATTGCATACCTTTGGCCGAGATGTAGTGTTGCTGCTGTCGTTTGTGGTTTTGATAGGGGTAGGTTTAAGTTTGCGTAATCCTTGGTTAAGACCCTACCGACGGGGGTTAAGCTATTTGTTTACCAGTGTACTTGCCAGCGTGTTGCTCGTGCGTATTGGTAAGGCTATCACTCACATGACTTGCCCTTGGGATGTTGTTGAATTTGGCGGCCATATGCTGCATTCCTCCCTGTTTGCTACATTGCCAGAGGGGGCTGCTTATGGCCAATGCTTCCCAGGCGGTCATTCAAGCGGTGGCTTCGCTTGGGTTGCGCTGTTTTACTTTTTTAAAGAGTATCAACCTCGATATGCCAAGGCGGGGTTAATCTTCGGTCTAGCACTCGGGTCTGTATTTGGCTTTACCCAGGAGTTACGCGGCGCACATTTCCTAAGCCATGATCTTTGGAGCCTAGCCGTCGCGTGGATATGTGCAAGCCTGCTCTATTATGGTTTCTTTCTATGGCGACCTAGTGCAAGAAGTATCGAACGCTTTCAAACTTCAAATGTAATTAAGACAGCAGCATTAGATAAATCAATGACCAAGTAAGCAGATAATGTCATCCAATAAAAGCACTAAAGAGTAAGTGCTGTTTTTGGTTATTGCTTGGTTCGATATAAAGCAAACCTATTACATTTGCCCATCTAAGTACTTCACGTCATTATCCACACGGTATTGCTGTTGATGACTACCTGAAAATTCAGCCACTCCACCGATTCAAAAGATCTGAAATTAGGCTTATTGTCTAATCGTTTTTTCTGGCGAGGTGAAAGTAAAATTGAACCGATAATCAGATTAAGTATCTGTACAGCCAATTTAGGTTAGTTTTTACAACGCTGACTAAATTCAGAATAGGGGAGATCTAGACTTGTATTCCCTAGCTAGGTGCTTTAGTTTTGACTAAATTCCGATATTCGCCCGAATTTCTTCGCCTATCATCCTTAGGAGACTGTTTTGATATGAAGATTGGCCCTGTTTTCTTGCTAACTAAGCGCAAGGTGTAAGCTCCCCATGAAAACACCGAAACGAATCCAGCCCCTAGTCGATGAAGGACTTGTCGACGAAGTCATCAGTCAGTTAATGAGTGGTAAGGAAGCGACAGTGTATGTAGTACGTTGTGGCGAGGAAATTCGTTGTGCCAAGGTATACAAGGAAGCGGACAAACGCAGCTTCAAACAGGCTGTTCAGTATCAAGAAGGGCGCAAGGTGCGAAATAGTCGCCGAGCTCGGGCGATGGAAAAGGGCTCTAAATTTGGCCGAGAACAGATGGAGGAGGCGTGGCAGAATGCTGAAGTTGATGCACTTTTCCGCCTAGCCCATGCAGGTGTACGCGTGCCAACACCCTATGGTTGTTATGATGGTGTGCTGTTGATGGAGTTAGTGACCGACAGTGAGGGCCATGTTGCGCCACGCCTCAATGATGTATCCCTTAGCCCCGAAAAAGCTATACAGGATCATTCCTTGGTGATGACCTATGTAAAACGCATGCTCTGTGCCGGTTTAGTGCATGGCGATCTTTCAGAATTCAATGTATTAGTCGATGATAATGGGCCTGTGATTATCGATTTACCCCAAGCGGTTGATGCGGCAGCAAATAACCACGCAAAATGGATGCTCGCCCGAGATATCGATAATATGACCCAATATTATGCTCAATTCGCCCCTGAACTGTTAAGGACTCAATATGCCAAGGAAATGTGGGCATTGTTTGAGGCGGGTAGCCTTAAACCCGACACGGTTCTCACGGGGAAATTTAACGAGACGTTAGTCGAGGCGGATGTCGATTCCGTGCTTGAGGAAATTCAGGCCGCTTTTGAGGATGCTCAAGCGCGTAAACTGCGTATTCAAGAGGCTAATGACGGCTACTAATCACTGTTCATCGTTTTAAAATCAACATTCTAAAAGGCGCTATTAAAGCGTCTTTTTATTTGTCTAGTGCGTGTTGGGTGTATGGAAGAAGTGCTTCTTTCTGCTGCCATCCTTGGCCAATAGCCCTAAAAGGGCGAAATAAAAGGACAAGACCAGAGAGAGAAATATGCGATTCTGTGGGGAGCGCTATCTACATATTTGATCTTTGGGGGAGATAACTCCCTCGTGTCTTGCCGAAACTTATCCATATCAGCATTATCCTCCTTGGCTGATAGGTTGAGATCCACTGCGATCTCTGAATAAAAGGACAAGACCCAAGAGGGTAATATGTTCGTGACTTGGGGGAGCACAACTCACATATTTGATCTTTGGGGGAGATAACTCCCTCTAAGAGCCTTGTCAAAACCGTTACATCTTGGTGCTTTTCAATATTCCCACTCGGCGAGATTGAAAAGTGACAGAGCCGGACAGTAAACAGCACAGTTGTTTTTGTTATTTGTACGATTTATATCTCGGTTCGTTGGGGAGCGATGAAAGATGCCCGTCCGACCCTGTCTAAACTGTTAGCTTGTCTTTATGCCCTTTGGTTCAGGTTCAGCCATTGGGATGACAAGGCCGGACATTAATTGGCGCTGTTATTAAGTTTTTTAGCACATCTTGCACTTCGCTTACCTTCCTGTAATCGACGAAATGAGATTTTTTGTCCGGCCTTGTCTATTCAGTTACCTTAGGTTTTATCCGTTAACCTATGGTGCGTAACTCGCTGCTGAGCTGTTTTATTCTCTTTTGTAGCTGGGCGATTTCATTGACCAGCGCACATTCTCTTTGTTGTGGTTTAAGATCGCTTTCTCTAACCCACTGGTAAACAGCTTTTGCGGAAATGCCGTACTGTCGCGCCACATCAGAGAGTAATCTGCCTCTGACTTTCACTTCAAAAATGACGTCTTGTTTGAGATTGTGTTCGGCGATACCCATGGGGAATTCCTCTTAACGCTTTTAAACAGTTGGTTTTTTTGATAGTTTCCTTTAGTGATTAGCGACGCTGTTCGATATCCCACTGGCTAAGCCCGACATGGCATAATGCAAACCATTCATGGCGACACAGGGTGATAAGTTTCATAAGGTGTTTCATCTTTACCTCCTCAACCCCAGCAATATCAGGGATTGTGCTTCGATTTAAGTGCATTAAAACTGCACCCAGATTAACGTCCTTCGCTGTAAAACAGTCTTTAGGTTTGTGAGTCCCTGGGTATTTCCCAAATTAGCTCAGCTACCTATTTATTGGTATGTAAGATTCGTGCCAATATTCTAAAAAAATATTTTGTATTATAAATCATATATTTGTGAGAGTGTTTCAAACGATGTTAATTTTTATGCGTGGCTGAAACGGTGCAGGCTGCACTATTTTAGTGCTTTGACTCGAATTGTTATTTTATTGTTGTTCAAATGTTTCTTAACGGTGTTTTTAATGACAAAAATCCGACTAAAGCATTGCTATTCATCAATAAAGATTGTTTGAGGACAGAATGTTTATATACTGGCTTTTTTTCGCGGCGTCCCGGGATGGATTGCCCATGCCCTCGCGGTTTGCTGGCATTTTGCGGTAATAACAATCATCAATGATGTTGAGGTTTTTAATGATGAAGTTTTCAATGAATTCATTGCCAACGGCTAAATTGGCCGTTGTTGTGTTAAGCAGTGCATTAATTGCATCTGGTTGTTCGACGATTAATCCATACACTAACGAAGAGCAAACTTCTAAAGCGGCGACTGGCTCGATTATTGGTGCCGTTGCTGGTGCTGCGATTGGTGTAGCTTCATCGAGTAAGAAAGATCGCGGCAAGGGCGCGCTGATAGGTGCTGCATCGGGTGCTGCCGTTGGTGGTGGTATTGGTTACTACATGGATGTGCAAGAAGCCAAGTTACGCCAGCAATTGGCATCAACGGGCGTGAGTGTGACCCGTGATGGCGACAATATTGTGTTAAATATGCCAAACGAAGTGACCTTTGCGGTGGATCAAACCGAGCTGAATGATGGCGCTAAAAACGTATTGAATTCTGTTGCGCTGGTGGCCAAGGAATACAATAAGACCCAACTCAATGTATTAGGTTATACCGACAGCAGTGGTTCGGACTCCTATAACCTGCGCCTATCACAGGTGCGCGCCGGTGAAGTCGGTAACTACCTGACGACTAAAGGTGTTGAATCAGCACGTGTCAGTACAAGGGGCATGGGTAAAGCAAGCCCAATCGCTTCTAACAACACCGCGGAAGGCCGTGCACAAAACCGCCGCGTTGAAATCGTATTAACGCCAACCTCTTAATGACGTTGCTACAGCGCTAACTTCGTTGGCGTCGTGTTTTGTAAATAAAAAGTCGCCAATTGGCGACTTTTTATTTTGAGTTAGCGGACTAGCCGTGCATTAGATACAAGGTTGCAAGGCCTAGGAAGGCAAATAGCCCTATCACGTCAGTAACCGTGGTCAGTACCATGCCGCCAGCGAGTGCAGGGTCAACATTGAAGCGCTTTAGGATGAGCGGAATACTGGCTCCAGCAAGGCCCGCTACCGTCATATTGATAAGCATAGCGCCACCAATAAGGCTTGCGAGTGCAATATCATGCTTCCAAATAAAGACTGCGATAAACACTAAAATCGACCACATTAAGCCGTTTAGAAAGCCAATAGCGAGTTCCTTTCCGATGAGCCAGCGGGCATTACTCTGGCCTATATGCCCAAGGGCAATACCGCGGATAACCAGCGCTAGGGTTTGATTGCCAGCGACTCCACCCATACTCGGTACTATCGTCATTAGAATGGCAATAGTTGCAAACTGCTCTATGGTGCCTTCAAACATATTGCTGACAGAAGATGCAAGCAGTGCGGCAAACAGGTTGATGGTCAGCCACAGTGAGCGTCTAAAGGTACTTTTGAATACGGGGGCGAAGGTGTCTTCATCGTCATCCATCCCCGCCATCCCCATCATTGAATGCTCGGCATCTTCGCGGATAACATCGACCACATCATCAATGGTTATCCTTCCAAGCAACTTGCCTTCACTATCCACAACAGGCGCCGATACCCAGTCGTGACGCTCGAACAGCTGTGCCACTTCACTGTCGGACATGCCCACGGGAATGCTTTCGATATCGGTATCGATAATGCTGCTGATATGGGTGTTGGGATCGCACGTGAGCAGATCAGCAAGTTTCACCCCGCCAAGTACTCGGTCGTGTTTATCCACCACATAGAGGGTATCTGTGGTGTCTGGCAAGTTGCCGCGTTGTCGAAGATAACGCAGAACCACATCAATATTGACATCGGGTCTTAGGGTGACTGTGTCAGTATTCATTAAACTGCCAGCTGTCTCGTCGGGGTAGGACAGGGCTTGTTCAACCCGCTGACGATTTTGCAGACTCATCGATTGCAATACTTGCTTATACACAGTGTCCGGCAAGCTTCTGAGAATATAGGCAAGATCATCGGTATCCATACTGGCGGTGGCCTTTGCGACACGCTCTGGACTCATTGAACGGATAAGCGGATCTTTGAGCTCTTCACCAAGCTCATCTAACACATCGCCAAGCTGCTCCTGATCGATAAGCTGGGATAACACTTGACGCGCTTTAGGGGGCGTAGATTCTAAAATTAGGGCGATGTCCGATGCGGCCATGTTTTGTAGCATCTGCCTCACGTGCACAAACATGCCACTGTTGAGCGCTTGGCTCAGCTGATCGAGGCGTTGGCCGACTTGTAGACTATCCGAGGCTTCTACGGGCATTTGTCCTCCAGAATGACGGCCAAGGTGATGGCGTTGGGAAAATTAGGACGTAGGATTATTTATATTGTAATTGAGCAGTGAAGAAAGCGTCGAGCTATAAACATCACAGAGTGAAATTAACTTACTGAAATTAAATAGGCTGTTAGGTTATCTGGATGGGGAGTCTTAGCAGGCTTCGTCGAACTTGGCGTCGATTAAGGCGCAAATGGCATCGAGCGCAGCTTCGGCATCCGGGCCTTCGGCAATTAATTTGATGGTTTTACCCATGCCAGTTTCGAGCATTAATAGACCAAGTACACTGGCGGCTGAGGCTTGTTTCTCACCTTGAATTAATGTGATGCTGGCATCGAACTCTGAGGCGAGCACGACTAATTTGGTTGCGGCTCGGGCATGGAGGCCGAGTTTATTGCAAATGGTGACTTGGCGTTCAAGCTTTGGCATTAGTCAGTTCCCGATGGCGTGCATTGACTTGATGTTTACCGTTACTGAAGCGTTTAGCCAGTTGCTCAGCTATATAGACAGATCGGTGTTGTCCACCCGTACAGCCAATGGCTATGGTCAAATAGCTGCGGTTATTGCGCTCAAGGTGGGGTAACCAAGTTTCGAGTAGATTCTCAATCTGCCAAATAAACTTATTGACTAAGGGTTGGCGATTTAAAAACTCTGCCACGGGTTCGTCTAAGCCCGTTAATGGCCTAAGTTCTGCTTCCCAGTGGGGATTTGGTAAAAAACGCACATCAAACATAAAGTCGGCTTCGGTGGGCATGCCGTGCTTAAAGCCAAATGATTCGAAATTGATCACCAGTTCTTTATCGACACTGCCGAGCAGAATTTGCCGAACCTGATCGCTGAGTTCATAGATATTCAAGTTAGAGGTATCTATGTAGTGATCCATCTGCTGCGATAAAGGCTCAAGCAATTTACCTTCAAGCTTAATGGCTTCCTGCAGTGAGACGCGGCTCTTAGACAAGGGGTGCAAGCGCCGGGTTTCGCTGTAGCGTTTGAGCAGGACTTTATCGCTGGAATTGAGGAAGAAGCTGATAAGTTCAGTGCCATCGGCGAGACTTGCGAGTTGTTTTTCCAACTCTTTGTCTTGCTCTGGCAAGTTACGCACGTCGACACTGATGGCGACGAGATCGTTACTGCCCTTGAGCTGCCCAAGTAAACTGCCGATTAAGGGTAATGGAAGATTATCGACGCAGTAATAGCCGAGATCTTCGAGCACCCTTAGTGCGACAGATTTTCCTGAGCCAGAGCGCCCAGACACTATAACCAGTTTCATCCAGTGATTACCTGATAGAGTTCCGTTTCATCATGGGTTTTGCGTAATTGCTTCAAAACCTGTTTGTCGCTCAGGCGCTCGGCCATCGATGACAGGGTACTTAAGTGCTGCTGACACTGTTCAGCAGGCACAAGCAGTGCAAATAAAATATCAACCGGTTGCTTGTCGATAGCGTCAAAAGCTATCGGTTCCTCACATTTAACGAGTATTGCTATGGGTTGTGCTATATCGGTTAATCTGCCATGTGGAATGGCGATACCGTTACCTATACCTGTGCTCCCCATCTTTTCGCGTGCCACTAGGCTTTCGAATATCTCTTGAGATGAGAGGGTTGGGTACTGGGCAGCGGCTAAGTCGCTGATGAGTTCCAGTACCTTTTTCTTACTGCCCGGAGTGGCGCAGGTTGTGCATTCCGGCCGCAGTATGGTACGAAGTTCCATTGTTAGTGTTTTGTTAACTTCTCTTTGTGTTTAATAACCTGACGATCAAGCTTGTCTATCAGGACGTCTATGGCAGCATACATGTCCGCATGCTCTGAAGTCGCGAAGACTTCACCACCGGTGAGATTGATCCTTGCTTCGGCGATTTGTTGCATTTTCTCAACATTGAGTACAACGTGCACATTATTGATCTGTTCGAAATGACGTTCAAGTTTTGAAAACTTTTCCTCTACATATGCCCGTAAAGATTCTGTTATCTCGACATGGTGTCCACTCAGGTTAATTTGCATAGAAACGTCCTCCGATATCCACTGTAGGTTATAAACTTTTACGCTGGTTGGATGGGGGGATCAGCATCGCTTCTCGATACTTCGCAATCGTTCTTCGGGCGACGTTAATTCCCTGTTCGGCCAGAAGTTGTGCCATCTTGCTATCGCTCAGAGGCTTCTTCTGATTTTCCGCCGCAACCAGTTTCTTAATAAAAGCTCTGATTGCTGTGGATGAACACTCACCGCCATCGTCGGTGCCGACGTGGCTTGAGAAGAAATATTTTAGTTCAAAAAGTCCCTTTGGGGTATGCATATACTTTTGGGTAGTCACCCGTGAAATGGTCGACTCGTGCATTTCAACGGCTTCGGCAATATCGTTCAGAACCATAGGCTTCATGGCTTCTTCACCGTATTCGAAGAAACCTTGCTGATACTGCACAATGCAATTTGCCACCTTAAGAAGAGTGTCGTTACGACTCTCTAGACTCTTAATAAACCACTTGGCTTCCTGCAGATGACCACGGATAAACTGACTATCAGATTGATTTTTACTGCTGCGAGCCATTGCTGCATACTGTTGATTAACATTGATTTTTGGCATGCAATCCGGATTGAGCTCGACGACCCAACGACCATTTTTCTTCGACACTGAGACATCGGGTACAACGTATTCTTCATCTATTGGGGTGATTAATAAACCAGGACGAGGGTTAAGGGTTTGGATAAGGGCAATGCTATCGCGCAGATCATCTTCCTTAAGCTTGGTCTTTCGCATCAACAATCTAAAATCGCGGGCAGCGATCAGATCCAAGTGTTCCTTGATCAGCATGCGAGCGTTATCTAGTTGAGGTGTATCAGGCGAAAAGTGAGATAATTGGATCAGCAGACACTCGCTTAAATCCCTTGCCGCGACACCGAGAGGATCGAAATGTTGGATACGCTTCAATACCGCTTCGACTTCATCGAGTTCGATATCCGGATTACCCATGGCCTCGAGAATCTCTTCGGTGCTCTGGGTCAGATAGCCCTGATCGTCGATAGCATCGATGATTGCGGTGGCAATTGCCATATCGGTGTCGGAGAAGGGGGTGAGATTTTTTTGCCACTCTAAGTGTTCGTAAAGCCCTTCGCTGGTTTCGCCTTGAAAGGGCATATCGTCTTCTCGGCTGCCACCAGGGCCGGCATTGGATGAGGCGGTGTAGACTTCATCCCAAGTCGTATCTATGGGAAGTTCGTCGGGCATGGAATCCTTAGTTAAGGATTCGGCGATATCGACGGCAGAATTATCCTGCTCGGGTGGAAGGGCGCTGGCTTCGCTGAAATCAGTATCGGCGATGGCCTGATTGCGGTCACTCGATGCGTCAAATTGCTCCTCTTCCAGCTCGAGAAGAGGATTTGAGTCTAAGGCTTGCTGGATCTCTTGCTGCAATTCCAATGACGACAATTGTAACAGGCGAATTGCCTGTTGTAGTTGTGGCGTCATTGTTAACTGTTGACCCAGTTTGAGCTGGAGTGACGCTTTCATGCTACCGCTGATCCCTACGTTATAATTTTGAATTTAGGTTACTTGTTATCTTTTTGATTGAGTCAAGAGACCTAAAATTCAAGGAGTTTGGCTCTGTTTTAGTAACTATAGCCTGAATTGTTCACCTAAGTACACAGCCCTAACTTGCTGATTGTTTAAGATCTCTGCGGGTGTCCCCTCTGCGATCAGGTTTCCGTGACTCACGATATAGGCATGCTCACACACGTCTAAGGTTTCGCGCACGTTGTGGTCGGTGATCAGCACTCCAAGCCCACGACTTTTGAGCTGTTCAATGATCTTCTTGATGTCGATAACCGAAATTGGGTCAACCCCGGCAAAGGGTTCATCGAGCAGAATAAACTTAGGATTTGCGGCAAGGGCGCGGGCAATTTCTACCCGGCGGCGTTCACCACCCGACAGTGACATGCCTTGGCTGTCACGAATATGGGTAATGTGGAATTCTTCCAAAAGATGTTCTAGCTCTTCAATCCGTTGCTCGTTATTGAGTTCTTTGCGGGTTTGCAGCACCGCCATGATGTTGTCGTGCACGGTGAGCTTACGGAAAATACTGGCTTCCTGTGGCAGATAACCAATCCCTTTACGGGCCCGTAAATGCATAGGATCGGCGGTTAAGTCATCGTTATCGATAAAGATACTGCCCTTATCGCTTTTGACCAGACCGACAACCATGTAGAAAGTGGTGGTTTTGCCAGCGCCATTTGGGCCGAGGAGCCCGACTACTTGCCCAGTTTTTACCGTGAGGCTGACATCTTTAACGACCTGACGACTCTTATAGCTTTTGGCCAGATTTTGGGCTTTTAAGGTAATTTGGGTCATTGTCAGTCCTGTTTAACAGGTTTGTCAGCGGGAGGATTTTTAAGATCTTCCTGATAATTTTCGGGCTGAATAATCGTTATTACCCGATCGTCACCATTGCCGGTACTCTCTGCAATCAGTTTTTGCTGGGTGATGTTGTAACGAATCAGGTTACCTGTCACTTGGCTACCAGCTTGATCGAGGGTTGCTTGACCTTTTAGTGTTAGAGTGCGTGAAGCCATTTCGTAGCGAATTTCTTTTGCACTGGCAGATGCAGGGCGGCCATCATCGAGGATTTGGCTATAGGTTGCAGGGTTACCCGTGGCGACTAAAATTTTGCTGTTGTCGCCCTCTGCTGAGAAAGCACGCAGCTCATTGGCTTGGATCTTGATCGAGCCCTGGGTCACTTCAACAGGACCGTAGAAGATGATTTGGTTATTTTTGATATCTGCAGTTTGGCTGACAGCCTTAATCTTGACCTCTTGCTGCAAATCACCAACTTTGGCAAAGGCGCCCATGCTGGTCATTAGCATTAGGCTGGCAAGTAATATGTTATTTTGCTTCATAGGTTCCAACTACCTGACTGGTCAATTGCACTTCCTGCGCGTTTAGATCCGCGTAAAGGCCTTGCCCCTGAATATTAAAATCTTTGCCTTTGACGTAGATGATACGGTCAGAGGTCATAATCATAGTGTTAAGATCGAGCTCTAAAAAACTGGTCGACAACGTTTGTATTGGCTCACCGGGGCTGATGGCCTCGATAATAACATTATTTTCTAATGCAACCTTACCCGTATCCTTTAACAAGCGGCCATTATCGGCTTGAATTTGCCATTGTGCTTGACCCTTATCGGGGTACACAAGGTATACAGGGCGAACAAAGTCCGTTTGGTTTTTCTGCTCGAAGTGCTCCATGTGCTGGGCGCTGACTCGGCTATTCACCTGACCCTGCTCATTAAATTCGATGCTACGCAAATCGTCGATAATGTAATCGGGTCTATCGCCATTATTCAAGGATGTATCAGTGTCGTCGCCACGTTTTTGCTGCACTTGCCAATAAAGTACTAATGCAGTACCAAAAAAGGCGATAATAGCGAGGGTCACACGACTCATATACTCATTCCATGGGCCGAAGTAAATTTATTTTGGCTAAGCAAAAGTAAGTCGGTTAGCTCCCTGAGGGCGCCATGGCCACCGTTGAGGTGGGTCACAAAGTGGGCGTGTTGGCGCACATAGGGATGACCATCCGCCACGCAAGCAGAAAGCCCAACGACTTTCATTACCGGCAAATCGACAATATCGTCACCGATATATGCCACTTCTTCAGGAGCCACATTGTAGAGGGCTAACAGCTCTTCATAGGGTTCAAATTTGTTGTCGACACCTTGATAGATATGGGTAACACCGAGTGCTGTCATGCGGTTCTCAACAATTTTAGATTGGCGCCCCGTGATTACCGCCAAATTAAAACCACTGGTCAGTAACGAACGAACACCATAGCCATCACGGGTATGGAAGGCTTTAAGTTCTTCGCCCGAATTGCTTAGATAGATGCGGCCGTCCGAGAAAACGCCATCGACATCGCAGATCAATAACTTAATTTTTTGCGCTCGTTGCCATACCTCATCACTGATGGGGCCATAAAAACCTTGTTGTGGCATTAGATCACTCCTGCTTTAACCATATCGAGCATATTGAGCGCACCGATAGGACGACGATCGGCGTCTATCACTATCAGGCCGTTAATATTTTTAGATTCCATCACCTGTAGCGCATGGGCTGCCAGTACATTACCTGTGATTGTAACGCAGTTGCGGGTCATCACATTAGCAATGGGTGTAGTACGAAGATTGACTTCGGCATCGATGATGCGGCGTAAATCACCGTCGGTAAAGATACCTTCAAGCCTTTGATCTTTATTGACAACGGCGGTCATACCTAACCCCTTACGTGAAATTTCATACAAAGCTTCGGTAATGGTCAGATCATTACTCACTACAGGCAAAGCATCGCCACTGTGCATAACATCGCTGACCTTGAGTAGCAGCTTACGGCCAAGTGCACCA
Source organism: Shewanella acanthi (assembly GCF_019457475.1). Taxonomy (NCBI): domain Bacteria; kingdom Pseudomonadati; phylum Pseudomonadota; class Gammaproteobacteria; order Alteromonadales; family Shewanellaceae; genus Shewanella; species Shewanella acanthi. The sequence goes on from NZ_CP080413.1 coordinate 610,408, forward strand.
CCGGGATGGGAAAGGGCGAAATCTTCACGGGTAAAGCCCTTTGCCTGCAAAAGGGCAATGGCGATGGCATCGCCCATCACTAGGGTTGCCGTGGTGCTTGAGGTTGGCGCAAGTCCTAGCGGACAAGCTTCTTCAGGCACTTCGATGCATAAATGCACTTGGGCTAAACGCGCCATATTGGATTCGGGCTTGCCTGTCATGGCAATTACAGGAATCGCTTTACGCTGAATAACGGGCATCAGGGCAAGAATTTCACTGGATTCACCCGAATTAGAAATCGTTAATATCACATCATTATCAGAGATCATCCCTAGATCTCCGTGGCTGGCTTCACCTGGATGGACGAAGAAGGCGGGGGTGCCAGTGCTGGCAAGGGTCGCGGAAATCTTATTGCCGATATGGCCCGATTTTCCCATCCCCATCACGATGACTTTACCAGTGCAATTGAGGATCAGTTCACAGGCTTTGGCAAATTCAGCGGAGTCGATGTACTGATATAAATTGTCGAGTGCTGTTCGTTCAATATCGATGACTTTACAGCCCCATTGGCGCAGTTGTGATTGGTCTACCATGTCTATCTCTCTGTTTGCCTTGTCTTTATCGCCCCATTTCGAGAATGTAATGGCATGATGTGGTACGCAATAAAGATAATAAAAGTTAGTGGCATCCTGCCTAGGGTTAGATTGTGGTACTTACTGTTCCGTTTTTTGGTGTCGCGATTTATCTAAGCGATTCCTAAAGGCAATATCGTGTCAATTTTTTTAGTAAATCAGAGCGCTAGCTGGATTAAGTATTTATTGAATATCAATATATTACTTGGATTTTTTTGTTGGGTTGAATTTTCATGTAACCCAATAGATATCCTGCTCAAATATGCTAGTTTGAGCCCAAATTCAGCCAGCAAGTTCAGTTTAAATACCAGTTTATGATTTAGCCCACGCTAAACAAAATGGTCGATTTATCAACATGAACGAAAACATTAGGTAACACTTAATCTTAACGGTGCGAGAACCTATCGCGCATTTTCGCTGGAAAACAGAAAAATTGAAAGTATTGTAGGGCGATAGTGTCGATTTGGTTGTAGGTTACAGGCGAATTACGTACAATTTGCGGCTCTTCGTTTGGTCTGTAATGGATGCGCAGATCACCTCATTTCAAATATCGGAATCCAGCATGACTCAAGAACAAAAGCCATTGGTTGAAATCCGTCATTTGGGCTTCAGCCGAGGCAACCGTGTCATATATGAGGATATTAGCCTTTCTATTCCTCGAGGCAAAGTGACCGCCATCATGGGACCGAGTGGTATTGGTAAAACCACATTGCTCAAATTAATTGGTGGTCAATTAACGCCGGACAGTGGCCAAGTGCTGTTTGATGGGCATGACGTCCATGGCGTGAGTCGCAATGAGTTATTCGAATTGCGTAAACGCATGAGTATGTTATTCCAAAGTGGTGCCCTGTTTACCGATATCAATGTGTTCGATAACGTTGCCTTTGCCCTGCGCGAGCACTCGGGGCTGCCCGAAGAGATTATTCGCACTATCGTGTTGATGAAACTTGAAGCAGTAGGCCTTCGCGGCGCGGCTCAGATGATGCCAAGTGAGTTATCCGGTGGGATGCAACGCCGAGCGGCACTGGCCCGTGCAATTGCTCTAGAGCCTGAAATGGTGATGTACGATGAGCCGTTCGCAGGCCAAGACCCGATTTCGATGGGGGTGTTGGTAAAACTTATTCGCGAATTGTCCGATGCACTGAACCTCACTTCGATTGTGGTGTCCCACGATGTGGATGAAGTGCTAGGAATTGCAGATTACGTGTATGTAATCGCAGATAAAAAAGTCATTGCACATGGTACGCCAGAACAATTGAAAATGGCCGATAACCCGCAGCTGAAACAGTTTATTCAGGGGGCACCAGATGGCCCTGTGCCGTTCCATTATCCCGCAAACGATTATCAGCAAGAATTGATGACCAAAGGAGTGGGCAAGTGAAGTTTTTAGACAGTATTGCCGACTTAGGGCGCAGCGCTATTGGCATAGTTCAGGGCATGGGCAAAGCGGGTCTTATGCTGTGGGGGGCGATTTTCCGCTGGCCACAGGTAAAAAAGGGATTGCCGTTACTCGTTCGCCAAATCTATGTAGTGGGCGTGCAGTCGATGGTGATTATTTTGGTATCAGGCCTATTTATTGGCATGGTATTGGCGCTGCAGGGCTATAACATTTTAGTGGGCTTTGGTACCGAAGAAAGCCTAGGCCCTATGGTTGCCTTGAGTTTACTGCGTGAATTAGGCCCTGTTGTGACGGCACTGTTATTCGCGGGCCGCGCGGGTTCAGCTCTTACCGCCGAAATCGGTTTGATGAAGAGTACGGAGCAGTTATCGAGCCTAGAAATGATGGCAATCGATCCGCTAAGACAAATTATTGCGCCGCGTTTTTGGGCTGGGGTGATAAGTATGCCATTGTTAGCCTTGATGTTTACCGCAATTGGCATCTATGGAGGCCATTTGGTGGGCGTGGAATGGAAGGGCATCGATAGCGGTGCGTTTTGGTCAATTCTGCAGGCCTCGGTAGAATGGGAAAAAGATATAGTTAACTGTTTGATTAAAAGCGGAGTATTTGCGGTAGTGGTGACTTGGATTGCACTTTACCGCGGCTATCAAGTCGTACCTAATCCTGAAGGGATCAGCCGCGCGACAACATCAACCGTAGTGCAATCGAGTTTAGCGGTATTAGCATTGGACTTTTTACTAACAGCCCTGATGTTTGGCCGCTAACGGAAAGCGCCAAGGATACAGATTTAGATGGATTAACCGAGTGGTAACTGAGTATGTTGACACGAAAAATTGAATTGTTAGTGGGTATGTTTCTTTTAACAGGTTTGGCCGCCTTCCTTGTATTGGTATTTAACGTCGCCAATATTGAGGTTAAAACCGACGATAGCAGCTATACCCTAACCGCCAATTTCACTAATATTGGCGGCCTTAAAGTACGCTCTCCGGTCAAAGTGGGTGGGGTAGTCGTCGGCCGTGTGAGCCAGATTGATTTAGATCCGGTTAAATTGGTTGCGGTTGTGACCATAGTCATGGATAGAAAATTCGATAAATTCCCTGAAACCAGTAGCTTGGCTATTTTAACTTCTGGCCTGTTAGGGGAGCAGTTCCTCGGGTTAACCCCAGGATTTGTTGATGACGATGTGAGCATGCTGAAGGATGGCGATAAAATTGAAGATACTCGCTCAGCCTTAGTGTTAGAGGATCTGATTGGTCAGTTCCTGTATAGTATGGGTTCAAAGGATAAATAGAGGTTACCGCTATGTTTAAACGCTTTTCGCGCTTATTACTGCCGTTAGTGTGGATTTTTACAGTTACCAACGCACTGGCTGCCGACACTACCATCAACACTATGGACCCTTACGCCATGGTGAAATCGGTAGCGAATAAAACCTTCGATAGATTCCATCAAGATAAGGCTGTAATCGATGCGGATGCGGATCATTTAAAAGTGATCGTGCGTGAAGAATTAATGCCTTATATCGATACCAAATACGCCTCATATAAAGTCTTAGGTCAGTACTTAAAAGAGACGACAGAAGATCAACGTAATCACTTTGTCACGGCATTTGAAGGTTATTTAGTGTCGACCTATGCTCAAGCGTTTACCGAGTACACTGACCAAAAAATCGAGTTCTTACCGGGTAGCGATTACAGCAACGAAAAGATGGTCGATGTGAATGTGCAGATTATTGAAGCAGGTCGCCCGCCGATTAAGCTGCTATTCAAGGTTCGTCGCTTAAAAGATGACTCGTGGAAAGCCTTTGACTTGGTCGCCGAAGGGGTGAGTTTGCTGTCGTCAAAGCAGTCTGAAATCTCGAATCTTATCCGTCAGCAAGGTATCGATTCAGTGATCAAAATGCTTGAAGATCGCACTAAAGACAAAGTGACTAAACAGCCCAAAGCAGGGAAATAAGCGCCGTGGTTGAATTTGTACAACAGGGTAATGTGTGTCATCTCAATGGACGTTTATCCCAGAAAGAGGTGACTTTGCTATGGGACAACAAACATTCGTTGTTTAGCCAAGATACCCAAGTGTTGTCTTTAGCACAGCTTGAATACAGTGATAGCGCGGGTGTGGCATTTTTGCTGGCACTGGTGCGCCAACATCCAATACCGCTGGTATTGAGCGCTGCCTCGGAGCAGTTAGCAAAATTAATCGATTTATATGATTTACAGTCCTTCTTCACCGAAGAGGCCCATCGAAAAGGTTAGAATTTCATGGAATGCAGCTTAATAGAACAGATTTTACGTGATGCGCTAGAACTTGAAGAAGTGCGCGCAAGCTCCGACGGCAGCCACTATAAAGTGATCGCCGTGGGAGAATGTTTCGATGGCATGAGCCGCGTAAAGCAACAACAGGCAATTTATGCACCGCTGATGAGCTATATTGCCAGCGGTGAGTTACATGCGCTAACGATTAAAACTTTCACGCCGACACAATGGAAACGCGAAAAAGTTTTCAACAGCTAGTAGTGAGGAAAAGTGGATAAATTAATGATTCAAGCAAGCCCTCCGCTTGCTGGTGAAGTGGTGATTTCAGGTGCCAAGAATGCCGCACTGCCGATTCTGATGGCGGGCGTATTGGCAGAAACCGACTTTGTGGTTTCTAACGTACCGAATCTTCGCGACGTGACTACTAGTTGCAAATTACTGCGCTGTCTTGGCGCGGAAGTGACTGAGCTAGGTGACGGCCAAATCCGCATCTCTACCACGAATTTAAATGAGTTCTGTGCGCCATACGATCTGGTTAAGACGATGCGTGCCTCTATCTTGATTTTAGGCCCGTTGTTAGCCCGTTACGGCACCGCAGACGTGTCATTGCCTGGCGGCTGTGCCATTGGTGCGCGTCCGGTAAATCTTCACTTACATGGCCTCGAAATGATGGGCGCGAAGATTGAGGTGAAGGAAGGTTATATCAAGGCCCGTGTCGATGGTCGCTTGAAGGGCGCCCATATTTTCATGGACATGGTGAGCGTGGGCGCGACAGAAAATCTGCTGATGGCAGCAGCTCTAGCCGACGGCGAAACCGTTATTGAAAACGCTGCCCGAGAGCCTGAGGTTATTGATTTAGCTAACTGCTTAATCGCTATGGGTGCAAAAATCACTGGTGTGGGCACTGCAACACTGCGTATTCAAGGTGTTGAGCGTCTGCAGGGTTGTGAGTATCGCGTGATGCCAGATCGTATCGAAACCGGTTCTTTCCTCGTTGCCGCGGCGGTCACTCGTGGTCGTATTCGTTGCTTAAAAGCCGATCCTGCCTCTTTGGAATCGGTTATTGCTAAGCTCGAAGATGCTGGCGCGAAGATCACTACAGGTGAAGACTGGATTGAGCTCGATATGGAAGGCAAACGTCCAAAGGCCGTGAATATCAAGACCGCGCCATACCCAGGTTTCCCTACGGATATGCAGGCGCAGTTCTGCGTACTGAACGTACTGGCTCAGGGCACTGCAACTATTACTGAAACCATCTTTGAAAATCGCTTTATGCACGTGCCTGAACTTATCCGTATGGGCGCAAACATGGAGCAGGAAGGCAACACTTGTATTATCCAAGGTGTTGAATCCTTAAGTGGTGCGCAAGTGATGGCGACAGACCTACGTGCATCTGCAAGTCTGGTGATTGCAGGATTAGTCGCGGACGGTAAAACCATCGTTGATCGTATCTACCACTTAGACCGTGGATATGAGCACATCGAGCAAAAATTCCAGGGCTTAGGCGCACACGTAGAGCGTGTTCACTAATCTCTACAAACAAATCAGTGATCTACTATTTGTTAGATATAAAAAACCAGCTCTAGTAGCTGGTTTTTTATTGCTTCATTTGAGTGGGGTTTATTTATCTTTATCGATAACGACCTTCTCATCGATTGTCACATTTAGCGCCTGCTCTTTACCTTGGCGTATCACTGTAACGAGCACGGTTTTACCGGGCGTTGTTTCAGCGATTCTATCCATTAGCATTTCAACACCTGGGACATCTTCACCGTCGTATTTAATGATTACATCCCTTGGTTGCAATAATCCGCGGGCTGCTGGACCACTCGGGTCAACGCCAGTCACTAACACACCGCGAAGATCGGGAAGATTGAGAATTTGTGCGACAACAGGGTTGATTGGCTCGCCAGATATGCCAATGGCTCCACGGATAACACGACCATTTTTAATCAGTTTTCCCATGATACTGTGGGCAAGTTTGATGGGGATGGCAAAGTTAATCCCATGACCACCGCCTTCTTCACCAACTTGGAAGGCAGCGGTATTAATGCCTATAAGGCTGCCGTTGGTATCGATTAATGCGCCGCCTGAGTTACCGGCATTAATCGCCGCATCAGTCTGTAAGAAATCGAGATAACCCGAGCTTAAACCGTTACGGCCGGTGGCACTGATAATGCCTTGGGTAATGGTTTGACCTAGGTTGTAGGGATTACCGATGGCAAGTACAACATCACCTACCTGTGGCGGGCTATCTAAGTTAACTGGGACGATTGGCAGGTTATCGCCTTCAATCTTGAGTACTGATAAGTCAGTTTCAGGATCAAAACCGACGACCTCGGAGGTAAATTTACGGCCATCTTGAAGTGCCACTACAATCTCATCGGCTTTTTTAATCACATGATAATTCGTGAGAATATAGCCTTCTTTACTCATGATGACGCCAGAACCTAGTCCTTGGAGTGAACCTGAGTTAAGTGGGCGACTTTGGTCGATGCTAAGACTATAAATGTTAACTACCGCAGGGGCTGCGCGGCGAACCGCCTTGGCAAAGGACAACTCAACGGTGTGATTGCCACGATTTTGCAATAGGGACTTTCCAATGTTTTTATCGTCGAAATAACGGGTTACGAATAAGAACATGGCCGCCATGATAAGGCCAAAGAGAATGGCTTTACCGAGATATAACAGGGTGTCTTTTAGATTCATGGCAGGCTAAAAATGGCAAAAGGTGAGTTAGGTTAACATGTTTAAACAAGCAAAGCATAGGGAACCAAGGTTCCCTATGCTGATCAAGGTCAGAAAAATTGCTGAAAGATCAGCGATGAAGGCAGTTTATCTGAGGACTAAGTAAAGCATGCTCTTATCGCGAAGGATTTTAAGGGCTACTGCACCTTCTTGATCTTTTAGCTGCGCCTTAAGTGACTTGAGATCTTTAATCGCTGAGCGGTTAATCCCTACAATTACGTCACCTTTTTGTAGGCCGCTCATCGCGGCAGGTGAGCCCTTTGCCACATCGGTGATTTCAATGCCCTTTGATGAGTTTTCTAAAGACGCACCTTGCAGCATTGGGTGGACTGCGCCCGCGGCTTTTTCACTGGTTTGGCTCGCTTCACCCAAGGTGACCTTAACGGTTCGCTTGTCGCCATCACGGATTATCCCGAGCTCAACTTTTGCACCTGCCCCCATAGTGGCAACCTTTGCACGTAACTCTTGGAAGGATTTAATCGCGCGGCCATCGACACTAACAATAATATCGCCTGCTTTAATACCGGCTTTTTCAGCGGCGCTGCCTGCGGTGACTTCATTCACAAAGCCGCCGTGCTGGGTATCTAAACCAAAACCTTGGGCTAACTGGCTGTCTAGATCGCGACCCGAGATCCCAAGGACACCGCGGCGAACTTCACCGTGCTCGGCGATTTGAGAGACCAAGTTTTTCACCATATTGGCAGGGATCGCAAAACCGATCCCGACATTACCACCACCGGGTGCGACGATCGCTGTGTTGATACCAATCAATTCACCATTAAGGTTTACCAGCGCGCCACCCGAGTTACCACTGTTGATAGCTGCATCGGTTTGGATAAAGTTTTCAAGCATTTCAATACCAAGGCCGCTGCGACCTAGTGCGCTAACAATACCGGAGGTCACAGTTTGTCCAAGGCCGAATGGGTTGCCGATGGCAACGGCAAAATCACCTACACGCAGTTCATCTGAATCGGAGGTTTTAATCGCCACCAAATTTTTAGCTTCAATTTGCAGTAGGGCGATATCGGATTCAGAGTCGGTACCAATTAGTTTAGCTTTAACTTCACGGCCATCATGCAGACCCACTTGGATATCGTCGGCGCCATCGATCACGTGGTTATTGGTTACGATATAGCCTTTTTCTGCATCGAGAATGACTCCTGAACCTAAGCCTCTAAATGGGCGCTCTTGTACTTGCTCCTGTGGGGCATTTGGACCAAAGAAATAACGAAATACATCAGGAACACGTTGTTTAGAAACTTGGGTGCCTGTCACTGCTACTGAGACCACTGCAGGAGTCGTACGCTCCAACATGGGGGCAAGGCTGGGAAGAGTTTGACCTTCGACGGATTGTGGAATCGCTGCCTGGGAAATTTGCGGCATTATCGTTAAGGTTGCGGCTAACATGGCGGCTGAAAGTACAGATAATTTCGTTTTCATCTATTCATAACTCCAAATAAGGGACCTTAAGATCTAGACGTAATGCAATATCATTCTAGTGCGTGTCAGATCGAATCTGTATCGGTACCGGCTATTTGCCTAGGTAACCTTTCGGACTCGCACCTCATTGAAAAAGTTCATCAATATTAACAAATGTTAATTCGTTGATGGCTATTTTATCAGCATTTTCTTGAGTGAAGCTGAAGTGAGCAATGTGGGCAGTTTATGCATTTTTCAAGGTTAAAAATGATTTTTAGAGGCAAGTTTGTTTGGTTAAATTCTAGTGCCATTCCTAAAAAAGTTTTTATCATTTATCACTTATTAAATGCATTACTGAGCGTAAATAGATGCTGCACGTTTTAGGCCGTGGTAAAATCTGCGCAGTTTGTGTAGAGCATTAAAGAGAATTATAAATTGCCCCAGTTAAGCCCTTGGCAGCATTATCAAAAAGATCTAACTCGTGATGGTTTTTCCCATGATCCTGCGCAGGAAATGGCAGTAAAGGCGTTGCAACGAGTCTATGAGGATTTAACCGCCGTTATTGAGCCAACTTCATTATTCGGTAGGTTGTTTGCTGGGCTTGGTCTTAAACCTATTGCTCCCGCACCTAAAGGTCTTTATTTATGGGGCGGGGTAGGCCGCGGTAAAACCTATTTGATGGATACCTTTTTTGATGCGCTGCCAGGCAATCAAAAGCTGCGCGCTCACTTTCATCGCTTTATGCATCAACTGCATTTAGATTTAGATGCGTTAAAGGGCACACGGGATCCATTGATTGTTATTGCGAAAAAAATGGCGGCCCAATATAAAGTCATTTGTTTCGATGAGTTTTTCGTCTCTGATATTACTGATGCCATGTTACTTGGCACCCTATTCCAAGCCCTCTTTAAAGAAGGTGTGGTCTTGGTGGCAACTTCGAATATTATTCCCGATGACCTATACAAAAACGGTTTGCAGCGGGCACGCTTTTTGCCGGCGATAGCGTTAATCAATCAACACTGTGAAGTATTAAATGTGGATTCAGGAATCGACTATCGCCTGCGCACCCTTGAGCAGGCAGAGATTTACCACTATCCATTGGATGCCCAAGCAGATACCAATTTACTGCATTATTTCAGGCAGTTAGCGCCAGAAGTAGAAGTGTCTACTGCAGCTATTGAAATCGAAGGTCGTGAAATTGTAATTCGTCAACAGGCTCAGGGTGTGTTGCTAGCCGATTTTAGGGCGTTGTGTGATGGCCCCCGCAGTCAACGTGATTATATGGAGCTTGCGCGTATCTATCACACTGTATTGTTAAGCGGTATCGAGCAGATGGGGGCCTTACTCACAGGTGATGATATTGCCAGAAGATTTCTTGCGATGGTGGATGAATTTTATGAGCGTAACGTAAAACTGATTGTCTCAGCAGAGGTACCACTCGAGGAAATTTATGCAGAAGGACTCTTAAGTTTTGAATTCAGACGTTGCCGCTCACGTTTAATCGAAATGCAATCCCACGATTACCTAAAATCGGAGCATTTACCTTAAGTTGTTCTTGAACCAAGAGAGCTTTAATCCACATTTCCTCCTCAAGTTTGCTGTGGTTTATTAAACCTAGGGATAATGAGCCTCAGCGATCGAATTTTTATGATTTTTGTCAAAATATCAGGTGATTTTTAGCTCACGTTTGTCTATAATCCGCCACCTGCCCACGTTACTCCGCCGATTGGGCGGAAGTTGTAAGCCGAAATAAGTACTCGAAGGGGTACCGAAAGGCATTTTTGTGTTGCTTGTAAATGCAGGCAGCATGTGAGACAGAAATTAACTTTGGGTTTTTGTAATAATGAAGACTTTTACTGCTACACCAGAAACTGTAACTCGTGACTGGTTCGTCGTTGATGCAGACGGCAAAACTTTAGGTCGTATCGCTACCGAAATCGCTCTCCGTTTACGCGGTAAGCACAAGCCAGAATACACTCCTCACGTTGACACTGGTGATTACATCATCGTTATCAACGCCGAGAAAGTTACTGTTACTGGTAACAAAGCGAAAGGCAAAACGTACTACTCGCACTCAGGCTTCCCTGGTGGCATTAAGCAAATCAGCTTTGAAAAGCTGCAAGCTCATAAGCCAGAAATGATCATCGAGAAAGCAGTTAAGGGTATGTTACCAAAAGGTCCTCTGGGCCGTGCCATGTTCCGTAAACTGAAAGTTTACGCTGGCGCAGAACATAACCACGCTGCACAACAACCTCAAGTTCTTGATATCTAAACGGGATTAAGCAAATGGCTGCAACTCAGTACTACGGCACTGGCCGTCGCAAAACCTCTACAGCTCGCGTATTCGCTAAAGCTGGTAGCGGCAACATCGTTGTAAATCAACGTCCTTTGGACCAGTACTTTGGTCGTGAAACTGCTCGTATGGTTGTTCGTCAACCATTAGAGTTAGTTGAAATGACTGATAAGCTGGACATCTATGTAACTGTTAAAGGCGGTGGTATCACTGGCCAAGCAGGTGCAATCCGTCACGGTATCACTCGTGCTCTGATGCAATTAGATGAAGCTCTGCGTCCATCATTACGTTCTGCTGGTTTCGTTACCCGTGACGCTCGTAAAGTTGAGCGTAAGAAAGTGGGTCTACGTAAAGCACGTCGTAAACCACAATTCTCTAAGCGTTAATTTGCTTTTGGAATTTCAAAAAACCCAGCTTATGCTGGGTTTTTTATTGCCTTTTTTTCGCTATTATCGTGGCCAACAATGGCAGTTTTGAGCCTTATTGAGGAGAAGTGTATTGCAAATTTTTATGTTGGCACTGGCTTTGATGCTGATTTTTGAAGGTGTTGGTCCATTGCTATTTCCAAATAAGTGGCGCCGATATTTAAATGAACTTTCTAATCAAAATCAGCAGGTTTTGCGCCGAATAGGTGGATCATTAGTGACTGCAGGGCTGATCATTTTGATTATTTTTTCATAAATGACTTACCACAAATCTCCCAAAATCTGTTAGAATTCCGTTTTAACCACAACCTTGCAGCAAACAATGGGCAAAAACGTAGTTGTTCTCGGCACCCAATGGGGTGACGAAGGAAAAGGTAAAATTGTCGACCTTTTAACTGAACAGGCAAAATATGTAGTTCGTTATCAAGGTGGCCACAACGCGGGTCATACCTTGGTTATCAACGGCGATAAAACCGTTCTTCATCTGATCCCGTCAGGCATCCTGCGCGATAATGTTAAGTGCATTATCGGTAATGGTGTTGTATTAGCACCCGATGCCCTGATGAAAGAGATCAACATGCTTAAAGAGCGAGGCATTCCAGTTGAGGAACGTCTGCTGATCTCTGAAGCGTGTCCGCTGATCCTACCTTTCCACTGTGCTCTAGACATTGCTCGCGAAAAAGCGCGCGGTAATAAAGCGATTGGTACAACAGGTCGTGGTATTGGTCCTGCGTATGAGGACAAAATTTCCCGTCGTGGTCTGCGTGTTGGCGATCTGTTCAATGCTGAACTTTTTGCAGAGAAGCTAAAAGAAGTGATGAAGTATCACAACTTTATGCTGACCGAATACTACCAAGTTGAAGCCGTTGATTACGAGCAAACTCTAACCGATGTGTTAGCCTTAGCTGACTATCTGAAGAGCATGTGCGTTGACGTTACCGAACTGTTGGATAACGCACGCAAAGCGGGCGAGCCAATTCTGTTCGAAGGTGCGCAGGGTACACTGCTGGATATCGACCACGGTACTTACCCGTTCGTAACTTCTTCAAACACTACTGCTGGCGGTGTTGCGACGGGCAGTGGTTTTGGTCCACGTCACTTAGACTATGTACTGGGTATCATGAAGGCGTACACCACTCGTGTAGGTGCAGGTCCTTTCCCTACTGAACTTTTATGTGAAGTGGGTGATCATTTAGGGACTAAAGGTCATGAGTTCGGTGCGACGACTGGTCGTAAGCGTCGTCCAGGTTGGTTAGATGCTGTGGCAATGCGCCGCGCAGTTCAAATCAACAGCATAAGTGGCTTTTGCTTAACTAAGTTAGACGTACTCGATGGTCTAAAAGAAGTTAAGATCTGTGTTGGTTACCAACATCCAGATGGCACAGTCACTAAAGTCACGCCTTTAGCGGCTGAAGGTTATGAGCAGGTTACGCCTGTTTACGAAACTATGCCAGGTTGGAGCGAGAACACTTTCGGTGCGACTTCAATTGATCAGCTGCCACAAGCTGCTATCAACTACATTAAGCGTATCGAAGAGTTATTGGAAACCCCAATCGACATCATCTCTACTGGTCCTGACCGTAATGAGACTATGATTCTAGTCAGTCCGTTTAACTAAGAACGAGATGATTTAAAGTCAGAAAGGCCGTGATACACGGCCTTTTCTATTTGTGCTCCCCTCAGTTTGCATTTCTGTGGTTAGATATTCAGCTTAGACTCAAGAAATGGGTTATACTGCCGATGCAAGTATTCACCCTATTGTCATTGAGAGTTGTTATGCTCCGTACAGCATTCATATCGCTTCTATCCTTGGTTTCAAGCGTCTCCTTTGCTGAGACTCAGGCTGTAGATATTTATTCTCAAGAACAATTGCTTGAGATGTTCAGAAGCGATCAATATCTTAAGCAAGTAAAGCAGGATGATTGCCAATTGGTACAGGATATCGAAGCCCGTGCCGAAGTGCTAAAGCAGCCTATGTACCAGTTATTGTGGGGCGAAATGCTCAACCACGGTGTCTGCGTTAAGGCGAATGCGGTTAAGGGGATGAATTTATTGCAGGCATCGGCCGAGCAGGGTAGTCCCGAAGCCATGGTCAAACTTGCCGAGTATTACCAAAATGGAAAATTTGTCATTCGTAATAAAGACCGCGCGGTAAACTATTTACTCCCTGCGGCAGCGAGTGGCAGTCTACAGGCAAGAATGATGTTAGTCCGTTTATACGGCGAAGGTTATGGTAGTCCAAGGGACTATGAAATGGCCTATAATTGGTTGTATAACAATGTATTTAACGATGAGGCGACCAAACAAAAAGCCTTATCATTACTGCAAAAGTTGGCTGCAAAAATGCCCCCAAGTGTGGTGGCGCGAGCCCAGCAGGAACATATACGACCCCATTAAGCTGTCTCGCGATTGAGACACATAATTTGGAAATTGAATGATAAAAGACCCTCATTTTGAGCGTGAACAGGATAAGTACGAAAACCCTATCCCAAGCCGCGAGTATATTATTGAATACTTGCGCTCCCAAAAATCACCCCTCACCCGTGACAGCATCGCTGTTGCATTGAAGATCCACGAAGAAGATCAACTCGAAGCCCTACGTCGCCGCTTACGTGCGATGGAGCGTGACGGTGAGTTGGTGTTTACCCGTGGTCAAAGCTACGGCTTGCCCGAAAGAATGGATCTTATCTCTGGTACCGTATTAGGGCACAGGGAAGGGTATGGCTTCTTTAAGCCTGATGAAGGTGGTGATGATTTATTTATCTCGAACAGAGATATGTTGATGTATTTCCATGGCGATAAAGTGCTGGCACAAAAAGCCGGCGTTGACCGTAAAGGTCGCCGTGAAGCGCGTCTCGTTCGTTTGATCCAGCCTCGCAGTGCTGCGATTGTTGGCCGTTACCATGTTGATAGTGGCATGGCATTTGTGATTGCCGATGATAAGCGCATTACCCAAGAGATTTTAATCGCCAACGAAGACCGTAATGGCGCACGCCAAGGTGATGTGGTCGTCGTTGAACTCACACGTCGTCCTGGGCGATTTGTAAAAGCCGCCGGTAAAGTCACCGAAGTTTTAGGTAAGCAAATGGCGCCGGGGATGGAGATTGAAATCGCCCTGCGTAATTACGATTTACCCCATAAATGGTCAGCGGTTATTGAGAAAAAACTGCGCCGGATCCCCGATGAAGTGACTGAAGCGGATAAGATTGGCCGCGTCGATCTACGTGATCTGCCGTTAGTGACTATTGATGGTGAAGATGCCCGCGACTTTGACGATGCAGTCTATGCGGAAGTGAAACCCAGTGGTGGCTGGCGTCTGTGGGTGGCGATTGCTGATGTAAGTTACTATGTTCGCACCGATTCAGCGCTCGATACCGAAGCACGTTCCCGCGGTAACTCTGTGTATTTCCCATCGCAGGTTATCCCAATGCTGCCGGAGAAAATCTCCAACGGCCTGTGTTCGCTCAATCCCCATGTAGACCGCCTGTGTATGGTGGCGGAGATGACGATTTCGGCCAAGGGTAAGCTCTCGGGTTACAAGTTCTACCCGGCGGTAATGCATTCTCACGCGCGTTTTACCTATACCCAAGTGGCGGCAATGCTCGAAGGCGGTCCAATCGCCCCTGAGCACGAGGCATTATTCCCGCACCTGCAATGTTTGCAGTCACTGTATTTAGCGCTCGATGAGCAGCGCGCCGAGCGCGGCGCGATTGCCTTTGAAACCTTAGAAACCCAGTTTATTTTTAACGAGCAGCGTAAGATCGATAAAATTGTGCCAAGGGCGCGTAACCAAGCCCATAAGATCATCGAAGAATGCATGATTTTGGCTAACGTCTCTGCGGCTAAGTTCGTGAAAAAGCACAAAGGTGAAATCCTTTATCGGGTTCACGAACCCCCGTCAGAGATGCGATTGGCGAACTTTAAAGAGTTCCTTGCTGAGCGCGGATTAAGCATGAGTGGTGGCCTTGAGCCAACCCCTGCAGATTATCAAAACGTGATGCTGCAGATTAGCGAGCGCCCCGATGCTGAGCTTATTCAGGTGATGCTGCTGCGTTCTATGCGCCAAGCAATCTACACACCGGATAATGAAGGCCACTTTGGTCTGGCACTGGAGGAGTATGCTCACTTTACCTCGCCAATTCGCCGTTACCCAGACTTAGTGCTACACCGCGTGATCCGCTATTTACTGGCGAAGGAGCAGGGTGAAGCCAATGAGAAGTGGACGAGCGATGGTGGTTACCATTATCAGCTCGATGAGCTAGACCAACTTGGTGAAGAGTGTTCTAACACTGAGCGCCGCGCAGATGAGGCAACGCGCGATGTAAGCGACTGGTTGAAATGTGAATTTATGCAGGATCACGTGGGTGACACCTTCGAAGCTGTGATTGCTTCGGTGACTAACTTCGGCCTGTTTGTGCGCTTAAATGACCTCTTTATCGATGGTTTAGTGCATATTTCGAGTCTGGGCAGTGATTACTATCAGTTTGATCCTATGCGTCAGCGTTTACTGGGTGAGAACACCGGTCAGGTTTATCAAGTTGGCGATCCCGTGACAGTAAAAGTGGCCGCGGTGAATCTGGATGACAGACAAATCGATTTGATTATGCTTGGCGAGGGCGGTAAAGGTCGTCGTAAATCCGCGCCGAGCCGTGAAAAGCCAATGACCGCCCGTGAGCGTGTTAACCGTGAAGGTGCCAAAATGGCGCGTGCGGCTAAAGGAGGTACGGGCGTAGGTGCATCACGTTCAAGCGCTGATAAATCAAGGGCGGATGGGAGTAAGCCAAGTGGCGCAAAACCTAAGTCAAAGTCTGGCAGCAAACCAAAGAAAAATTCGGCTAAAAAGCCAAAGGCCGCTAAGCGGAGCACGAGAAAGAAGTAAATGAAAAAACAAGATATTATTTTTGGCATTCACGCTGTTGAAGCCCTGTTAAAGCATAGCCCTGAGCGCATTATCGAACTGTGGCTATTGCAAGGTCGTGATGATGAGCGTTTAACTCCGCTTATTCGCCAGGCCAAGGATTTTGGTACCAGCATCCAAGTCACCTCGCGTAAGGTGTTGGATGATAAGGCCGAAAGCACGCAACACCAAGGTATTGTTGCCCGCGTAAAAGCCGCCAAAATATTGGGTGAGCACGACTTAGACGATCTGCTGGCTAAGACTGAACTGCCATTCCTGTTAATTTTAGATGGTGTTACCGATCCCCATAACTTAGGGGCTTGCCTACGTAACGCCGATGCTGCGGGTGTTCAGGGTATCATTGTGCCTAAGGATAACTCGGTTGGCCTAACGGCAACGGTGAGTAAAGTTGCCTGCGGCGCTGCGGAAACAGTACCTTTATTCCAAGTGACTAACCTTGCGCGCACTATGCGTCATCTGCAGGATAAGGGAGTGTGGATTGTTGGTACTGCGGGCGAGGCCGACTGTGAATTATACCAAGCCGATCTAAAAGGGCCGTTAGCGATTGCCATGGGCGCAGAAGATAAAGGTCTTCGCCGCTTAAGCCGTGAATCCTGCGATATGCTTGTATCTATCCCTATGGCAGGCAGCGTGTCGAGCTTAAACGTGTCGGTAGCAACGGGTATTTGTTTATTTGAAGCGGTTCGTCAGCGTCGTAGTTAATCATTTTACTCTTGATAGCGCAGTTAATAAAAAGACGGCAAATGCCGTCTTTTGTGTTAATAGTGACCCAGACCTTAACTTGCCTTTATCGCATCCTCTTGCTCATAACTTACGGCAGTTAAGCCTAAAACGTCATCATCTGTCGTATCCTGCGAAACGGGAGTATCAAGCGTGGCTTCGAGCGAATCTAAGTCAAAGCTAAAGGCAAGTTGTTGCTCGTAGTCAGTGTCGCTGAAGTTATCGGGATCGATATTTTCATCTTCGGCAGTCACCACCATTTGTTCTTTAACCGATTCGACATCGACCCTCGGGTCAAGCGCTGCCACTAATGGCGAAGACACTAAATCGCCTGTGGCCATAATATAGTCTTGGGTGACATGGGTTTCGGCTTTTTGTTTTGAGTGGACATAACGTAGGCGAACGAAAAGCACTAAAGTACATGCTGAAATAAACCCATAGAGCATGTTATTGCCAAACCATTGCATTAGGGTTGAGGCGATAAGTGGCCCGATACTGGCGCCTATGCCAAAGGTCAATAAAATGGTGGCAGACAAACCAACTCTTTCATTTTGTTCAACCCTTGAATTGGCAAGTGCAGTGGCGAGGGGATAAAAGGTAAAACCTAGGATCCCAAACAGAAAAGTGAGTACCAACGATAAATGTTCTTGATGTGGCAATATCGCTATTACTAAGGCTAAGCTGCCAAGTAGTAAGCAGTTAATCCGAATGAGTCGACTGCGCGACATAATGTCTGACAATTTCCCCATCGGCCATTGGGCTAAAAGGCCTGCCATTATGGTGACTGTCATATAGGTTGCGACTTCCTCGGGCGGCATGCCAAGGTTACTGGCGTAAGCGGGGGCTAGTCCATAGAAAGAGCCTACAATCATACTGCCGATGGCTACAGTCGTTAACGCTTGTGGCGCTAAACGCCAGTAATGGGTAATTTGTAATGGTGCTGGCACTAAAGGTGCTGGATG
This sequence comes from Shewanella acanthi, assembly GCF_019457475.1. Classification (NCBI taxonomy): domain Bacteria; kingdom Pseudomonadati; phylum Pseudomonadota; class Gammaproteobacteria; order Alteromonadales; family Shewanellaceae; genus Shewanella; species Shewanella acanthi. The sequence continues at coordinate 628,158 of NZ_CP080413.1, forward strand.
AATCCGCCTTGTGATGGCAATGGGGACAATACAGAGGGAAAAACAAATCGCAATTAAAAGTAGTGGTTCTAAACCTAAGTCTGGATAGAGGCTGATAGCGCCTTGGCCTAAAATCAGCCCGAAATAAGACACTATCATATAACTTGCGAACACAGTACCGCGCTGCGTGTTGTCGGCCTGTTCGTTAAGCCAGCTTTCGAGCACCATATACTGGCACATCATCCCCATACCAACGATAAGTCTCAGCACTATCCAAATCGTTAACTCATCGATTAGGGCGTGACCAAGGGCTGATGCGGCGACAATGCCTGCACTGGCGACGAAGGCGCGAATATGACCTACCTGGGCAATAAGCCTGTGGCCAATTTTTGAGCCAGCCACAAGGCCGACATAGTAGGCTGACATCATGCCGCCAATCCAAAGTTGTGGCACGTCCATGACAGAGAGTCTAAGCCCTAAGTATGTTGTAAGTAGGCCACCCGCCAGCACGGTTAACAGGGTAGTGCTATACAAAGAGGCGAAGGTACGTAAAGGATTTGCCATAGCGACTCCAACAAAGATTGCCTAGGAGAGTATATCAGTTGTTGGCTGGCTTACTGTGGCATAAGAGGAATGAAGTTACTGACTAAATGATGGAATTACTGGGTAGGTCACTAAATAGCTGAAATCGAACTGAAGGCTGATGACATTTTTATCATCAGCCTAGCTGAGTGATGTAGAGATTATCTGAAGGTATAAAGCAGGTTAAAAGTAGTAATGGTATCAGTTTGTTGGGTGCCTTCAGGCACAATTTCGGTATATTTCATGTTGATGCCGATTTTGAATGCCCAGTCCTGAAACACCATATTCTTATAATTCATATCTAAAGTGAGGGTGTTGTTATTTTCCCCTACCTCGGCGGTGAGATCTGCATTGATGCTAGAGTATTCCTGTAGCTTTTGTGAAAACTTAGCCGCAGTACGCAAAATGACATCTCGCTCGGCCGCGGGGTCTGGTTCAGTGACCGATTCAGCGGGTAAGTTGTAACGATAACCGGGACCGACTTCAAAACTGAGTTTGGTTCGAAAGGTGCCTATCGCATTAAAACCATAACCAGTCGAAACAGTCGATATTTGGGTGTAACTACCAAATTGGTCCCAAGTAAAGTCGCCACGACCGAAGACGTAGCCCTTATCGAGCTTATAGTTACTCTGTAATTGCAGTTCGTATTTTTCGGAGGTGGTTTTATTTTGCTCTGAGGCAAAATAAGCCTTCAGGGTCGCTTCTTGTTTGGTGTTTTGCGTGTCGTAGACTAATTGGGTTCTGCCGTTAAAGCTGCTGGATTCGGTGTTGCCAGTATTCAATTGCAAGCCAGCTTCAACCTCTGCAGTGAAATCACTTGGCGGCTCTTGATAATCGGGTGGTACGAGTGCAAGTGTTCGAAAAGACAGGCAAAACAAACTCAAAGGGGCGATAACTTTTAGCATTGCTCGTAACATTAGTATTCGTTCTTGATTAGCAGTGGTTAAAGGTCCGAATGGGAGCGAGGCGTCATCATACCCCGATTGCCTGTTGAGGCAAAGTTATTGCTTGAGTTTCACGTCTGCTTTCTGTACTATTTCGCGCTCTAATCAGTCACTATTTTCGTTCCTTGCCTCTAACTTGGTCCGACTGAGCCAAAAACGAGGCTACATAACCGTAAGGAGCAATAAATGCGTCATTACGAAATCGTATTTATGGTTCACCCAGATCAAAGTGAACAAGTACCAGGTATGATTGAGCGTTACACAGGTGCTATCACCGAAGCTAACGGCAAAATCCACCGTTTAGAAGATTGGGGCCGTCGTCAACTGGCTTACCCAATCCAAGATCTGCACAAAGCTCACTACGTTCTGATGAACGTTGAAGCAACAGCAGAGACGATTGAAGAGCTAGAAACTGCTTTCCGTTTCAACGACGCAGTTCTGCGTAACATGGTAATGCGTACTAAAGGCGCAATCACCGAAGCATCTCCAATGGCGAAAGCTAAAGATGAGCGCGATTCACGTCGTGGCCCAGCTGGCGAACGCTCATATGATGAAGCTAACGCTGAAGAAATCGCTGAGTAAGTTTATCTGTGACCACCAATAACTTGGTGTTGTCAGGAACAATAACCCGTTCCAGGCGCTTTAAAAGCCCAGCAGGAATTGCACACAGTGTAATTATGCTAGAACACAAATCGCAGCGTTATGAAGCAGATATGCTCCGCAACGTCTACGTACAAATACAAGTGATATTGAGTGGACCGCGCTTTGAAAGCGTCGCAGACAATCTGAAAGCAGGTGTGGAAGTACAAGTACAAGGCTTTATGTCGCTTCAACAGGGGCGAAATGGTCAAAACCGCTTAGTTATCCATGCCGAAAATGTCGAATTGAAAACTTAGGAGACTGTCACATGGCACGTTATTTCCGTCGTCGCAAGTTCTGCCGTTTCACCGCTGAAGGTGTTGCAGAGATTGATTACAAAGATATCGTTACTTTAAAGAACTACATCACTGAAAGCGGCAAAATCGTTCCAAGCCGTATCACTGGTACTAGTGCTAAATACCAACGTCAACTAGCTCGCGCTATCAAGCGTGCTCGTTATCTGTCTCTGCTGCCATACACTGATTTACATCAGTAATCGCAGTATTAATTCCTAATCGAATAAAGAGGATTTGATAATGAACGTTATTCTGCTTGATAAAATCGCTAACCTAGGTAACCTGGGTGACCAAGTTGCAGTTAAAGCTGGTTACGCTCGTAACTACCTGCTGCCACAAGGTAAAGCTGTTGTTGCTAACGAAAGCAACGTTAAAGTATTCGAAGCTCGTCGCGCTGAATTAGAAGCTAAATTAGCTGCTGATCTGGCTGCTGCTAACCAACGCGCTGAGAAAATCGCTGCTCTGGAAGCTGTTGTTATCGCTTCTAAAGCTGGTGATGAAGGCAAACTGTTTGGTTCAGTTGGCACTCGTGATATCGCTGATGCAGTAACTGCTGCTGGCGTTGAACTGGCTAAAGCTGAAGTTCGTTTACCATTAGGCGCTCTGCGTACTACTGGCGACTTCGAAGTTGAAGTTCAGCTGCACACTGAAGTTAAAGCTATTGTTAAAGTGACTGTTGTTGCAGAAGCTTAATTACAATTTGTTTTAAACTTAGCTGTATGAAGAAAAACACCGCCTCGGCGGTGTTTTTTTATATATATTTCCTGATTAATTCGTCAACTTTAATTTAGTTCTATACCGCAAACAGTATTATCGCGATCAGTCTCTATTTGACTTCGCTAAAAATCAGAGATGCATTTAACACTAGTAAGTACACAAGCAAAGCTAAAAATGATGATAACTACCTATTGAAGTGAGGGGGCTGAGAATAAAAAGCCATCTTTGAGAAGATGGCTTTTGAGGCTTATCAAGATACGATCAAAAATTAAAATTTGATGCTTGCACTGAGTCTGACATATCTTGGAGTTTGGTAGTCTGTTGGTAGCAAATAATCAGGATCTGCTGCGCCACGATAACCGCCAAAGTCTGCGTCATAATAAGATATATATTCAGCAACTTCATTAACTTCAGTGATTTCATCATTGTTGAAGACATTAAACACATCTGCACGGAAGGTAATATCAGTACTTTGTAACTCGAGTACATATTGCAATGATAAATCTAAGTTCCAAGTGTTTGGTGTTCTTCCTTGACTACCACGAGGGGCGAGTACTCCATCTTTAAAGAATGCTTCTGCACCATACTGAGAAGCGTATGCATCAGTTGGATGTACACTGAACGCATTAATTGGACGACCAGTACGCCACCAGAAATTAGCTCCAGCAGTGAGGTTATCTATGATTTCATATGCAGCAAACACTTTCACTTGATGACGTCTATCATTCGGTAGGTAACCATTAGCGCCATCGACTAAACCTGGCTGGTCATAGTTGGTTGTTAAACCTGAATCAGATTGCTCGTTATCTGAACGTACAAAGCCTTCGTTGTTACCTATACTTTGAGACCAAGTATAGGTAAAGTCTAACATCCAGTTATCATTCCATGCCTTATTAAGATTCAGATCGACTGAATAGTAGTTACGTTCTGCTTCTGGGTATCCTAGGTCTGCAGCAGGAATGGTATATGCTTGGTTTGCCAATGGACCGTCACCATCTGGGTCGGTGGTAATGGTAACATCTTTTCCGGGATTAGTGAGTACGTAATAATGGAAGCCATCACATACAGTACAACCAGAACCGTATTCTCTTTGTAGATAATCCTCGAACCCTTTATCAATAGCAACGTCTTCTAATGAACTCTTAAGATCTCTGTAAGTACCTTTAACTCCAAAGCTTATGTCATCAGTCAGTAGGGTTTGGAAGCCTAAAATGAACTCATCCTGATACATTGGATCGAGATCTGCATTGACTGTCTCAGTTGTATTTTTCAGGGTACCATCGGAGAAAACATCCATTGCAGATAATGCTTGGCCAAGTTCTGGAATATAATTTTCATCCATACTTAATACTTCAAAGAATTGACGAGTGTAAAGCTCATCCCCAGCAAGACGAATGTTTGTATTGGTTGCTACAGGAAGGAAATAGCGTCCGTAGTTTGCAAATACTTTGGTTTCGCCGTCACCTAAAACATCCCAAGATGCGCCAATGCGTGGTGCCCATTGATTGGTTACATCAACGAATTTATCACCAGCCTTGTTGTAGTTTTCAAATGCTTCATTTCTTAACCCTAAATTGAATGTTAGAGTATCTGTTGCATTCCAAGTATCAGTGATGTAGTAAGCGTAACTCTTAGTTTCAAAGTCACCCTCATTTTGATAAATTTCCTTACGTACAATGGTGCAAGACGTTGGATCACCTTGTTCAATTTCTGCAGGGTCACAACCTTGGTAGCGATAAGCTACACCACCAGCTCTGCTGGTGTTGTTTGTTGCGTCGAGATTTTCATAATCGATACCGAAACGAAGTGTGTGATTATCTGTTAAATACCAATCAAAATCTAATCGGTAAGCCGTTCTCTTATCTTTCTCGACTGTTGGAGTTGAAATAGCTGGAATTGTGCCTAATTTTTTCCCTGAGAAACGCTCATAAATGAGTGGATTATCACCAATTGGATTGCTGCCAGGAAGTACGTTGCTGTAGTTAGCTTTATTGACACCAGCCATTGCGCTCATAGTGAATGTATCAGATAAGATACCGGTATATTTTAGAGAGTAAGTTTGTCCTCCACGCTCCAGAGTATAAGGTCTTGCATCTCCTGATGTTTCACCTGTATCAGGATCCCAGTCTGTTGCAGTGCTATCTAAATCACTAGAACTGTCAAATGCTGTGAATTCTAAAATATGGTCTTCAGTAATGTAGTAATCAAGTTTTAGGGAGTAGAATAGGTCGCCTGCATCGCGTTGATAAGTTTCGTTACTATTGGCTAAGTCAGAGACTCTATCTTGGAAGTTAATTAACCCATAATAAAATAACTTATCTTGGAGAATGGCACCTCCAGCCCAAACGTTGTAGTTATTTTCACCGATGGTTCTCGCTGAGGCTACTTGGTCAAAATATTTTGAACCATATAAGTCAATACCTTCTTGAGTGCGGTATGTTTGTTTTTCTGATGCTCTTAGAGAAGAGGGTTCAAAATAAGCACTTGCCCCAAATTCGAAATCATTTGTACCACGTTTGGTTGTCGCATTGACCACACCACCGGTAGAGCGGCCAAACTCAGCTGAATAGCCACCCGTTTTAACTTCAAACGTGTCATAAAATTCAAACGGAACGTCTGAGCCACCTAGTCCATTTCGGAAGTTGGTAACGTTCATTCCATTCACATAGAATGAGTTTTCGCCAACAGAAGCACCACCAAATGAGGCCAAGTTACCGAAACCAGTATCGCCTTGAGTCGTGCCTGGAGCCAATAAAGCAACAGCGGTAATATCTCGCGCCACAGGTACTCGCATGAGCAACTCTTGGTCCACGATGGTAACCGCTTCGCTAGACGTTGTATCAATTCTAGACATGCGGGAACCTCTTACAGCGATAGTTTCCATATCCTGCTGCTGGGTGCCAAGTGTAATATCAAAAGTTGTTTTGTCACCAATACCGACTTTAACGTTATCTTGTTTAGCAACTAAGTAACCATCTTTTTCAGCGGTGAAGTTGTAGGTTCCTGTTGGCAGAAGTGGGAAGCGATAGGCGCCACTAGCACTTGTTTCTACAGTACGAGTTAGGCCTGTGTCTTTGTTAACGATGGTTATTTTGACGTTACTGAGTTGGACCCCTTCCATATTGACCGCTGTACCTGTCAAAAAACCTGAAGATGCACTGTCTGCGGCATAAAGTAATGGGCTCGCTGTATATAAGCTAGATACAACGGCCATCGCTAGCAACGAATGGCGAAAGTTCGTTTTTGTCATGAGCATTCCCTAGAAAGTTTGTTTTATGTTTTTCATTAGCTTACCTACTTATTTTTGCAGGTTGGCATTGTTACTCTCTCATAAAATTAACTTGTGTAAAACAAAAATTTAACAATATTTGTAATTCACTTTTATCTAATTTTGGTGGGTAATAAAAAGCCGCCTAAGTGGCGGCTTTAAAAATTTAACTGATAGTTAATCCCTAATAATATCCATCTCATTCAACAGGTTTTGTGCGTTATCCACTTTATCCATCATCCATAGGATATAGCGGATATCGACGTGCACTGCGCGGGTGATGGTAGGATTGAAGAACCAGTCTTTGGTAATTGCTTCATAGGTCGAATCGAAGTTTAAGCCGACTAACTCGCCCTGACCGTTAAAGACGGGTGAGCCCGAGTTACCACCTGTGGTATCGACACTAGACAGGAAGTTAACGGGGACTGAGTTGAATTCTTCTGGCTTATCGGCGCAGGAGAACAGTCTACACAACCAGCTACGTGGATCTTGATACAAGTTTTGGACTAGGTGATCCCCAATACGATGCTCTTTAATCGCATCCAGCAGTTTTTGCGGCGCTTTATAAGGCGCAACACCAGTGTGCTTGGCGACTATGCCATCGAGCTTAGTGAATGGCTGCTTATAGAGCGCGTCACGTGACTGATAACCATCGACCATGCCGTAGCTGATCCGAAGAGTGCCGTTGGCATCCGGGTACACTGGCCAGTTATTGGCTTTGTAGTAGTCGATAACGGTTGCCATATAGGCAGGGCGAGCAACGGATAACTTGCCATCAAGGGTTTTCTCTGCTTTTTCCTGCGCTATATTGGCGTCATACAGAGCAACAGCTAAGCGGATGAAAGGATCGGTGCTGGTCTCAAAGGCCTTAACATCAGCCTCCATCCAGGCTAAACGTTTAGCTTGGTCAGTCAAGGTCGTGAGTGAATAGAAACCATCGAGTCTTGCGCTCAACTCTTTAGTCGAGGTGGCTTTTATATCGTTAGCTTTATTGGCATCTGCTTTATCAAGTTGCAACATCTCATCCAATGCCGCAACGCGATTAATTTGTGAGACATAAGCGTCTAAATCCTGTAACCACAGGGTTTTATCGACTGATACTGCAAAGCTCGAATCGATGCGTTTTAAGCGTGAGCTCAACATGGCAAGGTCGCGCTCTTGATAGCCTATTTCACGCTCCGCATCCGGTTTTTGTTTCTCTTTAGCTAAGCGATACAGCTGATTAGCTGCGGTTAACAGGCTACTCGATTGGGCGTTGCTAAAGTAATAGTTGGCTTGATATTGCTGTTGCTGCTCTGCCAGTAATACTTCAAGCTCGCTGATGAGCTGCTGATTAAGCGCGGGATTCTTTTTAAGCCAAGCTAAAAAGTCGTCTTCGCGTTGCTGTTTAATGCCCACGATATCAGTGGCTTTAAAGCCTTCAAGCAGACCATTTAACTTTTTCATCCGGTTTGCCATCGATGCCATATTGCCGGCATATTTAATGGCGATATCGGCATCCTCTTGGCCCATAGCTTTAATAGTATCAATCTGAAATTGATAGCGCTTTGCTTGGGTTGGATAGAGCCAGTCGCTGGCAAATTTAAGCTCGCTGGTAAGGTTGTATCGACTTGTCGTGCCAGGGTAGCCTGCCACAAATACGCCATCACCTGCCTTTACACCATTACCATTGATTTTTAAGTAACTCTTTGGTGTGTACGGAATGTTATCTTCGCTGTAGGCGGCGGGCTTGCCGTCTTTACCCACATAGGCGCGCAGGAAGGCAAAGTCACCCGAATGGCGTGGATACTCGTAGTTATCGATATCACCACCGTAGGCGCCAACACTTTCAGGCGGTGCGTAGACTAAACGCACATCACGGATCATCAGTTGCTTGATAAGGTAATACTCAAGACCATTGTGGAAGCTACGCACATTACAGCGGTAGTTTTCATCGCTCTCGCAGTCTTTAATCAATGACTTGCTATGGCTTTCGATTTCTTCGATGCGAGTGAGCGGTTCTTGGCTCAAGTTTTTGATAACGTCACTGGTGACGTTTCTCACCTCTTCGGTGATGTATAAACGTTCATTAGGGCCGGCGGAAGGTTCTTTATCCTTTGAGGTGGCTAAAAAACCTTGCTCTAGATAATTGTGCTCTTTTTTGCTGTTGTATTGTATGGCCTTATAGGCACAATGGTGGTTTGTCACAACAAGCCCTTGGGGCGAAACAAAACTGGCGGTACAATATCCTAGCCCCACAACGGCGTTCATTGGATAACTTGTCAGATCGGCCAGTTTGTCGGCGGGAATATCAATACCGCGAGCGCTGAGTTTGTCAGCGATGGAAGGCATTTGATAGGGTTGCCATTGTCCTTCATCGGCAGTTGCAATACCGGAAGTCATTACTAAGGCCGCAACTAATGCAATACGCATGTTTTTTCCTTAATTATTGTTAGAGTGTTTGTTGGCGGGTGCTGGCGTCGAAACATCCTGTTTTCGACGCGGGGTTTATATCATATTTGTTAAGTTGTTAGAAATCGGGAGTGTTAATGTCACAACAAGGTGCTTTTAAGCCTAAAAGTAAGCCCGTGGATGCCCAGGTTGATAATCTCAAACTGCCACCCCATTCGATTGAGGCTGAACAATCGGTATTAGGCGGCCTGATGTTGGATGCCGATGCTTGGGATAAAGTGGCTGAAACCGTGGTGAAAGAGGACTTTTACTCCCGTTCACACCGGATGATTTTTGCGGCGATGCATCGTCTAGTCGAAGGTGGACAACCCATCGACTTGATTACGGTTTCTGAACAGCTCGAACTTGAAAACCAGCTCGAAGAAGCGGGTGGCTTTGCCTACTTAGGTGAAATTGCGAAGAATACGCCAAGTGCGGGCAATATTGTCTCCTACGCTGAAATCGTGCGTGAACGTGCGGTAGTGCGGGAGATGATCCGTGTAGCCCATGAAATTGCCGATGCGGGTTATAACCCTGAAGGACGAGATTCTAGCGCGTTGCTCGATTTAGCCGAGAGTAAAGTCTTTAAGATTGCTGAGCAGCGCACCAATGCTAATGAAGGTCCAGAAGGCATTAAAACCATTCTCGAAAAAACCGTCGATAAGATTGAGCAGCTCTATAACAACCCCCATAACGGTGTCACTGGTGTATCGAGTGGTTTTACCGATCTTGACCGTATGACCGCGGGCTTCCAATCAGGTGACTTAATTATCGTCGCAGCGCGTCCGTCTATGGGGAAAACGACCTTCGCGATGAACCTCTGTGAACAGGCGGCGATGAACGAAGACAAGCCCGTGCTTATCTTCAGTCTCGAGATGCCTTCAGAACAGATTATGATGCGTATGTTGGCCTCATTAGGCCGCGTCGACCAAACCAAAATTCGTACCGGTCAGCTCGATGATGAGGATTGGGCGCGGGTATCATCGACCATGGGGATCATGCTCGAACAGGGCAAAATGTATATCGACGATGGCTCAGGCTTAACACCCACAGAAGTGCGAAGCCGCGCCCGTCGTATCGCCCGTGAGTATGGCGGCTTGTCGATGATCATGGTCGACTACTTGCAGTTAATGCAGGTGCCAGCATTATCGGATAACCGTACCCTTGAAATTGCGGAGATTTCGCGCTCCCTTAAAGCCTTAGCCAAAGAGCTTGAGATCCCAGTGATAGCATTGTCCCAGCTTAACCGCTCGCTTGAACAACGTGCCGATAAGCGCCCAGTAAACTCAGATCTTCGTGAATCGGGCTCTATCGAGCAGGATGCGGATCTCATCATGTTTATTTACCGTGATGAGGTGTATAACAACGATTCCCCCGACAAAGGCACGGCTGAGATCATTATCGGTAAACAGCGTAACGGCCCCATCGGTCGTGTTCGCCTAACGTTCCAAGGTCAGTTTTCTCGTTTCGATAACTACGCTGGCCCACAGTTCGAAGAAGATTAATAGGTTTAAAGACGATTAGTGCATTTAAAGAAGATTGAGTTTGACGGGGGAGAGGACCTTTGCATTTACAGACTTCCCCTGATTTTTCCGTATATAAATAGACAAGGTACACTTTGAAACCTTTTCCCCGAGCAGAAATTAGCAGTAGCGCACTGCAAAACAATCTTAGCGTCCTGCGTCAGCAGGCGAGTGCGAGCAAAGTCATGGCCGTGGTGAAAGCCAATGGTTATGGTCATGGATTATTAAACGTGGCCAATTGTCTTAACACCGCCGATGGGTTTGGTTTAGCCCGTTTAGAAGAGGCGCTGGAGGTACGTGCCGGTGGGGTAAAGGCGAGGTTGTTATTGTTAGAAGGCTTTTTCCGCAGCACTGATTTACCCCTACTCGTTAACCACGATATCGATACCGTGGTGCACCATGAGTCGCAAATTGAGATGTTAGAACAGGCTTCGCTTTCAAAGCCCGTCAATGTTTGGTTAAAGGTGGATTCGGGAATGCATCGTTTAGGCGTGGCGCCGGAGCAATTTTCCGAGGTTTACGCGCGCTTGATGGCCTGTGACAATGTGGCAAAGCCGATTCACCTGATGACCCATTTTGCCTGTGCCGATGAGCCAGAAAACCATTACACCCAAATGCAAATTGAGGCATTCAATAAGTTAACCACAGGTTTGCCCGGCGATAGAACACTTGCTAACTCTGCGGGGGCACTCTATTGGCCGAAAAGCCAAGGGGATTGGATCCGACCAGGTATTGCACTTTATGGGGTATCACCTGTGGCAGGTGATTGCGGCGCAAACCATGGATTAATTCCGGCGATGAATCTGGTTTCTCGCTTAATCGCAGTGCGCGAACATAAAGCGAATCAACCCGTAGGTTACGGCTGCTATTGGACGGCAAAGCAAGATACTCGCTTAGGTGTAGTCGCTATAGGTTATGGTGACGGTTACCCACGCAATGCGCCTGAGGGCACGCCAGTCTTTATCAATGGTCGCCGAGTTCCGATTGTTGGCCGTGTATCGATGGACATGTTAACCGTTGATTTAGGTGCTGATGCAACTGATAAAGTCGGTGATGATGCGCTACTGTGGGGCGAGGCGTTACCGGTTGAAGAAGTTGCCGAGCATATAGGCACGATCGCTTACGAGTTAGTGACTAAGCTAACCCCAAGGGTCGCTGTTTGTTTAGCGTAAAATCGATAAATAACCGAGTACAAAAAAGGCGCCTAGGCGCTTTTTTGTATTTTATCCAAACTAAAGATTGTGTCAGAGCTTAGCTTTCGAAACAGATCTCGATAAAGGCTGTCCCGAAAGGGCTCGTGAAGGGCATGATGATTTTAGTGCCGTTCGCCTTATGGGAGATCGTGTGATCTTTCCCAGACACCACCATAGGCGTCGCCATATCGAAGTCGTAGCCCTTATCACCTAAAAGGTTTTTAGCGCCGCCGGTAACCATGTTGGTGATCTCACCGACAAGATCTGTCACTTCTTCATTAATTTTGCCCGGATTCTCGCCAAGCATATTTTGCATAATTTGCAGAACCAGCTTTTGTTCGAAGGTGATGGACAGGGAGCCTTTAGTTTGTGGACCTACCATGCCGATTAAGCCTGAAACATCACCTTTTGCCAGGTTATCGGTTTTAATTTGTGGTTTACCCGGCGTGAGATCCATGCTGGCCATCGTCGAGATCACATTTAACAGGGATTGCAGAAAGGGGTTAATAAAATTGACGTTCATGCTTAAGTTTTTCCTTTTTGAGCCTACTTTTTAGCTGGAATGCTTAAGGCTATTCGAAAACTGGCTTAATCACAGTATTCCTTACCACACTCTAACAGCTTAGATGAGTCGATGAGAAATGTGAGGTTAATTTCTCGATTTTCTTGTTATTTTTCAGCAATTGCCACTCGTATTTAAGCCTGTGCCGAATGACAAATCAACTGTTACCTATTCAATAGCCATCTTTCGTACGGTAACTAATCTGTTGTCGGATGGTGATTGGCAACATATCCACATTACTAGCAGTTCATTTCTACTTTTTAGACGACCTAAATCATCTTTGCATTCATTTACAGAGTAAATTCTTATGGTAATAAACTTACATAAAAAAGAGTTTTGTTACTTTGTTTCAATGCCTTAACAGATACTCCTTTGCTTTGGTTGTAAATGCAAATGATAATAATTATTGATCAGTTTTTAGCATTTCCTTATATTAGCCGCCATAAACAGGTGGGCACACTGCACCCGAATTTTTAGCAACAGGAATGCTCTTGATGAAACTAGTAAAACGTCGTAATAGCCGCATAAAACTGGGTTCCCAAGTTTTAGGTTCACTTTCCCTAGGAATGGCTGTCTATGCGATGCCCTCAATGGCGACGGAAGAACAGGCCTCAGTAGCCGATAAAAAACTCGAACATATTGAAGTGAATGGTGAGTACTTGGGCTATAACAGCCGAAAAATACAGTCCGGTAAATTTACTGAAGATCTGCTCAATACTGCGAAAACCGTTAGCGTCATCAATCAAGACCTAATGAAGGACATGGGCGCTCAAAGCTTTACCGATGCCCTGCGTGCAACGCCGGGGGTCACACTTGGTACGGGTGAAGGCGGGAATCCCTATGGCGATAGACCCTTTATCCGTGGTTACGATGCGCAATCATCAACCTTTATCAATGGTATGCGTAACGTGGGCTCACAGAGCCGCGAAACCTTTAACATCGAACAGATTGAAGTGCTTAAGGGCCCAAGTTCGGTTTATAACGGTCGTGGCGCGGTAGGCGGTAGTATCAATATCGTGACCAAAAAAGCCCAGGCAAACGATTTTATTAATGCCGATGTCGCAATTGGTACCGATTCACTTAAACGTGCGAGTTTAGATGTTAACCATGTGATTGGTGATGAAGCGGCGGTTCGTGTCAATATGATGGCCCACGATTCAGATACTCCTGGTCGTGATGCAGTGTCTGGTCATCGCTGGGGTGTTGCGCCTTCGATTGCCTTAGGGTTAACCACACCAACTAAAGTGACTCTCGAATATTATCACTTTGAAAACCATGATATTCCCGACTATGGCATTCCCTATGATCAATCAACAGGTGAGCCAGTTGATGTCGACCCAGATAATTTCTATGGCTTATTAGCGCGTGATTTTCGCGATACTATGGATGACACCGCATCTGTACTGATTAGCCACGATTTTGCCAATGACTTACAGCTGACATCGACTTCAATGTATAGCCGTAATACAAACTACTACATTACCACTAACCCCGACGACACTACGGGTAACGTTGCCAATGGTTATGTATGGCGTAACACTAAATCCCGTCACTCGGTGACTAAAACGCTTTCCACTCAATTACAATTGACGGGTGAAGGCACCTTAGCAGGCTTTACTAACCGCTTTGCCCTTGGTTCTGAATTAAGTAATGAGCGTACTAGCAACGCAGCCTTCACTGTGGATGTCGGTAACGGCCGTAATGCGGGTTGTAATGACGAATTACTCGCAAGCTACAACTGTACTTTACTCGATAATCCAAATCCAAATGACCCTTGGGAAGGTACAATTACCCTAAGCACAGACCCAACGGTAACTGAGACTGACACTCGCTCTATTTATGCTTTTAATACCATTGAGTTAACAAAAGCTTGGATAGTCAACGGCGGTATTCGTTGGGATGATTTCAGCACGACATCCGAAAACTCTACCGCTTCCTATGGCAACGATTCGGATTTCTTTAACTATCAGTTGTCGGTACTGTTTAAGCCTACTGACAATGGCAGTATCTATGCGGCTTGGGGGACATCTTCAAACCCACCAGGGACATCTAATGGTGATGGTGCTGAAAATATAGGCGTAGCCAACTCGGACTTAAAGCCAGAGGATACCGAAAGCTATGAGTTAGGCACTAAGTGGGACTTTATCTCGGGACGTCTATCCCTAAACGGTTCGGTCTTTAGAATCGAAAAAGACAACGCCCGCGTCGCGGTTGAAGGTGGCCGTAATGCGCCACAGGAAAACGTCGGTAAGCAATTAGTACAAGGTTTTGAAATCGGCTTCTCTGGTGACCTTACCGATGATTGGCACGGTTTTGGTGGTTACACTTATTTAGATGCAACACTCGAAAGCAATGGCTATAACGTCGCCTATGATGGTAACCGTTTCCCGAATACGGCTAAAAATAGTGTGAGCATATTTACTACCTATGATGTGACTGACGCAATCAATGTGGGCATGGGTGCTTACTATATGAGTCGAGTGTATGGTAATACCGCTAATACGCTATCGATCCCATCCTACTGGCGCTATGACCTGTCTTCATCCTACAAGATGAATGACTCATTTACATTCCGCTTGAACGTGCAAAATCTACTGGATGAGCGTTATTACGATAAAGCCTATTCCAACCATTTTGCCAACATGGCACCTGGACGTTTGGTAATGTTAAGTGCCGATATGCGCTTCTAAACTAAATCCATAACTCAATCTAATGGCAGCACTAATGAATTTAGTGCTGCCTTTTGTGTTTCAAATGCTTCCCCATTAGGACTGTAAGATGCTGATTGAAATTCCAAATGTATTTTCCAAGCAAGAGGTGACTCAACTACGCTCGCAGCTAGATGAGCGTAACTGGATTGACGGCAATCAAACCTCCGGGGTGATGGCGAGTACCCGTAAGCGTAACCAACAGTTGGATAAGGGAGATCCCGTCGCGATAGCCATCGGCGAGTTAATCATGGAGCGACTCTTAGCCCATCCGCTGTTTGTGTCAGCAGCGTTGCCATTACAATTCTATCCGCCGCTATTTAACCGTTATCAAGGCGGAGAAACCTTTGGCTATCACATCGATAATGCGATTCGCTCAACGAGTGATGGCCTAGTGCGTACCGATCTTTCTGCCACGCTGTTTTTAAGTGACCCAGAAAGTTACGACGGTGGCGAGCTGGTGATTCAAGACACCTACGGCCAGCAGAGCGTGAAATTATCGGCAGGCTCGCTAGTACTTTATCCATCGACTAGCTTGCATCAAGTGACGCCCGTGACGTCGGGTGAGCGCACATCGGCCTTTATGTGGCTACAGAGCATGATCCGCGATGAAGGTCAGCGCCGCATTTTGTTCCAGCTCGACCAATCAATTCAGACCTTAACCGCTGAAAGAGCGCCGGAGCAGGAGATATTTAATCTTACGGGGATTTACCACAACCTACTGCGCCGCTGGAGTGAGCTTTAATTCTCATTTAATAAGGCTTCGCAGTACATTTGAGTTTCGGGTAATAGCCACTGGCGTCTAAGCTCCCCAAAATAGGTGATTTAGGTTATACTGCCGCCAGCCTTGTGGGCACTCTCTGCGTTAAAACGGAAAAACAGCAAACACTAGCTCGTTTGCTGTTTTTCCGTTTTAACGCTTAGGGTGTTTGTATTCGATAAGTGAGTAACTAAGCTTTCTACACCCACTAAACGGTTGCGCCATTGATCTATTCCCTTAAGCAGAGTTGATATTAACGTGTTGAAAAATAATCCTAATGATGGCCTAGCGCTCGACCGCACCTTTTCCATTGCACCTATGCTTGATTGGTGTGATTTTAATTTAAATTATTGATTTATATAAACTGTGTAAAGTTGTGGTTCCCTATTGGATCCCCGATTTTAAAAAGTTGTTTCATGGTTCCCCGCTGATGATATGATGGTTTAATCAACTCGGAGGTGTTCTATGGATGGAAAATCTTTTGCTGTACTGGCTGCCCTGTTTATAACAATCGCAGCGACAATCCTTTCTTTTTCGGTGAATGCCGAAGTCTACAAATGTGCCGATGGTAAATACCAGGCAGACCCCTGTGATGAATCCAGTAAACCCGTTGACTTAAGTGGCGTGGGTAGCGTTGTCAAAAATACCGATAGTGTTCAAGCGCAGCCTGTGGATTCTAGCAAACAGGAGATCCGAACCTATGTCGATAATCAACGTATCAGCCGAGAAATCGCTAAGCTTGAAAATGACCGCAAGCGGGTGGTGGAAAGACGGGACCAGCGGATGCGGGATCTGCAGAACGGCAGGCGATATGCCAATAACAATTTAGCCGGTGCGACTTGGCAGCAAAGCTTGGCACAGGAAATGTCGGCGGTGGCGCAGCAAGCCGAGACGCAAGTGACCTCGATTGATAGGCAGATTGAGCAGCTGCGAAGTGCTATAAAAAATTAAAGTCTACGGATGGTAAAACAAAGGCACCATGATGGTGCCTTTTGTGTTTCTGGGGTTAGGCGACTTGTCGGCATGGCTTAAACAGCTTGTTGGCTTTGAGGTACAGCGCGGCTTCTTTGCTTTCTATCTTGTCGAGATAACCTTCGCTGCGCTCGGCTAGGTTGGGGTTGCGCTTGGAGAGTTTGATCGCTTCGGCGCGAGGGCGGGCGATACCCGCTTTGCGCACAGTGCTGCGAACCTTCCAAATGGTTTCGCCTGTTTCGGCGGCCACTTCTTCAATGCTCAGGCCGTCTTTATATAGCTGCTCTATGCTACTCATGGACGCTCCTTAGGCTAAGCCTTGTGCCTTTAATCTGGCGATTACCGATGCCTCACGGCCTGCCACAGTGGAAAGGTCGAAGCGGGGGCGTTGGCTGAGTTCGGCAACCTGCTGCTCGAGCTCGGCCACTCTGGATTTAAGCTGATTGTTTTCGGTGATCAGCTGGTTGATGCGGTCGTTTAGGCTCATGCTGCACCTGCCTTACTTTCATTCATCAAATAGTTCATGTGCATTTCGACCAGCTCCGCCGCTTCGCTCATGACTTGTGCTGCGTAAACGTACTCATTTTCCGCGGCGCTCTCTGAGGCACCAACGAGAACGGTAAGAATCTCATCAATTAATGATTGGTTTAGCGCGTTAATCGCATCAACCAGTAGTGCAGGGGACTCATTGCGCTGATGCAACATCATGGCGAAGTTGGCAATGTCCTCGAATGTGCCTGCGTTACCCTTGTTTAAGTGTTCAATTAAAGCTGTGGCTAACTGAGCGCCAGTGCATAGTGAAGTATCATTCCAACCGTTACGACCCTTTGCTCTGGCCTCTGCCATCTTTAACTTTAATGCCGTGGCGAAGTTATCAATACCAACATCATCAACATGATTAGAGTGTTCAAGTTCAAAGGCTTGGGTTAAGTCTTTTATTCTTTGGGTGGCGGTTATCAGCTTCTGCTTAACTTCGTTAAGTTCAGTTGCTGGTACATAAACCCCAAGGCCTTCAACATGAATTTTAGTGGAGCCTCTACCGTCTAAAAATACTCTACGCTTAGTCATTACTCACCATCCTGTTCTGTTGGTAATGGTTTGAACTCAACTTCATTGATTCGCTTTACTGGCATACTTCCGGTGTAAAAATTGTGGAGCCAGATACGTCCATCGTATTTGGCAATCACTTTACACATGCACCACTTGATCCCACCGAGTTCTTTGTAGGTACATATCGCGCCAGGTGTCGGAACAAAACCTTGCATTATCTACCTTCCTTAACCAGTTGCTCGGCGAGTGTTTTCATAAAGTGTTGGCAGCTGCCTGCCTCGGTTTTGGGTAACAAGTACCATTGGCGCAGGGCGTCACGGATTACCTTTGAGGGTTTATCGCGGCGCGGTTTGCGTGATTGCTTCATTTGCTGGGCTAACTGCTTTTCGTAGTGGTCCAGATCGCAGTCGGCGCACTTGCCTTTTTGTTTGCCGTGTTGGCAGTCGTTGTCGTTTGCGAGTGATTGGATCATGCTGCCTCCGTGTTGATTGGTTTTTTAAATAGGGCTAACGCCCAAAGGACTTGCTTTGAAGTGGCTCGGCCTTTTATGGCGCTAACCTTCACCTTGCGGTTTGGGAGTGGGGTGCAATCACATTGGTACTTACCCGCATGGCGAATATTGAACAGCTTGCCGCTGGCCTCCACCGCCGATATGCCGAGCTCGTTGGCGAGCATGCCTGCAGTGTAATACTTACCTGTTGCCAGCATGTGTTCTGCTGCTTGGTCGGTTCTCATGCCAGATCCTCCAAATCCAAACCGAGTTCGCGGGCGAGTTTAATATCCTCGATGCGGCGACGAACCTGCACGCGCTCATCATCCACATCGACTCGAAGCACAGGGGATGGCGCACGTTCGCTATGGTCCACAAAGCTGGCGAGCGCTAGGCTAAATTTGCGGGTAGTGGTTTTGGTTTCGCCTGCCTGTGTTTCAACGGCTTTGGTTTCTGGCTGCGTAGGCGCAGGCGCTGATTCGGTCGGTTTCGCTTTAACCTTTACCGCTCGGGGCTTTCTGGCCTTGGGCTGGTACTTGGCCTTTTTGCCCTCAAGCACTTTGGCGCGGTTCTTTTGGTACCACTCGCGGTAGGCGATTTGCTTTTCGGTTAGTTCGATCATGCTGCCTCCTTAATGGCTTTTTCAGCTTTCTTTTTGATGGTCAACGCCGTTTTATGCAGCGTTTTTTTATTGCTGGCTATTGCCGTGGCGTCGATGATTTGGTTTGCCAGCGCGAGCGCTAGTTTAGGATCGCGCATCAGTAAACATTGCAGTGACAACTTGGCATCTTCTGCGCTGGTGTTGAGGTATGACTGAAGGTTATACATGGCAGTCACCTTTGCGTTTTGTTGCGGCCATTTTTATCCTGGCTAATAGCAACACGGTTTCTTTGGCATCTGGGTTAGCGCGGCCTAAGCCCATTTTGTTTACGACAGCATGCTCGCCGGTGGTGACTAACATTAAGTTGCTAATGTCACAGTTGGTACGGTCGTTATCGATGAACCAAATTTTGTGATCTGCAGGTACGCTGCCGTGGTGTTTCTCCCATTCAATAATGTGCTTTAAGCGCCATGTTCTTGGTTCTGCTGTTTTCACTAGCACAAAGCCATCTTTGTTATCGATGCGCTCGGAACCAACAGGCTTATGGTTGTGCGGATTATTGCCCTTTTTGAATCTGGTGGCGGCTGAGTTACCGCCAGCTTGATAGCCCTTCATGCCAGCGTTCCATGACTTTTGTCCTGCATGGAATCTACCTGTGCGGCCTGATTTCATACCGTGGTTACGGGTGAGTGCGCGGATCTGATTAACGGTTTTTTCGGTGGCAAATTTCTCGTTAAAGGCCACGGTTAGTTGTTCGATCGTGAGCAGGGTATATTGCTTTTTTACCCAGTCGAATTGCGTTTGCGTCACACTTCTTAGGTTGCCTTTAGTGAGTTCGCCTTTCTTGCGCCCGCAGGTAATACCGTAATTAGAAAAGGCGGCTTTAAGTTGCGATTCGGATTTGTCTAAACCGAAGGCTCGATTAAAGAGCGCCGCGGTATCAGCCAGTGACTTTTTGGCGTAGGTATCGCGCAAAAAGTTGAGCATTTCGGTGGTGTATTTAAATCTAGGCATTTTTCACCTCGAGCATTTCTGGCAGCTTACGTCCTACACCCATTTCATTAGCGGCCAATTGGGCATCAAGTGCTAACCTTGCGTTTGACACAATTTGCGATGAGACAGCAGTGACAGATTTGGCACGGCTGATTTCATCTTGCAGCGCCTCACCCTTCAAAGTTTCATCAGATAGTCTTTCAAGCTGAGCGAATAAGTGGTTATTCAAATCAATCAGTTTGTTTTTCATGCTGCCTTTCCTTCCAATTGAATGGGTTTCAGTGGGATATCAATTGACCCCTTCACCTCGTTGCCGAAAACATCCCAACCTTTGGTTTTAGTTCTGGCGAACATTTCAAGACGGGGAACGTCACCCATAAGCTCGACGCATTTCTCGCGAAACTCATCGGGCTTTTGGCTATGGCGAATGTTTTGATAGGCGCCCACGTAGCAGAGGTGTGCCAGCACTTCATCTAGGCTTTCGGGATCGTAGTTACCGACTGCGCGTACGCTGCGGCAAGCTGGGGTTGGTTTGCCTTTGATGGCGATGATGGCCGACTCGCTGCCTGCTCGGGTCCAAAATCCCATGCCAAAAAAAGGGTTGTCCTTTACGGTTAACTTGTTCCAGACAAAGCCATTCATGTTTTTGAGGGTGAAGCCCCAGCTGTTGACGAGGTCGATGGCGTCTTGTGGCATGGCGCCCACGTACCACATCACCAACAGGCAATTGTCATCGGCAACGCTGTTTACATCGAGGCGCTTTAAGTCCTCGGTACTGGTGACTGTGTATTTTGCTTGGGCGCTCGACTTCATTGATCCGCCCGTATTGGGGTTGCTAAATGCCCATGGTGGATCCGCGTAGATGATTTGGTATTTGTTCTTCATTTCAATCATCCTTATCCGCATAGGCCGTATTTAGAACTGCAAACATTGATATCAATTGATGCTGTAACTAAGTCGTATACCCGCCCGCCTTTGCCAGTCTTAGACCAATCAATGGCATCGTAGATAGTCATACCTGGAATGCCCCCTCGAGGCCCTAACATGCAAGAGCCTTGGTAAGCTTCTACATCGACGACAAAATCTCTTGTCGGTAGGCGAGAGTTAATCCCCAGCTTGCTGCTGGTTGAATAATTCTTATGGGTAACAAGTACACCATCTTCATTTTCAAACGGATGCTTAAGTTTGAATTTGCTTACAACGGGTTTAAATTGACGGCGATTTACATGACCAACAATCATCCAATGGAACCATTTAGATACCATCGCCACTCTTTTTTCCCATTGTGCGACACGTTCTATTTCGGATGGGAATCTTGCAGCAATTTCAGCTAGTTCTTCTTTGTTTACCAAGATGCATGGCATACAGCCAACACGATTCATCCCTTGGAGATATAAAGGGTTTGGTTTAATGCCAAAGTATTTATACAGAGCAAATACGTCTGCTGCCGTCCATTGATGAATGGGTAAAAAATTAAACAGTTGTCCAGCATTATTTCGTTTATCTTCGCTGAATCTTGGATAACTCGCGCGCTTGTCGGATTCTTCAGCCCTAACTCCCGACCACTGAATAACATCTTTTCCATCATCCAAAAGCGGGGACAACACTTTGTCGAAAACAACTTGGATTTTTAGTTCGTCAGTACAATATCGCTGCCGACCAATAGGGAAACCTCCATGCAATAGACACATGTCTAAAAATGGATTACCAGAGCGAACGAATGATGAGTTGAATGCTTCAATTGGCGACTCAAACTCGGGCAGACCTATTTTGGCGGCTGCACTTCGCCAATTTTCCGCAAATTTCGTGTCAGTTCGTGTGAGTGACGGCATCACTATTCCACGATAAGCGCCTGCCTTAATCCGTTGCTTACCACTCCAATCTTTAATAACTCGCTCTTTTCGTTTATCAAACATTTCCTGCGGATAATCTGCACTAACTATCTCAACCGGTAAGCCCCCACGCTGATGATGTAATGTTTTAATATGCTCAATAGTGAGGGGGTGCTCGTTACCTGTATCTGCTGCCACTGAACGGTAGTTGCCATCAGTGATTACATTTGCAAGTGCATCTGTAGCACCTGAGTCCTTACCTCCCGAGTTATTTACAATTACGACAGGCGATTCTAGATCTGCATGTTCAAGATGGCGTTTATAAGCCTTTCTCACTTCTTCAATCTTTTGGCTCATATCACTGATAATTAACGCTGCTGACTGACTCATGCGGCTTGTTCCTTTTTGTAATGTTGGTCTTTCTTTTCAAAGCAAGAATCAGTTAGCTGATAACTTTTTGATTGAATCGCTAACTCGGTTTCAAGTTCGGCAATGCGAGCGTTGGCGGCGGCCAATTCGGCGAGCAGCTGCTTAACGCGGGTCTCGTTGCGAGTGATAAAGCGCTGCCAATCCATTTCTTTGATGGTCTCGACCGTGGCCATGGTCTTATTCAAGATCCCAAGGTTACGGTTTAGGTTGGATGGCTCGATGCCATGACGGGCGGCGCAGCGTTCTTCCTCCAAGGCCGTGGTGAGGTGCAGTTTCATGGCCTCAATGGTGGGCTCGGAGGTGATGCGGGTGAGCGAGAGCAGGGCATTAATCTTGGCCTCGCTTTCACTGCCTGGGAGCAGGTAAAGCATTTCGCGGGATTGTTTGGAGGCTGTCATACTGCCTCCTTGCGCTTAGTTTCGTATTCTTTCCAAGCCTGCGAGTCATTTGAATTTATACGCCATTCAATACTGCCGCTCTGGTTATAACCAACAGATCCGCCGTATTGAGCACCCTCAAAAGTGAACGTAGCTGAGCAATAACATTGAGGATAGTTGCCCCTAAATTCCGTAAAGGTTAAATCTGGACGCATAGAGATAACTAGCTGCTTGAAAAAATCCGCTTTTTCATTGTGTTGAGCTATCTCATGGAGGCGTGTTTCAAGGCAATGCTGATTGCAGTAAATTAGGCCGCTCTTTTCAACTGGGACCAACTTAATGATTGTGCCATCACTGCCTTCAAAACCATCTTCAACCTCATCAATGGTTATCTTATGGCCACAATGATTGCACTCCATCCACCAACCGTTTTCTACCATTACCAGTGGAGGAACGCCGCCTTTAACGCCTGCGTATTGGTCTGCCCATTGCGCACGGCGGCAAGATTCTACTTCGTTAAATTCAAGATCTAACTCGCGGCCACCTATGCGGCGTGCCGTTGCCGAATTAGTTGCAAATACGATGCAACCATATTCATCACCTTGCACTTGATATGCTTTAAGAGGTTTAGTGTTCATGCTGCCTCCTTGCTTTTGATGATTGGCAGTTGTGCAGCTGCGGCGCTAACAGCGGCAGCTGCTTCTATTCCATAGCCCCAAATATCGCCGTTTTCAGGATTCCAACGGTTTGGTGCTATCCACTCAATCGAAAGTTGTTTACCTTTTACGATGTAGTCACGCATGGCACACACTAATTCGCGTAAGGTCCCGCCATGGTTAAAACCGCGCCAACTACCTTGGTAATGGGTATAAACCCGCGCTTTGGTATATTCATCAACCACCCAAACCTTGCCGTTTTTATCGAGTTCAAGCGTTGCTATGGTGCCTTTGTAGTCAAAGAACTTGCGGCCATGTTCTGATATCACTTTGATGAGTGCGTTAGCGTGTTCAACCCGCTCGGTGATGATGGGTTCTGGTAGGTCGTAATAAGAGTCGCAGCCGCATTTAGGGCAAACTCGGTTATAAACCTTAAATGAACGTGAGGCGTGTTTATGGTCTAAAACCTTGCTTAACTCTGACTCTCTACCCGTCCAGCGGCAGTAGCGGCGACTGCATTCAATACGTTGTTTCATATGCATTCCTACTTTCGTGAATGAGTGGCCGCGCTTAAGCAGCACGGTTGTGGATCTGGTCTTTCTTGGCCTCGTCGCGCTGCTTGTCGAGGTAGGCGGCGAGGTCGTTGACGTTGACCAACCAAGGGGCTTTGTTGCCTTCGCCACCACGGAAGGCGGGCACTGGCAGCTTGCCTGCTTTGGCGTAGTTGGCGGCGGTGCGTGGCTCGAGGGCAAAGTAGTCTTTGCTGATTTGCTCGAGCGGCACGATGGCTTTGTTGAATTGGGCCATGAGCAAAAAGGCGGTGTTCATACTGGCTCCTTGGTTGGATTTACTTGCTCAGCTTGATTACGAGCTGCTTGAGCAAGGTGGATTTTTTTGGCTAACTTCCAGCCGTTTAGCACTGCGGTTAAAGCATTGCGCTCGTCGGGGTAGTCGGCTATCAGTTGTTCGGTGTCGGCGATTTGTTTATCGCAGTAGTCGGCGAGCGCGCTCATGGTGTTACCTATTGGTTTGCCGTTAATGAGGGCGCCAGTGATGCCATAAGGGTATGGACGTTGGCGGGGGCTTGGTCGTTGTTCCATACTGTGACGGTGCCATGTAAGCCCTGTTTTGGTTCGACGAAGCGCAGGCTGAAGCGGTTGCCGAGTTCGCCAGTGCGGCCAATAAACTGTTGATGAAAGGCGGGGCTTGGGTGATTGAAGGCTAGGTGCTTTACCAACTCGCCGCAGCGGGTTTGCACGCGGGGGCAATCCATTGGGTTTTGCAGCCCTTTTGCCAACGCCATGAGGCAGGCAAAGCGGATAGCAATTAGCAGACGGAACTCAGTGCGTTGTTTAGCTGATGTTTGCGTTTTATTGAGTATCATTTCCCTGTCCTCTGGTAACGTGTTTAAGTTTTCTTAATAGGAATTTAGGAAAAACTAAGTTTTACGTCAAGCATAAACTTAGGAAAACTTAAAATATTTTTGATTATTTTTTGTTTTCCTGATTTTTAAAGGTGGAAGTGTTATAAATAAATCACTGAACTAAGGAGGGTTTATGGGTTTTGAGATTGTTTTTTGGGTGTGGGCATTTACAGCCATATTTTATCTAATCGTTTACGGTTGGCAGAAACTGGATACTTGGCTTGGGCGGGAGTCTAAAAACCGAGAAACAAATCACAATCACAGACACGAAGCTGCAATTAAACATGAAGATATGCTGTTAGGTATTGAAGGCAGCGATGTTGTAGATGTCAATGATCTGGTAATTTTGAACAAAGGTGCGCCTTTTGAATTTGTTTTTTCCAATGTAGATCTTAAGGTTGCTAACTTTATTAGACAGGTGTTAGTTGATGCCCCTTTTTACGATGAGCATGAAGGTGCTTACAGATCTGTTTATATACTTTGTTATTTGTTTATTATTGAAAAAGTAAAGTGCACTACTTTTGACTTGTTTTTGAATGAAGCCCAAAGTGAACTTTTGGATTTCCAAGAGTTAAAAACTGATTTAAATGTTTATGAGTTTTTAAAGAATAAAAAAATATGCTTAGAAATGTTTAATCTTCCAAATTTAAAAATTGAAGATAAAGAACTAGAAAAAGTTGCTGATTTTATTAGAACACCTAATTTTATTGAAGATTGTTATTACTTAAAGTTTTTAATGGATAGGTATAAGTTTAACGGTGTTCATGTTGTTGATGATAAAGATGATGTTTACTACGATAAATGGCATAGAGCTGTTAGGGACGGTTTCGCGCTTAGAGGGGACGATATCAGCCTTACTAAACTTGTAGAAATGCTCAGAGTAAAAGACATTAATGAGATGTTTGAGGACGTGATCACTCAAAAGTTACATAGAGTGAAGAAAGCACATGATTTTGCTATTAACCATCCTGAATTTAAAGAACGGTTATTTAAAAAATGGCCTTGTGAGAATTTGTTTTGTTTAAACTTAGAAAATGGAAAAGTTTTACAGGACTATTATGATTTCAACATAATTAAGTCAAAGTTAATTATTAACACGTATTTTATTGCTGAGCGCAACTTACAACGTTTTAGTTACAATAGCAGGAACAAGCTAGGCATTGACATATGCGATTCATGCAAAAGTAAAAATATTAAAACAATTACTTTAACTTCAATTAAAACAGCACCACCATATTACATTGGTTGTTCGTGCCGTTTAAATTAAAACAGAATACCAGAATACTTTGCCGATAACCTTCACTTGCTGCACTTGATCGTGGCTTATGTGCTCGTCTGGCCATTCATCTGTGTTGTAGCTGCGTAGGCGCATGCCGCCACCTGGGAGGCGATAGAGCATTTTGACTCTTAACATGCCGTCATGGTTTATGGCGTACATCTTACCGTCGATGATATTGGTGCTGGCAGTATCGACCCCTACGGTTGATCCGTGTGGCAGAACGGGTTCCATACTATTGCCGTTCACCTTAACACAGGCCGCTGCATCAATACTGACACCTTGTTTTTTTAGGGTGGATTTGGCAAAGCGCAACTTAGGGCCATGGTATTCCCTGACCTCACAAATGCCTGCGCCTGCTGCCAGTTCTACATCCATGTAAAACGGTACCTCTACTTCATCATCATGTAATGGGCTATCACTACCCCAAGTTTCCAAACCGCCTGCCCATTCGGCATTTGAAAGCGGTTTGGTTTGTTTTTCTTCACCTAAAATTAACCAATTAGGAGAGCACTCTAGTGCATCTGCTAATTTGTAGAGGTTTTTACCTTTAGGTGAGTAATCCCCAGATTCCCATTGTGAAATGGTAACACTTGAAACTCCAACCTTTTTTGCGAGTTGGAGTTGAGTCAAACCTAGTTCATCTCTACGCGACTTAACGCGATTATTGAATGTTTTCATATAGGTTAGCTTAAATCAATTTGACTTAGGTTTTATTGATATTTATGCTTAGGAAAACTTAAATTTTAAGGGTAACTTAAAAATGAAAACTTGCGATGCTGTTGAGTACTTCAAAGGTAAGTCAAAGTTAGCAAAGGCACTTGGTATTAACCCTGCTTCGGTTTCCCAGTGGGGTGAAGATGTGCCAGCGCTTAGAGCTTATCAACTTGAGCACTTAACTAATGGTCACTTAAAAGTTGGTGAACCTCATTTACTAAGCAATGCAGCTGCTTAATTAACCATATTACTAAGTCTAATTGAGAAGGATTTTTTAGCATGAAACCACAATCACGTTTGAATTTATTAATGAAAACTATTCATCGGGTACTTGAGTTGCCAAAGATGAGCCGATTTGCGTTAGCGATGGATTTTGTTACTGCAGTGCACCGCCTTGGTATGGCCGAACAATTAGCGGCAGAGGGGATTAGTTTTGCCGCGACCAATGATGTGCATAACGATGCGCGGGTTAATGCGCAAAAGTTATTTCGCTGGCTGGGCCAGTATGAGGGACTGCATCCGCAGGTTGAGCGTTTATTTTATGTTGAACAAGCGCTAGTCGCTGCGTTACCTGAAGCCCTGCGGGTGCAGTATTTGAATGATGTGTTTGGCTGCACTGGGGTGACGGTAATTGCGGATTCAATTCGTGATGGGCATGTGCTGAAAGTCGTTGATATGGCCGCCACGTTGACGAAAGAAAACTGTGAGGCACAGGTTGCCGTGATCCATTTAGGCCAAACCCCTTCGCGTGAACAATTGACTACTGCTCATCGCGAATTGCGCGAATCAGCTGCCACTACTCAAGCGAGCATGATGGCGCTGGAGCTGGCGTATCCGTTTTTAGCCGAGCATAGCGTAGTGCAATTGCATGCTAAGCAGGGCAATTGCACTGACAAGAATGAGAGCGTGAACGATGCCGGATAATGTGGACAGAGCCAATGAGTTGGCCGACTGGCATTTTCAATCGGCAATGACGACACGGCAACAACCCCCACTGCGGCGTTTTACAGGGGCGTGTTATTGGTGCAGTGAGAGCGTGTTAAGCCCCAAAACCTTTTGTGATGCTGATTGTCGTGATGATTTTGAGCGCAGTAAAAAGCGCTGATTTAACAAGTAAGACTAGGGAGAGAATGGCAATGAAAGCTTATGACCCAGTTGTATCGATTAAAGCCCCTTTCAAGCATTGGGATGCACTAAATCAGTTAACTGATAACCCCTCGTTAGATAACACCTCAACCCCTGAGGAAGATGCCGAGTTTACGCGCATTACCCGCAATCAAGAGATCGCGGCGATGGCCTGTGTGGCCAGAACGTCACCAACAACGAGTGCTGAGTCTGTTTGCTCGTTGCTATATGACGCTGGTTATCGATTAGTGAGCGCATCAAGCAAATAAGAAAGCCCGCTGAAGTTTGGCGACTGGACGCGGGCTTAATACCTATAAGAGAGGCAAATATTATGTTACGCAGGCATTTGTATTGCGTCAAATATCCGCATGCGCACGACTCGCATAAAAGTGGGTTAGGGTGCGCATTATGAGTATGGAATTAATGGTTAAGGCCATGAAGGCCAAGGTGGGTAATCCGCTACGCAAGCTGGTGTTGATTAAGCTGGCTGATAATGCGAATGACTCGGGCGAGTGCTGGCCGAGTTATCAGTATATTGCAGATCAGTGTGAAATCGGCAAAAGCACGGTTAGAAAACACATTACCGATTTGGCTAAAGCCGGGTTTCTTTCGATTGAATCGCGTAAGGGACCAAAGGGTAATCTAACCAATGTTTATACCCTTACCCTGTGCCACCAGATAGCACACCCTGTATCACCAGATAGCATAGGTATGCCACCAGATAGCACACCCCCTATGCCACCAGATAGCACCGGAATCAGTCACTCTTTAGAAACAGTCAATGAACCTTTAAAAGATTTACCCGCAAAAGCGGGTCAGGCAACGCCATCACCATCGCCAACGTCTTTATCGAAAACAATCGAGTTGGATTATTCCTCTTGGCCTGCCATGCCTAGCCAACCCATTTTTAAAGACTGGCTTGAGGTGCGCAAAAGCAAACGCGCCAAACTCACTCAAAGCGCGATTAACCGCTTAGCGCCGCAGCTGCACCAAGCCGTTGCCGCTGGGTTGAGTGTTGATGAGGTGTTCGAGCTGTGCGCCGCGAAATGCTGGATTGGGTTTGAGTTCATCTGGTTGGTGAATGCGGGTTTAGTGAAAAAAGCGCCAGCTGATTGGTCGAGTGCGGTGTTTAACGAGGGAGACCCATTGCTATGAAATCGATGAAACAGTTGTTGCAAAAGCCGTTAGTTGGCGTAGTTGGGCAAGGGCAAAGTCCATTGAAACCCATGCCTTCGGCGATGGATATGGCGATTGTTGATAGCGTGTTTAGCAAGCTTAGAGTGTTGTTTCCGGTGGGGGCGCCACAGCTCGAAGATGAGCCAATGCATAAGGCCGAATGGCTTAAGACCTTGGCGGCGCAAGGCGTACGCAGCCGTGAGCAGGTGCAGAGCGGCCTTAATCGCGCTCGCCGTGAGCAGGGTGATCGCCAGTTTTGGCCGACCCCGCGCCAGTTTGCCACTTGGTGCCAACCTACGGCCTGTGATTTGGGTTTACCTGCTGTTGATGCGGCCTTTGCTGAGGCTAAACGCCATTACCACCACCCTGATAAGCATATTTGGAGCCACGATCTGGTGCGCCTTGCGGTGCGTGAGACGGGCAGCTGGTTGTTTGCCACCGGTATGGAAGTGGATGTGCGCGCGACCTTCGAGCGCAATTATGCGGTTCTGTGTCGCCGTTATGCTGCGGGTGAATCCTTCGAGAGTGCGTTACCTAAGGCGCTGCCTGAGGTGGTGAGTGTTCCTGTGGAAGCGGCTAAGGCGAAGTCGATTATTTCAACACTGCGCAAGGACTTAGGTTTAAACAGCTCGGCGCTTAAGGGGGCTAACGATGAGCACTAATTCGATTCAACCATCGGGTTCAATTCAACCCTCGGCCAAACCACTGACCCAGCGCGAACGCTTGGCGGCGATTATCACCGGCAGCCGTTATTGGACGTTATTTGAGATCCAGCAGGAGTGTTTGCGCCGTTTTGGTAAGACGGATAGCGAAACGGCGTTAAGTGCGCGGTTTCGGGATATGCCACTGAATAAGCGGGTTAAGCGGCTGCGTGAAGGTAGTAAACACACTTTTGAATATCGGTTGGAGGCGTAGCCATTATGACAAATCCAGTGAGGGCTAGCGGTGTTGAGGTGGGAAAACTCAATGATGCGGCGCTGCGCCGTTGGCTACGGGGTGGGGTGACGCGGGATTTTCGGGATCCGCAGTTTCCGCAAATTCGCTTAAGGGCGACCAGTGACCGGGCTAAAGCCTCGGTGTTTTTGGTGCTGAACGAGGGCGGCAAGACGGTTTGGGATAAGCAGGGGATGTGGCCTGCGATGTGTATTAAGACCTTTTTGGCCGAGTTGCCGGTGATGCTGGCTAAACGCAGTGCGGGGGCTGAGGTGCTGCGCGGTGAGTTTGCGACCGTGGGGGAGTTGCTGGAGTGGTTTGCGGGCCATGTGGAGGGTAACCGCACCTTGAGTAAACCGTGGCGGGCTAACTGCAAATCGATTGTGAGTAAGCATTTGCTGGGGATGTTTCGCGATTTGCCGCTGACAAGCTTGAGCTTTTTGCAGGTGGATTATCGCTTGGCTAAGGCGATGGCCAATGAGGGGTATTCGACTAACTACATCAAACAGGTGGTGAAGGTGCTTAAGCGCGCGGTGAGTGCGGCGGCTGATCTGCGCTTGCTGGAGAGCAATGTGCTGGCGGGGTATCGGGTGGAGCTGAGTTTGAAGATGGCGCCAGCTGTGGGGACAAAGCTCACTGATGCGGATTTGGGGCCATTGTTCTCGGCGCTTAAGGAGGCGGCGCGACCTGTGGCGATGCTGTTTATGTTGATGCTGATGTTTGGTACCCGCATTAACGAGACTCGCCTTGCAAGGTGGGAACACTTTGCCGGTGATTGGTGGATTATTCCGGCCACCAATGCCAAGAGCCGCCAAGAGCATCGATTGCCATTAACCCCAACGGCTAAGGCGTTGCTGGCTGATTATTTGCAGTGGCAGGTGAAGTTTGTGGGTAAGCGGGCGGTGTTGTTCCCTGGTGAAAGTGGTGCTGTGAGTATTCGCACGGCACAGTGGTGGAGTGAGTCGATTCGGTTTAAGGCCTTTACCTCGCATTCGCTTCGAAAGCTGTGCCGAACCATCATCGCCGATATGGGGGTCGATACCATGGTGGGTGAGCGGTTGCTTAACCATGCCCTGCCTGTGCTTTTGCGTACCTATGTTCACTCGACATTGGATAAGGGCATGCTGAGTGCGCTCGATGCTTATCATGCCCATTTGATTAAACGTGGTTTTAGTGAGGTCGCGCCCGAGATAATCCCTAGATCGTTTGGGGATCATCAGAGTAATCAAACACCGAAGGCCAGTGGCTGGCTTTAAGGATCGTTGCATCAACCCTAGAGGAGTATGCAATGGCAGCAAATGGAGTGAATTTATGAGCAATCGCGCAGCGATAATTCTTAAAACCGGCAGGGCGATTCGGGGGCTAAGTCAGGATGAAGTGGCCGAGATTTACGGGGTGCATCGCAGGACGTATCAACGCTGGGAGCAGGGCAAGTGTAACGTACCGAGTGATCACTTGTTTGCCATCTTAGAGCAGGTGTTCAAGTTAACCATCGACCAGATCAGGGAGGCCGCTAATGCAGCCATCTAATGAGCAGTTGCGGGAGTGGGCCAAGTGCAGGGATTTGCGCGAGGAGTTAATCAACATGAAAGCGCTGCGCCTCGCGCTGCATGCCTGGGGGCGTTATTGGGCGCATCAGGAAATGGGTAAGGGCCATGCTAACCGCAGCGCCTGCGATAAGTTTGGCGAGCCTATCGCCTATGGTAGCGGGGTGGTGCATGAGCTTACTGTGCCTAAGCATGTGGCGGTTATCGATAAGCTGGTCGAGAAGCTAACCCCCAACTGCCGCCGTGCTATCCGCGCCCATTACGTGTGTAAGGGCAATTGGGCACTGCTCGGGTTCGACTCGAAGAAGTCTTATATCTACTGGCTCAGACGAGCCGAAATAGCGTTGGCATAAGGGGATAGGTGATGGATGCGCGTTACTGTGAGCACTGCCAGAAGGCGACTAAGCACATTGAGCTTGAGCAGTTATCGTTCCTTGAGCAGTGCGCTATTGCGGTGATCTCTAAGTTCAGTTGTGACCTTAGAGAGCATCGTTATGAGTGCGTTGAGTGTGGTAATCAGAGGGGGTGAGTATGTGGTTTATTAACTGGATTTGCTATTTCAAGTATTTAATTATCTGCAAGCGCCGAGGCTTTTGCCAAAGGAGGCTTTTACACTCGCCATACTCATACTGTCATGACTGCGGCAATGTGTATAAGAACGGTGAGCTAATGGGTGATGATGGATTAACTGATAACGAGCGTGGCATGCGAGCGAGGCATGGCTTTAAGCCAGTGCCATCAGGTGAGTTGCCGCCACCGCCAGCAGCTCCACCAAAGACGCGAAGTTGATAACGGTTATCAATTGCAGTCAGAAACGATCGCGGGTCCTTCCGGCCGCCTTCACTGCGGGGGCGGTGACTCGCGGGCGCTCGGTACATACGAAAATTTTGGGGGGTTGGGTTGTTGTTTTATGTAATATCAATCTAAACCCGTTTATTTATCGCTGTTTAATAGTTATTAACTAAATGATTTAATTAGTATTTGTTATTTATTTGTGACTGTTTGTTTTTGCCCTCTGCCGCCTGCCTGAATATCCCAACTTTGCCAGATCGTTTTTTGATCGTTTGATCTTCGGTTTTGTCTCGTCGCTCGATGTGGGCTTTTCGCCTGGTGAACCTTTGCTGATTGCAGGGGGTAAATCAGTTAACTGATAAGTATTAGATAAATAGGCGGGGCTGAAGCCAATCGAAATCAGTTAACTGATAAGTATCAACAAATTGCGCTGTGATTAAGTTTTCACATATCACAGCTTTACAAAGTTGTCAGCGTCATTTATGGCGCATTATGCGACATATCTGCCGCTTTCAGCGCCCTTAAAAAAGACTAGATTTATGTAAGCTTGCTAAAACTCTGTCGTAAGCGGCTCACACTCTCTCCCCGCAAAAGACTCCCCACGGAGTCTTTTTTATTTGGTGCGCTAAATGGCTCGAAACATCCTTCGCAAAAAAGTGTATATCGCTGGTCCCATGTCGGGGTTGATTGACTTTAATCGCCGCGAGTTTCATTTGGCTGCAGAGGTGCAACGCGAGTTAGGTCATACCGTGTTAAATCCGGCGATTCTGCCCGATGGTTTAACCGAGCAAGAGTACATGAGTATTTGTTTGCCGATGCTGATGTGCTGTGACCGCATTTACCTGCTGGATAACTGGGCGAGTTCAAAGGGCGCTAAGGCAGAGTTCGCTCTCGCTAACAAGCTAGGTCTCGACGTCTTATTTCAGGATGGGAATGATCATGAAGTAACGCTAATTGGTTTGCGTGGTGATGATTGCTCGCAGGATCACCCCGCCGCCTGATCTCGCAGGTGTCATCATTTCGAGAGTTCGCAGCGCAACGCAGTCAGCGAAAGGTGGCCGAGCTTGAAAAAGTAACGGCATGACGTAGGTCGGGTTAGCGCCCCGTTAGTGCAGCAATAGCTTTCTATGAATCCCATTTTCTAGCGAACCCCAGCTGAACAAAAGCGGCTACCTCACTTTCAGTGGGTATTGTGGCCGTGGTGGGTCTGTGTCGCCGAGGTTTCGACCTACTTTCCTCGGACGTTGAAAAACACTAAAAACATCAGCAAACCCTAGGAGTCACAGTGGCACTTTCCTCATCCACCCTCAAGCAGCGGTTAGTGGCGCTGGGGTTAAGTGTTGCCGTGTCACTGGCTGGCGCTGCGTTAATCGCCCCCGCTGAAGCGCCAAACGGTCAGCCTGTCCAGCAAACCTATCTGGATCCTGCTGGCATTATCACGGCCTGTTTTGGTCACACAGGCCCCGAGCTTGAGCGGTACCAATTTTTTAGCGAGCAGCAATGCATTGAGATGTTCGCTAAGGATTTGGGGGAAGCCGACAAGCAGCTGCGCCGCCTCACTTATCCGGTGCAACTCACCGAAGGGGAGCACGCCGCCTACCTGAGTCTGATTTACAACTTTGGCTCGGGTACGTTCCAAAAGTCCACCCTGCGCAAATTGC
This sequence comes from Shewanella acanthi, assembly GCF_019457475.1. NCBI lineage: Bacteria > Pseudomonadati > Pseudomonadota > Gammaproteobacteria > Alteromonadales > Shewanellaceae > Shewanella > Shewanella acanthi. The sequence continues at coordinate 661,809 of NZ_CP080413.1, forward strand.
TGCTCAAGGGGGAGCGGGTCGCTGCATGCAAACAGCTCACTCAGGCCTGCGGTAAATATGGCTGCAATGGCTTTGTCTATGCTGGCGGTTACAAGCTGCAAGGGCTAGTGAACCGCCGCGCGCAAGAACAGGCAATCTGCCTTAAGGATCTCTATGTGGAATAAAATCATTAACGCCACGGGTACGCTGCATATTTACATCATTGCCGCGCTTATCCTGGTGATTGCCCTAATGGGCATTAGCCTCACCGCCACCAAGACGGCGCTGGAATTAAAGGATTCGCAGCTCGAAACCGCCACTGTGACTCAGCGGGGTCTGCAAGCTGACCTCACCAGTGTTACCAATGAACTGCTGGCGCAGGTCGAGGAACGCGAACGGCTTAAGCGCGACTTGGAATTAGAGCGCAGCCTAAATACCCAAGCCGCTATCACCAAGGCGAATATTGAACTCGAACTTGCTGATCAGCGCGCCCTCATCCAACAGCTAAGGACTTCCGGCAATGAGAATACGCGAAGTTGGGCTAATACTGCTGTGCCTGATGATGTTAGTCAGTTGCTCGAACACGCCACCTATTGTGCGCAGCGTGGTCACCGTCAAGAGGGAATATGTATTACCTCCCGACTCCCTGATAAGCCGGTGCCCCCAAGTCGAATGTGACTTTTTACAAAAGCCTGTCGCCAACGCCGATTTGGCCGACTGCATCGCGCAGCTGCTGGCGGTAATAGCAAAATGTGATTCCGATTGGCAAACCCTCGAACAATGGCGAGACAAAAAAAAGCATGAGCAATCCTTACATCAATGACGTATCGACCCAGAAAGGACTCTCACTGACTGCCTATCTGTCGTCATTTATCAGCACATTAGGAGGTGCGCTCAGCATGAATGATGTGGCGATACTGATCGGTATTTTGCTGGCTGTCCTCACTTACATCGGCAACATGTTTTATCAGGAGCTGCGCCGCCGCCGCGAGCAGCGCCAAGAAGAAAAAGACGAGCAGCGCGCGCAGGAGTTGCATTCCGCTGAAATGCAGCTGCTGGCTGCCCAGCTAGAAAAGGTACAGCATGGCACCAATCAAACCCCAAGAGGCCCCGCCTGTCCTGCTGAATAAAACCGACCTGTGCAAGAGTCTGGGGATCAGCACACAGGCCTTCGATAAATGGGATGTGCCAGTACATAGCAAAAAAGGGCGTGAGTGTTTTTACACCGTGGCTGATGTGGTGGCTAACCGAGTCGGCAATGAGCGCAAAAAGCACCTTGGCAAACCCGATGAGGACGATAGCGATAAACCCGATATCGACTTTGAGCGCTACCGGCTCACTAAAGCGCAGGCCGATGGCCAAGAGCTGAAAAACGAAAAAGACCGTAAAGAGGTTATCGAGGTCGCGTTTTGCACCTTTGTGCTTAATCGCATTTCTGCCCAGGTGGCACCCGTTCTCGACCAAACCCATGTGCGCATCAAGCGCAAATTCCCTGATATTCCCGAGCGCTATCTCGATGCCTTCCGAGGGGAGCTGATTAAAAGCCAGAACACCGTGGCCGAACTGGCAAACGGCATTGAGGACCTACTAGATGAGTATATCGGCAGCGCAGATTAAAAATCTGAAAGCCGCCGTTGCCGCTGGGCTGCGCGGCTTTTACCGCCCGCCAATCCTCACCTGTTCCCAATATGCTGACCAGCACTTTTATATGTCGTCGGAGTCCAGCTACACCGAGGGCAAGTGGGAAAGTTTACCCTTTCAAATTGGCATTCTTAATGCCATGGGTAACGACTTGATCCAAACGCTGAACATTATGAAGTCGGCGCGGGTCGGTTATACCAAAATGCTCATGGCCAATGCGGCCTATAAGATTGAGCATAAAAAGCGCAACGTGCTTATCTATCAGCCGCGCGATGCGCAAGCTAAAACCTTTATGAAAAAGCACGTTGAAACCGCGATCCGTGATATTCCCGTTTGGCGTGAGCTTGCCCCTTGGATGGGACGCAAGCACAAAGACAGCACGCTTGAAGATAAGATCTTCAGCAACGGCAAAACCCTGATGGTGCGCGGCGGTACCGCGGCGGCCAACTATCGTGAAATCTCCACCGATGATGTGATTTACGACGAGCTCGCGGGTTTTGACGAGTCCATCGAACACGAAGGTAACGCCACCTCCTTAGGTGATACCCGTGTTGAACTGTCGATGTTCCCCAAATCAATAAGGGGCTCGACCCCTAAAGTGCTCGGCAGCTGCCAAATGGAAAAGGCCTGCAGCGAGTCGCCGCACTTTTTTAAATTCAATTTGCCTTGCCCCCATTGCAACGAGTTGCAAGCCCTTAAGTGGGGCGGGGCAGAAGAACCCTTCGGGATTAAGTGGCGCAAAAACGACAAGGGCGAACACGACCCAAGCACAGCTTATTACCTGTGCGAGCATTGCGGCTGCTGCATCGAGAACAACCAACTCGATGAAATGGAGCTGCACCCCAGCGCGATTTGGATATGCGACAACACCGGCATTCGCACCCCTGACTTTATTGATTTTTTTGATAGTGAGGGTAACGACATTGTCACCCCGTCCAATGTATCGATTCATATCTGGTCGGCCTATAACTCGCTTAACAGCTGGTCAAAGCTGGTCACTGAGTTTTTTAAAGCCAAGGGTGATAAAGAAAAGCTGCAAACCTTCGTTAACACCAAACAGGGCTTACCTTGGGATAACGACAACGGCGAGCGCCTAGAGTGGGAAGATCTAAAACGCCGCCGTGAAATGTACCCTAGCGGCAAAGTGCCTAACTGGGTGGTGTATCTCACCTGTGGTATCGATACCCAAGACGACCGTTATGAGGGCCGTGTGTGGGGCTTTGGCGCAGGCAAAGAGGCGGCGCTTATCGACCGCTTTATTCTGTATGGCGACCCATCAAGCCAAGTGCTCAAAGACAAAGTGGCCGAGCGTATCGGCCAAAGTTATGTCCGTGAAGATGGGGTGATCCTCAATATTGGCGTAGCGGGTTGGGACTCTGGTGGTCACTACACCGATGAAGTCTACAGCATGAGTAAACGGCTTGGCGTGATGCGGGTGATCCCGATGAAGGGTGCCAACGTCTACGGCAAACCGATTGCTAACTTCCCCCGTAAGCGCACCGCCAAGGGCGTGTACTTAACCGAGGTCGGTACCGACAACGCCAAAGAGTTGATTATGGCGATGCTGCGCATCGACCCCGATGTGGATATTCGCAAACCTGGGGCGATTCACCTGCCGCTAAACGAGGCGGTGTGTGACGATATTGAGCTGCAGCAGTTAACTGCCGAGCGCAAAATTCCCGTTCGCCGCGATGGCCGTATTGTCTACCGCTGGGATGCGGGCAAGCGCCGCAACGAAGCACTCGACTGTTTTGTCTATGCCTTGGCCGCGCTGTATATCGCAATGGAAAAATTCGGCATCAACCTCGATAAGTTAGCGCAGGTTGCGCCAATCACCGACAAGTCATCAAGTCCTGACTCATCCAGTCAACCTAAAGCCAAAGCATCACCCAAACCATCCAGCGCCAATAGCTGGCTGAACGGTGGCAGCGGTGGCGGGGGCGGCTGGTTGTAACCAACACCTACGGGATCCCCAATGAGTAAACAGCAGTGCCAACAGATGATAGATGCCTACCTTGCGGCTGAGCTCGATGTGCTGGCGGGTAAGCAAACCACCATCAACGGCAAAACCATGAGCACCGAGGACTTAGGCGAAATTCGCCAAGGTCGCCTCGAATGGGAACGCCGCCTGAATGCCTATAGTCGGCCACAGGGCGGGGTTAAGTTCGCCAGTTTCAACTAATTAATCGCACTCACCCAAAAGGGGATTCAATGAGCATTTTCAACGATGCGCTGGCGTTCTTTTCCCCCCAGTGGGCGCTTAAGCGTCAAGCGGCGGCGATGAGCTATCGCAATCTCAAAGGCTATGAAGCCGCGAGCCCAAGCCGCACCCACCGCGCCAAAAAAGAAGGTCGCGGCGCTAACCAAGCGGTGTTCGCGGCGGGTAAGAGTCTACGGGAGCAGGCGCGCTGGTTAGATGAAAACCACGACTTAAGCATCGGTATTCTCGACCGAATGGAAGAGCGGGTGATTGGCGCCCAAGGGATTGTGGTTGAGCCGCAGCCCCGCAGCTTGAGCGGCGAAATCTTAGATGATTTAGCCAATGATCTGCAGCGCCGTTTTGGCGCGTGGTCACTTAAGCCAGATGTCACAGGGCGCTATAGTCGCCCCGAACTTGAGCGGCTAGTGCTGCGCAGTGCGCTGCGTGATGGCGAGGTATTTGGCCAGCATGTGATGGGGCGGGTCAGTAAGTTTGGTCACCCCAATGAGCAGGGCACCCAATACAGCATCGAAGCGCTTGAGGCCGACTTTATCCCCTATGAGTTTAACGATGTCTCAAAGCGGGTGCGCCAAGGGTTAGAGGTGAACACCTGGGGGCAGGTGGTGGCGTACCATGTGCTGATGGATCACCCCGCCGACCAAGTGGGGTTTCGCCATAAAACCAAGGCTATTCCTGCGGCAAACATGCTGCACTTGGGGCAGTTTAAGCGCCTGCATCAATTGCGGGGGGTGAGCCTGTTCCACGGTATTTTAACCCGCTTAGCCGATATCAAAGACTACGAAGAATCCGAGCGCGTTGCCGCACGGATTGCCGCTGCGCTGGCGTTTTACATTAAGCGCGGTGACGGCACCATGTTTGTCGAGAATCAAAGCGAGTCCAGCAATCGCGAAATCGCCTTCGCCCCCGGCATGACCTTCGATGATCTTCGCCCAGGTGAAGATGTGGGAATGATTGAAAGTAATCGCCCCAACGTCCACATGGTGGAGTTTCGCAACGGCCAGCTTAAAGCGATAGCAGGAGGTAGCCGCAGCAGTTATTCGAGCATTGCCCGCGACTATAAGGGCAGCTATTCGAGCCAGCGCCAAGAGCTGGTCGAGCAGGACGAATCCAACCGCATTATGCAGCAATGGTTTTGTGCCGGTTGGTCGCGCCCCGTATTCCGTAACTGGCTGCGGATGGAACTGCTCAACAAGCAGGACCCATTAACCCTGCCGCCCGATCTCGACCCGCGCACCTTATTTGATGCGGTGTACTACGGCCCCACCATGCCGTGGATTGACCCACGTAAAGAGGCCGAAGGTTGGGAAATGATGATTGCTGGCAACGTAGCAACCGAAGCCGACTGGACCCGCGCCCGTGGCCGCAACCCTGCGGAAGTCAAACGCCAACGCAAACGTGAGGTGGAGTACAACCGCAATAACGGCATGGTGACCGCCAACGACCCCGATCCCTCCCTAGGAGAAAACCATAGTGAAGAAAAAACACTTAACGATGGCGGTGCTCGCGACAATGCTGCCAAGCGCAGCGCTGACCGCGCCCGCCGCAACGCTGAGCCAGATCAGTAATAGCTCACAGCCAAGCCAAAGCTGGTACAGCCTCAAGGCGCAGAACGGCAATGCCGAGCTGATGATCTACGACGAGATTGGCGGCTGGGGCATCAGTGCCCAACAGTTCGCCCGCGACCTTAAAGCCCTTGGCAAAGTCGGTACCATCACCGCCCGTATTCATTCACCAGGTGGTGATGTGTTCGAGGGGATGGCGATTTACAACATGATCAAAGGCCACCCAGCCCATAAGGTGTGTCATATCGACGGCCTTGCCGCCTCGATGGCCAGTGTGATCGCCATGGCCTTTGATGAAGTCATCATGCCGGAGAACGCCATGATGATGGTGCATAAGCCGTGGGGCGGTACCTTGGGCGATGCCGATGATATGCGTAAATACGCTGACTTACTCGACAAGGTCGAGGGCAATTTAGTCGGCGCCTACCAACAAAAAACGGGGCTCTCTGAAGATGAGCTGCATGCCCTGTTAGCCGCCGAAACATGGCTGACTGGGCGTGAAGCAGTTGAAAAAGGTTTCGCCAACACCCTAGCCGATCCGCTGCAAATGGCGGCATCACTCAGTTCTAAACGTCTTAAGGATTTTACTAATATGCCTGAGAACTTGAAATCGCTGTTTGCACCCAGTGGTAACACCACAGTGCCAGCACCACAACCCGCACCTGCGCCAAACGCTCAGGTACCAGCTCCACAACCTGCGCCTGCTCAGCTGGATCCAACCGCTGTGCAAGCCGCGGCTGTTGCGTTAAATGCCGCCCGCATGAATGGCATTAACACGGCGTTTGCAGCGTTCCCGCAACTGGCTGAGTTAAAAAATCAGTGTATCGCTGATGCGACCATTGATGCCGAAAAAGCCAAGGATATGATCTTGGCAAAACTCGGTGAAAGCACCACACCTTCGGCCACCATTCCGAACAAAGCCATTATTCACTCGAGTAACGGCAATATCGTGGGTGACTCGATTCGTGCGCATTTGATGACTCGCGCTGGACATGAAGAAGCCCAAAAAGATAACGGTTACGCCAGCTATAACCTGCGCGAACTGGCGCGTGCTAGCTTGGTGGATCGCGGCATTGGTATCGCTAGCATGACACCAATGCAAATGGTTGGCCTTGCCTTTACCCACTCAAGCTCAGACTTTGGCAGCATTCTGCTGGATGTGGCGAATAAGTCGGTGTTAATGGGTTGGGAAACCGCCGAAGAAACCTTCGAGCGTTGGACCAAAAAAGGTCAGCTGGGTGACTTTAAGATTGCTAAGCGTGTCGGCCTTGGTGACTTTAATAGTCTGCGTGAAGTGCGCGAAGGGGCAGAGTACAAGTACGTTACCGTAGGCGATCACTCACAACAAATCGCATTGGCGACCTACGGTGAGCTGTTCACTATCACTCGCCAAGCCATTATCAACGACGATATGGCGATGTTGACTGATATCCCGATGAAGATGGGCTTTGCCGCTAAAGGCACCATTGGTGACTTGGTTTATGCGGTGCTGACCCAAAACCCTAAACTGGCCGATGGTAAAGCGTTGTTCCATGCAGACCATGGCAACTTAGGCAGCGGCGTACCCAGCGTGGCGTCCCTCGATGCGGCTCGCATGTTAATGCGTAAGCAAAAATCGGGCAACCGTACCCTGAATATTCGCCCTGAGTTTGTACTCTGTCCTGTGGCGTTAGAAACCACCTTTAACCAGATCATTAAGTCGAGCTCGGTAAAAGGTGCGGATGTTAACGCGGGTATCGCTAACCCGATCCAAAACTTTGCTGAAGTTATCGCTGAGGCTCGCCTCGATGATAGCAGTGCAGCAGCTTGGTTCCTTGCAGCAGGCCAAGGCCGTGACACTATCGAAGTGGCTTATCTCGATGGTATCGATACGCCGTATATCGAGCAGCAACAAGGTTTCACCATTGATGGTGTGGCTACTAAGGTGCGTATCGATGCGGGTGTGGCACCACTGGATCACCGTGGTTTAGTGAAATCAACAGGCGTGTAATTGGTAATAGGCCCTAGGTTCTAGGGCCTAGTCTCCTAGCTCATAAACCCTTCTTTACTCCATTAGGAACCTAACCCTATGAAAAACTATTCACAAGATGGTAAGACCATCAGCTTTTTAACCTCCACCGCCTTAGTCAGCGGTCAGGCGGTGTTACTCGGTGCGGTGTTGGTTGTCGCCATTGGTGCCTTTGATGCTACTTCTGAAGCAACTGGCGTGACCGAGGGTGTTTTCGAACTGCCGAAAAAGACCACCGACGATGTTGCCGTTGGCTCAGATCTGTATTGGGATGATGCCGCTGAAGAGCTCACCACCACAGCCACCGACAATACCAAGGTCGGCAAGGCGTGGGTTGCCGCTGCCAACGGTGATGCCACCGTGCAGGTCAAGATCAATGCCTAATTTTGGCAATCGGGTCAGGGATAAAATGGTGCGGGTGTTTCAGCGCTTGGCTGACCCGTGCCGATTTACGCCAGCGGATGGTTCTGCCCCCTTTATTCGCTTGGTGAACTTAGACGATAACGGCGCCGAAATTGCCGCCTCGGCTAATGAGTATATCCCCGAGCTCATTAACCGCGCCGAGTTCTTGCAGAGTGAGGGCAGCGTGAGCGCCGATGATGAATTTGAGCTGGGCGAGCTAGTCACAAATGCGCAGGGCGAGGGCGAGTTTGTCCCCAATGGCAAAAAGGGCAGGCTCACCCAGCGGGTCAGTATGGATTCAGTCAGCGTGACCTTTATCTATGTTCCGCTTTAGTGATCATCGGAGTTAAAACTATGGCACGGATCAAAATTGAAGGGCTCAAAGTAGTCACCAATGAACTAAACCGTATCCGCAATCAGATGACGCCCAATATCAATAAGGCGCTTGCGGATACTGGACCATTTGCCAAGAAAACGGCTGTGAATGCTATTTTCAATAAATATGGTTTTAAATCCAGAGATTACATTGATGAAAACATGACCTTCAGTGTAAATCCTAGTGATTTAAATGTATTTATATCAGCCCGTTATGAGCCAAGTTCGTTAAATAACTTTGCACTTAAAATGAACAAAGGCTTTATGGTCAACACATTAAGGAATCAAAAGATTTGGTTCAAAGGCGCATTTACCGTTATTGGCTTTAACAATAATACAGTAATGTTTTCTCGCAAACGCGGCGATAACTCTTGGCGCACTCTTAAAAAAGAAGAAGCTATAAAAGCGAATACCAAAGTGCCAAAACCACTCTACGGTCCATCCGTAGCGGGTAGTTTTAAAAGTGTGCTACCAGACATAGAAGCGCCAATTATAAAGCATCTACGCGAACGCTACGGCCACCACGCTAGCCGTTAACTAAGAGACAAACTCATGATCCAAGCAATCTTAGACCGCCTCGGGCTGGTTGACGGCGCCACTGTGCGCGAAGGTTTTTATGTGCAGTCCATTGCCAAAGAAAGCAAGTTCATCTTTTTGCAGCCTTATACCGATGCCTTTGACGCTAAAAATGGCATCGATAAATACAAGGATGATCTGGTGCTGCAAGTGGTTGCTGGCGTAAAACTCGCTAAAAATCCGCAACCAACCAGTGAGTTAATCAACCTCGTGCGCGCTATCCGGAGTGCATTCTATAAAGATGAACGCTTCCCCGAAAAACCTAGCTGGTTGCCCTCGGTGATCAGCTTTAAAGAGACAGAACCCTGCAAGTACATCATGCCCGAAGCCCATGAAGAACACGGCCTAGCGGTGCTCACCCTATCCCTTGTTACTACCGTTAAATTTGGAGACTCTCTATGAGTGAGACCATTGTAGAAAGCTATATCGGCTCAGGCATCGTTTACGTTGCTGGCCGAGACGTTGGCAACGCCTCGGGCGTTAAAATTGCCATCGAACAAGAAACAAAATCCCTGCCGAATTACCGTGGTGGCGGTGGTAATGCCGCTGAAATCACTAAGGTAAAATCGGTTAAATTGTCATTTACCATGAATGATTTTAGCAACGCCAACATGGCACTCGCCCTGCGCGGTCGTGTTGAAGTGCTGGCGGCGGGTACTGTCGAAGATGAAGTGCTTACCGCAGTGTTAGATGGTTTAGCGCCAACGGCGTTTTTACTCGACACTAGCGTTGATCCCGAAGTCACCAACAGTGCAGGCACCACCACCTATGTTAAAGATGTGGATTATGTCTTTAGCGCTGGGGGTATCCGTGCGTTATCGACGGGTGATATCACCGAAGCTGAATCCTTAAAAGTCAGCTACACCAAAAAGGCGGGTAATGCGCTGCAGGCCTTAACCGAGTCGGGTCAGGTGGTACCTGTGGTGATCGACGGTGTGAACGATGCCACGGGTAAACCGTGGACGCTGAAGTTTTACAAGTGGAGCCCAAGCCCCACGGCGGGGTTAGACCTGATCGGCGATGACTTTGGCAGCTTTGATATTGAAGGCGGTGTACTTGCCGATGGCTCAATTGTGGCCACAGGCAAGTCTAAGTTCTTCGTGCGCAGCGCGGCCTAAGCGGCTGGAAAATAAAAACGGCTACACACAGTAGCCGTTTTTTGCTGCCGTTGGTGTTTTAGTTTTGTCTTAGGCGCTGGCCTTGGGCTTGGTTGATCACGGCTATCCGTGAAATCTGTTCACTGGCCGCTTGTTGGATCTCGATTAACTGCTCAAGTGATAAAAACCGTGGTTCACGGATATAGTTAACCAGCTTAGCGCGTTTGGTCACAAACTCATCGTCAGCCAAAGGTTGGGATGAAACGATATTGCCACCCTCCCATGTAAACAACATGCGGTTACGTTCAAACGGGCTTTGAGTACGGCTTAATTTGGCTTGGGCTTCGTTAAAGGCATTAATAAAGTTGATCTTCAGTTGCGCGGCTTTGGCACCGGTAAACCCCATGACTAAAAATAGAAAGCCGTCTTTGGTCATTTGGTAAGTGCGTAAATCGCGTGAACTTGAGCCAACCTGTTGATTTTGCACGTTAGCGCAAAAATGCGCTGACGTAAATTCGCTTGGCGCATCAGCTAGAATGCTGTCAATTTTGCGTAATACATCTTTATGTTGCTTACCAAAGTAGAGGGCAACGATTATTGAGGTGGTAATAGTCTGCTGGCCGTTAATAAATACCAGTTTGGTGGGTAAGTTATTAGGTTGTTGGTTCATTGTGTGACACTCCTTGGTTCGTGAGTGATCATCACCTTCTGGTACGAAACATTGGGTGATGAGCTGAGCAAGGTTCGTACTACCGCACCAAGGAGCGGCCCGCCAAATGGCGGCCTCACCCAGCTCACCATAGAGGAGGTGCGCTGAGTCACGCAATAAAAAACCAGCACAAAAGGCTGGCGACTATTGCGCCTTGGTTAACTGCGGGGTACGACTCCCGGCATTGGATTTTGCCAATGCGGTCATAGTATTGCCCCGTTAAGTAAACTTTGTCAATTTTACTTATCAGTTAACTGATAAGTACATGCGCGCAAAAATGCGCTGATGTACCCACTCCCACTCCTATCTCTCTCACTAACGTACAGGTTTTTACGCTGTGGTCGCGAAATCGCGCTCACAGCCTTTGCTGCGCGTAGGGTTATATAAATAAGGGCAAGTTATGAGCTTTAAAGATCAAGAAGTGAATTTAATCATTCAGGGTAAAGATTTATTTTCGGCTGAGGCGAAAAAGTCTGAGCAAGCCTTACAGGAGTTGGGGCGCGAGAGTGAAAAGCTTAATGAGCAACTGGATGATTTAAAACAACAGCAAGAGGCTATCCGTGCTATTGGCGAACTAACGGATTCTATTAGCCGTAACTCGCAGGCATTTAGCGATAACAGTGTTGCCCTTGATCAATTAAAGCGTGAACAAAAACAAGCCGCGACAGAAGTCAAAACGCTTGAGTCTGCCCAACGTGAAGCGGCGGCATCTACCGCTAATGTCGAAGCGGAGTATCAACAAACGGCCGCACAGCTAGCGCAATATGATAGCCAAGTGGCGGCTACCCGTGCCGAAGTTGAGCGCTTAAGCGCGACCCAAGGAAAAGGTGCGCAGGCAAGTCAAGCACAGGCCGCCGCCTTATCTAAAGCGAAGAATGATTTACAACAGCTTGAAACCACTCAACGGAGTACCGCCGCCAGCGCTGAGAAGCTTAGCAACGAACTCGAACAGGAGCGCCGCGGCCTTAATCAACTTAATGCCGCCGTCGATGAGGCGAGCCGTAAAAAGGCGGAGTATGCGCTTAAGGTTAAAACTGCCAGCAGTGATCTGACACAACTTGGTACGTCCATCAGCCGCAATAAGCAAGAACTCGGTAAGCAGCAAGCCGTGTTGCAAAAGGCTGGCGTGGATATGGAGCGCCTTGGCGATGCCAGCAAAGAGCTTAAGGTAAAACAAGCGGCAGCCGAGCAAGCGCTAAAAGGCGTTAATGAAAAACTCACTGTCCATAATGCGTTGTTGCAAAACAATAAAACGGTGGCGGCAGCGTCAACGGCGCAAACTGCACTGACCACCACCGCCGTACAAACCTTAGCTAAGGCTTATGCGGCGCTGCTGTCGGCGCAGCAAGCGGTGGCAGCGGTAAAAACAGGGGTTGAGAATTACGGTGAGCTAGAAGCTGCGATTACTAAGGTTGAAAAAACCACAGGTAACGCCCGTGAAACCGTGATCAAAATGGCCGCCGAGCTTAAGGAGCTTGGTGAAAAGGTGACCCCAACCAGCACCAATGAATTGCTGCGAATGGCCGAAGTCGCAGGCCAGTTAGGGACTAAATCGACCGAGGATATTTTAAGTTTGGTCGCGGCGTCGGATGCCCTAGGGTTATCGACCAACTTAGCCGGTGATGAAGCGGCCACTATGTTGGCGCGTATCCTCGGTATGACCCAAGAGGGGATCCCGCAGATCCATAGTTTGTCCTCTGCGGTTGTTGCGTTGGGTAATGATTTTGCGGTTACCGAAGCTGATATTGTGCAAATGACGAAGGAGATCGTCTCTGGCACCCGCGAGATTAACTTAGGCAGCGCCGCAGCTGCCGCCTTTGGTACGACATTAGCCGAGCTAGGCCAACCAGCTGAGCGTTCGCGCAGCGCTATGCAACGCCTTGGCGCTGAGATTAATAACGCCAGCAAAAAAGGCGGCGAGTCGCTTGAAACCTTAATGCGGATCACAGGCCAAACCGCCAAACAGATTGAGCAAGATCTTGGGGAAGCCCCTGAAAAGGTGTTGGTTAAATTCCTTGAAGGGCTGCAAAAGGTAAAGGGCGAAGGAAAATTAGTCTCTGATTCGCTTAAGGCCATGCACATTGAAGGATCGGAGGCTACAGGGGTATTAACGGTTTTAGCCGATGGTACAGATCGCTTGAAAACAGCGTTAGCGCTGAGTAACCAAGCGTATGCCGATGGCAATTACCATATGAAGGAGGCCGCCAAAGCCTATGCAGATCAAGAGTCGGCTATTGGGCGGTTAGAAAACAAGTTTCATAACTTAACCACAAGTATTGGTGAGGTGTTTTCAAACTCGGTGAATAGCTCCATCCGTGGTACGGGTGAGGCGATTGATGATGTGCGTGATTACGCTGTTAAGCTTGCTGAATATCTACCTGAATTAATCGGTGGATTTAAGGATGTATTAGAAGCGGCTGGTAATTTTACCAGTTTATTCACGGACGGCGCGTTTGATGTTGTGCTGCATAAAATGGATGAAATGGCGCTTAGCGCGAACTATTTATCCTCTGTGTTTAATACATTGACTTTGGGTATACAAGGGACTGCTTACGCTGCGTTATCGCTGTCAGAAAATATTGAATCGTTAGCAGGCATTGACACCTCAAATTTACAGAAAAAAATCGCCGATATTGGCGTGCAAATGTCAAAAACCAAAGAGTCGATTCGTAAAGATGTTGATGATATTAATGAAATAAATAAACGCTTAGCGGGCGAGTCCTCCATTGCCTATAAGACGTTTAATGACACGATGGATAAGTATGGGTTTGCGATTAGCAAGCTCAGCGAAGATCAGCAAAAGCAAATCCGCAGCATCCTCGAAGCCAATAAATATAATGCCGAACAGGAAGATCTCTATCGTAAGTTAACCCTAGCAATAAACAGGGCAAACAGTGAGATAGAAATTGAAGCGGCATTAAAAGAAAATGCCGCCAAAGCCAGTAAGGAAAAATCAGAAGCAGATGCTAAGGGCTTGGATGTCACGACCAAGCAGACGCTCACCTTGGCTGAAAATGCCACCGCATTAAAAGCGCAGGCGTTGTCACTCGATGAGGCCAAGAAAAAAGCGGCTGAGTTGCATGATAACTATGATAAAGGGCTGATTAGCACCGAAACCTATAACAACATGCTCACGCTGTTGAATGAGTCGGTTAAGGCTAACAGTGCAGAAATTGGCAACAATAATAAAGCTCAAAAATCGCAAACTGAGTTAACCACCGAGTTTCTTGCTAAGCGTAAAGAGCTGCAAGCGCAATATGAGCAAGGCTTGATAACCGAGCAAGAGCTTACTTATGCGCAGCAGGATTTAGCACGGGCTTATGATGCATCAGTGGCGAGCGCCAATGCTTCAGCCGGTACGACTGAAGTCCTGTCTGATGCTCAATTAGGATTGCAGGAAAAAATCCTCACCACTGAAAAGGCAATTAGGGAGCTACAAAAAGCGCTGGAGGATGAAAATCAGACCAGTGCAGACCTGGCGATTACTAAAGCGAAGCTTGCCAAGGAAGAGGCCAATCTTGCTGATCTAAAATTGCAAGCCGCTGAATTGGCGAAAATTGAAAATGCTAATTACAGCGAGTTGTTGATTATGCAGGCTCAATATCAAGTGCAGCTTGATGCGCTTGATCGCAGTTTTAGAGCGGGGTTAATCACTAAGCAGGAGTATGAAAGCCAGTCGCAGTTGCTCAAAGGCAGCTTGGATGAAATCAACAAAGTCTTAGGGACAAATACCGATAAGACGACTGAGAACACCAAAGCAACTGAAGAAAATACCAAGGCAACTGAAGAAAACACTGCTGCGGGTATTGAAAATGCGAAAGCATTAGCCGAGCAAATCAGTTCGATTGATGATTTTCGTGGTAGTGCTATCGCGACTCGTTCTGTGATGGTTGCCCTGAATACTGAGTACGATTACTCAAATGCAACTATCGAGGAAATGACCGATAGGTTAGCTCAGCTCGATAATCAAATTGAGGGTGCAGACCAGAAGCGTGAACGCCGTGAGCTCAATAATGCCATTCGTATGCGTAATTGGGTTAACCAAGTTGAGACGGGGTCACTCAGCTTGCAAGAGCTTGGCCGTATTGCTGATTTAGCGAATAACTCAGTTGTGCGCCTCTCTGATAACCAGTTAGTCCCACTGAATAAAGCAATTGAGGAAGCGCGGGCTAAGTTTCAGTCGTTGGCTGATGAGATCAATCAAACAACGCTGGATATTCAAGACCGCCTCGATGCTGCTTTGGGTAATGAGACTGCTATTACGGAGCGTAAATTTGCTAGTGAGCTGAAAGAAGTCGAAAGCTTAATTGAAACAGCTAAGTCTTACGGTGACAGCCAGCTAATCAAAAAACTGCAAAAGAGTTTAAGCGACCTAAAACAAGCTCAAGCGCTGGAGCGTAAAGCAACACAAGCCCAGCAGGCCGCCGACGAAGCCGCTAAGGCTAAGAGTGAGGCCTCCACCAAAGCCGCCTCGGCAGCAGCAAGTTCGACCACGCAAACCAGCCAACCGACTACCACGACCACCCCAGCACCGACTGCCAGCGCTTCGGCGTCGAGCAGTGCTGACACTGTGGTGTTAAAGCTACAGGTGGGCGGCAACAGCTTTGATGCGTCGATGAAGCGCAGCTTAGTGACTGAGCTGGTTGCCGAAATCAAGCGGCTGCAATCCGTGGGCGGCTAATCACTTGAACAGCTAAGGCCTGCGCCCTATAGGCGGCTACTTCTTCTGGAGGTGGCCGCCTTTGTTTTTTCTATTCCACCGCAAACAAAATCCAGGTGATAAATGACAACCGTTGCCCCGACCATAGTTGATAGCATCCCTATCAGCGCCGATTTGCTATGGCTTAACCGCAATGCGCAGCAGCGGGTGGCGAGCAATATCAAGCGGGCGCTCAATGGCGCGCCCCATATCAATATGGCCCCAATCCCCTCCGGCTTTGTGATGGAGCTTGGCACCAAAGAGGGCGGCATGAGTCGAGCCGAATTTACCACCCTGCAGACCCACGCCAACACCACGCTCACCGAGTTCAACCTCAGCTTTGAAGGCACCAATTACACAGTGATGTGGGACAGCACCCAAGGCGCACCCATTAGCGGCGATGACATTTTCGACGAGGTTGGCGGCTTCGCCACTCTCACCAACGTCACCCTCAAGTTACTGATCCTTTAGAACACATCCTATAGCCATTTTGATATTCGAGATCCCCTATGACTATCAACCGTAACAATCTCAAAATCCAAAAGCCTGAGGTGCTGGGCAGTAACTCAGACGCAGGTGGCCAGCGCACCAAAAATACCGTGATTGCAGGTGAGCTTAACCAGCTATTTAAAGCGATATCCGATATCGACCACGCCACCAGTGCGGTCGATGTGGTGAAGTGCTTCCCCTGGGTGGACACCCCAGGCACAGAAACCCTACTTGATGGTCACATTTTTGTGAGTGCGCCGCCAACCGATCCACTGGTCAGCATCTTAATTGCCGAATCCTCATTATTGAATGACGCCAGTCGCATGACCGATATGATCGATATGCTCGAATCCTCGGTACGCGCAGGCCAACTTATTCGCCGTGGATTAATTGGATTACTAGCAGGGCAAGACTCCTTCCCCCGCGCTTACCTGCAAACCATGTATCGCTATAACGATAAAGATATCTGGGCTAACGTGCGTTTAGGCCAAGGGCAAATTATCTGTATTAGCGTGGAATATGCAGGCAACGAGAATGCGCTTTACCCACGCTTTGAGCATTTTTGCGAAATCAAAGAATCGGTAACAGGTGGCCAAGAGGGGCAGGTGTATTTTAGCCCACCGATCCCCTACGACACCCCCGATGCCTCGGTGATTATCAATGGCGAAACGGGCTGTACTAAGCTGCGCTACACCAGTGAAAACGCCGACATTAAATACCATGGCGTAAGCCTGCTTACCGCCGAGAACAACAGCACTTTGCTATCGGTTGGCAGCACTCGCACTGAGCTGCTGCCTAAAATTCGCCAAGTCGCGGTAAGTGCGGGCAATAAGATTACCGTGGACGATAGCGCCGATGTGGCCAGCAGCTTAGTGCATAACACCATTACCCGCAGTGGTAATGGTGGCACTACCTACATTTATAACGTGCCCGAGTTGATGGATGATCCCTACTTTGCCACCTATGGCATCAAGCATGTTGAGGTGATTGGCCTTTACAGTTGGGCGGCCACCATTAGCATTACGGGTACCACGGTCACAGTCACTTACACCACAGCGATGTCATCCAATCAAACGATTGGGATTAAGTATTTTTCATCCCTGCGTTATAGCAGCTATAGCAGCGCGAGTGCTTTCCCCGCCGCTAAAAAACTCACTATTGGTACCGTCAAAGCCTCTGCCACCTTTAGCGATAGCAACTATGGCACTATCACGCTCACCGAGTACACGGGCGGCGAGCTGCGCGAATCCAATGGCCGCGTAGTAGCGACCATTAATTACCTCACAGGCGTGGTAACGAAAAACACCGATAGCCGCGGCGCATTTACCGTGGCCTACGATGCCTTAGTAGAAGATTCGGCAATCTCGGATAACTCAGTGAGCTTTGCCTTAAGTCAACCCGAGCCGATTTTAGACAGCTTTTATGTGGTGGTATCCACTACCTCAGACACTTTGCTCAGTGGCAGCAGCGATAGCGCTGGCAATATCACCGGCACGGGCATTACCGGCACCATTGAAAACGGCATGGTCACGCTATCGTTTTCGGCCAACGTGGACCTAACCACCTTAAGTTATGACATAAGCGAAACCGTCACCCTTAACCCGCCGCCAGAGCTGTACGGCCTAAATCCGCTGCGCCTACCCTCGGGCGGGGTGGTGAATCACTTTAATGATTGGACGCCCATCTCTATCGAGCATACTAACGTGCAAGTGGTGGCAAACCCTGCTCCTGCGCAAATCTTTAACGTGCGAACAGATGCACGATTTGTGGATATTACCGACAGCCTAGGCGCAAGCCTGTGGACCATTGATAACACCCACTTTAGCCACAATAGCGCCACGGGCGTGGTCACGCTAAACAGTGATTTTACCGGCTTTGTGGCGCCGTTCGTACTCACCGACACTATTGGTGAAGAAGCGCTAGTCACAGAGGTAAAAGAGGGCGCATTGCAGTTATCGGCTGAGCTTTCGCGCACCTACCCTGTGGGCTCGATTGTCGCCTCCATCCAAAATTTGGGCGATTTGCAGGCACGCACAGGCCCAGTGCGGGATATGACGGCATGGTCTAACAACTGGGACGTAGACGGCACCAACGCAGTGGGCTCAATGAACGTGGTGGACTACCCAATTGAGGTCAGTAACGAAACCGCGATTAACGAAGATTGGGTGCTGATTTTTACATCAAGTACGGCGTTCCGCTGTGTGGGTAAAGGTATTGGCCAAATCGCCACGGGCGATATTCTTAACGACTTTGCCCCAATCAACCCGCTAACCCTGCTGCCTTACTTTGTTATTCGCCAACAAGCCTTTAACGAAGGTTGGCAGACGGGGGAGGCCGTGCGCTTTAGAACTTACGCCAGCAGCAAGCCTGCGATGCTTATTCGCACTGTTGCCTCAGGCCACAGCCAAATCACCACCGACCGCACCACCATTGCCTTCCGTGGCAATGAGTCGTAAAGCAAAAAGCAAGGCGCTAGGGTCTAGCGCCTAGCGCCTAGCACTTAGAACCTAGCAACTAGAACTTAGCACCTTATTCACTAAAGGAGTTTTTTATGGGATTACCCGTTACTGTTTATCGCCATACAGACGCAGGTGCACCGCAGTTGGTTAGCTGCACCCCAAGCGAATGGATTAATATCCTCAAAAAAGTGCTGGTTGAAGGTTATGGCACCAAAGCCCCACTAGGTTGGACGCTGGAATTTGAGGATACAGGCACTTATCAGGTCGCTTTTCGTAACTCGACAACTGGTGGTAGTGGTGGATTTGTTAAATTTCAATCAGCCAGTGGTGCCAACTCAGGTAACATGCGTATAACTGCTGCGGCGAGCATGACTGATATCAATACATTTGTAAGGTCACAGTATTACAGGACATTTGCATTAGGTACAGCGGCTAAAGGGTGGGAAATTATCGGGACGGCACGTGGTTTTTGGTTCATTCAACATTACACAACAAGCCTGTCTTATTATGTGAACAGTAACCTTCAAACAAGCTTCTTTATTGGTGATATAGAAGCCCTGTATGATAATGACGCTGGCCGTTTCATGTTAATTACAGGCTACCCCACTGCCAGCGACAGCACAGGTGTGAATTCCGGTTACAGTTTCGGCTCACGTGAGACAATATACGGCCAATCGTACGCAACGGATGGTAGTAACACTAGCGCTTATTACTCATCCGAAACCTTCACTTATTTGTATCCAAATACCGGCAATTCAAATGCTGAAACATTAGGGGTTAAACATGTTGTGGCACCAGTGGTGTTAACGATTAGCTCCAATTTTGACAGTTTAACTTTGCCTCGCCTCAAGGGCTTTGTACCTGGTGCAATGGCGTCATCGTTCGCTGGATACGGTAGCGAGGTTTGGCCAAAAGAGCTAACATTCAACGGGAAAAATCATGTCGGTGTGCGTGGCACATACGGATTATGCTGTTGGATAAATACGGAGGAATGGTATGTCTAGCATCACTGTTCAACCAATAGTAACCACAGTTCCTAATATCAACCAGGCCACATTGAAAATTGATATGGACGCTGACGCTGAAAGATTGATTGTATTAGACAGGTTGACGCTTGAAGTCATCAACCACGTTATTCGCCCACCTTCGGGGTTTGCTTATCTTATTGTTCCTCAAAAATATGCCAGCACAGACAAATTGTTAGTTGGTATTGTTGATGATGATTTGGCGTTTGATTGTAAAATGGCCGATGGTGTGAGTGCCACCATTGAAGATGTGCAAGGCTTGGATATGAGCCAATGATTACCTTGCGTTTTACTAAAGCGTGGACACCTCAGACTTCGCCTATTGTTTTGCGGTTTGGGGGTGATGATGGTGGTGGCACGGGCGAGCCAGTTGCACAGGAGCTGCGGATCAATGCTGGCCTAAGTTGGGCAACCTTAAAGGCCATCGAGCAGCATATCACCTTAACCATGCAGGCAAGCGCAATTGACCAGCGTATTGATAGCCAATGGCAGGGTGAGGATATCGAGCGCCGTGAGCAGCTTAGCTGGGCTTCAAGCCCCGTGGCACGCCGCTTTACCTATCCTTGGCAAATGCGCGTTAAGCATACCCGCCGTTTGCCACTGCGCTGGACCTCGCCAGTGACGCTGCAAACTCGCCCAAGCTTAAGTTGGCAAGATGGCGAGCGCAAACAGCAGCTAACTCGCGTGGTTTGGAGCTGTTACCCTGTAGTACAACTGCGCCACAGTTCGCCATGGTTAACGGGCGCCGATGTACAACGTAAGTGCCAAAGCGCAACGGCCATGGCATGGAATAGCCAAGCCAGCGTAAAGGCCGCACATTATCTGCAGTGGGGACCAACGCGCCCACGGTATATCTGTTCTAACAAATGGCTAGACTTTGCGCCCAAGGGCAAGGTTAAGCTGCGCTTTAGCGCCCCTTACACCAACAAACAATCGCCCTTAAGCCTGCGCTTTGATACGGTGCCAACAGTCTGCCATTGGGACTATGGCGGCGGCAGGCTCAACGCTAACCCAGTGTTACCCAATCTTGATTTTAAAATCCCTATCCAACCTCAGATCCGCAGGTATTACCTAATGCAGCCAACGATTACATGCATCCGTGTGTCCGATAGTCTGCCAATTGTGATCAGCAGCGTGACCCTAAGCCAAAGCCGAGACCAGTGGGCAAGGTCGGTAAGCATCGAGTTTTCGAGCCGCATCGATGCCGAGCGCGCACACAATGCGCTATTGCTGATCAGCATCAACGGTTATGACTTTTATGCTAAGGCCGAGCAGCCAAGTTCGAGCAAAGTGTTTGGCACGCCAAGCTATAGCAGTAATGGCCGCAGCCGCGTGGCCGAGCTGGCAGCGCCAGCCCAGCGCCCAATCAGTTACACCAATACCATCGCCCGTAGCTTTGGCGGGATACTGGGCGACATATTGCAGTACACCGATTGGAGCATTGAACTCGATGAGGCTGTACCGGATTTTGTGGTGCCTGCCGGCGCCTTTAGTGTGGGCAATAAAACCCCCATCGAGGCGATTAACGAGGCGGTGACTCAAGTCGGTTGCATGCTGCTATCCGATGACAGCGCCCAAACCTTAACCGTCGTTCCGCGCTGGCCAACGTCACCGTGGGCAATGGCTGCCGCCACGCCGGATATCGCCCTGCACGATGGGGTGATCTTCAGCTATCAAGCCGCTGTTAATCAAAGCCCGTTATGTGATGTGGTATGGCTGCGCGGCGAGCAGCAGGGGATCCAAGCCAAGGTGAAGCGCGCTGGCAGTGCTGGCACCAATGCCGCGCAGGATATCAGCGCCCAGTTGATTGTTGATAACCAAGCCGCGCGCTTGGCCGGCACCGATGCACTCGCAGAGACGGGTGATAAAAATACCGTTAGCCTGACCCTGCCACTGCGTAATGACCTGCCACCGGTGAGCCCTGGCATGTTTGTTGGGTTAACCAAAGACGGCGAACTGAGCAAAGGCCTTTGCGATAGCTGGAGCCTGCGCGCCACGGTGAGCGATCGCGGTGATATCGATATCGAGCAGAGCATTACAGTGCTAGTGCCGTTAGAGTAAGCGGATAGGTATACAGAGAATGAATTAAGCCCCTCGCCATAAACGTGGGGCTTATTCTTTTACTGCATTTTTTGCCAGATTGGAGGCCTATGTTAAAACAATTACAAACGGCGCTGACCCTGCCGCGCATGATCATGACAGTCAATGCCGTGAACGCCGATGGCACAGTAACCGCCACCACCGCCAGCGGCCAAACCATGCGCATCATCGGCACCGCCGCCGTGGATGATCATATCTATGTGCAAGATGGTAGGGTGTTAGGTACCGCCCCCGATTTACCGTTTGTGGAAATAGAGGTTTAGAGCAAATAATGTGATATTCCAAACCTATTTCATAAGAATGTCTTTTTGTTTATACGTAAAAACTAACCCTTTAGGCAAATATTTTGTTATATCTTTATTTAATTTTAATTTGTTTACAGCTTCATTTCTTTCAAGTAAATCTTTCAATTTTTCTTTTGAATCGAAGTGAGAAATATTTTTGAATATGTTGAGGTATAAATTGTAAAGAAGTAACTCAGCGAACCGCAAATCGTCAATGGTTATTTCGTCTTGCTTTCCATCGTGTACGTAATTGTTTCTTTTGGTATAGATGGATTTTATTAACCCTTCAAAGCCATAAGATTGCCAAGGTTCGTAATGCCCCATAAGAGCTCTAAATATCCCCAAAAATCTCTCTTGATGATTAGAGTTACCAGAGGTAATAATAGATTCTATGGCAATCATCGTTAATAAAAAAGATTGTGAAATATCTTCCTCATAAAGACTTTTTCCAGCAAGAACTAATGAACGATATAAAATTGAATCCCAATTCGTATATTTTTTATTATCATTATTAATGATTTTTATAGCGTTAGAAAAGAAGCCACTGTTAACAACCCTTATCCATTCTTCATCTAATCTCAAAGGAAAAAAAGGCCCCCTCATTTTTGATTGGGAACCACTTTCACTTTTATGTAAATTTAAATGAAAGCTCTGTATATGATAGATATTGTTTTTGCTTATTGATGGTTTCTGTATGTGGTCTCTGCCAGTGTTAAAAAGTTGCGATAAAGCTAATATGAAAAGCTTTTCTTTAACTTCCTTCTCTGCATTTTCTCTAGCGTTTTCGAGGTGACCGTTCTTTTTCACTAGAGCAATTGTTTTAGCCGTTATTATCCGCTCAAAACTGCTCTGCCTCTTTATTTCTGCACTGCTCTGTAAGACTCCAAAACGCTTTTTAACCCTGAAAAATTTGTCTAATTTTATGAATGTTACAGTGCCTATGGTAAATTCATTATTAACTTTTTCAGTTAGCTCTAAGTTTGAGACAGGGAATATAAAAACCCATTCTCCAGTTTTGCTCTTCATTGAGGTCATCTAGATGTCCTTATCATGCAATCGTTTAGGGAATAGCTCGGTGTACACCTGCCACAGCGTGTTTATGTTTCTGTGTCCAGTAACCTGAGCTACCTCATCAATGGTATAACCTTTCTCGAATAATCGGCTTGCCCCTTCGCGGCGTAGGTCGTGATAGCGTAAGTCCTCAATCCCTAGCTCATTGCGTACTCGCTGAAAGCCTGCGGTTACACTGCGTTCATTGAAAGGAAATATCCTGTCCTCATGGCGCGGCTGTTGTTGCAGAATTTCCCAAGCGCCACCCAATAGCGGTACCAACATATGGTTACCCGATTTTTTACGCGGGTCCTTACGGTCGCGCACAATAACCGCCCGCTGTTCCTCATCCACATCAGCCCACTTAATTGCGCACACTTCACCAATTCGCATGCAGCTCAATATCGAAAAATCGAGAATATCGATATAGGGGATATGCGCTGCCCGTTGCTCAGAACGCGCCTTAAGTCCCTTCTTCAGCTTTTCAATTTCAATGGCCGTAGGCCTGCGTGAACGCCTGGTTGATTTGGCAATTAACCCTTGGGTATAGAGCGCATCATAGGCATCAATAACCGCGACCTGTGATACCTCATGGCCAAAGTTAGACTTGGCAATTCGTAATAACCAACGGATCACGCTCACATCTATCGCAAGGGTTGAAGCCCCCGTGCCAGCACTGCGTCTTTGTTTGCAGTGTTCAATAATATGCAGCGGCTTGAGCTCGTCCAAATTCACCTTGGCAATGTCACAGTCACCCAACAGCTTTAGCAAAAAGAGTTTAGTGCGGCCAATGCTGCCAATAATATGTTCGTCAGCTAAGGCTTTGTTGATGATACTTCCTAAGGTGACTTCATTCTGCGCCTTAGTCTCATAGCCGTTGGACTCAATTTCCTGTACCCGCTTTTTACCCCACGCCTCAGCCGCAGTGCTTTTGGTAAAGGTGCGTTGATCCGTGTATAATACTTTGCCTTTTTCTTTGACTCGAACTAAGCAACGATGGCGAACAGTTCCATCGGCTTTCTCGCGTTTTTGAATGCTAAACGATGCCATTTCTTGGTTCCCCGAAACCTAAAATCCAATGTATTGTGGATCACTATTGGTTCCCCGACCAGTGGAAAATAGTCAAAAATGTGCAAAAATTAGCAAGAATATATATTCAGTGAAATAAAATGACATTAGCTAAAGCCGTTGAAAATAAAGAGTTTCAAAGTAAATCAATAGATCGCACCTTTTCCATTGCACCTATGCTTGATTGGACCGACCGCCATTACCGTTATTTTGCCCGTTTAATGTCAGCCAATGCGCTGCTGTACACCGAAATGGTAACCACGGGGGCGATTCTCCACGGCCGTGGCGATTACCTTGCCTACAATCAAGAGGAGCACCCACTTGCCTTGCAATTGGGTGGTTCGAATCCAAGCGACCTTGCCCGCTGCGCCCAGCTTGCCGCAGAGCGCGGTTATGATGAAGTTAACCTCAACGTAGGTTGCCCGTCGGATAGGGTGCAGAATGGCCGCTTTGGCGCTTGCTTAATGGCAGAGCCTCAGTTGGTGGCGGAATGTGTCGATGCCATGAAGCAAGTGGTTGATATCCCCGTGACGGTAAAAACGCGCATCGGAATTGACGAGCAGGACAGCTACGCGTTTTTAACTGACTTTATTGATACGGTTAAAGCCAAAGGTTGCAGCGACTTTATTATCCATGCCCGTAAAGCGTGGTTGCAGGGCTTAAGCCCGAAGGAAAATCGTGAGATACCGCCACTCGATTATGAGCGCGTGTATCAACTTAAACGTGATTACCCTGAGCTTAATATCAGCATTAACGGCGGAGTAACGTCACTCGAGCAGGCAAAAACGCATTTAGCCCAACTCGATGGCGTGATGGTGGGGCGTGAGGCGTACCAAAACCCTTATATCCTTGCCGAGGTTGACCAGCAACTCTGTGGCAGTGAACGTGCAGTTATCAGTCGTGAAGCAGTGATCGAGGCGATGCTGCCCTATATCGAGGCGCATTTACAGTCGGGAGGTCGTTTAAATCACATCACGCGCCATATGATTGGCTTGTTCCAAGGTTTACCCGGTGCCCGTTCATGGCGCCGTTATTTAAGCGAAAATGCCCATAAACCTGGGGCGGGTATCGATATCGTGAAGCAAGCTTTTCAGACTGTTCAGTTAGATATCGCTGGTTAATTTTTATACTCGTTAATAAGTGGTGAGAATGGCTAAATTTAGTAGTTTTTTTCACCACTTTTTATTTTTGCTTTTTATCCTGTTTCCTTCCTTAAAAGTAAACTTGTTATAAAATAGACTGTTAGTTTAATTTTTATAACTTGGCACGTCCCTTGTAATAGTCCCTATGTAAGTTAATCAACGATAGGGATGACATCATGTTTACTTCAAATCTTAAAAAGTCAGTGCAAATGGGCCTAGTGCTAAGCGCTGTGTTAGTCAGTGTTTCTGCCAAGGCAGAGGTGGCGCCAACTGGGGATCTCGTGGGCGCAATTGAGCAGACTCTTTCTACTCAAGCGCAGGAATTATTAGTCACGGCGAAACGTGAGTTAGTGTTATCACTGCAAACCCAACTGGCGGAAAGTATCTATGACTTCAATAGCCAATTGAGTTTAAGTGCAGATACTCAGGATGAATCGGTTAATACCGACGAATACACTGCTAAAAAGTAAGGAGCTGCCTATGTGGTTCGTAGCCCCTTTAATCACGCTGCTACTGCTACCGGTAATTAGTCTAGCAATCATCTCGGGACTGGTTTGCTGGTTCCAGTGGCACAGCGTGAATGATCAATAACAGCTTAGCAATAGGAGTCACAAATGAATCGAGCTAAAGCACGGATGGAGGATTCTGAGCGTCTGGTGTGTGGTGTCGCCGCAGGTATGGCGAGACAATTCGGTTGGTCCTGTTTTTGGACCCGGGTTGTATGGGCGGGGGCGATTTTCTTTACCCCAGGCGTGAGTTTAGTGGTTTACTTTGTGTTGGCGCTGCTTGTCGACCAATGGAAAAGACGCGTTTAATCAGTAAGTAAATAACAAGAGGGCATGACACCCTCCTGCTAAAAGTATCAAGCGTGAATTAACGCTTTAAAAACGCTTGGAATCTGGCCTTAGCTTCATCGCTTTGTAGTCTTGCGCCAAACTGCTCTAACTCTTGGTGCATTTGATGTTGCACACGGCTCTTATGCGGGCGCATTAACTGACGGGTAATTTGCAGCGCTTGCGGTGGCTGATTTGCCAGTTTTTTAGCTTGATTAAGAGCGTAAGCTAATAATTCTTCTTGCGCGATGACATCGTTAATGATGTTTAGTCTGTGGGCGGTATTGGCATCAAAGCTCTCGCCTAGCAGCAATAATTCAGCGGCTTTTTGGTAGCCCACAAGTTCTGGCAACAACAGGCTTGCACCCGCTTCAGGCACTAGTGCTAGATTCACAAATGGCAGTTGGAACTTCGCCGTATTATCGGCATAGACTAAGTCGCAGTGCAGCAGCAGGGTCGTACCTATACCAACCGCAGAGCCTGATACAGCTGCAACGAGTGGTTTTTTAAGTTCTAATAGGCAGAATAAAAAACGTACTGCGGGATGATTCGGTCCAAGATCACTATTTTTTAAAAAATCGGCAACATCATTACCAGAAGTGAAACAATTCTCTTCGCCATGGAGCATAAAGGCGCGAATCTCGTTGTCTGCTTCACCTTCGATCAGGTATTCTGTCAGTAGTTTATACATATCAAGATCAAGCGCATTGCGCTTATCTGGGCGATTAAAGCTTAAAATACGGACGCCCTGTTCATCGCGAACCTGTATATGACTCATGGATTGTTTTCCTTTCCGAGGACTTTGGGGTAGACATGGAGTTTAAGACATTGAAACCGATATTCAAACAGTTGTTTAATTGTCTCGCGTTATCCTGTGCATCTTTTTCTGTTTTCGCCAATGTGATTATGACAGAAGGTCATGTCCGCGCTATGCCCGAAACCGTACCCAATACTGCCGCTTATTTCACCCTCGAAAATCATTCTGATAAGGCCGTAAATCTTACAGGCGTATCAACTTCTGTAGCTAAGTCTGCGATGTTACACACTATTATCGAAGAGCAGGGTATGGTCAAAATGCGCCATGTCGATGCTTTAGGCATTCCTGCCCATGGTAAGCTAACCCTTTCGCCAACTGGGGAACATGTGATGCTTCTAGGGCTCACAGCTCCTCTGACGTTAAATCAAAAAGTTGAGCTGCAATTGCAGTTCGACGATGGCGAACACCTCACGATTTCATTGCCAGTGCTAAAGCAGGCCGAACAGGCCAAGACGCAAGCGCATCAACATAGTCACTAAGGAGTCTCTGAATGCAAATAACATGGAAGAAGATCGCTGGAGTTGGTTCATTCGTTGTTTTAGTGGGATACCTTGTGAGTGTATGGTGGAGTATTGAACCCGATACCCTAACGCCACA